>JANNRA010000022.1:0-33450 GCA_031401035.1 bacterium | reverse complement strand
TGGGGCTTCCGCCGCCCAAGGCAACAGGCGCCCACGGGGGGGCGCCCTCCAGGGGGTTTCAGGTAGTGGGGATTCACCGGTCGCGGCGCGGTCCAGGCGCCTGCGTCACGGCGAGCGAGCCGGAGCGCCTCCGGCGGCCAGCGCGGCGGCGCGGCGCGACCAGACGGCGATGAGCACGATGGCCACCGCGATCAGACCGATGCACAGGCCCGCCCACAGGCCGATGATGCCCCAGCCAGCGCGGTAGCAGAGCCAGGCGCCGATCGGTAGGCCGAGCAGCCAGTGGCCGGCGAGGTTGGCGAGCATCGGCGTGCGCGTATCGCCGGCGCCGCGCAGCGCGCCGGTGGCGACCACCTGCAGGCCGTCGAAGAGCTGGAACAGCGCCGCCACGGCCAGCAGGCCGACACCGACGGCGATCACCTCGAGATCGGTGGTGAAGATGCGCAGGATCGGACGCGGTACGACGAGAAAGAGGAGCGCCGAGACGACCATGGCGCCGGTACCGAGCAGCAGCGCGCTCCAGCCGGCGAGACCCGCGGCGACCGGCTTGCGGCGGCCGAGCGCGCTGCCGACGCGCACCGCCGCGGCGGCGGAGACGCCGAGCGGCACCATGAACGTGAACGACGCGGCGCTGAGGGCGACCTGGTGCGCCGCCAGCGCGATCGGCGCGAGTCCGGCGGCGAGCACCGTGGCGACGGCGAAGACGCCGCACTCGAGCAGCAGCTGCAGCGCCGCCGGCAGCCCGAGGCGCGCCAGCCGCAGCACCCGCGCCGGCTCGAGCGCCAGCGGCAGGCGCGCGCCACGCCCGGCGCGCTGCTCGAAGCGCAGCGTGTAGGCGAGCAGGTAGAGGA
Organism: bacterium; assembly: GCA_031401035.1. Lineage (GTDB taxonomy): Bacteria > Desulfobacterota > Binatia > HRBIN30 > CADEER01 > JANNRA01. Next base: position 32,599 of record JANNRA010000022.1, on the reverse strand, counting down.
ACAGGTAGACGCGTGACAAGGTGGTCGCCCAGCCGGAGCCGGCGGCGCCGAGGGCCGGAAAGCCCCAGTTGCCGAACACCAGCAGCCAGTTGGCGGCGAGGTTGAGCAGGTTGGCGCTGACCAGCGCGATCATCACCGGCCGCACCTGGCCGAGCGCCTGCAGATAGCGGCGCAGGGTGGCGAAGAGCAGCAGTGGCAGGAAGCTCCACAGCAGGGCGCCGAGATACGGACCCGCCGCCACCGCCACCTCCGGCTGGATACCCAGGCGGTCGAGATTGGCGCGCAGCAGCAGCATCACGCCGGTCAGCAGCACGGCGAGCGACGCGGCCAGCCAGAGGCCCTGCCCCAGCCAGCGGCGCGCCTCGTCGAGCCGGCCGGCGCCGTGTGCATAGGAGACCAGGTAGTCGAGGCCGAACAGCATACCGATGCCGAACATGGCGATGGCGAAGAAGATGTGGCTGCCGACGCTGACGGCGCCGAGCGCCTCGGCGCTGACGCGGCCGACGATGATGGTGTCGACCAGGCCCATGGTCATCCAGCCGAGCTCGGCGGTGACCACCGGCCAGGCGAGAACGAAGGTCGGGCGCAACTCGCCGCGGATCTGCGAAAAGGACGGCATCGGTCGGACCCGCCGCGGCGGCGGGTCCGGCTTCTCTAGTCGCAGTTCAGGTCCATCTCCACCCCCTCGTGGTCGGACGGCCAGCACGGCGGCAGTGGCGCCGCCCCGCAGGCGGGGGCGAAGGGGTTGGGGAGATCGGTGAAGTTGCGCGTCGCGCTGCCGTCGCCGTCGCGGTCGGCGGCCGGGTCGAGCCGGGGGCGGCACGCAAAGCCGTTGCGCGGCGCAATCAGGAAGACAAAGTCGATGCGCTCGTTGACGCCCTGCGCCGGCGACTCGAGGTCGGTGAGGGCCTCGTCGACGCGCCCCGAGGTGCAGCCGACTCCGGTCGCCGCGTCGCACTCCGGATTGCCCGCCGCCAGGTAGACGTCGCGCCAGCCGCGGTCGGCGAACTGCTGATAGACGAAGGAGCCGGGCGCGGCGTTGAAGTCGCCGCTGACCACCGCCGGCGCGTCGCCGCTATGCGTCGCCGCGACAAACGCCGCCATCTGCACCGCCTGGCAATCGCGCCGATTGACGGCGCCGGCGGCGCGACACGCCTCCGGACAGGGCGGCGTGCCGACGTCGCAGCCGAGGTTGCCGCCGTCGGCGCCGGAGGCGAGGTGCGTGGTGTAGACATCGAGCGGCCCGAGCGGATGATCGATGCGTACGTGCGTCACCTTGCGAAAGCCGGGAAAGAGCGGCTGGATCTCGCTCGCCAGGACCGGGTAGCGGCTGAGAATCGCCGCCTCGTCCGGCCCCGGGCGCGCGGCGCTGACGACCAGCTCGTAGGCGAATGGACAGGCCGTCGCGGCGCCCGCCTGCAGCAGCGGCAACGAGCCGCGCCAGATCTCCTGCAGCGTGACGACGTCTGGGCAGCCGCTGCCCTCGATCCATTGGAACAGCAGGTCGGCGCGCTCGCCAAGGCGGCAGTTGTCGAGCTGATTGCAGGCGCCGGAGGTGCCGTGCAGGAAGTTGAGCTGCGCAACGGTGAGATCGCGCCCGTCCTCGCCGCCGTCGCCGTCGTTCGAGCCCCCGCCGCAGCCGGCGAGCAGGGCGAGGAGGACACCGACGGCCAACGGACGCATCCCGCGACCATGCCACGCCGGCGGTGACGATGCCCAACGGCAATGGAGGGCGCGGTCAGGGATTGACGACGTTGATCGGCGTCCCGGCCAGGAACGCCGCGACGTTACGCACCGTCGCCTCCATCAGGCGGCGGCGCGCCGCCAGGCTGGCCCAGGCGATGTGCGGGGTGATGAGGCAGTTCGGCGCCGATAGCAGCGGGTGGTCGGCGGGCGGCGGCTCGACCGACAGCACGTCGAGCGCGGCGCCGGCCAGGCGGCCCTCGCGCAGGGCCGCCGCCAACGCCGGCTCATCGATGAGGCCGCCGCGGGCGGTGTTGATCAGCAGCGCGTGCGACCGTACGCGCGCCAGCAGCGGCGCGTCGACGAAGGCGGCGTTGTCGGCGGTCAGCGGGCAGTGCAGACTGAGCACGTCGGCCTCGGCGAAGAGATCGGAAATGGTCACCCAGGCGTCGGGCGGCTCGGCGCCGGCGGCGCGCGCCAGGCGGCTGCTCGCCATCACCCGCATGCCCAGCGCCCGCGCCAGGGCGGCGACGCGCTGGCCGATGCGGCCATAGCCGACCAGGCCGATCGTCTGGCCGGCGAGGCTGCGCGGCGGCGTCAGCCAGAAGCTGAAATCGGGCCGGCGCGCCCACTCGCCGTCGGCGACGGCGCGGGCGTGATCGCCGACGCGCTGACAGAGCTCGAGCAAGAGCGCCAGGGTGTGCTGGGCGACGTCGTCGGTGCCATACTCCGGCACGTTCGACACCGCGACGCCGCGCCCCCGCGCCGCGGCGACGTCGACGACGTTGTAGCCGGTGGCGAGCACGGCGACGAAACGCAGCCGCGGCAGCGCCGCGATGGCTGCCGCGTCGAGCAGCGTCTTGTTGGTCAGCACCACGTCCGCTGCGGCGGCGCGCTCGACGACCAGCGCCGGCGCCGTGCGGTCGTACACGGTCAGCGCGCCGAGCTTCTCCAGCGCATCCCAGGGATTGTCGCCCGGATTGAGCGTATGTCCGTCGAGCACCACAATGCGCATCGCCGCGCTGTGTCCCACCACCACCGCCCGCCGTCAATCAGGTGGAGTGCGGCGCAGGGCGAAGATCGCGCGGGCTGTGCTCAGGCCTTTGAGCACGTGCTCGCCGCGTGATTCGAAGGACAGGCCAACCCCGTCGAGCAGATCACGCGTCGTGCCCGAAACGAGGACTTCCCCGGGGCCGGCGAGTCCAGCGACCCGCGCCGCCGCATGCACGGCGACGCCGCGCGCCTGTCCGCCGACGATCTCGATTTCACCGGTGTGGATGCCGACGCGGACACGGACGCCGAGTTCGGCCACCGCCGGATCCATGAGCGCTGCCGCGTGCACGGCCTTGGCCGCGCTGTCGAAGAGCGCCAGAAACCCGTCGCCGAGCGCTCCCATCTCGCGACCACGGTAGCGATCCATGGCCGCACGGATCCGCACGTTGTGCTCGTGGAGCAGGTTGGCCCACGCATGGTCGCCGAGCCGCTCCAGATGGGACGTCGAGGAGACGATGTCGGTGAAGAGGATCGTCGTCAGCACCCGCTCGCCGAGATCCTCGGGCGACAATCCGAACTCGCGCGCGCTGGTGAACTCGACCGAGTCCCATGGCTCGTCGCCGACCACCCACGCGTCGTGTCCGGGCGGGATCTCGTAGGCATCGCCCGGCTCGATGACAATCGTCGTCCCATCGTCCATGCGCACCTCGAGACGCCCCGAGATCGTGTAGCCGACATGGCGGTGCCGACACGCGGTGGTGCCGGTGATTGGCGCGACATCCTTCGACCAGCGCCAGCCCGGCTGGAAGACGAAGCGCCCGATGGCCAATTCGTCCAGCGTGACGATGTCGATACGTCCAGTCGGGAACTGGCGTACCACGTCCGGCGTTGCGAAGTTCTTGCGTTGCAGCCGCGGCATCGGTCGCGATGCTGCGCTCAGTGGCGGGTGGATTCAAGTCTGACGCGCCGCGCTCCACTTGGCTGGCGCCGTGTGCTAGCTCCGCGCCTCGCATGCGCGTTCCGAACGGCTTCGTCGACCTGATCGGCAACACGCCGCTGGTGCGCTTGCGGCGCGCCTCGGACGACACCGGCTGCGAGATCCTCGCCAAGTGCGAGTTCCTCAATCCCGGCGGATCGGTGAAGGACCGCGCCGCGCGCGCCATCGTCGCCGATGCCGAGGCGCGCGGCGCGCTGCGCCCGGGCGGCGTCATCGTCGAGGGCACCGCCGGTAACACCGGTATCGGCCTGGCGCTGGTCGCCAACGCGCGCGGCTACCGCACCGTCATCGTCATGCCGGAGACGCAGAGTCGCGAGAAGCAGGACATGCTGCGCCTGTGCGGCGCTGAGCTGCGCCTGGTGAAGGCGCTGCCGTACAAAGATCCAGGCAACTACGTGCGTGTCTCCGGCCGCCTCGCCGAGGAGCTGGCGGCGTCGGAGCCGTGCGGCGCGGTGTGGGCCAACCAGTTCGACAACCTCGCCAACCGCCGCGCCCACCAGGACACCACCGGCGCCGAGATCTGGGCGCAGACGGAGGGGCGCGTCGACGCCTTCGTCGCTGCCGTCGGCACCGGCGGCACGCTTGCCGGCGTCGGCCTGGCGCTGAAGGCGCACAAGCCGTCGGTGCGCATCGTGCTCGCCGATCCGCCCGGCTCGGCGCTGTACAACTGGTACACGCACGGCGAGCTGCGGGCCGTCGGCGAGTCGATCACCGAGGGCATCGGCCAGGGCCGCGTCACCGGCAACCTCGAGGGGGCGCCGATCGACCTGGCGCTGCACGTGCCCGACGCCGACGCGCTGCGCGTCGTCTTCGCCCTGCTGCGTGAAGAGGGCCTCTGCGTCGGCGGCTCGTCCGGCACCAACGTCGCCGGCGCCATCGCCCTGGCGCGCCAGCTCGGGCCGGGGCACGTCATCGTCACCATCCTCTGCGACCTCGGCACCCGCTATCAGAGCAAGCTGTTCAATCCCGAGTACCTGCGCGCCCGTGGCCTGCCGACGCCGGAGTGGCTGTCGTGAGCGAGCATGCCAACGCGCAGCGTATTCGCGGCCTGTTCGACGCCTTCCGGCGCGCCGACCTCGCCGCCATCGAGGCGGTCATCGCGGTCGATGCCGTGTGGCACTTCCCCGGCCGCAGCGGCCGCCTCGTCGGCGAACACCGCGGCCGGGCGGCGATCCTCGCCTTTCTCCTGCAGGTGCAGGCGCTGAGCGGCGGCAGCTTCCACCTCGACCTGGAGCTGGTGCTGGCCGACGACGCGCAGGCCGTCGTCTGTTTCCGCGGTCACGGCGCGCGTGACGGCAAGACGCTCGACAACCCGACCTGCCTGCGTCTGCGGCTCGTCGCCGGCCAGGTGGTCGAAGTGTGGGAGTATGTATGGGACCTTTATGCAGTCGACGAGTTCTGGGCCTGAGGCGGCGGGGGCGGGCATGCGGGTGATCGCTGTCACCGGCGCGGCGTCCGGCATCGGCGCCGCCATTCGCGCCCGCTGCGAACGCGATGGGGCGCGCGTCATCGGCGTCGACGTACGCGACGCCGAGATCATCGCCGACCTGGCGACGCCGGCGGGCCGCGCCGCCGCCGTCGCCGCGATCGAGGCCGCCGCCGCCGGGCGCCTCGACGGCCTCGTCGCCTGCGCCGGCATCGGCCCGCACGTGCCCGACGCGGCGGCCATCGTCGCCGTCAACTACTTCGGGGCGCAGGTGCTGCTCGCCGGCCTGCGCGGCCCCTTGGCGGCCGCGCCGCGGCCGGCGGCGGTGGCGATCGCGTCGAACGCCCTGTCGGTGCCGAACGACGACGCGGCCCTGGTCGATGCCTGCCTCGCCGGCGACGAGGCCGCGGCCCGCGCCCTGACCGTGACGATGGCCAGTCAGCAGGTCTACGCCGGCTCGAAACGCGCCCTGACGCGCTGGCTGCGCCGCGCCGCGCCGGCGGCCGAGTGGGCCGGCGCCGGCATCCGCCTCAACGCCGTCGCACCCGGCGCGGTGCTGACACCGCTGTTGCAGGGCGGCCTCGACCATCCGATCTTCGGCCCCGCCATCCGCGGCTTCCCGGTGCCGACCGGCGGCCCCGGCGCGCCGGACGATATCGCCGCCGCGGTCGTCTTCCTGCTCGGCCCCGCGGCGCGCTTCGCCTGCGGCAGCGTGCTCTTCGTCGACGGCGGCACGGACGCGCTGCTGCGGCCGGATCTCTACTGATCCCCGCACCTGGTGATCGCCACGGACGCGGCGGGGCCGGCATCGGCGCGCGCCGCACACGGGAGTACGCGATCTCCGCTCAGCGGCAGCCCGCGGCCCACGGTTGGTGCAGCGTCGTGCCGGCGCGTCGCAGCCAGTCCCAGGCGGCACTCCGGCCGGGCACGGGAATATTGGCCTGGGGCGGTAGCAGCGACACGGGGTTCGGGTCCCAGGCCGGCGGCGGCCCGGTGCCGTAGTGGACCAGGATCGGCGGATCGAAGAAGACGCGCTGGGCGCCGCCGAATCCGATCACCGACATGTTCAGCGGCGAGTCGGGAACATGCACGAAGCGACCCTCGGGCAGAAGGCGGGCCGTTTGGTCGAGACTACGGACCAGGTCGCGGCTGCTGGCCTGGACGCCGAGCAGGAGCTTGACGCCGGGTTCACCGCGCCCCGCCCGCTCGCAGGTGGCCGGGTCCGTCGCCAGCGCGGCGGCCACCAGCACCGCCGCGATCGCCCCGCCGCCGCGCGGCACGGCGCGGCAGGCGCCGACGACGGCGATCGCCATGCCCAGCGCCGCGACGCCGATGAAGTAGCTGAAATAGTGTTGCGTCAGCGGCAGCACCGGCAGCAGGGCGGTGACGAACAGGGCCAGCCCCAGCGCCGGCAGCCGGGACCCGCCGCCGCGCCGGCGCGCCCGCACGCCGAGCGCCACGAGCGCGGCGAGCAGCGTCACGCCGACCGCGAAGGGCGCCTGGGGCGAGGTCAGCAGCAGCGTCGGACCGCTGCCGGTGGCGATCGCAAAGCGACCGATGTTCTCCACCCAGGCCGAGGGGTCGGCCGCCGGCGCGTAGCCGCCATGCGGGAACCCGGCGACCAGGAAGTACGCCAGTTTGGCCGCGAGATAGATGCCGGTCACCGCCGCCGGCGCCAGCACCGCCCGGACGGTCTCGCGCAGCGTCGCGGGCCGCGGCCCGAACACCATCAGCCAGGCGAGCAGGGCCGGCACGACGGCGGCGTGTTCGCTGCACAGCAGCGCCACCACCTGCAGCGCGGCGGCCCCGGCGCCGCGCCAGCGCGCCGGCGCATGCAGCCACCACAGCAGGCTGAGCAGCACCACGGCGGCCGTGACCGTCATCGTCGCCGCGCCGATCCAGTACACCGCCAGCATGTGGCCCGGCGCGGCGGCGTACAGCAGGCCGGCGGCCAGGCCCCAGCCCCACGACAGCGTCAGGGCGCGAACGATGGCCGCCACCAGGAAGCCGTTGCAGGCGAACAGCAGCACGTGGAAGGCGTGGTAGGCGCTCGCATCGAGGCCGAAGAGCTGGCGCAGCAGGGAGAAGTAGCCGACGGTGCTCAGCGGCCGGTAGAGCATCAGGCCGTTGTGCGAGGGCTTGAAGAACTCCAGCAGCGACAGCGCCGGGCTGCGATAGGCGGCGTCGGCGTCGCGCATCACCCAGAAGTCGTCGAGGAAGAAGAACATGCCGACCGCGTCGCCGTAGCGCACGGCGCAGTAGACGAGCAGCACCGCAGCCACCACGGCCGCCGCGACGAACTGCCTACGACCATCGTGAGGCGACATACACAGTCCCCAGCAGGCCTCGCAGGAGCCCTGGTTCCTATCGGCGCGGCGGTGACCGCGCAAGCGCCGATGCGCGCCGATGCGCGCCTTGTCGCCGTCAGGACGGCGTGACACGATGCGCCGGTTGCGGGGTGCCGCCTCGACCCACGGCGCGCCGCCCGACACGTGAGGAGTGTGCTTGAATAGGGATCAGCAGGGGCCCCGCGCGGGTCGACGTCGGGCGCGCGACCGTACACTGCTGCTGCTGCTGCCGCTGTTGGTCCTCGGCGCGGGCGCCCTGAGCACCGGCCTGTGGATCGCCGCCGCGCAGTTTCCGGATCTGCACGACGCGCTGTTCTCCGCCCCAGCCGTGGCGAGCCTGCTGATCTGCGTCGCGTTCACCGTCCTGAACGTGATGACGCGCTGGTTCCGCTGGCACTTCCTCATCCGGCGCTACACCCCGCAGCTCATCACGCGTGACAGCCTGGCCGTCTACCTGGCCACCCTGCCGGCGATCATCAGCCCCTTCTTCCTCGCCGAGTTGGTGCGCGTGGTGTTGATTCGCAAGCGCTTCCGCACGCCCGCCACCTACCTGGTGCGCATCTGGCTGATCGAACGCGGGCTCGACGCCGGCGTTCTCGGCTGCGCACTGCTCGCCTCGTATCATGGAGGATGGGGTGCTGCCGCGGTCCTGGCGCTGGGGGTTGGAACGGCCCTGCTGTTCCGCTTCGCCCTGCCGGCGAACTCCCCCTCGACCGCCGGTTGGGTGGCCCTTGGCGCGCTTGGCACCACCGCCGTGGCCTGGATCCTGCCGGTGATCGCGTTGTTCGCGACGCTCGGGCTCCTCTCGGCCCCGGTTGCCGGCGCGGTCGCCCTGCGCGCCTTTGCCAGCGGCACGCTGCTCGGCGGCGTCACCGGCCTGCCGCTCGGCGTCTCGGTGACCGGCTCCACGATGATCCACGAACTGACGCTCGCCGGCGTTCCGGCACACACCGGCGTGCTGGCGATCCTCGTCTACCGGGCCGGCACCGCGTGGTTCGCCGTCGTCCTCGGACTCGCCGCGCTGGTGGCCTTCCGCCGGCGCCTGGCGCGCATCATCCGCGGCGAGACGGAGGCGCACTTCGACGAGATCGCCTGGGCGTACGAGGGCGAGATTCCGGCGCACGTGCGCGACCGCCTGCTGGCCAGCAAGGTCGCGCACATGCACCGGACGCTGCAGGCGCACGGCATCACGGCCGGCGCCCGCGGCCTCGATCTCGGCTGCGGCCAGGGCTGGTACCTGCGCGCCATGCGTGCGCGCGGCTACGACGTCGACGGCACCGACTACTCGGTCGGGCAGCTGCGCCAGGCCGCCGTCCACCTGGGCCGCGCCGGCGGCGTCGTGCAGGCCGACGCGCAGGCGCTGCCCGTCGCCGACGCGCGCTACGACTTCGTGTACAGCATCAACGCCATCCATCACTTGCTCGGCCCGGGCGCCCAGGAGCGCACGCTGCAGGAGATCGTCCGCGTCCTGCGCCCCGGCGGCCTGTTCCTGCTGCACGAGATCAACACCCGCAACCCGCTGTTCCGCTGGTACATGGGCTACCTGTTCCCGCTGCTCAATCGCATCGACGAGGGCAACGAGCGCTGGATCCTGCCGACGGCCCTGCCCGAGGTGCGCGGCGCGCAGTGGCTCACCGCCGACACGCAGTACTTCACCTTTCTGCCCGACTCGGTTCCCAGCCTCCTGCTGGGCTGGTTCGGTGGCCTGGAGCGGGCGCTCGAGGGCTCGCGATTCCGGCCCCTGAGTGCCCACTATCAGGCCTGTCTGCGCAAACAGTCGCCGCCCGCCGCCCCCTGATTGCCGCGGCACTTCCGATCGTTCCCGCCGGCGTGATACCTGTATCCGCGCTAGCGCCAACGGCATGCAATGATTTCAATTCGAGGCGATAGTTTCTTGCTGTCGACCAGCCAGTTGCTGGTGCGGCGCACGCGGCTCGTCCTGGTCATCTGCCTCGTCGGCGCCTGTATCTTCACCGCGTTCCAGGCCTCCTCGACGCAGGCGCTGCCGGGGCCGTCGGTGCTGCTGCACCTGCTCGGCATCGCGCTGTCGGGGCTCGGCCTGATCGTCCTGCAGCAGCCCTGGGTGATGCGGCACGCCCTGGGGGTGTCGATGGCCTCGGTGTCGATCGCCTACGCGCTCACCGCGCTGGCGCGGGCGAACATGGACAACCCCGAGCACGGCACCACCGCCATCCTGTTCGTCGGCGCGGCGTTGACGACCGCCGCCATCATGCCCTGGGGGCTGTGGCCGCAGCTGGCGACGGTGAGCGTCGCGGCGGCCGCCCTGGCGGCGGCGGCGTACCACGCCGACGGCACCCTGGCGACGCTCGGCGGCGATCCCGCCATCGCCGTCATCATCAGTTTCGCGCTGTCGTTCGTCGCCGCCCGCGAGGTCACCCGCTATCGGCGCGGGCACCGTCGTGAGCTGCTCGATCGGCGCCGCGCCGAGCGCGCCGTCCGCCGCCTGGCAGCACGCCTCGAGCAGCGCGTCAGCGAACGCACCGCGGCGCTCGAGCGGGCGCACGAGGAGCTGCACCGCCACCAGGCCCATCTGGCGCACGCGCTGCGTCGCCACACCATCGGCGAGATGGCCTCCGCCCTGGCGCACGAGATCAATCAACCCTTGTGTGCGATCACCAACTACGCGCAGGGGGCCGTGCAGCGCCTGCGCGGCGATCGGGTCGATCTGCCGGCGCTGCGCGAGGCATGCGAGCAGATCACGCACGAGGGCCTGCGGGCCGGGCAGATCCTGCGCAGCATCCGCGACCTGATCCGGGAAGACACGACGATCAGCCGCGACCTCGACGTCAATGCGCTGGCCAGCGATGCGGTGCGCGTCATCGCGCCGCAGGCGCGCGAACACGGGGTCACCGTCCGCCTCGAGGGCGGCGCCAACCTGCCCGCCATCCATGCCGACGGCGCGCAGATAGAACAGGTGATGCTCAACCTGATGCTGAACGGCGTGCAGGCCGCGGCGCTGACGCGTGGCGCGCGCCGCGAGGTGGTGGTCGCCACCACGGTGGCTGGCGGCGAGGTCCAGGTCGCCGTGCGCGATACCGGCCTAGGGCTCGCGCCCGACCTCAGGGAGCGCCTCTTCACGCCCTTCGTCACCACCAAGGCGCACGGTCTCGGACTCGGCCTCGTCATCAGCCGTTCGATCGTCGAGTCGCACGGCGGCCGGCTGTGGACGACGCCGCTCGACGACGACTGCACCACCTTCCGCTTCTCGCTGCCGGCCGGCGCGCCGCCGGCCCGTGCCTCCTGAGCGGTCGCGGGCGGCGGCGCGACCTGCGGGCGCGCACCGGCGAGGCGCAGGCGCCGGGGCCGCGGCGGTTACCGCGTCAACCCTCGCCGGGGGAGCCCTGACTGGCGGCGATGCGCAGGCCGAGCGGGCCGCGCGGCACCGTGACCTCGAACCGCTGCCCCTGACGCAGCACCTCGACCCGCACCACCTCGCCGGCGGTGCCGCCGCGCGTCTCGGTCACCAGGTCGTCGGGCGCGAAAATGCGCGCCGCCCCATAGCGCAGCACGACATCACCGGCCTGGAGGCCGGCCGCGGCGGCGGCCGTCTCCGCCAACACTTCATCGACGCGCACCCGGTTGGGCTCGCCGCGCGCGGCGAGATAGCGATCGTAGCTGTCATCGCCAATCTCGTCGCGGATCGACGTCCGCTGTGCCGCCAGCGTGGCCATGGCCTGCGCGAAGCGCGGCGTCTCGAGCCACTGCTCGCGCGTCGCCTGATCGCTGAGGGTGATCTCGGCCATCGTCAACTCGTCGCGGCGGCGCTTGATATCCGTCGCCGTCGCCACATCGATGCCGGCGGCGACCAGGGCCCGCTCCATGGCCGTGCCTGCCGCATCGGCCGGCGGGGGATCGGCGGCCGCCGACGGCGCCTCTGGAAGCGCGGACGGACGCGACGCCGCGGTGTCGGCACCGGCGGCATACAGGTCCGTGAGCTGCGCTTCGATGCTCGCCAGGCGCTCTTCGAGGCGCTGCCGCGCGGCGCCTTCCGCCGCCAGCGCTTCCGTCAGCCGACCGACCTGCCGCGCCAGGGCGCTGGCGGCACGCCGGCTGTCGCCGGCGGCGGCGCCTGCCGGCTGCCGCGGCGTCGTCGGGGCGGGGCCCGCGGCGAGCGGCGTGCCGCCGGGGCGCCAGGTGACGTACCCCAGGCCAGCGAGGCCAGCGACGAGCAGGGCGGCGACAGCCACACGTCGCGGGGCAGAGGAGCGCGGGTCGGTGACGGGCATGACCCCAATGTGCGGCCATCGACGCGGTCGTGCAATGGCCCCCACCGCCCGGCGGCGGCGGGGACTGATCACGCCTTGTCGCCGACGACGCGGATGGTGAGCGGCTCGTCGCCGCTGCTCAGGCGCGTGTCGCGCTGCGGGGACGCGATGTCGATGCCGGCCTCGGCCAACGCCGCATTGACCGCCACCGCCAGCTCGCTGCGCGTCGTCACCGCCTGGTCGAAGGTGTCGGTCCAGCAGCGCAGCTCGAAGTTGAGCGCGGCGGCGCCGAAGCCGAGGAAGAGTGCCGTCGGCGCCGGCTGCTCGATCACCAATGGATGTCCGCCGGCGACGCGCCGCAGCAATGCCAACACCTGCTCGGGGTCGCTGCCGTAAGCGACGCCGAGCGGCAGGTCGATGCGCCGGCGACGGTCGGAAAAGGTCCAGTTGGTCACCGCGCCGGAGATGAAGTCGCCGTTCGGCACGATCACGTCGGCGCCGTCGAAGGTGCGGACGATGCTCGAGCGAATACCGATATGCTTCACCTCGCCGGAGAGCTGCGCGAGCTGGATGGTGTCGCCGACCTTCATCGGCCGCTCGAAGAGCAGGATGAGACCGGAGACGAAATTGTTGACGATGTTCTGCATGCCGAAGCCGATGCCGACGCCGAAGGCGCCGGCGAGGATCGTGAAGCGGTTCATGTCGATGCCCGTCGCCGCCATCGCCATGAAGAACCCGACCAACAAGATGGCATAGTGCAGCAGGCTCGACAGGGCATAGGGCATGCCCGGCGCCAGGGCGACGCGCGGGTAGACGTCCTCGGCCAGCACGAAGCGCACGAAGCGCGAGACGACAAAACTCAGCCAGACGGTGACGGCGAAGGCCAGCACCGCGCCGAGCGAGAGCGTCAGCGAGCCGACCGTCAGCTGTCCGCCTAACAGCCCGCGCAACGCCGGCAGAAGGATGTCGAGGACGCGCGCGTTGCGCAGCGAGACCAGCACCCAGGCGGCGAAGGCGAGCCAGCCGAGCAGGCGCTCGCCGCGGCGCTGCAGCAGGGCGCGGTGCGCGTCGACCATATGCAGGCGGCGCGCCAGGCGGGTGCGCAACAGCGACGCCCACAGCGCCTCGAGCACCTGCAGGGAACCGTAGAGCACCAGGGCGGCGTAGGCGCTGTCGACCAGCGCCTCCTGCAGATAGCGCGACAACTGCATGTAGCCGAGGGCGCCGGCGACGGCGCTGAAGCCGACCAGGACGATGAGCGTGCCGGCGCCGCGTTCGGCGCTGGCCGCCCAGCGCGAGTCCGCCTCCCACATGGCACGAAAGCGACCGCTGCGCAGGAACCAGACCAGGAAGGCGACGATGCCGAGGCGCTCGAGGCTGAACAGCGCCTGCTCGAGAAACGGCTGCGAGGAGAGGAAGCGGGTCGCCTGATCGACGACGTAGAAGATACCGAGCGCCCACAGCGCCGGCACCGCCGGCGGGTCGATGACGCGCCGCAGCACCAGCAGCGTCGGCAGCAGGGCGACCAACCCGATGAGGTCGATGAGCAGCAGCGGCGCGTCGGGCAGGAACCAGCCGGAGGCGACGAGCAGCACCAGCGCCGCGGCCGACATCGGCGCGTCGAAGATGCGCGCGCCGCGCGCCATGCTGGGATCGTCGGCGGCCAGGGCGGCGAGGCGCGGCCGCGCCCGGTACAGCGCCCAGGCGAGCAGCGCGAAGCAGGCGAACTGCAGCAGCAGGCGCGACCGGTGTGCGTCGAGGTAGCGGCGGGTGACCGACAGCTCCTCGGCCGTCGCCGCCAGGGCGGCGCGCAGCGCCGAGCCGACGCCCGCAGCGGGGTACAGCGCCCACACCGGTTTGCTGTCGGCGACCAGCAGGCGTCCGAAGCCCTGGCGGCGCACGCTGCCGAGCGCGCGCAGCGGTTCGCGCGTCGCGGCGGACTGCTCGACCACCGTGCCCTGCAGCACCAGCAGCTGCTTGCGCCGCTCGTCGAGTCCCTTGCGCAGGGTGCCGATGGCCTCGAGGGTGGTGCCGATGCGCTCCAGCACCGCCGGCGGCGCCGACTCGACGCGCGCCTGCTCGCGCGTCGCGCGCCACACCCGGCGCAGGCGGTCCAGGCCGGCGACCTCCTGGTCGAGCTGCGTGACCTGCGTCGTCAGCGTCGCGCTCCAGTCGTCGAGCTGGCTGCGCAGCATACGCCAGGCCTCGGCCAGATTGTCGATGTCGCGCAGCGCCGGGCTGTCGCCGCCGAGCAGCGCCGTCGTCGCGGCGGCCTTCTCGCGCACCTGCACGGCGGTCTGCGGCAGCCCCGCGGCGATCGCCGTCGCCTCCCCCTCCTGCCGCGCCCGCTCCTCGACCTGCGTCAGGTAGACGCCGACCTCGTCGCTGCGTCCCGCCACATCGGCGAGGGGAATCGCAGCGGCGGTCGGCGTCGCCGCCACCGCCGCGGTCGGCTCGGGCGTCGGCTGCGCGCCGCTCGGCCTGCCGAGGAGGAGCGGCGCGAGGAGGATCAGCAGCAGGAGGCGGGTCGGAATCCCCTCACCCTGCCCCTCTCCCGGCGCGAGAAGGGACCTCGGTGCGGCGCCGGGCGGGGTGCGCGGATCGACGGGGGCGGTCATCGATTGTGCTGCTTGTTCAGGGCGTTCAGGGCGGCGACGCGGTAGCACTCGGCGAGGGTCGGGTAGTTGAACACGGCGTCGACGAAGTAGTCGGCGGTGCCGCCGAGGGCGATCACCGCTTGGCCGATGTGGATCAGCTCCGTCGCGCCGGTACCGATGATGTGCACACCGAGCACGGCGTGCGTGTCGGGCTCGATGAGCAGCTTGAGCATGCCGATCTCGTCGCCGAGCAGCTGGCCGCGCGCGATCTCACGGTACTGGGCGACGCCGGTCTCGTACGGCACGGCGTCGCGCGTCAGCTGATCCTCGGTGCGGCCGACCATGGAGATCTCGGGAATCGCGTAGATGCCGTAGGGCAGCGTCTGCATCATCGAGTCGCAGCGCGCGCCGAACATGCGGCAGGCGGCCACCCGTCCCTGCTCCATGCTGGTCGAGGCGAGGGCGGGAAAGCCGATGACGTCGCCGACGGCGAAGACGTGCGGCACGACGGTGCGGTAGTCCTGGTCGACGGCGAGGCGGCCGCGCGCATCGACCGTCAGGCCGGCGGCCTGTAGTTGCAGGGCGTCGGTCGCACCCTGCCGGCCGACGCAGTACAGCAGGCAGTCGGCGACCACCGTCTTGCCGCTCTCGAGCTCCACTTCCGCCGCCGTGGCGGCGCCGGCGGCGCGGCGGATCGCCGCCACCTGTTCGCCGAGGCGCAGCGTCATGCCGCCCTGGCGCAGATGGTACTGCAGCGCCTCGACCACCTCGCCGTCGACGAAGTCGAGCAGGCGCGGGCGGGTATCGATGAGCGTCACCCGCACGCCGAGCACCGACAGCATCGAGGCGTACTCGGTGCCGATGACGCCGCCGCCGACGATGATCAGTGAATGCGGGATGGCCGGCAGGGTGAAGAGCTCGTCGGTGGTGATGATCGTCGCGGCATCGAAGGGCACCGCCGGCGGCCGTGCCGGCACCGTGCCGACCGCCAGCACCACATGCTCGGCGGTGACCGTCTCGCGCGCCGTCGCCCCGGCGGCGGTGAGCGTGTGCGGGTCGTCGAAGCGCGCCTGGCCGGTGATGAGGGCGATGTCGTTGCGAGCGAGCTGCTCGCGCACGATCTCGGTCTCGGTGGCGATGACGCCCTGGTAGTGCTGCCACAACGTGCGCAGGCTGGCGCGCTGGCCGGCATCGCGGAAGTCGGTGACGCGCGGCGCGCCCGGGGCGACACCGCCGGCGCGCAGGATGACCTCGCGCAGCGCTTTGGAGGGGATGGTCCCGGTGTGGACGGCGACCCCGCCGACCTGCTCGCGCTGCTCGACGACGCACACCCGCTTGCCGAGCTTGGCGGCCTGGATCGCCGCCTTCTGCCCGCCGGGCCCGCTGCCGACGACGCACAGATCGAAGTGGCGCATGCGGGCTGTGTGTAGGGCAACGCGGCGGCAGGAGCAACGCGGCGGCTGGGCGGCGTCCTCCAGCAGCGCTTGTCTCCCTGCCGCGATTCTGAGACGCAGCCGCGCATGCTGTGGCAGCTCATCATGCCGGCGGCGATCGGCGTGCTGACCGGCGCCTGCGTGGCCGTGATCTCCTATCTGGCCGAGCACGTCGCCCTCGGCCAGCTCGGCCTGCTGCCCGGCTACTGGCCGGCGGCGGTCTCCGCCCTGGCGCTGCCGCTGACGTGGCTGGCGACGCGCTTCGTCACGCGCGCTACGACACCGGCGACCTCCGAACTCTACATCACCACCTACCACACGCCCGGCGGCCGCCTGCCGCTGCGCCAGGTGCCCGGCCGGCTGCTGGCCGCGGCGGCAACCGTTGGACTCGGCGGCGCGCAGGGCTTCGAATCGCCCTCGGCGCTGATCGGCGCCGCCTGGAGTCAGGTGCTGTCGCGCTGGCAGGCGAGCGAGGTGCAACGCCGCGGCCTGCTCGCCGCCGGCGCCAGCGCCGGCATCGCCGCGGTGTTCTCCTCGCCGGCGGTCGGCGCGCTGTACGGCATCGAGGTGCCGTTCAAGCGCGACATCGACGCGCCGCGCCTGGCGCCGTGCGCCATCGCGGCGGTGTGCGCCTACCTGACGCGCGACGCGATCATCGGCACGCGCCATCTCGTGCCGCTCGGCGGCCTGCCCGAGATCGACGCCACCTTCGTCGCCGCCGCGCTGTGCGTCGCCCTCGCCTGCGGCCTCGGCGCGCGCCTGTTCGCCGGTGCCGAGGAGATCCTGCGCCGCCTCGGCCGCCGCCAGGAGCGCTGGCAGCGCGCCGTTATCGGCGGCGTCGCCCTGGGGCTGCTCGCCGCCGCCGGCTTCCACCTCGCCGGCGCCTGGATCACCTTCGGGCCCGGCTACATCGCCGCCGCCTGGCTCACCGCGACGCCGCAACCGCTCGGCCTCATCGCCGCCGTGCTGGCGGTGCGGGCCGGCGCCAACCTGATCTGCGTCTACGGCGCCGGCGGCGGCGGCGTCTTCACCTCGCTGGCCTGCAACGGCGCCTTCCTCGGCCAGCTCGTCGCCCAGGCCTGCGGCCGCGGTGAGACGCACCAGCTCGCCCTGCTCGGCGCCGCCTGCTTCCTCGCCTCCGGCTACCGCCTGCCGCTCGCCTGCATGCTCTACGTCGGCGAACAGAGCGGTAGCGTCGAACTCTCCATCGCCGCCCTCGCCGCTATCGCCCTCGGCCAACTCCTCATGGGCGAAGCGTCGGTCTCCGAAGCGCAGGTGGAGCAGAGGACCTGAAGAGGACTTCAACGCGAAGGCGCGAAGACGCGAAGCGTCGCGGAGCGAAGATCTAGGGGGTCGTCCGTGCTTCGCGTCTTCGCGTTGAAGCCTCTTTCTTTCCTCAGAGGTCCCGGGCTGCGAAGACGTCGCAGCTGTTGATGTCGCCGCTCTCGAGGCCCCGGCGCAGCCAGCGCACGCGTTGCTCGGAGGAGCCGTGCGTCCACGACTCGGGCACGGTGTAGCCCTGCGAGCGGCGCTGGATGCGGTCGTCGCCGATGGCGCTGGCGGCGCGCAGGCCCTCTTCGACGTCGCCCGACTCGAGCAGCTTGCTGTGGTGCGCCCAGACGCCGGCCAGGCAGTCGGCCTGCAGCTCCATGCGCACCGACAGCGCGTTGGCCTCCTCTTCCGAGCCCGCGCCGCGGCGCGCCTCATGCACCTTGCCGGCGATGCCGAGCTGGTTCTGCACGTGGTGGCCGACCTCGTGCGCGATGACGTAGGCCTGCGCGAAGTCGCCCGGCGCGCCGAAGCGGCGCTCGAGCTCGTCGAAGAACGACAGGTCGAGGTACAGCTTGCTGTCGAGCGGACAGTAGAAGGGCCCGACGGCGGCGCTGTTGTAGCCACAGGCCGACTGCACCGCGCCGGAGAAGAGCACCATCACCGGCGGTTGGTAGCTGGCCCTGGCGCGCGCGAACTGCTGCTCCCAGATGTCCTCGGTCGAGCCGAGGACCGACGAGGCGAACTGGCCGAGCTGGTCGCTCGGTGCGCCGGCCTGCCCGGGCTGCCCGCCGCCGGGATCGAAGCGATCGTCGACCGACACCGACGGCCCGCCGCCCACCGCGTCGAGCAGGCGCAGCGGGTTCTCGCCGGTGAGGAAGGCGATGGCCAGGATCAACAGGATGGTGCCGCCGCCGATGCCGCCGCCGACCGCCATGCCGCGCCGCCGCGGCATGCCGGAACCACGGCGGTCCTCGACGTTCTCGCTTCGTCGTTGGTCTTCCCAGCGCATGGGCTGGTTCTAGCACCGCGGTCGGGTTCGTAAACAGCGCCGGTGGCGATCGGCGCGGTTGTATGGTTTCTCTCCGGCCATGACCAAACAGAACGTCAATCCCGCCGGCATGGCACCGCCGTCCGGGTACTCCTACGCGGTGAAGAAGTCGGGCGCGCCGGTGTTCATCTCCGGCCAGGTGGCGCTGGACGGCGACGGCAAGCTGATCGGCGAGGGCGACGCCGCGGCGCAGACCGAGCAGGTCTTCCGCAACCTGCGCACCGTCGTCGAAGCGTGCGGCGGCAGCATGGCCGACATCGTCAAGATCACCATCTTCGTCACCGACGCCGCCTACCGCCCGGCGGTCGCCGCGGCGCGCCAGAAGCATTTCGCCGACGGCCACTACCCGGCCAGCACCTATCTGGTGGTCTCCGGCCTGGCGGTGCCGCAGCTGCTGGTCGAGATCGAAGCGGTGGCGATGATCGATTGACGCCCAGCCCGGGCAGTGGCTGGGACCGCGGGCGTCTCGCCCGCAGCGCCGCGCGCCGCAGGACTGGTGCGACGCGAGACGCCAACGCGGCGCTATGATCGCGTCGCCGTCGCCAGGGCGACGAGAAAAGCGCGCAAATCGGCGGGCCCCGTGGTGGCAGCGGCGTGCACCGCTGCCATGTCGAGCGCCTCGTACGCGTGCGCGACCAGGTTGCGGAAGCCGGCGGCGCGCGCCAAGCGTTCGGCCAGGGCCGGGTCGAGCAGCCCCTCGGCGACGAGGGAGCGAAACGCGTCGGCGTAGGTCGCCGGCGTCGGCAGGCGCCGATGCAGGCAGGCGGCGAAGGCGAGGTCGAGGACGAGTTGCACGGCCTGCCAGAGGTGCAGCACGACCGCGTCGGACGCGTCGGTTGAGGGCAGAAGCTCGCTGGCGCGGGCAGGCAGGCGCGCCGCCACGCGTGCCAGGTGACGTTCGACCGCCGCCGCCCTGGCCGCCACCAGCTCGGCATCGAAGGCGCTCATCGACGCAGCTCGTCTAACAGCGCCGCGTTGCCACGCCGCACCAGGGGCGACACCTCGCACCAGAACTGCACGGCGTGCATCCAGAAACGGGCGAAGGCGCCGGGCGCGCGCTCGAAGAGGGGGACGCCGTCGCGCGCGACGCGGAAGCGCAAGAGGGCGCTGGCGCGGTCGAGTGCCACCAGGTCGACCGCGTCGGTGGCCAGCGCGTCGGTCAGCTCCAGGCGCAGCGAGAGGGGATCGAGCGCCGCGCCGGCCACGTAGGCGAGATCCCAGTCAGACGCGACCGCCGCATCATCGCGCGCGCGCGAGCCATACAGCACCAGCATCGCCACCGCGGGGTACCGAGCGGCAGCGCGCGCGGCGGCGGCGCGGGCGCGACTAATGTCGTCAGCCATGACGCTCGGAGCGTACCGGGCCGCGCGCGCGAAGTCACCCACGGTCACCGCCATGCGGCGGGCGCTACGGTTCGGTCTTCAGCACCAGCGCGCGCGATGAGCCCCAGGCGGCGGCGAGCCAGCCGAGCAGCGCCGCCGCGGCGGCGACGAAGGCCCACATCGACAGATGGCCGTGGCCGATCAGCCAGCCACCCAAGACGGGTGCGACCACCAGCGCCAACGAGGTCAGCGATTGGCCGAGGCCGAGGACGACGCCCTGCTCGTCGCGGCCGACGCGTTGGCTGAGCAGGCTGGTGAGCGTCGGGCGCAGCACCCCCTGGCCGAAAGCGACCAGCGTCGCGACGCCGATCAGCGGCCCGATCTGGTCGATCAGGCCGAGCAGCAGATAGCCGGCCGCCATCGAGATGAACCCCGCCGTCACCAGCACTGGCTCGCCGAAGCGTTTCACCAGGCGACCGATCAAGCCGCCCTGCAAGAGGATGCCGAACAGTCCGGCATAGGCGAACAGATAGCCGATCTCACGCGGCGTGAACGGCTGGTCGTTCCAGCGGAAGGTGCGCTCGGCAAACAGCGCGAAGCCCGACGTGAAGGTGCTGAAAGCGACGGCGAAGAGGAAGAACTGCAGCAGCAGGCCGGCCAGGACGGGGCGCTCGAAATACTGCGCGTACGTGCCCCAGTCGGTGAGCGCCAGGCGCCCGCCGGCGGGGCCGACATCGCCGGCCGGCCGCGCCGCCGCCGCTTGATTCGGTAGCAGGGCCGCCGTGCAGACGATGCTCAGCAGCGACAGGCAGGCGGCGGCGTGGAAGGGTGCGTGCAGCCCGTACTGCGAGAGGTAGCCGGCCATCGTCGGGCCGAGGAAGAAACCGAGGCCGAAGGCGATGCCGATGATGGCGAAAGAGCGGGCGCGGTCCTCGGGCAGGGTATTGTCGGCGATGTAGGCCTGCGCCAGGGACAGGTTGCCGGCGGTGACGCCGTCGAGGATGCGGCCGAGGAACAGCAGCCACAGCGTCGTGGCGCTGCCCATCACCAACAGGCCGAGCAGCGTGCCGACCTGGCTGACCAGCAGCATCGGCTTGCGGCCGACGCGGTCGGAGATGCGCCCGAGCAGCGGCCCGGAGACGAGCTGGCAGAGGGCGAAGACGGATACCAACAGCATCGCCTGCAGCGGCGTCGCGCCGAGGCCCTCGGCGTAGATCGCCAGCAGCGGGATGACCAGCGTGAAGGCGAGGATATCGACCAGGACGATGAGGAAAATGGGCAACAGCAGCATGGGGTGTCCAACGGCGGGCGAGCACAGAGGGCATAGCCCGGCGGCCCTGGGCGGACAATCCTATGCTGCATGCCGGGGCGGTCGCCGGGATTGGATACCGCGCCTGGCCGCGCATGCGTCATTCCCGCCCGATGGACGCCGGTGCTATGGTCCGGACGTGGCACAGACGGCACGCATCACACGCGGCACCGGCCTCACCTGGCGCGACCTCTGGCGCACCCCGGAGGACAGCAACCGCTACGAGATCATCGAGGGGGAGCTCGTCGTGACGCCGTCGCCGTTCATCGACCATCAACGCGTGCTCGGCAACCTGAACGACGTCGTGCGCCGGCACGTGCGCACGCATCGCCTCGGCACGGTGTTGTTCGCGCCGGTGGCGGTGGTGCTGGAGAAGATCAGCGCCGTCGAGCCGGACCTGCTCTTCGTCGCTCGCGCACGCGAGGCGCTGATCGAGAACAAGGCGATCTTTGGCGCGCCGGATCTGGCGGTGGAGATTCTCTCGCCGTCGAGCGCCGCACGCGACCGCGGCCGCAAGCGGGACCTCTATGCACGCACCGGCGTGGCGCACTACTGGGTCGTCGACCCGCGCGCCGGCGCGCTGACGGCGTGGCGGCTGGCAGATGGCGCCTACGTCGTCGAGGCCGAGGTCGGCCGGCGCGGGACGTTCAAGCCGTCGCTGTTCCCCGGCCTCGTCATCCGCATGCGCGACATGCTGGCCTGATCCACGTCAGCCGCGCAGCGCGACCAGCATGGCCGCCCAGCGTTCGCGCGCTTCGCCGTGCAGGCTGGCGTAGTGGACCAGCATGACGCGGTCGGCGAGGCCGCCGTAGCGCGCCCGGATCTGCGCCGGGATGTCCTCCGGAGCGCCGACGGCGGCGAAGGTCGCCAGCATCTCGTCGCTGATGCGCTCGCCCATCGCCGCCCACTCGCCGCGCTTCGACAGCCCGTGCAACTCCTCCTGCAGCGGCCCCCAGCCGTGCGCCTCGAGCACCGGGCGGTAGGCGGGCGTCGAGGCATAGAAGGCGAGTTGGCCGCGCACCATCGTCGCTGCCAGCTCGCGCTCGGCGTCGTCGCAGCCGACCGCCACCAACGCCTGCGCCATCACCGCGACGGCCGCCGGGGTGCGCCCGGCCCTGGCGCGGCCGCGCGCCAGGGCCGGCAGCAGATCGCGCTCGAGGAAGCGGCGCGAGTTGAAGGGGTGCACGATCAGCCCGTCGGCGACCTCGCCCGCTACCGCCACCATGCGCGGCTGCACGCCGGCGAGATACACCGGCGGCGGTCCGAAGGCGTTCGGCACCGGTTCGAAGATCGGCGTCATCAGCGTGTGGCGGTAGAACTCGCCGCGAAACTCGAGCCGCGCGCCGTCGTACCAGCAGGCCCAGATGGCGCGCAGCGCCAGCACCAGCTCGCGCATACGCGCCGCCGGGTGGTCGTAGACGGCGCTGAAGCGCTTCTCGACATGCGTGCGGATCTGCGCGCCCAGGCCGAGGATGAAGCGGCCGCGCGATTGCAGCGCCAGATCGTGCGCCAGGTAGGCGAGGTGCATCGGGCTGCGCGGAAAGGCGATCGCCACCGCCGTGCCGAGGGCGACGCGCGCGGTATGCTCGGCGGCCAGCACCAGTGGCAGGAACGGGTCGCCCTTGCCCTCGAAGGTGAACAGCCCGTCGTAGCCGAGGGCTTCGAGGTCGCGGGCCGCCGCCGGCACCTGCGCCAGTTCGAGCGTGGTCAGGCCGCCGTCGATGTGCATGCGGCGTTCTCCCGCGCGGCGACGAGGGAGTCAACGCGGGTGTGGCCCGGGCGCGCCCTGCGGTGCTCAGCGACTCGTTACCAGCGCGACGCAGGCGCTGGCGATGCGCGTCAGTTCGCGACGCGGCGCGCCGGCGCGGGCGCGAATGGCGAGCGACAGCATCGTCCCGACCACCAGCTGCGCGGTGACCCGCGGATCGGCATGGCGCGGCAGCTCGCCGGCCGCGCGCGCCGCCACCAGGCGTTGCTGGACCGCGCCGTCGATCTCCGCCAACGCGCCGGCGAGCAGGCGCTGCAGCGCCGGAAGGTGTCCGGCGTCGGCCGGCAGCGTGCAGGCGATGGCGCAGCCGAGCGGGCCGTGCGCGCCACAGGTGGTGGCGACGACGGCGGCAAAGAAGCGCCGCAGCGCCGCCGCCAGCGGCACCGGTGCCGCCAGCGGAATCAGGAAGGCGCGGCCGATGGTCGCGACGTAGCGGGCGATGGCGGCCGCGTAGAGGGCGTCCTTGTTGCCGAACGCGGCGTAGAGGCTGGGCCGATTCAGGCCCGTGGCGGCCGTCAGTTCGTCGAGCGAGGTCGCCTGGAACCCCTTGCGCCAGAACGTTCGCAGCGCCGCGTCGAGGGCGGCGTCGGCATCGAACTGGCGCGGGCGGCCGCGGCGGCGCGGCGCGACGGACGCGGCGGACGGGACAGAAGGCAGCACTGGACGACCTTGACGCGGCATCGTATTTTGTATCATACAGTACAGAAATGCCCGGCGCCATGCTGGCGCCCGGTCGCCCCGGAGACCCGACCCATGGAACTCTATTTCGCCCCCTTCGCCTGCTCGCTCGCCAGCCATATCGTCGCGCGCGAGGCCGGCATCGACGTCACGCTGCGACCGGTGGCGCTGGCCGCCAAGCAGCTCGCCGACGGCGGCGACTACCTCGCCGTCTCGCCCAAGGGCTACGTGCCGGCGTTGCGCCTCGACGACGGCACGGTGCTGAGCGAGAACCCGGCCGTGCTGCAGTATCTCGCCGAGCTGCGCCCCGACGCCGCCCTGCTGCCGGCGGCCGGTAGGCGCGACCGCTACGCCGTGCTCGAGTGGGTTGGCTACGTCTCGACCGAGATCCACAAGGGCATCTTCGCGCCGATCTTCAACCCCGACGCCCCCGAGGCCGCCAAGGTCTTCGCCCGCTCGCTCGCCGAGCGCAAGATCGGCTTCGTCGCGGCCCAGCTCGGGGAGCGGCCGTTTCTGGTCGGCGACCACTTCACCATCGCCGATGCCTATCTCACCTGGGCACTGATCCTCTGCCCGCACGCCGGCATTGCGCTCGCTCCGTGGCCGGCGCTGCAGGCCTACCTGACGCGCATGCAACAACGCCCGGCCGTGGCGGCGGCGATCGCCGCCGAGCAGCGCCCGGCCGCCTGAGGGTGGCGGAACGACGCGCAGGGTGGAGGGCGCGGCTCAGCGCCCCTTGTCCATCAAGCGCTGCAGCGAGAACATGTTCGATGACAGCGGAATGCGCGAATCGGCCGGGCTGTTCCGCCCGGCGACGATGCCGGCCGCCGTGGCGCGGTCGAGCTTCCAGTTGAGCGCCACGGCGACGGCGCCGCCGGCCCAGCCCCACAGCTCGCCGGGCGCGGCCCTGACGATGTTGGTGCGGATGGCGGAGTACGACCCGATGAGCGTCCCCTGCCAGTCGTACTTCGAGGTGTAGCTGCCCATGAACAGCTCTTTGTCGAAGCGGAAGACGAGCTTGCCGAACAGGTAGTAGGGGTCCTTCGGCACCGCCTCGACGATCCAGTGCGGGCGCCGCACCAGCACCTCCTGCACCGGGCACCACGGGGCGCCCGGCCAGCCCGGCACCTGGAAGCCGACGCGCGCGCCGCCGGGGATGAGCATGCGCCAGCCGCCGTCGGGCAGGCGCTGCAGCTCGGCACGCCGCTCGAACGACGGCGCGTCGAAGAGCACCAGCAGATCCTGCTCGCCCTTCAGGGTCCAGGTGAAGTCCTCCACCTTACCGTCGAAGTAGGCGCCGTCGTCCTGCGTCAGGTCGGAACCGAGAAAGCCGTCGGAGCGATTGGCCGGCGACACCTGGCGGACGCGGCGCAGCGCCGGCACGAAGGCCCAGAGCGAATCGCGCTGATCGGCGCCGCGGTAGCGCCAGGAGAGCGACAGAATGCCGCTGACGTCGGCCGGGGCGCGCACCTCGGCCAGCGTCTGCGTCAGCAACTCGCGGTCGGCGTCCGGTTCGCGAAAGCGCGGGTGCTGGCCGTCGTAGTGCTTCACCCAGGTGTCGACCTCGATGGCGCGATCGAGGCCGCGACGCGACACCCACAGTAGGTCGGCGCGGTAATGCGAGTTGCCGCCGTAGTACAGGGTGTAGAAATAGTTCCAGACGATCTTCATCGCCGCCTGCGGATCGGCGCGATCGATGTCGGGGAACGGCCAGGCGTAGACGTAATCGGGCGGCGCGCCGCTGCCAGTGTCGATGATGGAGCCCGCCGGGCTCAGCCCGTAGCGGCCGCGATTGGCCTCCAGCGCCTCGCGGAAGACGGGATCGTCGCCGATGCGGTCGACGGCGAAGGCACCGACGCGATGGCGGAAGTCGCCGCGCTGGTAGGCGGCGAGGAACTCCTCCGGCAGCAGCCCGCGCGCCTTCTCCCAGTTGTCCGGGCCGAGCGTGTCGCCGGGCTGCAGCTCGGCGGAGGCGACGACCGCCAGGCACAGCGAGAGAACGACGACACTGACGCGCACGCCGGTTGGCTAGCACGACCGCGAAGCGGCGCTCCAGCGCCGCGGCAGCCGCGTGAGCGGCGACGCGCGGCCGCCTCGGCCGAGCCGCACAGTCGACAGGCGGCGGTGCAATGGGCTATCGGGCGCGCCTGCCCGCGTGTCGCGCGCGGCGCGCAGGAGAACGATCATGGGCATCACCAACTCCGTCTCCGGGACGCGCATCGACGAGATCGCCGACGGAATCCATCGCATCAGCACGCCGATCCCACCCAGCGCCTTTCCCGGCGGCTTCACGTTCAATCAGTTCCTCATCGCCGATGACGAGCCGCTGCTCTTCCACACCGGCCTGCGCAGGTTGTTTCCACTCGTCGCGGAGGCCATCGCCTCGGTGCTGCCGCTGGCGCGCATGCGCCACATCGCCTTTTCACACGTCGAGGCCGACGAGTGCGGCGCCCTGAACGACTTCCTCGCCGCCGCGCCCCAGGCCGCGCCGCTGTGCGGGCGCCTGGCCGCGGACGTCTCGGTGCGCGATCTCGCCGACCGTCCGCCGCGCGTCCTCGACGACGGTCAGGAGGTGTCGCTCGGCCGTCACACGGTGCGCTGGATCGCCACGCCGCACCTGCCGCACGGCTGGGAGTGCGGCTACCTGTTCGAGACCCGCACGCGCACGCTGCTCTGCGGCGACCTCTTCACCCAGGCGGGCGACACGCACGCACCGCTGATCGAGGACGACATTCTCGCCCCCAGCGAGGTCATGCGCGCACGCCTCGACTACTTCGCGCACGCGCCGCAGACGCGCGCGCTGCTCGACAAGCTGGCGGCGCTGGCACCGACGACGCTCGCCTGCATGCACGGCTCCTCCTGGCGCGGCGACGGCGCCGGGCTGCTGCGTCGACTCGCCGACCGACTGGGATGACCCGCACGTCGTGACCGTGCCCCGTCCCGTCGACCCCCGCATCCCGCACGTGCGCGTGCAGCGCACCCGGCAGGGGACGTTTCTCATGGTCGACGACTCCTGCGCGTCGTTGTGGCGCCCGGGGCAGGAGACCACCGGCGGCACCTGGGATCTGCTCGCCGCGCCGGTGCTGCTACTGCCGGCGGCGCCGGCGCCGCGGGTGCTGCTGCTCGGCGTCGGCGGCGGCTCGGTCGTGCGCGTGCTGCGCGCGCTGCGCCGCGATGCCGCGATCGTCGGCGTCGACCTCGACGCGCAGGTGCTGGAGGTGGCGCGGCGCGAGTTCGCGCTCGACGCGCTCGGCGCGACGATCGTCTGCGGCGAGGCGCGGCGCTTCGTCGCCGCCCTGACGCCGGCACAGCGCTTCGATCTGATCATCGACGACATCTACCAAGGCAGCGGCGACGGCATGCGCAAGCCGCACGGGTGGCCGGCGACGCTGCGCCGCGCCGCGGCGCGCCTGGCACGCGGCGGCATTCTGGTCTGCAATGCGCTCGACCGACGCGATGCACTGGCGATGGCCGCCGCCATGCCGCAACCCTGGGTCGCGCTGGCGCATGCCGACTACCACAACCGCATCGTCGTCGGCGGCCGCGCGCCCGCGCTGACCGCGCGTGCGGTCAGCCGCGCCCTGCGTGCGGCACCGCTGCTGGCAGCGACGATGCAGCGCACCTGCGTGCGCTCGGCGATCTGAACTCCCACCCGCCCGCAGGCGCGTCACCCGCGGCGGCTGAAGTGCGGCCCGTGGAAGCCTACGGCCGGCTCGCCTGTGTGCGCTGCGGACTCAGTCCTGCGGCACCACCGCCCACATCTTGTCCGGATCGTACGCGGCGATCTTCGCAGCCAGCGCGCCGGTCGCGGCGCCGAGATCCTTCTGGAAGATGCCGCCGTGATGGCTGCACTGGAAGGTCATGACCCCCGAGTGGCCGTAGTCGGCCGGCCAGGCGAGGAGCGCGAAGCCGGCCAGCATGTGGCGGTTGATAACGTAGTCGTACTTGCCCGCCGGCGGGTTGGCGCCCTGACGGGTGAGAATGCGGAAGTGGTAGCCGCGGTATGGTTCTCCAGCCTTGCGGTAGCCGAGGTACTGCTCGGCGCCGGCGGCGAGCGGGCCGAGCGGGCTGACCGACCCATCCCCCTCGTCCGCCCAGTAGAGGCCGTCGCGCTTGCCCGGCGTGCTCTCGATGCGCTGTGCGTACTCGAGCACGTCGTTGCCGTCGTGGTCGGCGCCAGCGTACTCGCGCTGCGCGTCCATGTAAGCGTCGCAGAACTCGATCGCCGAGAGCTCGTTGCGTCCGATGCGGCGATCCCTGATCTCCTCGATGCCGGCGGCGGCGTCGAACGCCCAGCCGTCGGCGCCGCGCACCAGCGGCACCGGCATCGGCCAGCCGCGCCGGCCCATGACGATGACGGCGCGCTCCGGCCCCTCGGTCTCCACGGTGATCGAATCAGCCGCGGCGCGCTGCAGAGCCTCATAGCCCTGGCGGGCCGCGGCGGGGTCGCCGCCGAGCAGATCGGCCTCGTACTGGCGGCCGAAGAGATCGAGCAGCGCGCTCGGGTCGGGCGGCTCGAGGGCGCTGCGGAAGGCCTGCATCGCCGCCTCCGGCGTCTCGTAACTCGCCGCCTGTGCCGGCACGACAAGTAGCAGCGCGGCAATCGCCGTCACCCCCGCCGCCAGCCCACGCCAGCCACCACTCCGCTGCCCCTGGTTCCGTTCACCGCCGTTGCGCATCGTCGCTCTCCCTCTGCGTCCGTCCGTGCTCTCGTCCCGCAGCGCGCCCATCATCGGCCACGCCCCTTCTTGCCGCCGCCGCCGCCACCGCGGCCGCCGCCCCCACCACCGCCGCCGCCGCGGCTCTGCTTGCCGCGGTTGGCGTCCTGCTTGGCGTTGCCGCCGCGGTTCGGACTCGACATGCCGCCGCCGCGCTGCGCCGGCTTTGGCGCCGCCGGCGCCCGCGCCGCCGGCTTGGCCGCCGGCTTTGCCACTTGGCGACTCTGGGCGCCGCGGTTGGCTTCGCGCTGCACCTGCTGGCGCGGCGCGCCGAGGCCGGCGGTCATCCCCGCCCCGCCCGCCGGCTTCGCCTTGGCCGGCTGCGGCTTCGCCACGGCCGGCGCTCTGGCCGCCGGTGCTTTCGCTGCCGGCCCCTTGGCCGCCGGGGCGGTGGCCGGCCGAGCGTTGGCGACCTGCTTGTTGGCCGGTTTCGGCTTGTTCGCCGCGCCGCTCGCCGGCCGGCCGGTGGCCGGATTGACCCTCGACTTCGCCGGCACCTTCGCGCCTGGCGCGGCGCCGGGCAGCTGCATCGCCTTGCCGGTGCCGGACGGACGCGCCTTATCACCGACCTTCGCCGTGTCGCGCGTCGTCGCCGCCGGGCGCTTCGACGGCGCCACGCCGCCGGTCTGCACCGGGCGGCCGCGGTCGGGCCGATTGCCCTGCCCCTTGTCGTGTCGGTCGCGCAACTCCCGCTCGACCTTGTCGCGGTCGTACTTGCCGCCGCCGCCACCAACGACGCTGTCCTCGATATTGATGTTGTTGTTGACGGTGTTGCCACTGTTGTAGCCGCCGCCATAGCCACCGCCGTAGCCACCGCCGTTATAGTCATCGTCGTCGTCACCGCTCAGCGCATAGCCGAGGATACCGCCGACGATGGCGCCACCGGCGAACGGCGCGGCGACGTCCCAGAAACTCGAGCTCGGCTCGCTGTAGGCCATCGGCACGGCCGCCACCGGCGCATAGCCGACCGGCGCGTAGGCGACCGGTGCCACCGCCACCGCTGCCGGCGCCGCGGCCATGGGTTCGGCCGGCGCCGCCGCCACGGGGGCCGCCGCTGCAGCCGGCGCGCCCGCGGCGGCGGGAGCCGGCGCCGCCGCCTGCTGCACGGCCACTTCGGTGACCTCGGCCTCGACCATATCGCCTTCGGCAACCGGTTCGATCGCCGCCAGCAGCGCCACCGGATCGTAGCGCGGAATCGAGATCGTCTTCGGGTCGGCCGGCATGATGCGAATGGTGTCGCCGTCGGCGATCACCTTCTGACGATCGTCGGACTTGAGGATGCCGGCGGCGCGCGACGACCAGCGGATGTCCTGGACCGCCGCCTGCACGCCCTTCAGATCGGCCGCGACCGCGTCGCCGAGCGCCTCGGTCCACTCCAGGTACTCGCTCATCGACTGCACCAGCGAGGGATAGTTGAGCAGGCCCAGGATGCTCGAATCCCACGCGGTGTCCGGCGTCAGCGTCGGATCGCTCTTGCGCTTGGCGAGAAAGCGCTCCGCCTGGACGATCTGCAGCGGCTGCAGCGAGGCCTGCAGGACCAGCCCGAGCAGCGGGTCGGGGTACAGCGCCACCGGCGCGACGAGGGTGCCGACGTCGATCGACTCGACCTCCTCGACCGCGGCCACCGCTTCGATCTGACCCGCCGGCGGTGCGGCGTCCTGCGCCCGAGCGCTGCGCGCGACGCCCGCCGCCAGCAATGCCACCGCCGCCAGCGTCGCCGCACACCGTCGCGACATCTCGCCTCCGTCCTGCCGTCGTCTCATGCCATCGCCCCTTCCTGAGCCGGCCGCGGAGGTTCCCTCGCGCGGCTTTGGGAAGCTACCAGATATCCACGAAACGAGAAGTGCCGGCGGCCAACAAACCCGCAGCGTCCGCTATCGCCAGGGCGGACGGTGCGGTCGTGCGGCGCGATCAGCGACCGCCGGGCAGCGTCAGCGCGGCATCTCGTAGGCGCCGCTGAGCGGCGCGACCTCGGTACGCCAGACGCGATCGTAGCGAGCTGGGTCGTGGACGGCCTTCTGCATCATGCGCTGACAGCAGGCCATCTGCGTCGCGGTGCTCGACGGCTGGCTGAAGAGCTGCAGGGCGAACTTGGACATGTCGCGCACCATGAAGTCGAAGATCTGGTCGAGCAGGTCGGCGGAGATCCCGTACACGGGAGCGTTCTCGAGGATGAGCTGGGCGTAGACGACGAGAGCGAAGATCTCGCCGCCGGCGAGCAGGAAGGCGACGTCCTTCATCTGATCCGGACCCGGCGGATCGCTGGCGAGAAGATCGCGGAAGATCTCCGCCTGGGCGGCGAAGCGCTGCACGTTCGGCAGCTCGACGCCGGCGAAGGCGGCGCGGTAGTCGTGGAACTGGATCTGGCTCAGGCCCTTGGCGCCGCCCTGATGGAAGAGGAAGTCGTCGTTCGCGGCCTGGCGCTGCGTCGCGACCGGCGGATACTCGGCCGGGGTGAAGAAGAAGCTGGGCATGAACTTGACGATCAGCGCGATGTTGACGTGTACCGTCCCTTCCAGCTTCGGCAGGCCGCGGATGTCGGTCGCCGCCTGGCTGAAGTACATGTCCTTCTCGAAGCCCTTGGCGGCGATGGTGTCCCAGAGCAGGTTGATGACCTCCTCGCCCTG
This sequence comes from bacterium, assembly GCA_031401035.1. Taxonomy (GTDB): domain Bacteria; phylum Desulfobacterota; class Binatia; order HRBIN30; family CADEER01; genus JANNRA01. The sequence goes on along the minus strand of JANNRA010000022.1, from coordinate 2,154 downwards.
CGTCGTCACCTTCATCTTCACCATCGGGTTGTACAGCAGGTAGCGGCGATCCGCGGCCGAGGCGACGCGCATGTAGTCGGCGGCGCGCAACGCGAAGAGCTTCATCGCCACCAGGCGGCAGTAGGCGTCGACGAAATTCTGCCGCACGTGCGAGAAGTCGGTGACGTGCATCTTGTACAGCACGCGGGTGCTGGCGTGCGTGATGGCCTCGTAGAGCGCGTGCGTGCAGATGCCGATCGAGGCCCAGCCGAGATTGTACTTGCCGATGTTGACCGTATTGAGCGCCGCGTCCCAGGCCTCGCGGCCGCGGTGCAGAATGTCGGCCGGCGCCACCGGGTAGTCGCGCAGCTCGAACTCGGAGACGTAGTTCTGGCTCGCGACGACATTCTTGATCAGGTGATAGTGCGCATGGCGCGGATCGGCGGCGAAGAAGACGTAGTCGTCGGTGCCGTCGATGCGGCCGAAGGTCGAGACGATCGCCGCGGCGTTGCCGTTGCCGATGTAGTACTTGCGGCCGTTGGCGCGCCAGCCGTTGGCGGCGGGCGTCAGCACCATGTCGGTGGCGTAGATGTCGGCGCCGTGCGCCTTCTCGGAGAGCCCGAAGGCGAAGATGCCGCCGTCCTCGAGGGCCTGCGCCGCGCGCTGGCGCAGCGCCGCGTTCTCGCTCATCCAGATCGGCCCGAGGCCGAGCACCGAGACCTGCCAGGTGTACCAGTACTGCAGCCCGTAGAAGCCGAGGATCTCGGCGAACTCGCAGATGCGCGAGGTGTCCCAACGCGCATCGGCGGCGCCCTCCCCGGCCGGCGTACACATCGTCGCGAAGACGCGGTTGGCCTTGACGAAGTCGAGGAAGTCGGCGTACCAGCCGCGGTCGTAGTAGTCGGCGAGCAGCCTGTCCTTGCCCTTCGCCTCGAAGAAGCCGATCGTCGCGCGCATCACTTCGGCGGTACGGGCATCGGCATCGGGACGCTGGCGCTGCGCCGGATTCAACAAGAGCATGCGGGTCTCCTTCGGGGCTGGCGCCGGTCGGCGGGACCGGCGCTGGGTGTATGCCACCGACACGCGAACCCTGTCGAGGTCGCGGCCCGGCATGGTAGGCTGCGGACATGGAGAATCGCGACACCGCCGCGGCCGGGCTGACGCCGGAGCACCCGTTCATCGCCACGGTCGTGCGGCAGGCGCGGCGCGTCTATGGCGCCCGCCTGCGCGCCATCGCCCTGTTCGGATCGGTGGCGCGGCGCACGGCGCGGCCGGATTCGGACGTCGACCTGCTGCTCGTCGTCGACGACCTGCCGCGCGGCCGGCGCGCCCGCTTCGCGACCTTCGCGCCGGTCGAGGAGGCCCTGGCCGGCGCCATCGGCGAGCTACGCCAGGCGGGCATCCAGACCGAGCTCTCGGCCGTGCTGCGCACGCCGGAGGATCTGCGGACCGCCAGCCCGCTGATGCTCGATCTCACCGAGGACGCGGTGCTGCTCGCCGACGCCGACGGCCTGCTGGCCGCCGCGCTCGACGACCTGCGCGCCCGCCTGCGCCGCTCCGGGGCGCGCCGCGTGTGGACCGGCAGCACCTGGTACTGGGATCTCAAGCCCGACTACCGCCGCGGCGAGATCATCCGGCTATGACCAGCACGCGCCTGGCGCGCAGTTACTTCGACAAGGCGCGCCGGCGCATCCGCGCGCTGCAGGCGTTGTTCGAGGACGAGGGGTACTCGGACGTCATCCGCGAGGCCCAGGAACTGGTCGAATTGGTCCTCAAGGGCATGCTGCGCTTCGTCGGGATCGAACCGCCCAAGCAGCACGACGTGGGCGGGCTGCTCGTCCAGCATCGCGACCGCCTGCCGGAACGCGTCGCCGCGGCGGCGGACCGGCTCGCCGACATTTCGCACCGGCTGCGCAAGGAACGCGAGTTCGCGTTCTACGGCGACGACGATTTCATTCCGACCGAGGAGTACACGCGCGCCGACGCGCAGGCGGCGCTCGACGACGCGCGCTTCACCCTGGCACTGGTCGCCGAGTTTCCGACCGGCGACTGATCCCAGGCTAGACGCACGGCCCGCGCCATGTGCGTTCACCGCCTGGTCCGCTGGAGGGCGCCGCCCCGTCGGCGCCTGTTGCATGACGCGGCGCGCCCTCCCTGCAACAGGCGCCGACGGGG
>JANNRA010000021.1:0-25015 GCA_031401035.1 bacterium | reverse complement strand
GCAACACCCGCGACATCTGGTCGCCATCGACGCCACCTGGTTTCTGGCCCGCAAGGTGTACGCGGCGCACCCCTGGCTGCATACCCTGCCGCACGTGGCCCTCGCGCCGGCTCAGCCGAGCCGTAACCGCCGCCGCCGCCGCCGCCGCGACCGCCGAAGCCGCCGCCGCCGCCGCCACCGCCGCGATCCTCACGGTCACGCGCCTCATTCACCTTCAGGGCGCGGCCCTTGAAGTCGTGTCCGTCGAACTGCTGCACGGCCGCCTGGGCTTCCGCATTGGTGCTCATCTCGACGAAACCAAAGCCGCGCGACTGGCCGCTGAACTTGTCGGTGATGACCGCGACCGAATCGCACGAACCAGCCTGCGAGAACAGCGCCTCGAGATCCTTGTCGGTGGCGTCGAACGGCAGATTGCCGACGTACAGTTTCCTACCCATTTGCCAAACTCCTCGTTAGTGGGCCGCGGCAGCGACCGAATTATCACGAAACGTCCAGGGTCTGCCGGAACCCAGGGCGGCTGACGGCCCCTCCCTTGGCGCCATCCCAGCCTGATGTAGGCCTGCTCACGCGCCCAACAACCAGATCACATGCTGGCCCCTAGCAGGCTCTGGGCACGAGCGCCAGCCTATTCTCGGGGGGCCCGGCGGACGCCTCGCGGCTCAGCGCGGGACGGTCGAACCGATCAGGACGAACATCTCGTCATCGGTCGAGAGGCCGAAGCCGACGCCGCACGCGTCACAGGCTCCGTCCCCCACCCCGGGCGTGGTGTCGCAGTCGGCATCCCCAGCGCAGGGCGCGCCGATCGCGCCCTCGGCGCAGCGCGTCGGCCGGCAGGCGGCGGCATTGATCGGCCGGGTGGAATTGCGCCGCACCTCGGCCGGGTCGGCGAAGCCGTTGTCGTACAGGCCGCAGTAGGTGAGGGTCCGCTCGGCCCGGACGCTGCTGGCGCGATAGTCGCGCCGTAGACCGAGTACGAGGGGGTCGGCGTAGGTCAGGCTGGTGTACACCAGACTCGCGTCGGCATCGCGCAGCGCCGGGGCGATGGCGGCGCCGACGGCGGCGATCAGCTCGTCGACGGTGATCGTACCGCTCTCGTCGCCGTCGAGGCGCGGACAATCGAGCGGCGCCTCGCCGCGGCTGGCGAGGGCGACGCCGCGCACCAACTCGTCGATGCTGACCTGCAGGTCGCCGTCGCAGTCGCCGAGGCGCGGCGGCTGGATCGATTCGCACGGCGCCCCGGCGCAGAGGTCGGCGACCGGGAGGCCCGCATCGGGGCCGTACGGCGAGCACGGCGCGCCGGCCTCGGGCCCACCGCGGCAGCTGAATTCGCCCTCGAAGACCCGTACCCGCTTGCCGCGCTTGTGGGTGTGCGAGGCAATCTCGATGAGGCGGTGGCCGGCCGGCACGACGTGATGGTTGCACACCTCTTGGATGGCGAACGGCGGCACGTTCATCTTCGAGATGGCGCTGATGTCGACGAAGCGGTCGAGCAGGCGCTGCTGCTCCGGCGGCGCGGCGAACTCGAAGTTGACCCACATGTCGAGCGTGCCCGGGCTGTTGGTGACGTTGAACGCGTGCGAGTTCCACACCAGGATGCCGCTCAGCGGCGCCTCCTCGTACACGCCGTCGGAGCCGTCGAGCGAGGTTCCCATGCTGTTGAACAGGCTGTCCTCGGCGATGCCGATGGAGGCGTCGCCAGGGCCGAAGCCGATGCACGCCGGCGACGAGCGCGGCGGGCTGGCGCAGATGCCCGCGTCGCCGCAGGCGCCCGCCTGGCGCGGCGCGCAGGGCTCGCCGTCGCGCCCGCCGCCCCGGCAGGCGAACGCCCCCCACACCGGATCGTCGATCGCGGTGGCGCCGCGGTAGACGATGACCACCGCATGGTGGCTGAGCGGGTCCTGCCGCGCCTCGAGTCGCTTGTACCGGAAGGTCGTGCCGGTGGGACCGCGGAAGAGCGGCGGCACCTCGGCGGTCAGGTCGTAATGGCTGACGAAACAGGTCTCGCGCTCGCTGGCCGGCGGCAGGAGCTGCGACGGCGCCCGCAACTGCACGCCGCGGCCGCTCGGCGGCGGCGGCAGCGGCTCGATCTGCAGCGGTTCGGGCGGCGGCAGACAGGCGTCAAAGAGCCCGGCGCTGCCCGGCACCACCCCGGTGCGGGTGGCGCCGTTCTCGATCCACAGCTGCATCAGCTCGAGCTCGCTCGTGGTCAGCGGCGCCAGGCCGGCGATCGGCATCGGCCGCAGCGGCGCGCGCCACAGGGCCGGCAGGGTGGCTCCGGCGACGTTGAGCCACAGCAGGCTGCGCGCCTTACTCGATGGCACGACCCGCGCCAGGCCCGGGTGCTGCGCGGTCGAGATGCTCTGCGGCGCCACATCGACGAGGTTGTCGTAGGCGACACCCGGGCTGAGATCGAGCCCGCCGGACGGCGCCGGGCCGCTGTGGCAGGTGACGGCGGCGCAGCCGCGGCGCGCGAAAATAAGCTGCTCGACCATCTCGAACGTGCTGTCGAACCGCTCGCTGCAGGGCTCGGCCGCCACAGCCGGCGCGGCGAGCAGACACAGCAGCGCGATCCCCCCCAAAGGCCGCATGGGAGGGGCGTAGCCCGGGCACTGGTCGGGCTGCAAGCAGAAACGCCGCGTCTGAGCAGTAGCCGGGGCCGCGGGCAGCGACATCCCGCCAGGACTGCCCCCGGATGGCCCGCCGCCGCTCGCCGCGCCGTGGCACGGCCCTTGCCCCTACGGGCGTCGGCCCGCGTACCGGGCCGGGGGCTCTTCGTTCCATGCTCAGCCGTATCGCCGATTCGCTCTACTGGATGTCGCGCCACCTCGAGCGCGCCGGCAACACGGCGCGGCTCCTGGAAATCAATCTGGTCCACCTGCTCGAGGCCGAAGACGCGCTGCCGGAGGCGATGCAGTGGCGACCCTTGCTGTCGATCGGCTGCAGCGAGGACGCCTACCAGGCCCGCTATCCGGGCGCCGAGGTCAGCGCCGCGCGGACCATCCAGTTCATGACCCGCGAACGCACCAACCACAGCTCGATCCGCAACAGCCTGCGCCTGGCGCGCGAGAACGCGCGCGTCGTGCGCGACCGCATCTCGAACGAGATGTGGGAGGCGATCAACGAGATGTGGCTGCGCATCGACCGCGGCGTCGAGCGCGGCGCCAGCGACCGCTCGCCGGCCCTGTTCGCCGAAGTGCGCAACGGCGTCGCCCGCTTCCACGGCATCTCGGTCAGCACCATGATGCGCGGCGAGGCGTTCGGCTTCTACCTGCTCGGCACCTGCGTCGAGCGCGCCGACATGACGGCGCGTATCCTCGATGTGAAGTACCACCTGCTGCTGCCGGATGTCTCGATGGTCGGCTCGCCGCTCGACTACTATCAGTGGGCGGCGCTGCTCAAATCGCTGTCGGCGTTCGAAGCCTTCCGGCGCCGCTATCAGGCCGGCCTGCGCCCGCTCGACATCGCCGAGTTCGTGCTCTTCGAACGCGATTTCCCGCGCTCGCTGCGCTTCACCGTCGACCGCATGCGGCACGCGCTGCAGGAGATCGGCACCGACGCCGGCGACCTGGCGCCGACGGCGCTGCGCGGGCTCGACACGCTCCTCACCGAGACCTCGCCCGAGCAGGTGTTCCGGCGCGGCCTGCACGAATACCTCGACGACTTCCTGGCCCGCGTCGGGGCCTTCAGCGGCGCCGTCTCGCGCGAGTACTTCGAGCAGTATCGCGGGGACGAGCGGTGATCTACGCCATCGCCCACGCCGTCCGCCTCACCTTCCCGGCACCGGTGTGGGAGCACCACTGCGAGCTGCGTCTGGCGCCGCGTTCCAGCGAGCACCAACGCGTCGGGGCGGTGACGCTCGAGCTCGAGCCGCCGGCCGAGCCGCGCGCCCACGTCGACGGCTTCGGCAATCCGGTGCACGCCTTCGACCTGCTGGCACCGCACGATGCGATCGTCGCGCGCATCCGCGCCCGCGTCGAGACGACCCTCGCCAACCCCTTCGACTTCCCCCTCGTGCCGCCCGCCGCCGAGCGCGCCTGGATCGCCGACGCGCTGCGCAACGAGCCGCGCCTGTGGGACTATACCCTGCACCGCAGCGCCGCGACGCCGGACTTCGCCGCCCTCGGGCTGGCCTGCCCGCCGCGCGACCCGGCGCGTCCCTTGCTCGACGCGTTGCAGGCGGTACTCGACTGGACCGGCGAACAGCTCGAAGTCGTCCCCGGCTTCGCCCTCGCCGCGACGCCGCTCGCCGACGCCCTGCGCGCCGGCCATGGCAACGGCCAGGACCTCACCCATCTGCTGATCAGCGTCGCCCGCGCCTGGGGCGCCCCGGCCCGCTACGCGATGGGCTACTGCGATCCCGACAACGACGAGGACGAGGACGCCCCGACCACCCTGCACGCCTGGGCCGAGATCCTCGTCCCCGGCGCCGGCTGGCGCGGCCTCGACCCGGCCGCGCGACTGGTCACCAACGACACCTACGTCACCGTCGCCCTCGGCCGCGATGCCTTCGACTGTCCGCCCATCCGGTCGCACGCCAAGGGCGCGGCCGACGACGCCGCCACCACCACCACGCTCGAGGTCACCCGTGACCAATAGGACATCGGAACGCACACCGAGCAACGGAGAAACGGAGGGAGCGTGCATGGGCCCTCGGCCTCCGTTTCTCCGTTGCTCCGTGTGAAGAACACGATGGAGATTCTTCAGGACTCAGTGGTCTCGCTGGCGCTGCCGTACCGTGAGCGCCTGCAGGTGCGGCGTACGAGTTTCGTCGGCCACGGCGGCGGGCCGCGCGTCGCGGTCATCGCCGGCATCCACGGCGATGAGCTCGAGGGACTGTACGTCTGCCACCGCCTCGCCGAATGGCTCGAGCAACTCGGCGAGGCGCACCCGCACGCGCTGCGCGGCCGCGTCGATCTCATCCCGGCGATCAACCCGCTCGGCATCGACACGCTGGAGCGCTTCGTGCCGGTGTTCGACGCCGACCTCAACCGCAACTTTCCCGGCGACGCCGAAGGGCTGCTGCCGCAGCGCATCGCCGCCGGGACCATGGCGGCGCTACAGGGCGCGGCGCTGGTGATCGACATCCACGCCAGCAACGTCTTCCTGCGCGAGATTCCGCAGGTGCGCATCAACCAGGACTTCGCGGCAACCCTGGTGCCGCTGGCGCAGGGCATGAACCTCGATCTGATCTGGCTGCACGGCGCCGTGACGGTGCTCGAGGCGACCATCGCTCACAGCCTGAACAGCACCGGCACTCCGTGCCTGGTGGTCGAGATGGGCGTCGGCATGCGCATCACTCCCGCCTTCACCGACCAGTTGCTGATCGGCATTCTGAATGTCTGGCGCACCCTCGGCGTACTGGCACCCGACTTCACCCTGGCGCCGCCGACGCACCAGCCGCTGATCGCCGACGACTGGAATGTCCACTACCTCAACGCCGCCACCTCCGGCCTCTTCCTGCCCGCCATCGATCATTGGATGACCGTCCACCACGGCGACCTGCTCGGCCGCATCGTCTCGCCGTTGCGCGGCGGCACCCTGGCCGAGGTCCGCTCGCCGGTCGACGGCGTCCTCTTCACCCTGCGCGAATACCCGGCGGTCTACGAAGGGTCGTTGATGGCCCGCATCATGGCCACCGGAGCGCCATGGGGGGCGCGATGACGCATCCTGGGATGCCGCGCCCTCCACTGCCTGCCGACTCCCCCTGCCGAATTTCTATGACCACACCCTCCCTCCTGAGCATGACCGCGCCGCTGCGCGACCACTTCAGCATCCCGTTCCACGAGTTCGGACCGAGCGGCGAGCCGCCGCGGCTGGCGCTGGTGGCGGGGCTGCACGGCAACGAGCTGAACGGGATTTTCGTGCTCTCGCGGCTGGCCGAGTTTCTGCGCCGCATCGCCGACGGCACGCGCGCCGGCCAGGCGTTGCACGGCCGCATCGTCGTGGTGCCGGCGGTGAACGTGCTCGGCGTCAACACCGGGTCGCGACGCTGGCCGTTCGACAAGACCGACATCAACCGCATGTTTCCCGGCTACGACGCCGGCGAGACGACGCAGCGCATCGCCCACGCGGTGCTGCAGGCGACGCGCATGGCGCACTACCGCATGGACGTGCACAGCTCGAACGCCGATTTCGAGGAGGTGCCGCAGGTGCGCCTCTACGAACCGAGCGAGGATGAGCGCGGCACGGCCATGCTCTTCGGCCTGCCGGCGGTGATCGAGCGGCGCACCGACCAGGTCTTCACTTCCACCCTCGGCCACGCCTGGCGCGGCCACGGCGGCGAGAACTTCGTCATCCAGGCCGGCCGCGCCGGCGACCTGCAACTGCCGCACTGCGAGCGTCTGTTCCGCGCCCTGGTGGCGTTCTTGCACCATACCGGCCTGGTGAGCGGCGTCGCCCTCGCCGCCGAGGATCAGGACACGCACTACTTCCGCCGCGACCAGACGCTCCCGCTGGTCTCCGACCACGCCGGCCTGTTCGTCTCGCCTCACCCGGTCGGCGTCTGGCTGCAGGCCGGCGCCCTGATCGGTGAGGTGTACGACGGCTTCTCCGGCGAGTTGCAGGCGGCGGTGCACGCCCCGGTGGCGGGAATGTTGAGCGGCATCCGCCGCCAGCCGCTGCTCTACGAGGGCGACCTCATCGCCCGCCTGCAGACGCGCACCTCGGTGGGGGAACGGCGCGAACTGAAAGGGCAGGAACAGTAAGTGGAGGGCGGATGCACCCGCGTGCGGACGGCGCGACGGGGGCGGCGGGATCAGGCGACGCCGCGGAGGGTGATCTCGGTGATCTCCGCCGGCGCGAAGAGGCGCATCGCCGGGCCCCAGAAACCGGTGCCACGGCTGACGTAGAGCTGCGCGTCGCCGCGCCGGTAGAGGCCGGCGACGAACGGCGTCGACAGGCGCACCAGATAGCGAAAGGGCCAGATCTGTCCGCCGTGCGTGTGGCCGGAGAGCTGCAACGCAACGCCGTGCCGTGCCGCCTCCTTGAACGTCTGCGGATCGTGCGCCAGCAGCACCAGTGGACGCGCCGGATCGCGGCCGGCAAGGGCCGCGGCCAGATCCGAGCGGTGCCGCGGGCTCACCAGGTGCGCGTGGTGATCCTCGACACCGGCGAGGTCGAAGACCGCCGCGCCCTGCCCGATCGCCACCCGCGCGTTGCGCAACGGCCGCATGCCGAGCTCCTCGATGCGCGCCACCCAGGCATCGGCGCCGGAGTAGTAGTCGTGGTTGCCGGTGACGAACCACACCCCGTGCGGCGCCGCGAGGGCGGCGAAGGGCTCCACCTCGGGCCCGACGTAGCGCACGTCGCCATCGACGAGGTCGCCGGTGACGGCGATCAGGTCCGGCCGCAGGGCGTTGACGCGCGCCGTCAGCGCCGCGGCGAAGCGGCGGTCGAGGATCGGACCGATGTGGATGTCGCTGATCTGCACGATGCGGAAGCCGTCGAGGGCGGACGGCCAGCCGGCGACGCGCAGCGCGAGGCGCACCAGGACCGGTCCGCGTCGCACCTCCCAGGCGCCGCGCGCCGCGGCGGCGAGGCCGAGCACGAGGATCACCCCCGCCTGCACCTGCGCCGCCACCGGCCCCGCCGCGCCGGTCAGCGTCCGCACGCCGTCGAGGGCCGCGGCGCTGACGAGAAGGAAGAACGCCGTCCCCATCCAGGTCGATGCCGGCCAGGCGATCCACCGCCCGCAGCGCGGCGGCAGCAGGCGCTCGCCGAGCGGCTGCAGGATCAGCGTCAGCGCCCCGCCGACGAGGACTGCGAGCGCCAACCCACGCCACGGCGGCTGCAACTCCGGCGCCACCACAAGACGCTGGTAGAGATACCAGTGCCCCGCCGCCAGGACGCTGACGAGGACGGTGACGAAGATGGCGACGAGAGCGGTGCGGCGCATGTAGCAGTAGTACTCACACGGAGAAGCGGAGGAACGGAGCCTCGAAGGCTACCGACGCAACGGCAGCTTGGCGACCCATCCCCGCCTTCTCCGTGTCCCCGTTTCTCCGTGTGGAACCGTCTCGACTTCCGTGGCGGAGCCTACCAGCTGCGCACTTCCGGCAGGACGTGCTCGGCGAAGCGCCGCACACTGGCCTCCGCCTTCGCCGCCGGCAGCAGGCCGTAGCGCGGAATGACGCTCAGTTCGAACGGGCCGATGGTGTCCCAGCGCGCGCGCAGCTTCTCGAGGATGCGCCGCGGCGAGCCCCAGCTCTGCACCGCCAGGTACATCTCCGCCTGCTCCTGCTTGCCGATCGACTGCAGCATCTCGCTGGCGCGGGCGTACATCTCGTAGCCGCGCTTGTCGGCGAAGTGGGCGCCGAGGATCTCGTAGTGGTCCAGGACCGTGACGTAGTACTCGACCATGTGCTGCCGGGCGATCGCCTCGGCCTCGTCGTCGCTCTCGCCGCAGTACATGATGTCGCTGGTCAGCGGCGCCGGCGGCTCGCTGCCGTGCGCCTCACGCCAGGCCTCGCGGTAGAGGGCGTAGTTGGCGTCCTTCCACAGCTCCCACGGCATCTGCGAGAAGATCGCCAGGCGGGCGCCGAGGCGGCCGGCCTGCTCGACCGACTCCGGCGACATGCCGATGGCGTACAAGCGATCGCGAAAGCCGCGCAGCGGGCGCGGCCGGATCTCGACGCGCGCGCAGGGGTAGTAGGGGCCGTCGCCCTGCATGAAGCCGGTGTCGCAGGCGGTGAGGATCATGCGCGCCGCCTCGTCGAAGCGGTCGCGCGACTCGGCCATGTCGATGCCGAAACCGGCATACTCGCGCCGCGCCAGGCCGCGGCCGAGGCCGAGCACGGCGCGGCCGCCCGACAGGTGGTCGAGCAGGACGATCTTCTCGGCGACGCGCAGCGGATCGTTCCACGGTAGGATCACGGCGCCGGTGGCGAGCTGAACGCGCTGCGTGCGCGCCGCCAGCCACGACAGGAACTGGGTGTTGTCGGGGCAGGCGGCGTAGTCGAAGAAGTGGTGCTCGACGACGAACACCTTGTCGTAGCCGAGCGGCTCGGCGAGCTCGGCAAGCCGCATCTCGGCGGCGACGTGGGCGGCGTCGTCGAGCGCGCCGGCGTAGTTCTGGAAGATCAACTGCAGCGAGACGTGCATGGCGTTCTCCTTGCGACCGGCGCGGCGGCGGATCGTCAGCCGCGCATGGCGACGCCGACGACGATGCCGATCCACATCACCAGCAGCACCAGCCAGCCGCTGAAGTAACTGGCGATGCGCGGCCGCAGGTCGTTGCGGCCGATGTGGATCCAGGCGTGGACGACGCGCGCGGCGACGTAGAACCAGGCCAGCGTCTGCATGACGGCGCCGCCCTGCTGCGTCACCATGGCCGTCAGGCAGGCGGCGTAGAACAGCGTCGGCGCCTCGAAGAGGTTGACGAAATGCCGCGCCGGCTTGACCACGTACTCGGGCTCGGTATGGCCCTGGTAGGTCTTGAAGAAGGTCGCTGGCACCTGGCGCTCGCGCACGGCGCGTACGCGGCTGCGGAACAGCGTCACCAGCACGGTGGCGGTGAGCAGCACCATGGCGAACATCGGGTACACCAGCGCGAAACTCTGCATCGTCGAGACTCCCGCCGATGGGTTCGGCGCGCTAGGTGGCGGGCCCGGCGCCGGCGTAGATCGAGCGTTGCGGCGCCGCCAGGACGCGGCGCAGCAGCGGCTCGAAGTGCGCCAACGGCGGCGTCTCGCGCTGTGGGTCGAACGCCGGACCATCGTAGAGCGCGCAGAACTCGGCCGTGTGCTCGAAGTGCGGATGGCCGCGGAACTGCTCGCGCATGTCGCGATCCATGCCGAGGTGGTGGAAGAAGTAGTAGCCTTGGAAGATGCCGTGCTGCTGGACCATCCACAGGTTCGCCTCGGAGACGAACGGCTTCAACAGCGCGGCGGCGATGTCGGGATGGTTGTAGGTGCCGAGGGTGTCGCCGATGTCGTGCAGCAGGGCGCAGACGACGTATTCCTCGTCGCGACCGTCGCGCTCGGCGAGGGCGGCGGTTTGCAGCGAATGCGTCAGGCGGTCGACGGCGAAGCCGCCGTCGCCCTCCAGCAGCCTGAGGTGCGCGAGCACACGATCGGGCAGGCCGCGGGCGAAGTCGACGAACTGAGCGCCGATGACCATCCAGTCATCGACGGTGCTCTGCTCCATGCTGGTGAACCGGGCGCGAGGGGCGATGCGGTCGTTCATGTCGGTGCGGATAGCCCATCGACCGCGCGGCGCCAAGACGCCAAGATCGGGACCCTGCCCCGGGGCGGTGGGCTTACGTCGATCGGCCGGGCGAGCGCAGCCGGCGCGGGCGCCGCCACCCCCAGCTCACCTCGAGGCGAGCACGCGAACGATGCGCTCGGCGGCGTGGCCGTCCCACACCGGCGGGCCAGCGGCTCGAGCGTGCGGCGCTGCACCTCGGTGCGCGGCAGGATGAGCACGCACACACCCTCGTTGGTGGCCAGGGCTTCGAGCAGGCGCCGTTGCAGCGCCTCGCCACTGTCATCGTTGTATTTGGCGTGGTGGGCGATCGGTCGGAAGGTCACCAACAGCTGGCCCGGATCAACGCCGAGCCGCTCGCGCGCGTCCGGTGCCGGCCGGAATCCAGCCAGATAGACGTACTCTTTGAGGCCATCGTAGGGCTGGATGGCGCGCGTCGGGATGCCCCAGCGCTCGAACGATCCGGGCGGAATGACCGACGGCACCATCAACCGGTCGACATGGCGGAAGACGCCGAGATCGCGGTGCTCGTAGTCGATGGCGCCGAAGATGGGGATGCCCAGCCAGCGCGCCGCCGCCGCCTCGGTGAACGAGATATGACTGACGGCGACGTCGAAGCGGCCGCGTGCGAAGGCCGCCAGCCGCGCGGTGCGGGTGTAGTGTCGTACCTGCTTGCGCAGCTCGCTGCGGCTCGCGTCGTGCCCGGCGCCGATTGTGCCGCGTCGACAGGCCGCGCGCCACCAGCAGCTCCTGGGTGTTGGCGAAGCGCCTTGAGGTGAGGGTGACCGCGTGGCCGCGCTGCTCGAGGGCGCGCATGATGGGCTCGAAAAACAGAACGTGCGGCGTGTTCGCGATGTCGATCCAGATGCGCAGCCTGCGCGGCGTCACGCTGGGCATCTCGCCAGCCGCAACCGGGCAGCGCGCCCGCCTGTTCGCCGCGGCCGCGGGGCGGCGGGGCCAGTTGCCTCGCTGCTCAGGGATTCTGTCCGCCGCCACCACATTCGGTGGCGGACGAAATCACTTCTTGGCGGGGGAAGGGAAGGACGACGAGCGGGCGACTGCGCCCACCCTTACTGGGCCGGCTCCAGCACGCCGTCGGCGTTCAGCGTGAAGGTGCCCTGCGTCCCGAGATCGTTCGGCCGCATGTCGGCATCGACGATGCGGCACGTCACCCGGCCGCCGTCGACGGCGTCGACCACCAGGCTGCCGCTGCGCGCCTTCCACGACTTGAAGCTGCTGAAGCCGTCCTCGCGAAACTCGATCTGATTGAGGTTCCCGTCGATGCTGCCCACCTGGTAGGTCGTGCCCGCCTGCAGCGGCATGCCGCTGAACTGGAAGGCGAGCGAGAGGCGCGGGAACGGCATCGGGCAGCCGTCGTACATGGCCGATAGGTAGGCGAACACCGGCGGGTCGGCGGGCCGGCTGAAGTTCTGCGCGGCGCCGAGCTCCAGCGCCGCCGGGACGCCGGCGCCCTGCACGTTCGAGAACCTGAGGTCGGCGACGCCGCCCGGGCAGCCCGGGCCCGCCGTTGGGGTGGCCGGTGGGTCGGGGATGCGCTCGAGGGTTATGGTGCCGTTCAGCACGGCGCGGGTGCCCCCCCCATCGGTGAGCGCGGTGCCGTTCAGGGTGATCGTCTTGCTGGCCAGGCTCATCGAAGCACCGCTGCAGCCCGGTGTGTTGCAGAAGGCAAAGTTCTCGAAGGCGTCGGGGAAGTCGGAGCGCGGGCTCCAGCCGTACGACACCGTGTCGATCTCACCGGTCGCGGTGACAAAATACACCTGCAGCAGGAACTCGACGCCGTTGACGGTGCCGCGGGCGCTGACGCGCGTCAGCTCAGTGCGCGTGCCGCCGGCGTTCTCCACCGTGACGCAACTGGTCTGCAACGGCCCCTGGCCGCTGGGCGGCAAGGCGCTGGTGGCGCTGATCGCCGCCGAACCGTCGCTCGCACCGCACGGGGTCGGGGTGGTGAACATCGGCGTCGGCGTCGGCGTCGGCGTCGGGGTCGGGGTCGGGGTCGACTCCGGCGGCGTGCAGCCGCTCAGGGCGCCGTTGACGGCGGCGATGAGCTCGTTGATCGCCACCTGACCATCGCCGTCGCCGTCCATCGCCCCGCAGCTACTGACGCTGGCCGATCCCAGGGCGATGTTCACCCCGACGATCACTTCGTTGATGGCGATCTCGCCGTCGCCGCTGCAATCGCCGGTACACGCCGCCGAGACAGCCGACACATCCGTACCGGCGAGCAGCAGCACCGCGGCGACGGCGCCAACCCACCACAAATGCGCAGTGTTCGTCCTCATTAGACTTCTCCTTCGTGGCCGACGACGCCGGCCCCCTCGCTGCCGTGCAGACCTGACCACAACGCGTTCATCGCCGATGAACAGTGTGAAGACCCCCCAGCCCCGAGAGGTGCGTGGCAGTGGCGTCTCATCCCTGGGAAGGCTGGTCACCGACTGCTGGAGGGCCCAGTGGGAGGGGTGCCGCGGCCGCAACGGCGCACGCCGGTCAGGCGCGGAAACCGATCTGCTTGTGGGTGCCGTCGCAGTAGGGCTTCTTGGCGGATTGTCCGCACCGGCATAACGCTGCCTTGAGGGTGCGATTCACCGTCGTGCCGGTGCCGGTCACCACCTCCATCGCGCCCTCGACCAGCAGCGGGCCGTTCTCGGCCGGGGTGATGGTCAGCGGCCCGTCGCGTTGCGCCAGCGCGGCGCTGTCCTTCGCGGGCACTTCGCCGCTGGCGACAAACCCCGCGGCGGTGTGGCTGCCGTCGCAGTAGGGCTTGTTCTGCGACGCGCCGCAGCGGCACAACGTGGCGCGGATGGCCGGCGGCTGCCCGACGATGCGCAGGTCGGCGTGCACCGCCAGCGGACCGTTCTCGCGGATACGCACGGTGTTGACCCTGGGCGGCGCCTCGTTCGGGCCGCCGTCGAGGCGCTCGTAGCGAATCGCCCCCGAGGGGCACTGGTGCGCCAGTTCCGCGACCGCCTCGGGCGTGGCCGCGTCGGGATGGATCCATTCCCCCTCGACGTTGGGCACGAAGACGTCGGGGCGCGACAGCACGCAGCCGCGCGAATGGATGCACTTGGCGCCTTCGAAGGCGATGCGCACCTGCGTGCCATCGACGATGTCAATCTTACTCATCCCCTGGTTCCTTTCCGGTAAACCGTCGCGCGGCGCCGCGCCGGCACTGTCGTCATGGCCGCCAGCTGCGGCGACGTGTCACTCAGGCTCTCTCGAACTGGCTTCGGCCGGCTGCTTGCCGGGCCCCCCATCAATGCTGCGAAACGCACTTGAAGCACGGTGGTGTGGCGCCTGCCGCGCACGGCCCGTCGAGGCAGACGCCGAGCGGACCGCCGGCGAGCTGGCACTGCGCGCCGATCTGCGAACAGGACGCGCGCGTGGGCGTCGAGAACGCGTCGGGGTCGCAGGCTGCGCAGAGCCCGCCCAGGAGGACTGCGGCGGCGCTCCGTCGCAGTGCGCGCAGCGTCCACCGCGGATCAGGTCGTCCGATCATCCCTCACGACACGCGGCGCGTCTGCCCCTTCCAGTATGGCTCGCGCAGCTCGCGCTTGAGGACCTTGCCGCTCGGGTTGCGCGGCAGGACGGCGACGAAGTCGACCGAGCGCGGCAGCTTGTAGCCGCCGAGGTGGGCGCGGCAGTGCTCGATCAGCGCCGCCGCGTCGACCGCGGTACCGGCCCTGAGAACGACGATGGCCTTGACCGTCTCGCCCCATTTCGCGTCGGGAATGCCGATCACCGCGGCGTCGGCGACGGCGGGGTGCTGGAAGAGGATGTTCTCGACCTCGCGCGGATAGATGTTCTCGCCGCCCGAGACGATCATGTCCTTGACGCGGTCCTCGATGAACAGGTAGCCCTCGGCATCGAGCCGGCCGGCGTCGCCGGTGTGCATCCAGCCGCCCTGCAGCGCCTTGGCGCTCGCCTCGGGCAGATTCCAGTAGCCGCGCATGAGTTGCGGGCCGCGCGCCGCGATCTCGCCGACGGCGCCGGGCGGCAGCACCTGTCCCTGCTCGTCGACGATGCGCAGTTCGGTGCCGGCGGCGGGCCGCCCGGCGGAGAGGAGCAGCTCGGGCCGATCGGCGAGGGCGCGGTGGTGATCCGCGCTGGTGAGGACGGTCAGCACTGCCGTCGTCTCGGTCATGCCGTAGCCCTGGCCGAAGTCGCACTGGAAGACGTCCATGGCGCGGCGCAGCGTCTCGGCGGCGATCGGCGAGGCGCCGTACATCACGAAGCGCAGCGCATCGTAGCGGCGCTGCGCCACATCGGGGACCATCACCAGACAGGCCTGGATCATCGCCGGCACCAACAGGGCGGCGTTGATGCGCTCCTCGGCCAGCGCCCGTACCACCTCGGGCGGAACGAAGTCCTCCTGCACGTACAGGGACACGCCGCGGGCGACGCACATGAAGACGGTGACGGCGGCGGCGGCGTGGTAGAGCGGCGCGACGATCAGGTAGCGGTCGCCCGGCCCGACCGCCACGACCGGGATCAGCTGCGCGACGTTCGCCATCACGGCGCGGTGCTGGAGCACGGCGCCCTTCGGCGCGCCGGTCGTGCCGCTGGTGTACATCTGGTAGGCGTCGGCGTCGTCGTCGACGGGACAGGCGGGCGCCGTCGTCGGCTGCGGCGCCAACCACGCGTCCCAGCCCTGCCACCCGGCGGGCGGCGCGGCGCCGACCGCGACACAGGCGCGCACGCGCGCCAGGTCGCCGCGCACCGCATCCACCGCGGCGACGTACTCGCCGCGCGCCACCAGCAACGTCGCGCCAGCGTCGTTGATGATGTACGCCCACTCCGCCGGCGCCAGGCGGAAGTTGAGCGGTACCGGAACTGCGCCCACCTTGAAGGCGCCGTAGTAGAAGAGCACCAGTTCGGGGCAGTTCTTGGCCAGCACGGCGACGCGCTCGCCGGGCTGCACGCCGGCGGCGAGCAGCGCATGGGCGACCTGATTGGCGCGCTGCAGGGCTTCGCCGTAGGTGAGCGTCGCACCCTGAAAACAGAGGAACTCGCCGTCCGGCCGCTCGCGGCCGTAGTAGTCGAGGTAGTCGTGGATGCGCATACCGTTGCAGTAGGGCACGGCAGCGCGGTTCCGCAAGCGGTCCCGCCGCTACAGCACCTCGATGCCCGGGCGGCCGGCGACGACGCGGAACCTGGCGAAGGTGCTGGCCACCGCGTCGGGGTCGAACGTGTCCAGCACGCGGAATTCGCAGGTCGCCTCCTCGGGCGTCAGGTCGACGACCGCATAGCCCTGGTTGAGCAGGTCGATCTGCTTCAGGTACGGCGCGTTGGCGCCGAGCATGATCTGCTCGGCGGCGTGCAGCAGCTCCTCCGGGGCGATGGTGCGCGGGTCGGGGTCGGCGGTGAGCGAGCCGGTGACGAACTCGACGGCGGTGATCGGCGAGGCCTCGTCGTCGCAGTCGGGCTGGATGTGACTCGCCTTGTAGAAATGGGTGTGGCCGCTGCAGACCACGACGTTCGGGATCTGCCGGTCGGCGAGGAAGGTCATCAGCTCGCGGCGCTCGGCCTGGTAGTCGTCCCAGGCTTCGTTGGAGACGTAGATGCCGCCGTTGCGCTGCAGGGTGGGATCCTGGGCGCGCAACTCGGGGGTGTCGCGATCGACGAGCTTCCACGGCGCCATGTCGTAGCTGCTGCCGATCACCCGCCAGGTCGCGCGGGCGCGCGCCAGGCGGCGTTTCAGCCAGCGCTTCTGGGCCGCGCCGAGCGTCGTGCGACCGGCGGCGAACATCTGCTCGCCCGGCGGCAGGGCGGTATCCTGCGCGTCGATGACATCGGCGAAGCGCGCGTTCGCCGGCACCTCCGGATCGCGGTACTGGCGCGTGTCGAGGAGCAGCACCTCGGCGAGCGTGCCCCACTGCAGGCCGCGGAAAATGCGCTCGCTGCGCGGCCGGCGCACCGGCATGTGCTCGAACCAGGCGGCGCGCGCCGCGGCGAGGCGCGCCGGCACGCCGGTGCGGTCGACGCCGTTGTAGAACTCACCGTCGTCCCACACCGCCACCAACGGCACGGCGGCGTGCAGCGCCTGCAGCAGCGGATTGGCATGGAAGCGGCGATAGACGCCGCGATAATCGTCGAGGGTGAGCGTGCCGCCGTCGCTGACGTACACGTAGTCGCCGAGGTGGAGCAGGAAGTCGACGCCCTCGGCGGCGATGGCGCGGTGGGCGACGTAGTAACTGTCGTTGCGCTGCTGGCAACTGGCGAAGGCGTAGCGCAGGTGATCGGCCGCGGCGCCGCTGGCGGGCGCGGTGCGCAGGCGGCCGACGACGCCGGCGCTCCCGTCCGCCTCGAAGCGATAGTGGTACCAGCGGTCGGGACGCAGGCCATGCACCAAGACGGTGACCGCGTGACCGCCGGTCGCCTCGGCGGCGACCATGCCGCCACGCACGACGTTCTGCATGGCGGCGTCCTCGGCCACCGACCACAACACCGGCACCGCCGCGCCATCGGCGGGCGCCGCCACGCGCGTCCAGATGGTCGCCGTCTGCGACCGCGGGTCGCCGGCTTTGACGCCGTCGGGAAAGACCGGGGCCGGGGCCGCCGCCGCCGCGCCGCGCCGCCAGGGCAGCGCGGTCAACACCGCCGCGCCGCCGGTGCCGGCGGCGAGCAAACGCAGGAAGTCACGGCGCGGCACGGTGCGACCGCTGCCGGGCGGCGGGGCGATGTCGGCGAAGACGCGGTGGCGAAAAGACATGGCGCACGGCTAGCACGCGGGCGCGCGGCTGAAAAAGCTCTGAAACGGATTCAACA
This sequence comes from bacterium, assembly GCA_031401035.1. GTDB lineage: Bacteria > Desulfobacterota > Binatia > HRBIN30 > CADEER01 > JANNRA01. The sequence goes on along the minus strand of JANNRA010000021.1, from coordinate 8,032 downwards.
CGGAGACACGGAGATACGGAGACAGGTCTTGTTCTGCGTCGCGTGGTATCCAGACGCATGGTCAAAGTCCCAAGCCTGCCTGATGTCGAAGTCTCCGCCCGCCTCGTCGGCCTACCCGGCTGGACGCTGCACGCGGGCAAACTGCGCCGCGAACTGCAGTTCCCCGACTTCGTCGCTGCCTTCGGCTTCATGACTCGCGTCGCGCTGATCGCCGAGGCGATGAATCATCATCCGGAGTGGTCCAACGTGTACGGCCGCGTCGTCATCGACCTCACCACCCACGACGCCGGCGGCATCAGCGAGCGCGACTTCACCCTCGCCGCGGCGGTGAATCGGTTCCTCTGACGCCGCGCTCCGCTGCCTCTGCTTTGCACTGCAAAGTCGGCTGGGCAGTCTGGAGACTGCAACTGCAGTGTGTACTTTGCGGTCGCCGCGCCATCAGCCCTCCGCGGCTGAGGTGACCCGATTCGGCACACCGCTTGCTCACCGCTTTGGGCAGAACAGATGCAGAACGGAGGTCAATCATGGTGCCGATAGAAATGACGTCGCAGCTCAGCATGTTCACTTACGGACTCGACGTGGTGCTGCTCGTCTCGACGGTGGCGCTGGTCGCGCCGCAGGCGGTGCAGACGCTACGCGCCTGGTTCGGCAACCGTCCGCGCCTGGCGTTGCCCCGCCCGGCGCTGAGTCACTCCCGGTGACCGATAGCGCCTCCGCCGCACTGGTAGTCGACGCGGGCTCCTCCCCCCGCCCCACCGTCGGCTGCCAGTGCGTTCAACACCCCATGCAGCGGCTGGTCATTCGGCCGCTGCCGCCCGAACAGCGCGACGACGCCCGACCCGGACCCGACGGCGCGTCGCGCTGAGCTCCCTCCCTCCCCCCTAGCGCGGCCGCGGATCGCAGGATTCGCGGCCGCGTCCCGTCTGGCCGCGGCGGACGGCAACGACGGCCGGGACTCGTCAGGCGGCGGCGCCGCCGCCGAGCCACGTCACCCAGCGGCCGTGCGGGTCGCCATAGCCGAGTAGCTCCTCGGAGCCGCCGGGCCATTGCGTCAGCCGTAGGTCGCCTTTCGGGGTGCCCTGCAACTCCAGGCGCAGCCAGGCCACCGGGGCGTCCGGCGTCGCGCGCGCGCCGGCGGCGGCGAGGCTGGCGGCGACGCGCTGGCGTTCCTCGTCAGACAGGTACCACCAAATGATCGAGTGGAAGACGACGGTGGCGACGCCGGCGGCCGGCGCGGCGAGCTGTTCGGCGAGCCAGTCGGCGGCGCCGCGGCGGGTCAGCCGGGGCGGATCGCGGCGCGCGACGTCGATCGCGGCACGCAGCTGTTGCAGGCGCTGCAGCTGGTCGGGCCAGACGAACGACTCGAGGCGGCGCACCTGCTCGGCGTCCGCGAGATCGACCGGGGCGATGTCGCAGCCGGCGCGCGACGCCACGTGCGCGCCACCCGCCAGCACGGCGCGGGCGCCGTGCCAGCCGCAGCGCAGCACCAACGCCGCGTCGGCGGCACCCCAAACCGGCGTGAAGGTCGCACCAGGCGCCGGCGGTGTGTCCATGGCGCAGGCGGCGAACTCGTAGCGGGCGCGATCCCAGCCCAGGTTGAGGCCGGCACTGGAGCCGATCTCCAGCAAGCGTAACTGCAGGCCGGTCCGGCCCGCGACGGTGAGGAACCCGCCCAGCAACGCGGCGCTGCGGCGCACCTCGTTGGTCTGCACCTGGCGGTCGAGGGCCGGACGCAATTCGGCGCCGCGCGCCGCCACCAACGCCCGCAGCGCCAGCCAGGTGTCGGGCGCGCGCGGCGTGCCGCCGACGCTTGGATAGAACCGCGCCAGCGCGGGCGCCGCGCCGTCGAGCACCAGGCGGTGCACGGCGCCGAGCAGGCGCAGCGGCAGCGCGTCGGGCATCGGCCGCCCCTGCCACCCGTCGAGCAGGGCCGCGAACGGGCCGCCGGCCTCGATGTCGTCGGCGGCGCGCGCCAGCAGCTCGGCGTATAACGGCGACTCGAACTCGCGGCAGAAGTGGGCTTGCAGGCGAAAGGCCTCGATCGTGCCGTCGGCGAGCATGCGCGGGTTCAAGCACGCCCGACCGCGCGCGTCACCCGCCGCGTTGCGATGCTCGTGGAGGGCGCCAGAGGCGGAGAGTTATAGCCGCGCCCTCCACTTCCTTGTAGATCCACCGCCATGACGATCTCGCTCGACGAGCTCACCCGCTTCGGCATCCAGCCGGCCGACGAGTTCCCGCACCCGTACAGCCCCGATTTCGAGTGGTGGAACGAATCGGTCTTCTACGATTGGTACGACGCCACCGGCGGCAACGCCGGACACTGCCGCATTGGCTGGCATCCGAATCAGCAGCGCCTGTGGGTCTGGCTGTTCTTGTGGAACGGTGCCGAGTGGGTGGCACTCGAGCAGACCCGCCTGCCGTTCGCCAAGCTGGCGTTGCCAGCCATCGCCTACGACGACGGCTGGGGCCTGGCGTTCTCCTACACGCCGCAGGAGCCGCTGCGCAGCGGCCGGCTCAGCGTGCGCGGCTTCGGCCGCGTGCTCGGCGGCGCGCGCGTCGGCATGATCCTGCCGCTGGCGGTCGAGCTCGACGTCGAGACCGTCGGCGCCGCGCACTCGCTCGGCCAGCAATCGATTCCCGGCCACAGCGCCGAGGGCTATTCGGTGAGCCGCTTCGAGCAACCGATCCGCGCCCGCGGCTCCTACAGCATCGGCGCCGAGACGCGCGCCCTCGACGTGCGTGGCGAGCGCGACCACTCCTGGGGCCCGCGCTGGTGGAACATGGAGTGGAACTTCCTCGTCGCGCAGGGCGAGGGCTACCGCCTGCAGGCGGCGCACGTGCGCATTCCCGAGGCCTCGGAGATCTCCACCGGCTATCTGCACCGAGGCGCCCAGACCGGCAACCTGACGGCGCTGCAGTTCGACCTCGCCTTCGACGACGCGACCCTGCGGGCGCCGGTGTCCGGTCGCTTCAGCGTCCAGGCCGAGGGCGGCGCGGTCCTCGCCGGGCGCATCGAGCCGCTGACGGCGGCGGAGATCGACATCACCCACTGCTTCGTCCCGCCGCGCCGATCGGTCTATCGCCGCACGTTGGTGCGCGTGACGCCCGACGACGCGCCGGCGGCGGTCGGCTGGCTGGAGTCGAACCGCTTCGTGGACTGAGCCGCCACTGCCTCCGTCCCGCGCGCTACTGCGCCTGGTCGTTGAGGCGCCAGTCGTACGGCGTGAAGCGGACCTCGTATACCGCGGCGCGACGCAGAGCGTCGGCCTGCGCCGGTTCCGCGTACAGCGCCACATAGTCGAGCAGCGTCGCACCGGCGCGACCGCCCAGCGGCGGCCAGTCGAGGAAGTCCGACACATACCAGTTGAAGATCGACGACAGCCACACGGTGCGGGCCGCGTCGTCGACGCGCACGTTGCGCGGCGCGGCGACGAAGTGGCGCGTCTCGGCCTCGAGCTGCTGCGGCAGCGCGGCGCCGGTGAAGGCGCGGCGCGGCAGGCGCGGGCAGCCGGCCGAAGCGCAGTTGAGCGCGAAGTGGATGCGCGGATCCTTGTAGCGCTCGCGCACCAGCGCGTTCTCCAGCGTGTACAGGTTGGTGGTCTCGCCGCCGACGGTGAACCGTTGCAGGACGAAGAACCCGAACTTGCTCGGCAGCCAGGGTGGAATCGCATCGACGCTGGCGACCGGATAGTAGGCCAGCAGCGTGCGCAACACGGCAGCGTTGTAGGCGTTCAGCCAGTAGGCGAGGCGGTCGTCGCGGCTGGGGAACAGCGCCGGCGCGTTGTCCGGGCTCCAGGCGGCGACCTGCGCGTAGTAGCGGTCGAGGTCGCCGGGGTCGGCCTGCAGACCGGCGTAGTCGACGCGGCCCTGGTCGTCGACGAAGCGCTGCAGGACGCGGTCGAAGTCGGCGTGCGAGAAGACGGCCGGTGGCGGGATGGGCGCGGGACCTGGGGGAATCGTCGCGCAGCCGGCGAGCAACAGCAGCGCGACGAGGATGCCCCTCACGGGCGCCGCAAGGCGACGATGGCGATGTCGGCGTTCAGATTGGGGTCGTCGGTGATCCATCGGCTCGACTCGCTCTCGAGGTACAGCGCCTGCTCGATTTCGATGCCCTTGGCGGCGCAGAAGTGTTGCACGTCGGCGATCGACGGAAAGCGGCGGTTGGGGGTGTTGTACCACTCGAAGTGGAACGGCCCGTCGGATTTCGGCGAGCGGCCGGCCTCGGCGAGCATGCGGCGCAGCGGGCGATAGGCGAAATTGGGGAAGCTGACGATGGCGCGGCCGCCGACGCGCAGCATCTCATCGATGATACGTTCGGTGTCGACGATCGACTGCAGCGTTTGCGACAACACGACGATGTCGAACTGGCTGTCATGGAACAGCGGCAGGCCGTGTTCGAGATCGTGCTGCACGACGTCGAGTCCGCGGCGCACGCAGGCGAGCAGCGCGTGCTCGTCGAGTTCGACGCCGACCAGTCGCGTGTGCCCGCGCGCGCGCAGCCGCGCCAACAGCGCGCCGCCGCCGCAGCCGAGATCGAGGACGCGGGCGCCGGCCGGGATGAGCTCCAGGAAGCGCGCCTCGTCGAGCCGCTGCGCATGAAAGATCGATGTCGGCGACGGCGGCGTACCGGCCGTCGCCGGCGGCGGCTCGGGTGATGGCTCGGCGAGGGCGGCCAGGAAGCCGCCCAGCAGACCGCCGTGTACCTCGAGCCGTTCCTCGAGCAGGAACGCGTCGTGTCCGCCCGACGCGGTGACGTCGCAGTACGAGACCGGCCGGTCGGCGGCGAGGCGCGCGGCGACGATCTGCCGGCTCTGCTCGGCGGGAAACAGCCAGTCGCTGCTGAAGCTGACCAGCAACCAGCGGCAGGGACTGCGCCCCACCGCCGCGCGCAGCGCCTCGGGCGTCTCCCCGAGGTCGAAGAGATCCATCGCCATCGACAGCGTCACGTAACTGTTGGCGTCGAAGCGCTCGACGAACTTGTTGCCCTGGTGGGCGAGATACGAGCCGACCGAGAAGCGTTGCTCGAAGGCGGTAGGCACCTCGCGCGGCGCGTGCCGGCTGGGATCGAACTTGGCGCTCATCGCCTCGCGCGACAGGTAGGTGATGTGCGCCAGCATGCGCGCCAGCGCCAGGCCGGTCGCCGGCCCGGCGCCGTGGTCGTAGTACTGGCCGGCGTGGAAGCCGGGATCCTGCAAGATGGCGTTGCGGCCGACGACGTCGAAGGCGATCGCCTGACTGGTCAGACGCGGCGAGCTGGCGAGCGCGACGCAGCCGCGCAGGCGCTCGGGATGCGCGATCGCCCAGGTCATCGCCTGGTGGCCGCCGAGTGAGCCGCCGACCACCGCGTGCCAGGCCTCGAGGCCGAGGTGGTCGAGCAGGCGGCGCTGCAGCGCCACCATGTCGGCCACGGTGATGGTGGGGAAATCGGCGCCGTAGGGCCGCCCGCTGCGCGGGTCGAGGCTGTTCGGCCCGGTGCTGCCGCGGCAGCCGCCGAGGGTGTTCGAACAGACGACGAACCAGCGCGCGGTGTCGATCGCCCGCCCCGGCCCGACCACCAGGTCCCACCAACCGGGCGCGTCCACCGCGTCGTGCCGCGCCACGTGCGAGTCGCCGCTGATGGCGTGACACACCAGGACGGCGTTGTCGCGCGCCGCGTGCAGCCGCCCGTACGTCTCGTAGGCCACCGTCACCTGCGGCAGGGTGCCGCCCAACTCGAGTGCCAGCGGCGCGTCGAAGGTCACGGACTGCGCGTGCCGTAGCGGCGCCGCGCTGCGCGTCGCGTCGCTGCTGTGGAACTCGGGATCAGCCATTGTTCGTTCACCACGGAGGCACGGAGACACGGAGGGGCTCCTCAATCTCCGTGTCTCCGTGCCTCCGTGGTGAAGTCGTCTCCCCTCACCGCTGCGACGCGGCGATCGCCTGGTCGAGGTCGGCGATGATGTCGGCGACGTCCTCGATGCCGATCGACAGGCGCACGTATTCCGGTGTCACGCCGGTGGCGCGCTGGTCCGCGGCGCTCAACTGCGAGTGGGTCGTCGAGGCGGGGTGGATGATGAGCGTCTTGGCATCGCCGATGTTGGCCAGGTGGCTGGCCAACTGGACGGCGTTGATCAGCTTCACCCCGGCCGCGGCACCGCCCGTGATCCCGAAGCCGACCAGGGCCCCGACCCCGTGCGGCAGGTAGCGGCGCGCCGCGGCATGATCCGGATGGTTGGGCAGGCTCGGGTAGTTCACCCACTCGACGGCCTTGTGGTTCTGCAGCCACAGGGCGACCTCGAGCGCGTTCTGGCAGTGGCGTTGCATGCGCAGGTGCAGGGTTTCGATACCGAGCAGGGTGAGGAACGACGCGAACGGGCTCATGCAGGCGCCGGTGTCGCGCAGCCAGTGGGTGCGGATGTGGAGGATGTAGGCGATGTTGCCGATCGGGCGCAGCGCCTCCTCGAAGACCATGCCGTGGTAAGCCGGGTCGGGGGCGCAGAACTCCGGCCAGCGCGCCGCGTCCTTGGCCCACGGGAACGTGCCGCCGTCGACGATGGCGCCGCCGATGTGCACGCCGTGGCCGCCGAGGAACTTCGTCGTCGAGTAGATGACCACGTCGACGCCGTGCTCGATCGGCCGCAGCAGCATCGGCGTCATGACGGTGTTGTCGCACAGCACCGGCACCCCGACGGCGTGCGCGGCGTCGCTCAGGGCGCGGAAGTCCGGCACATCGTTCTTCGGATTTCCGAGGCTCTCGAAGTAGACGCAGCGGGTGTTGGCGTCGGCCAACGCGGCGATCTGCTCGGGATGGTGTGGATCGAAGAAGCGCACTTCGATGCCGAGCTTGGCCAGGGTCTGCGTGAACAGGGTCCAGGTGCCGCCGTAGAGCGAGGTCGCGGACAGGAAGTTCTGGCCGCTGTGACAGATGGTCAGGATCGCCGCCGTGATGGCGGCCTGGCCGGAGGCGAAGGCGAGGCCCGCGGCGCCGCCGTCGAGGGCGGCGAGGCGCTTCTCCAGCACGTCGTTGGTGGGGTTCATCAAGCGCGAGTAAATGTTGCCGAACTCGGTCAGCGCGAAAAGGTGCGCGGCGTGGTCGGTGTCGTTGAACACGTAGGACGTGGTGGCGTAGATCGGCACCGCGCGCGCGTTGGTGGCGGGGTCGGGTTGCTGCCCGGCGTGCAGCGCCCGCGTCCCCAGTCCGAGTGTCGGCGTATCGGCCATGTGATCGCTCCTCCTCGGGGGCTTGTGCCAGAGCGGCGCCGCCGATACCAGATTTGTGTGCGTCGCCGCCTGCTCCTACCCGCCCTGGCCCTGCTGGTCGGTGAGGCCCTCGCCGGGGCGACGTGGCGTGAGGACTTCCGCACTGAGCTGCGCGGCTGGGAGTTGCGCACCAAGCCCGGCGTCGACCCGACCCAATACCGCACTGACGCCGCCGGCGCCGAGGGCGCCGGCGTCCTCGTCGCAGAGGCCGACGACGCCAGCGCAACGTTCGCGACGCAACTCGACGGCGTCGACCTCACCCGCACGCCGATCCTGCGCTGGCGCTGGCGGGTGCTCGAGTATCCGCACGGCGCCGACGGCCGCGACGCGGCGCGCGACGACCAGCCGATCGCCATCTACGTCAGCTACGGCGGCATCTTGCGCCAGCGTTCGATCGCCTATCGCTGGGAGACCGACACCCCGGTCGGCACCGAGGGCGACGCCACCTACGCCGCCGGCGTGGTCAGGGTGCACTGGATCGTCGTGCGCAACACCCAGGACGGCGTCGGCGTCTTCCACGTCGAGGAACGCGACGTCGCCGCCGACTTCCGCCGCGTCTTCGGCTTCGTCCCCAAGGACCCGATCATCGCCGTCGCCTCGAACAGTCAGTACACCGGCACGCATGCCAAGGCCGAGCTCGACTGGATCGAGCTGGCGTCGCTGGCCGAGCTGCGCGGACGATAGGAGGCTCCCGCCCGCCATCGAATCCCCCGGGCTGGGCCCGCGGGGGTGGGGGCCCCCCCCCCCCCCGCCCCCCGCCGGGCCCGCGCCCCCCCCCGCCCCCCCCCGCACC
>JANNRA010000020.1:0-2535 GCA_031401035.1 bacterium | reverse complement strand
TTCTTCGGCTCGGCCCTCGGCGATATCTCCGCCGGCCTGCGCATCCGCTGCCAGTAGGGCGGGTGTCGCCGCCACCCCCGGCCGGCGGCTCAGCCGCCGGCCGGGGGGCCGCCGCCGCGCGGCGCCGCGTCGCGCTGGACCACGAGCTCGCGCCGCAGCAGCGCGACGGTCTGCGCCAGGCGGCGGATCGAGTCGCGGTGCGAGGAGATCACCAGCGAGTAGTGCAGCATGATCAGCAGCACGAACAGGAAGGCGAGGCCGAAGAGCAGCGAGGGCGGGTAGGCGATGCCGAGCAGCCTGGCGGCGCCGTGCAGCAGTGGCCGATAGAGCGAGAAGAGCAGCAGCGCGGCGCCAGCGCCGAGCCACAGCAGCGCGTAGCGCGCGTTGAGGCTGCTGCGGCGGATCGACTCGACGACGAACAGCATGACGATCAGGCTGGTGGTGATGGCCAGGATGTCGAGCGTCTGCATCGGTCCCCCGGTTTCAGCGCGGCCGCAGGCGGCCGACGAGCAGCGCCAGCACGACCTTGATCATGTAGAAGCCCGAGTATAGCGCGCTGATCGACGAGGTACCGGCGATGCGCGCGTACATGATCACCGGCACCTCGGCGACGCGGCAGCCGGCGCGCGAGGCCATGACCAGCGCCTCGGTCTCCGGGTAGTCGTCCGGGTGCGAGTGCGCCAGCACGGCGAGGGCGCGTCGATTCACCGCCCAGTAGCCGGAGGTTGGGTCGGTGATGTGGGCGCCGACCAGGCGGCTGACGACGCCAAGGACGAAGATTCCCATGCGCCGTACCAAGGTCGACTGGTAGCCCTCGCGGGCGAGGAAGCGCGAGCCGACGACGATGTCGGCCGCGTCCGCGGCGAGCACCGCCAGCAGCCGCGGGATCTGCGCCGGGTCGTGCTGGCCGTCGCCGTCCTGGCGTACGACGACGTCGTAGCCGCCCTGCAGGCCGTAGAGAAAGCCGGTCTGCACCGCCGCGCCGATGCCGAGGTTGCAGGGATGCTGCAACACCGCGGCGCCGGCGGCGCGCGCCAGCGCCGCCGTCTCGTCCTCGGAGCCGTCGTCGATGACCGCGATGTCGCCGACGAAACTGCCGCGCACGGCGTTGATGACTCCCTCGATGGCTCCGGCCTCGTTGAAGGCGGGAATGATCAACAACGCGCGCATATGATCCCGTCCGCTACCATACGACGGCGCCGCATGTGGAGGGCGCGGCGCTGGCCGCGCCCTCCATCAATCCTTCAGGGCCACCTCGCGCACGCCCATGCCCCAGCGGCGCAGCCAGCCGACCGCCTCCCAGGCGCCGACGCGGCGCGCCGACTGGATGACGCGCCGTTTGCGCAGCGCGCCGGGCAGACCGGCGGCGGCGGCGGCGTAGGCGCGCAGCAGCACGCCGAGCAGCGCCCACGGCGACTGGCTGGCGGTGAAACGGCCGGCGGCGCCGCGGCCGGAGAGGGCGCCGAACGCCTGCGCGGCCAGGCGCAGCGCCGTGAACAGCGGGCTGACCAGCAGCAGTGGCAGCGGCAGGCACTTCACCGCCACCCAGGCGCGGTTGCGTTCGACCAGGAAGGCCTTGAGCGGCGAGTAGGCGGCGCTGGCGGCGGAATACTTGTGGTAGACGACGGCGCCCGGCACGGCGCGGCAGCGCCAGCCGGCGAGGCGGGCGCGCAGGCCGAGGTCGGTGTCGTCGCAGTAGGCGAAGAGGTCCTCGTCGAACAGCCCGATATCGACCAGCAGGGCGCGCCGCAGCAACACCGCGCAGCCGCTCGGCACGCCGATCTCCTCCTCGGCGTCGTACTGGCCGCGATCGATCTCCAGGCGCCCGCGGCCGCGGCTCATGCCGTCGCCGTAAAGCAGGTGGCCGACGTTGTCGAGCACGCTGCGGTCGTCGAAGGCCAGGACCTTGGGCGCGAACAGGCCGCTGGTCGGATGGGCGTCGGCGGCGGCGAGCAGGCGGGCACAGCAGTCGGGGGCCATGTCCGTGTCGCTGTTGAGCGCCAGCAGCGTGCGGCCGCGCGCGGCGCGGATGCCGGCGTTGAGGCCGCCGGCGTAACCGCGGTTGTCGGCCAGCGCGACGACGCGCACGGCGGCGCCGAAGCGCGCCTGCACGAAGGCCAGCGAATCGTCGCTGGAGGCGTTGTCGACGAGCACGATCTCGAGCCCGGGCAGCGTCTGGGCGAGCAGCGCGCCGAGGCACACCTCGAGGTGTGCGCGGCCGTTCCAATTGACGACGATCACCGACACCGGCACGGCGGCATCGTACGCGGTCAGTGTGGGTTCGAGCGGCGGGGCGGTGGACATGCGGGGTCAGCCCATAGCCCGTCCGGCAGCGCGTGCGCGAGGGCTGCCATGCCGGGACCGCGGGCGTCTCGCCCGCAGCGCAGCGCGCCGGGTGGCATCGCGCACATGCAGCGCGCTGCGATGCGGGCGAGACGCCCGCGGTCCCGGCATGGCAGCCCTCGCGCACGCGCTGCCGGACGGGCTATGGGCTGACCCCGCATGTCCACCGCCCCGCCGCTCGAACCCACACTG
>JANNRA010000019.1:0-32835 GCA_031401035.1 bacterium | reverse complement strand
CTCCGGCTTGCGGCGCTCGCCGGGCGTCATCGACCGGATGATGGCCTCGACCCGGTCGAGCTCCTTCTCGTCGACCTTCATGCCCTTCAGCTGCTGCCCCGAGAACCCGGGCATCATCCCGAGCAGCGACTGGAGCGGGCCCATCTGGCGCACCTGCTGGAGCTGCTTCAGGAAGTCCTCGAGCGTGAACTCGTTGCGGCGCAGCTTCTTTTGCAGCGCCAGGGCCTGCTTCTCGTCGAAGGCCGACTCGGCGCGCTCGATCAGCGTCAGCACGTCGCCCATGCCGAGGATGCGCGTCGCCATGCGGTCGGGGTGGAAGATCTCAAGCGCGTCGAGTTTCTCGCCGACGCCGGCGAAGAGGATCGGCGCGCCGGTGACGGCGCGCACCGACAGCGCGGCGCCGCCGCGCGCGTCGCCGTCGAGCTTGGTGATGACGACGCCGCCCAGTGGCGTGCGGGCGTGGAAGCCGGCGGCGACGTTGACGGCGTCCTGGCCGGTCATCGCGTCGACCACCAGCAGCGTCTGGTGCGGTTGCACGGCGGCGCGGATCCGCTCCAGCTCGGCCATCAGCGCGTCGTCGATCTGCAGGCGGCCGGCGGTGTCGAGCAGCACCACGTCGCAGGCGCGGTTGCGCGCCGCCGCGACGCCGTCGCGGCACACCGCCACCGGGTCGGCGTCGGGCGCGGTGGCGTGCACCGGCACGTCGATCTGCTGCGCCAGCGCGGTGAGCTGCTCGATGGCGGCCGGGCGGTAGACGTCGGCCGGCACCAGGTACGGCGAGCGCTTCTTCTGCGTCTTCAGCCAATGCGCCAGCTTGGCGACGGTGGTCGTCTTGCCGGCGCCGTTGAGGCCGACGAGCATGATCACCACCGGCGGGGTCGCCGACAGGTTGAGCTCGACCGCCTGGCCGCCCATCAGGGCGCAGAGCTCGGCGCGGACGATCTTGATGAACTGCTGCTCGGGCGTCAGGCTGGCGAGCACATCCTGGCCCAGCGCCTGGGTGCGGACCCGCTCGGTGAAGTCGCGCACCACGTCGAGCTGTACGTCGGCCTCGAGCAGCGCCAGGCGCACCTCGCGGACCGCGTCCTCGACGTTGCGCTCGGTGATCTTGCCGTGCCCGCGCAGCCGCTTAACGGTCTGTTCGAGCTTGTCGCTCAGCGAATCGAACATCTGGGGGGCACGGGACGCCCGGACGCGGGCGAATCGAAAGGCCTACAGCAGGGTTAGCAGCCTGTCAACGCGGTCCGCGTGGGGGTGTCGCGGACCGGCGTCACGCTCCGGCAGCCAACCGCGCCAGCCGCCCGCCGCTCATCCGTCCCCTGGGCAGCGACCGCGAACCGGAGCCAAATACCTGTACCTGCGGCGGATTCTGGCGATTCAGCCGGAAACGCGACCGGCTCCGCGCAAGCGGACAACGGCGTTCTCGCGAAAACGGCGGATCGACGGCTCGTGGTACAGTGCGGCGAGCAGCGTGCGGTTGTACAGCGCCAACGCGCTCGGCAGCTTGCGCGCCACGTCGAGCCACATCACCACGCGCACCTGGTCGCTGCCGTTGGCGGCATCGTGCAGATTGGTGTCGTCGAAGACGACGCCGCGCCCGTTGCGCCAGTAGTACTTCTCCCCGCGATCGATCAGCGATTTGTCGCGGCGTGCGTTGTCCGCGGCGGCGGCGTTGACGCGCAGCCAGCAGGCCTGGTCGGCATTGTCGTCGGGGATCATCACGCCGAGGTGATAGCGGACGAAACCCTTGTAGTAGCCGAAGTGCGGCGTGATGTACTGGCGCGGCTCGAGGATCGAGAGAAATGCATTGGAAACGCTCGGGGCTTGCCGCAGGAGTGCGGCGGTCTTCGGCGCCAGAGCGCAGTTTTCTTCGATGAAGCGGCCCGACTTGAACATGAAGGCCTTCCAGCGAATCGTGTGGATGCCGCCGGCGGTGTAGTCCCCACCGAGCTTGGAGATGTCAGTCAGGTCGTCGCGGTGCCGGAGCAGGTGCTCACACTCGCTGCGGATGTCGGCGTAGCCGGCCTCGAAGATGCGTAGCTCGGGATAGTCGTCGTAGCGCTCGTCGAAGGCGGGCAACCGTGCGAGGACCCCAGCCTCTTCGCAACGCCCATAGACGCGGTTGAGCGCGTTCTTGACACGCGTGCGGCCGGGCTTGCCGGTACCCGGCAAACGGCTCAGCGCGGCGACGATGTCGATCGCGGATGTCGCGGCGATGCGCAGCGGTGCCAACACGAAACATGGGCTAATCGCTTTGCGAGAGGCCCGCAAGATCTGCGCCCGGTGTCAGCCGCCGCCGCGGTGGCTGGCGGGGCGGCCTTGTCGGCGTCGCCGGCGCGCCATATGCAACGCCGATGACCGCGCCGATGTTCCTGCTCGGCTGTTTCGAGATCCCCGGCTGGGGCGGCGCGGCGACGGTGTCGTACGCCCTCTTCGAGCGCATGCAGCGCGACGGATTCGCGGTCCGCTACGTCAACCTGGTGCGCCAGGACGAGGCGGCGATGCTGGCGGAGGCCTTCGGCGCGGCGGCCGGCAATCCGGCCGGGCTGGCGGACGTCCACACCCTGCTGCTGGCCGACCCGCTGTGGCGGGCACATGCCGAATTGACCGCGCTGATCGAGACGCTGCGGCCCGATCTGCTGGTGGCGCGCGGCTTCGTCGCCGCGGCTCTGATGGCGCGTGCCGCTCCCGACGTGCCGCTGGCGTTCCTCACTTCGGGGTGCGCGCAGGTGAAGCGGCTGCTGCATGCCGGCGTGATCGACGATTTCGTCGACTTCCGTCGCCTGGTCGCGCGCGGCGCGCGCTTCACCGCCCCGCGGCGCGATGCGGAGGCCGGCGCGGTGGCGCACAGCGACCTCATCGTCCTGCACTCGCCGCTCGTGCGCGAAGCCTTCGAACACTTCTTCCCGTCCAACATGGGGCGCGTCTACGCGCCGCTCGTCTCGGTGGCGGACGATGTTCTGCACGACGCCGCGCCGTACCGGTCGCTGGCACAGCCGTTCGCGGTGCGTGACATCGACGTCCTCTTCGTCGCCAGCAACTGGCAGCGGCCGGAGAAGAACGCCGCTCTGCTGCGCCGCATCGGCGCGACCTGCGGCGAGCTGCGCGTGCACGTCGTCGGCGCCAACGCGCCCGCCGACGTTGCGGCGCAGCAGCACGGCATTGTCGCGGACCGCGCCGCAATCTACGCCCTGCTCGGGCGTGCCAAGGTGCTGGTCTGCCCGTCGAGCTGGGATCCGGCCCCAGGGGTGCTGTTCGAGGCGTCGCTGATGGGGTGCAACGTCGTCGCCTCGCCCAACTGCGGCAACTGGGAGCTGTGCAATGAGCAGCTCCTGGCGCGGACGTCGGACGACTTCGTGCCGTGTGTGCGCCGCGCCCTGGCGGCGCCGCTGCCCGACCATCGGGCGCGCTTCCACGGCGGCTACGCCGACCTGCTCGAGACATTGCAGGCCTTCGCGTGACAGCGCAGCGCCTGCGCTGGCGCGTCGTCGCGCCCCTCGCCGCGGCGCTGCACCGTGTCCTGCTCCGCGCTGCCGCCGGTTGGCCCCTGCACCTGCTGCCGCGCCACCCGCCGCCCGCCGGGCCGCCGCGCCTCGCGTACTACTACCACGCCTTTCCGGTGTTCAGTGAGACGTTTATCCAGCGCGAGGTGCTGGCGTTGCGCCGCGCCGGCCTGCGCGTCGAGGTGCTGGCGCACGAGTCGAGTGGCGCCGAGCACTTCGACGCCGACGCGCGCGCGCTGATGGCGACCACCACCTACCTGCCGCCGTTCTACGAGACGCTGCCGCCGGCGTTGCCGGCCATGGCCCGGCGCCATCCGCTGCGTCTGGCGAACAGCTTCCTCTATCTGCTCCTGCGTCAGCACACGCCGCGCAAGCACTGGCAACGCGATCGCATCCTCTTCGCCCGCGCCGTGCACCTGGCGGCCGAGTTGCACGCGCGCGGCATCACACATGTGCACTCGCCCTGGCTGGCCCCCGACGCGACCGTCGCGCTGGTGGCGGCGCATCTGGTTGGCGCGCGGTACACGGTGCAGGCGCGCGCCTCCGATATCCATCGGCACAGCGCCGTCTTCGGCCGCCGCGAGCGCCTGCGGCGCGCCGAATTCGTCATCACCAACACGGACTACAACGCTGCAGTGCTGCGCCAGTGGTTGCCGGGTGTGGCGCCGCCGCTGCACGTGGTGCGCAACGGCATCGACCTGCGCCGCTTCCCCAAGCCGGCGCGGCGGACGCCGGCTGCGGGCACGCCGTTGCGCCTGCTGTGCGTCGGCCGCCTGACCGAGCCGAAGGGGATCGTCTACCTGCTGCACGCCTGCGCGCGCCTGCGCGACGCCGGTGTGGCATTCACCTGCGAGATCGTCGGCGGCCGGGTCGACAACGAGGTCAACACCTACCTGCAGCTGAAGAAGCTGTACCGCGCGCTCGACCTGGCGGCGCACGTGCATTTCGCCGGGGCGCAGCCGTTTGACCGCGTGCGAGCGCGTTATACCGAGGCCGACGTGTTCGTGCTGCCGGCGGTGATCGCCAGCGACGGACGTCGCGAGATCACGCCCAACGCGCTGATCGAAGCCATGGCGATGCAGTGCGCGGTGATCAGCACGCCCGTCGGCGGCATCCCCGAGATCGTCGAGGACGGTGTCAGCGGCCTGCTGGTGCCGTCGCGCGATGCCGCCGCGCTGGCGGCGGCCATCCAGCGCCTGGCGGGCGATGCCGGGCTGCGCGACGCGCTCGGGCGCGCCGCCCGCCGCCGCGTCGAGGAGCGCTTCGACATCGATCGCAACATCGCCCGCTACGTCGCCCTGTTCGGCGGCGCCGCGCCGGATCCGCGTTGCGGTTCCCCTGCATGTGGGTGATTTCCGTTTCGACAACCGCCGAGCGTTGTGGTCTCCTCCCGGCCAGATGAGGTGCCCCCGTCGCTGACGCGATGAAGATCGGGATCTTGTGCCATCCGGGCTGCGGCGGGGGCTGCCGGTCGTCGCGCTCAGCACCAAGCCCTTCGCCGTCCCGGACCTGCTCGTTCCATACCGCACGTCGAGCCTCGTTCCGTCCCGCGCGCCGCTCGGGCTGCTGCGCCTCTGGCTGGCGCGCAGGGCCGCGCCTCTGCGCAGCCGTCTCGCGGAAGGCCGTGAGTCGCTGTACGGGGCGCTGGGAGGGTTCACGCACCGCGCGCTCGTCGAGACCGTCGCCGCACGCGCGCAATTTCCCCTCGCCTCCGAACGCGTCGAACGGCATGTGCCGCTGGACCTCTGCTTCCGGAGCCTTCCCGAGTGGGCGCTCTGGACGCCGGATATGGACTTCCCGCGCCAGCTCGCGCTGCCGGCGAAGGCGCGCTACGTCGGCCCGTGCGTCGACGTCGAACGGCGCACCCCCTGGGCGAAGCAGACCTGGAAGCGCGGCAACCGGCCCTTGGTCTACGTCGCGCTGGGGCTCGCCGAGCGAAGGAACAAGGCCGCCTTCCTGCGCCGCGTCGTCGGCGCGCTGGCGGGGCTGGCGACAGTCGACCTGGTGGTGGCGACCGGCGATGGCGAGACGACGGCCGCGCTCTACCCGTGTCCCGACAACGTTCGCGTCTGCGACCGCGTTCCCCAACTCGAGGTGCTCGAGCAGGCCGACCTCGCCATTACGCACGGCGGCGCCGGAACGCTGCGGGAGTGCATCGACCGCGGCGTCCCGATGCTCGTCTACCCGCGGGCGTTCGATCAGTTCGGCAACGCAGCGCGGGTCGTCTTTCACGGACTCGGCCTGCGCGGCAACCGGCGCCGGGACGATCCGGGGACGATACGACGCAAGGCCCTGGCGATCATCGGCGACGGCGCCTATCGGGTGCGGCTGCGGGCGATGCGCGCCAACGTCGCGCACTTCGAGAGCCGGGTTGACCTCGCCGCGCTGCTACGCGAGGCCGTCGCGGGGCGGCCTGCGCTTCGCGCCAACCAGGTGTGAGCGGGGAGGACCTCGCCCGGGTGATCGTCGCCCGCATCTGGTCGAGTCGATGCGCGACACCTATGCCCTGCTCGGCATCTGACCAGGCGCGATCGCCGCGGAGACGCGGAGACGCGGAGCACGCCTTGCAAGGATCTCCCTTCCCGTGAGAGCACGGCGCAGCGATGGCTGAACTTCCAGAACAGCGGGCGCGCCGCGAGATCGACGCGAACCTTGAAGCGGCCGGGTGGCTCGTCCAGGACCGCGAGAACCTCGAGCTCGACCGCGCCCGCGGCATCGCGGTGCGCGAGTTCCCGATGAAGGCCGGCTTCGGCTTCGCCGACTATCTGCTCTACCTCGACAAAAAAGCGATCGGCGCCGTGGAGGCCAAGGCCGACGGGACGCTCAGCGGCGTCGAAGCGCAGTCGGCAAAGTATGCTGCCGGCCTGCCTGACAAGCTACCGGCGCACGTGCGGCCGCTGCCGTTCCTGTTCGAGTCGAACGGCTCGAAGACATACTTCACCAACGGCCTCGATCCGGTGCCGCGCAGTCGACCGGTGTTCAACTTTCAACGGCCCGAGACGTTCGCCGAGTGGATCACGCAGCCGGCGCCTTTACGCGCCCGTCTGCGCGATCTGCCGGAGATCGATGCGTCGCGGCTGTGGACGGTGCAGAAACGCGCCATCGGCAATCTCGAGCGGTCGCTCGCCAACGCCGATCCGCGCGCCCTGATCCAGATGGCGACCGGCTCGGGCAAGACCTTCACCGCGGTCAACCTCGCCTATCGCCTGATCAAGTTCGGCGGCGCCAAGCGCATCCTGTTCCTGGTCGACCGCGGCAATCTCGGCAAACAGACCGAGGACGAGTTCGCCAACTTCGAGCCGCCCGACGATCCGCGCAAGTTCCCGGCGCTGTACACCCTGCAACGGCTGAAGACGAACTCCATCAATCCCGCCGCCAAGGTGGTCATCACCACCATCCAGCGCCTCTACTCGATGCTGAAGGGCGAGGGCGACTTCGATGCCGGCAACGAGGAGGGCTCGGCGTTCGACACCGCCAGGCCGTGGAACGGCGAACCGCCCGACGTCGCGTATCACGCCGGCATCCCGCCCGAGTTCTTCGACTTCATCATCGTCGACGAGTGCCACCGCTCGATCTACGAGCTGTGGAGCCAGGTGCTGCTCTACTTCGACGCCTTCCTGATCGGCCTCACCGCCACGCCGGCCGGCAAGACCATCGGCTTCTTCAACCAGAACCTGGTCATGCAGTACGACCACGGCCAAGCGGTGAGCGACGGCGTCAACGTCGACTTCGACGTCTACCGCATCCGCACACGCATTACCGAGAAGGGCGCGACGATCGCGTCAGGCACCGACGTCTACGTCGACGTACGCCATAAGCTCACCCGCGCCGAGCGCGTGCGTCTGCTCAGCCAGGACCTCACCTACACCGCCACCGAGCTCGATCGCGACGTCGTCTCCGAGAGCCAGATTCGCACCGTGCTGCAGCAGTTCCGCGACAAGGTGCTGCCCGACGCGTTCCCCGGCCGCGCCGAAGTGCCGAAGACGCTCATTTTCGCCAAGGACGACTCGCACGCCGACGACATCGTGCGCCTGGTGCGCGAGGTGTTCGCCGAGGGCAATGACTTCTGCCAGAAGATCACCTACCGCACCGGCTTCACCAAGGTGACGAAGACCGTCGCCAACGCCGACGGCACCCAGTCCGAGGTCAGCGAATGGGTGAAGACCGCCACCCTCACCCCGGACGAGATCCTCGCCAATTTCCGCAACAGCTTCTTTCCGCGCATCGCCGTCACCGTCGACATGATCTCCACCGGCACCGACGTGAAGGCGATCGAGTGCGTGTTCTTCCTGCGCAACGTCAAGTCGGCCGGCTTCTTCGAGCAGATGAAGGGGCGCGGTGTGCGCGTCATGTCGCCCGACAAGCTGCGCGTCGTCACCCCCAGCGCGACGGTGAAGGACCGCTTCATCATCGTCGACGCGGTCGGCGTCTGCGAGCAGGACAAGACCGACTCGCACACCCTCAACCGCCAGCCGTCGAAATCGCTCGAACAGGTGCTCGAGTACGTCGCCCAGGGCGGGATCGATCCGGATGCGCTGACCACGCTCGCCGGCCGCCTGGCACGTCTGCAGCGCCAGTTCACGCCGGCGCAGCTCGCCGAGTTGAAGGATCTGGCCGGCGGCAAGTCGTTCCCCGATCTCGCCCATGTCCTGCTGACCGCCTGCGACCCGGACGCGCAGATCGAAGCCGCGCGCGCCCTACCCGGCGTCAGCGGCGAACCGAGCGACGCGCAGATACAGCACGCCGCCGAGCAGCTCGCCCAGAAGGCCGCGACCCCCTTTCTCAAGCCCGCCTTCCGCCGCCGCATCCTCGAGATCCGCCAGCAGAACGAACAGACCATCGACCGCCACACCATCGACGAGGTGCTGTACGCCGGCTTCGACGCCAAGGCGGTGGAGAACGCGCGCCGCAAGGTACGCGACTTCCGCGACTGGATCGCTGCGCACAAGGAGGAACTCACCGCATTACAGGTCATCTGGGCCGGCAGCCGGCCCATCCGCGTGTCGCTCAGGGACCTACGCCGGTTGAAGGACGCGCTCGCCCTGCCGCCGCTCGCCGCCACACCGGCGCAACTCTGGCGCGCCTTCGAGGCCACCGACCCGCTCAACGTCGCCGAACCGTCGCCGACGCCGCGCGTCGCCGGCGAGTCGCTCGCCGACCTGGTCAAGCTCGTACGGCACGCCATCGAACCGACCGCTCCGCTGCGGCCCTACGCCGAGGAGGTACGCCTCAACTACGTCCTCTGGAAGGCCGAACGCCGCCGCGCCGGCGCACAGTTCACCGCGGAGCAGGAGGAATGGCTCGACCGCATGGCCGAACTCATCGCCACCAGCTTGGCCATCGAAGCGGAGGACTTTGAAACCGGTTGGTTCAGCCAGCAGGGCAGCCTCGGCAAAGCACACGCGCTGTTCGGGGAGCAACTGCGACCGCTGATGGCGGAGTTGAATGAAAGGTTGGCGGCGTGACGGAGGGTTCAGGTGAATTGCCGGCCGGGTGGGCCACGGCCCATATTGAAGACCTCTTCGCTCCGCTGCACGACGGTCGGACGTTGCATCAGGGGTGGAGCCCTCAGTGCGAGAAGTCCCCGAGCACACAAGAAGGGGATTGGGGCGCGCTCAAGACAACTGCGATTCAGCCAGGCGCGTTTCGACCCGAACACAACAAGCGAGTCCCGGCTGGCCTAGGTCCGCGCCCCCAGCTCGAGGTCTCGCCAGGGGACATCCTGATCACGTGTGCAGGCCCTCGATCCCGCTGCGGGATTGCATGTTTGGTCCGCAGCACGCGGAAGAGGTTGATGATATCCGGAAAAATGTATCGCTTCCGCGTGCCTGACGAACACATAGAAGCCCGGTTTCTAGAGGCCTTCCTCCAGACCTCAATTGCGCACGCCTCGATCGATGGGATGAAGACCGGCGGAAGCGACAGCGGACTCAACTTGACCCACCAGCGCTTCCGGCGTCTGGAAGTCCCTGTCGCACCCCTGAACGAGCAGCGTCGCATTGTCGAAGCGTACGAAGAGCTGACTTCCGACCTCGACGCCGGCGTGGCGGCGCTGGAGCGGGTGCGGGAGAAGCTGAAACTCTATCGCACCTCGGTGCTCAAGGCGGCGGTGGAGGGAGCCCTCACCGCTGAGTGGCGCGCGCAGCATCCTCACACCGAGCCCGCCAGCGAACTGCTCGAGCGCATCCTCGTCGAACGCCGTCAGCGCTGGGAGGAGGAGCAGTTCTCGAGGTTTGAGGCCAAGGGCCACTTGCCCCCGAGGAACTGGAAGGCAAAGTACAAGGATCCTCTTCAACCCGATGCCCGTAGCCGAGCGCGGCTGCCGGATGGCTGGGAAGTAGCAAGTATCGATGCGTTGCTCATCCGAGGGCCACAGAACGGAGTCTACCTTCCGAGCACCGCGTACGGTCGTGGAACTCCAATTCTGCGCATCGACGACTTTCAGAATGGCTGGGTTCGGGAGACAGCAGAGTTGAAACGGGTCGAAGCGGGTTCACATGCGCACGAGACGTATGCGCTGATCTTCGGCGACCTGGTGATCAACCGAGTGAACAGCATGACCCACCTCGGGAAATGCCTGGTCGTTCGGGGGCAACTCGATGGCGCCCTGTTCGAGTCGAACATGATGAGGGCGCGCTTAGTGGAATCGGTAGTTCCGGCGTACGTCGAGTTCTATCTTCGATCGGAGATCGGAAGGCGGCGCCTGACGAAGGACGCCAAGTGGGCGGTCAACCAGGCGAGCATCAACCAGCAGGATGTGAAGCGCACATCTATTCCGCTCCCCCCGCTCGCCGAGCAGGAAGCCATCGTCGACGCCGTCGAAGACCAGCTCTCCGTCATCGACCACCTCGAGGCCGACCTCGACGCCAAGCTGAAGAGCGCAAAGGGCCTGCGGCAGGCGATCCTGCGCCACGCCTTCACCGGTCAGCTCGTGCCACAGGATCCGAACGACGAGCCGGCCACCGAGCTGCTGAAGCGCATCTCTGCCGAGCGTGAGAGGCGCGCGCCGCCGTCCGGTGCTCGCCACCGCAGGGTGAGGCAACCGCGGAAGCGCCGCGCGGACAACGCCGCTGAGGATGGCGCGTGAGGATCGAGGGGCTGGTCTGGCTCGACGAGGTCGTCGAGAAGCTCGCGGTCAAGCACCGCGTGTCGGTCGACGAGGTTGAGCAGGTCTTCCTCAACCAGCCCCGGTATCGGTACATTGAGCGTGGGCATCGGCGCGGGGAGGATGTATACGCAGCAAAGGGCCGGACCGACCGAGGGCGCAATCTGGTCGTGTTTTTCGTGCATAAGCGCCTGACGCGAGATGCGCTGATCCTCAGCGCTCGAGTACCGAGTCGAAGGGAACGGAACCTATGAAGCGCCCACCACCGAAGGGAACGTCGAGCGTGTCGAAGGGCAAGAGCTACGCAGCGATCGGCGCGTATTGGGACGCGCACGAGTTGCCGCCGACTGACGCGAAGCGCAAGTCAGTCGATTTCGCCGTCGACATTCGCCGCCGGCAGTATCTGGTGGCGATCGAACCGGAGCTCTTTGCCAAGGTCCGCAGACGCGCGGCCAAGCAGGGCGTCAGCGCCGAGCGGCTGCTCAATCTGTGGGCGCGTGAGAAGTGTGCCGCGAGTCGCTGACCAGCGCCGGTCGGAGCGGAACGCATGAAAGTGAACTACTTCACGGACTCCGACACGGCCCTGTTGGAGTTCACCGATCGTGAGGTGGCCGAGACCAGGGAGATCGGCGAATACGTCTACGTCGATCTCGACCACCAGGGGAACCTGGTCAGCATGACGATCGAGCACGCCCGCACCAACGCGCGTCTCCCGGAGCTCTCGTACCAGGAGGTCGTCGGCCGCAGCTGACGCGTCGGCCGCGCGCCCTCGGGGCGCGGCCCTCTCTCATGGACGCATCCCAGATCGGCAAGCGCGCCTGGAGCTACGCCGGCGTGCTGCAGGACGCCGGGCTGTCCTGCTTCGAGTACGTCGAGCAGTTGACTCTGCTGCTCTTCCTCAAGATGGCGGACCAGCTCACCGAGCCGCCTTACGAGCGCGTGCCGCTCGTCCCGCCGGCGTTGGGCTGGAAGGCGCTGCTGCCGCTCGACGGCGCCGCGCTGGAAGACCAGTACCGCGCCAGCCTCGAGCAGCTCGGGGTGAAGTCGGGTATGCTCGGCGTCATCTTCAAGGGCTCCCGCTGCGAGATCCACAACCCGGCGCTGCTCAAGCAGCTCATCGTCAACCTGCTCGACAAGGTCGATTGGCTGTCGCTGCCGGTGGATGTGAAGGGCACCATCTACGAAGAGCTGCTGGCGCGCTCGGCGCAGGAATCCTCGCGCGGCGCCGGCCAGTACTTCACGCCGCGGCCGGTGATCCAGGCCATGTGCGAGGTGACGCGGCTCACCCCGCGCGATACCATCTGCGATCCGGCGGCGGGCACCGGCGGTTTTCTCTGCAACGCCTATCAGTACGTCCTCGACCGCTTCGGCGCCGCTCTCGATGGCGATCAGAAGCGCGCCCTCCAGGAGGAGCTGGTGGAGGGCATGGAGCTCTCCCCCAAGGTCGGTCGCATGTGCGCCATGAACGCCTATCTGCACGGCATCGGCGGCGAGACGGTGGTCGTCGTCCACAGCGGCCACGACAGCCTGGCGGCGTCGTGGAGCCGCGAGTACTCCGTCGTGCTCGCCAACCCGCCGTTCGGCAAGAAGCAGAGCCTCCTGTTCGTCAACGAAGAGGGCGACACCGAGAAGGAGGACCAGGTCGTCGTACGCGAGGACTTCTGGACCTCGACCAGCAACAAGCAGCTCAACTTCGTCCAGCACATCTACACGCTGCTCAAGATCGACGGCCGCGCCGCGATGGTGGTGCCGGACAACGTGCTGTTCGAGGGCGGCGCCGGCGAGAAGGTGCGTCGCAACCTGCTGCAGAAATGCCGTGTGCATACGCTGCTGCGCCTGCCGACCGGCATCTGGTACTCGCCCGGCGTCAAGGCGAACGTCATCTTCTTCGATAAGAAGGAAGGCCGCGCCGAAGCCTGGACCGACACGCTCTGGGTCTACGATCTGCGCACCAACCAGCACTTCACGCTCAAGCAGAAGCCGATCCAGCGCGGCGACTTCGACGAGTTCGTCACCTGCTACCGACCCGACCGCACGCACGAGCGCCAGGAAACCTGGAGCGAGACCAACCCCGACGGCCGTTGGCGCCGCTATGCGTATGACGACCTGCTCAAGCGCGACAAGCTGAGCCTCGATCTCTTCTGGATCAAGGACAAGAGCCTCACCGACACCGATTCGCTCCCGCCGCCCGACATCATCGCCACCGAGATCGCGGATGATCTCGAAGCCGCGCTGGCGCAGTTCACAAAAATCGCCGCGCGACTCGCGCCGCGCGGCTGAGGCGCTCAGAGGCCTATGCCGCAGCGGGTCGTTCCGGATCCACCCCAACTCGGGCGACCGTCCGTCGGCGCCGAACCACGGGGGATCCATGTGACTCAGGGTGTCACCGTTCGCATTCCTGCCGGTGGCCTGATCGTACGTGAGTGCCCTGCTGGTCGATCGCTCACGGTGGCAGCGATCGAGCTCGGCTTCAGTCCGTGCATTCACTGGTTGGAGATCGCCCTCGAGCACCTGGCGATGGCGAGGATCCACCATGAAGCTGTGCTCCACGCGCATCGCGCCGACGCTGACTTCGCAGACGCCCTCAAACAAGAACTCAAAGCGGGAATGCAGGCCGCCGTGGCTGCCGCCACCTTCTTCGAAGCGCTGTACGCGGCCACTCGCGAATACGTGCGCCCGCCACCTCGCCGCGCCCGCTCGGAGCCGTGCAAGCGCACGGCTCGGTACAAGCAGGTTGCCGAGCAGCTTCGGCGAGCATTCGGCCTCAGGAAGCACGGATCGGCGAATCTTCGACAGGTCCTCGGCGAGGTCTATCGGTTCCGCGATGCGGCCGTTCATCCGTCCGCAGGCTTCACGGCGCCGGTCTCGCACCCAACACTGGGCGTTTTGGTGGAACCCCGCTTTGTGATGTTCGGCTTTGAGAGCGCGCGTCTCTTGGTCCGTGCGGCGCTCGCCTTCTGCAAGATTCTCCCGTCCCGCGACATGCGACGCTGCTGCAAGGGGATGCAGGAACTCGGGCAGAGCCTCCTTCAGCTGGGCGAGCCGCTGTATGCGAAATGGGAGCAGGAACACGGGCCGTTGCTCGATGACGCCTCTGCCTGAGCACGGAACGCGTCCAGGCAGCCCCGAGGTATCGGCTATTACCTCTCAATCGCTCACCGTGCGCCTGCTTGCCGACCGCGATCTCCCTGACGCCGAGCGCGGTGGGGCGCAGACGAGGCGGAGCGGTGCGAGTCCCGACGACACACCACATACTTGCCCCGACCGCGGCGACATGGGATGCGACGCGCCATGTCGAAAAAGCAAATCTGCGCGACCGCGCACGAGGCGGTGGCCGATATCAACGATGGCGCCACCGTGCTCGTGCACAGCTTTGGTCCGCCGCAGGCCTGGCCGACCGACTGCCTGCTGGCGCTCGCGGAGCGCGGGGTGAAGGATCTGACAGTCATCTGCAACACGCCGGCCGGCGGACCCACGTCGCTCAATATCCTCGCCGACAAGAAGCAGATCCGTAAGCTGGTGTGCAGTTACCTGGCGTCGCCGGCGATCCCGACGGCGATCGCGGAGCAGGTCGCGGCCGGCGAGATCGAACTCGAGATGGTGCCGCAGGGCACCCTGGTCGAACGCATCCGCGCCGGCGGTGCCGGGCTGGGCGGCTTCTACACGCCGACCGGCGTCGGCACGCCCGTGGCGCGCGGCAAGGAGCTGCGCGAGCTCGGCGGCAGGATGCATGTGTTCGAGCCGGCCTTGCGGGCGGACTTTGCGCTCTTGCAGGCGCATCGAGCCGACACGGCCGGCAACCTCACCTACCGCCGCGGCATGCGTAACTTCGCCCCAGCGATGGCCACCGCCGCGACGACGACGATCGCCGAGGTGAAAGAGATCGTCGCGCGCGGCGCCATCGACCCCGAAGCGGTGGTCACGCCAGGGGTGTTCGTCGACCGCATCGTCAAGACCACGCTGGAACTCAGCCTCCCCGTGCTGCGGCATATCCTGATGGGCATCGGGCGCACCGTCGGCAGCGAGGGGCGGGCGCTGAACGAGAGCGCCGTCGGCCTGCCGCCGGACCTCATGGCGATGAAGGTGGCGAGCCTGTTGCGCGACGGTGAGTACGTCAACCTCGGCATCGGTCTGCCGACGATGGTGTCGAACTTCATCCACGGCCGCGACGTCACCTTGCATTCAGAGAACGGCATCCTCGGGTATGGGCCCTTCCCCGATGAAGGGCAGGAGGACATCGACCTCTACAACGCCAGTGGCCAGTTCGTGACCATGCTCGACGGCACCTCGTTCTTCGACTCGACGACGTCCTTCGCCATGGCGCGCAGCGGTCGCGTGACCTCGGTCGTGCTCGGTGCATTTCAAGTCGGCCAGAACGGCGACCTGGCCAACTGGAGCACGCCGGCCGGCGGGACCGGGGGCATCGGCGGGGCCATGGACCTCGCCGCCGGCGGCGCCCGCGTCATCGCCCTCTGCTACCAGCGTGATCGCGATGGGCGCTCGAAGCTGGTCGAGAAGATCGACTATCCGGCGACGGCCCTTGCCTGCGTCAAGAGCGTGATCACCGACCTGGCGTGGATCGACATCGATGCCGACGGCTTCCTGCTGCGTGAGATCGCTCCCGGCCTCACCAGCGACGACGTCAGGAGCGCCACCGCCGCGCCGCTGCGCATCGCCGCCGACGTCCGCGAGATGCAGTTCGCCTGAGCGCGGCGGGGCGAATCGCCGTCGGCGCCAACGCGGTGCTGCACCGGCTGCGCGCCGGTTACCCGCTTCCGCGCCCGCAGCCCCCCTTGCCAGCGGACCAAATCGTGTCACATCTGATAATGCGAGACTGAAAGATGGAGAACTACGATGCCCTGCTGCTGGTGTCTTTTGGTGGGCCCGAGCGCTCCGAAGACGTCATGCCCTTCCTGGAGAACGTCACCCGCGGACGCGGCATCCCGCCAGAACGGCTGCTGATCGTTGCCGAGCATTACGCCCACCTGGGCGGCAGAAGCCCGCTCAACGATCAGAACCGAGCCCTGATCGCCGCGCTCCGCCGGGACTTCGACAGTCACGGCCTGCACCTTCCGATCTACTTCGGCAACCGCAACTGGGCGCCGCTACTGTCGGACACGGTGGCGGAGATGAAGGAGGCCGGGGTGAAACGCGCCCTGGCGTTCCTCACCTCGGCGTACAGCTCGTACTCCGGCTGCCGACAGTATCTGGGCGACATCGAGCAGGCCCGCAGGGCGATCGGAGGCGCGCCGCTGATCGAACCGTTGCGGCGGTTCTTCAATCACCCGGGCTTCGTCGAGGCCTCTGTCGAACGGGTACGAGCGGCCTGGGATCAACTCGGCACCGCGCTCGACCCGCATGTGCGCGCGGCGGCGCGCCTCGTCTTCACGGCGCACAGCATTCCTCGTTCGATGGCGGATACCTCCGACTATGAGCGGCAGCTGCGAGCCACCGCGGCGTTGATCGCTGAACGCATCGGGCACCCCCACTGGGACCTGGTCTGGCAGAGCCGCAGCGGCCCGCCGCAGGTTCCCTGGCTCGAGCCGGACATCCTCGATCATGTGCGTGCGCTGCGGGCGCGGGGCACGCCTGGGCTCGTCATCGCTCCGATCGGGTTTCTGTCCGATCACGTCGAGGTGCTGTACGATCTCGACGTGGAGGCGCGGCGATTGTGCCAGGAGCTGGGGTTACCGATGGTGCGCGCGGGGAGCGTCGGCACTCATCCGCGTTTCGTCGCTACCATCCGCGAGTTGGTGCTCGAACGGGTGCAGGGTGACCCGCCGCGCAGTCTCGGCCCGCTGCCCCCCAGCCCGCAGGTCTGCGCACCCGACTGCTGCCCGGCGCCCGAGCGGCCAGCGCGCGTCGCGCATCCCGCCCCCAGCTCAACGCCACCCACCGGCGCCCCCTGACGGCGCCCTCGATCACAGGAGCTTGCGATGAAAGAAAAGAAAGTCACCGCCCCGCTCATCGATACCGGCATCAGCGCCACGGCCCGCGCGAAGATTGCCGCCGGCCTGTCCCATCTGCTCGCCGACAACCACACGCTGTACCTCAAGACCCATAACTTCCACTGGAACGTGACCGGGCCGATGTTCAACACCCTGCACCTGATGTTCGAGACGCAATACAATGAACTGTGGCTCGCCAACGATCTGATCGCCGAGCGCATCCGCTCCCTGGGATTTCCGGCGCCCGGCACCTACGGCGAGTACGTGAAGCTCGCCTCGATCAAGGAAACTCAAGGGCAGCCCAAGGCCGAGTCGATGGTGCGACTGCTGGTGGAGGGCAACGAGGCCGTCGTGCGGACGGCGCGTTCGGTGTTCCCGGTGGTGGATCAGGCCAGCGACGAGCCGACCGCCGATCTCCTCACGCAGCGGATGCAGGTGCACGAGAAGAACGCCTGGATGCTGCGCAGTCTGCTCGAGGC
The DNA here is from genome assembly GCA_031401035.1 of bacterium. Classification (GTDB taxonomy): domain Bacteria; phylum Desulfobacterota; class Binatia; order HRBIN30; family CADEER01; genus JANNRA01. The sequence continues at coordinate 15,800 of JANNRA010000019.1, read as the reverse complement.
CTGACACCTCGGCGCGGTCGATATGTATCGCGGGGATGGCCCCGTCGACTGAAGCGTGTATCGTCGTCGATATGCCAAAGCTCAATCTCCCGGTCATCCTCTGGCTGCTGGCGGCTTTCCTTTCGTTCCTGGGCTCAGTCGCCTGTTGGTTTCTCGTCGATCGGCAGACGGGCATCTTCATCGGCATCTGGGTGCCGTCGATTCTCGCTCTGGCGACTCTGTTAACGTCATTGCCGCGGCGCTGATTGAGGTTCTCCCATGAACCTCGACCTCGCGGTGTTCCTCTGGGGTGCCCTGGTGACGATCATCGTCGCGGCCGGAATCATCACCGGTGAGTGGAGGGAAAAGTTCTTCGACAATCGCCCGGGACGACGGGACGAATCCGAATAGCAAGGATCCGGTGCAACCAATGAATCTCGACGTCGTGGTGTTCGTATTCGGGGTGCTGATCAGCACGTTGGTCGCTACCGGACTGCTACTGGTGTTCTACGGCTACGCTTACCTGGAAGAGGCGAAGCGAGAGAACATCGTCTTGAGCCCGCGGATGCAGCGCCTTGCGCGGCTTCTCTATGGGGATGAGGCTCCGTGACGGAGGAGCCTCGAAACTGCGAGCCCTGCCGGTTCGCCCTGTCGCCTCGCGCTCACGGACTGACGCGTTCCGCCCGCATGGCGGCGGCGACCAGGCCGCGCAACATGCCGGCGAACAGCACCCGGTGCAGTGGGAAGACGCCGTACCAGTAACTCAGGCCGGCCAGCCCCGTAGGCTCGAAGAGCGCCGTCTGGTGCACGCGCGAACCCTCGGGGTGCGGCTCCACCTCGAACTCCAACCAGGCGCGTCCGGGTAGCTTCATCTCCGCCACGAGACGCAGGCGGTGGCCTGGCTCGAACACCTCGACGCGCCAGCAGTCGAGCACATCGCCGACCCGCAGTGCGTCGGGATCGCGCCGGCCGCGCCGCATCCCGGCGCCTCCCAGCAGCAGGTCGATCCAGCCGCGCACGGTCCACAGCCAGTCGGCATGGTACCAGCCGGTGCGACCGCCAATGCGGCGCACGGCGGCGAAGGCGCGCTCCGGCGGCACGGGTGCCACCGCCGTCCGCGTGTCGGCGAGGCGGCTACCGAAGCGCACGCCGCCCCATGCGTGCGGCGCGCTGGGCGAGGAGAGCGCATCGGACCACCGCGTCGCGTCGAGGTCGCGTGCCTCGGCGCGCAGCGCCTCGGCCATCGCGGCGCGCATGCCGCGCGGGCGGATGCGGAACAGCGCCTCGGCCGTGTGGTCGCGCACCACCGTGGCGTGGACGATGCTCTCGATCAGCGTGCGACCGATACGCGCGTACACCGGCGTCACCAGACCGAGCCACAGGCTCGACAGCGACGGCGTCAGCACCGGTACCGGGATCATCCAGCGGCGCAGCCCGCGCCGCGCGGCATACTCACGCATGAGGTCCGCATAGGACACGACGTCGGCGCCGCCGATCTCGAACACCCGGCTGTCGCCGGGCGGCAGGTCGAGGGCGGCGATCAGGTAGGCGAGGACGTCGTCGATAGCGATCGGCTGGGCGGGGACCGAGACCCAGCGCGGCATGACCATCACCGGCAGGCGCTCGACCAGGGCGCGCACGAGCTCGAACGACAGGCTCCCGGGCCCGATGACGACCGAGGCGCGGAATTCGAGGGTCTCGACGCCGCTGGCACGCAGGATGTCACCGACCTGCTGGCGGCTGCGGAGGTGGGGCGAGAGCGCCTCGGCCGAATCGCCCAGGCCGCCCAGGTAAATGATCCGCCGCACCCCCTCGGCGCGCGCGGCGTCGCCGAAGTGCCGTGCCGCGACGCGGTCCTTGTCCTCGAAGGGCTCTGCCGAGCCCATCGAATGGATCATGTAGTAGGCAGTGCCGACCCCGGCGAGCGCCGCCGGCAGGGTCTCCGGCCGCAAGACGTCGCCGCCGACCACGTCAACGCCGGGGGCGACCCGCGCCCGCAGGTCCTCCGGCCGACGCGCGAGGCCGCGCACTGGCGCACCGCGCGCGGCGAGGGCCCCGAGCAGTCGCGCCCCGACGTAGCCGGTGGCACCCGTGACCAGGATGCGCTCGCTCATTCGCGTTCCGCCATCAGCTCACCGACGCCGCAGCCCGCGCGCCGCCCCCTTCCTCAACCGGCGCCATCGGCGATCCGCAGCGAGAGCACCCGCGTCACCGCATCCAGGGAATGGAGCGTCGGCAGCACCAACTCGTCGAGCGCCCGCCGGCCGCGCCCGGCCGCCCGCTGCAACCCCGCCAGGCTGTCGAGCGCGTCGAAGCCGGCGATCGTGACTTGAAACACGGCCTCCTTGGCCGCCGCCAGCGCCGGGCTGGCGACGACGCGTGAGGCGGTGATCAGGAACGTATCGAGATCGCCGAAGGAGACCAGCGCCGGCTTCGGCGCCGGCGCAAACGGCAGGGTTTCCTCGCCGCGGCGCCGCCGCACGATGTTGTGGGCCGCGTGACGGCCCATGTCGATGGCGTGGTACGCCTGCTTGGCGATCGGCCGCGGCAGGTCGGCGACGTCGCCGGTGGCGAAGATGTCCGCCGCGGCGCGGCACGACAGATCGCCGCGCACCCGAATCCATCCGGCGGCGGAGCGGGCGAGCCCGCTCTGTTCGACCAGCGCCGGCGCCTTCGCCCCGCCCGTCCAAATGGTCAGATCGCTGGCCAGTGTACGGCCCGACGCCAGCACGACGCCGCGCGGCGTCACGCGGGCCACCGGCTGCGCGCAGTGGATGCGCACCGGCAGACCGTCGACGCGCTGCCGCACGAGCGCGTCGACCGCGCGCGGCCCCTCCGGCATCAGCCGATCGGCGCGCTCGACCAGGTGGATCTCGATACGCGGATGATGGCGGTAGGCGCGCAGCACTTCCCCCAGCGCTTCTATGCCCTCGAACCCGCCGCCGACCACGACCACCGCGAATCGCCCCGCGCCGGCCGCCAGACGGCGCAGGCGGCTACCGATCGCCGCGCAGTCGGCGACGCTCTTGAAGGGCATGCCGTTGCGCACCGCTCCGGGCACGCCGTAGTCGTTGTTCACCCCGCCGGCGGCGAGCAGGCATTGCTCGAAGGCGATGCGCTGTCCGTCGTCGAGCCGCAGCGTACGCCGCCGCAGATCGATGGCGACAACCCGCGCCCGCACGAAGTGGTGCCCGGCCCGCTCGACAATCTGGCGGCGCGGCAGGCGCAGGTCCGCTGGCCGCTTCACGCCCGACACCAACTCGTGGATGTTCGGTAACCATTCGAACCACGGACTCGGGTCGACCACCATCACGTCGCAAGCCGAGGGCAGCGCGAGCGCAGCGCTCAAGCCGGCGAAGTTGGCGCCGACGATGACGACGTCGTGCCGCGTCCGCGCCCTCTGCGCCCGCCCCGTGCCCATAGGGAGATACTACCGCCACGGACGACTCGGGAACATACCAGCGGCAGCCTGGGGGCGGCCACGACGAGGCAGCGACCACTTGCTGCGGACCACTCGCGCGCGGACCGTCTGCCGTCCGGCCATCATCCCGGTTCCCGGGCTCGCCGTCCGTCTGCTATTCGGCGTCTCGGGGAAGGACGGCCATGAGTGCAAAGCGCCCGACACCAATCCGACCAGCACCCGGGCAGGAATCGGTCTGGGACTATCCTCGGCCTCCACGACTCGAGCCGACGACGAAACGTGTTCAGGTCGTATTCGCGGGCGTGGCGATTGCCGACACCGTGCGAGCATGGCGCGTTCTCGAGACCAGCCATCCGCCGGTGTACTACGTGCCTCCCGGCGACATCCGCCGTGAGCTTCTCGTCGCGAGCGCACGTGCGTCATTTTGCGAGTGGAAGGGTAGGGCGGCGTACTGGTCGGTCGTCACCGGCGGTCGCCAGGCCCTCGATGTCGCCTACTGCTACCCCGCGCCGAGCGTCGCCTTCGGGGCGATCTGTGACTACCTCGCCTTCTATGCGGCACCGATGGATGCGTGCTTCGTCGGCGGCGAGCGGGTGACGCCGCAAGCGGGCGGGTTTTATGGCGGGTGGATCACGTCCGACATCGTCGGACCGTTCAAGGGTGGCCCCGGAACGAACGGGTGGTGAGCCCAAGGGGACGCTGCGCGGACCCGCTGCTCAGCGCAGCACAATAATAGCCACGGACATCAGCAGCATCAGAAACGCGGGCAACGACTTGGTCAAAGGGTCCTTGACCTTCGCATGCATCGACAGAGCCCCGACCATCAATCCGACCACCGTCCCTGCCGCCACCGGGACGACCTCCGGTACCCAGATCCCGACGATCAGCGATACCGCCGACCCGATCTTCAAGACGCCGATCGCGTAGAAGAACCATTCGGGGAGCCCGTACGCGGCAAACTCTTCTCTCAGCGACTGCGCAGACCCGCCGCGAAACGCGGTCGACGACCGCGCCCGTACCAGCCACACGTTGAGGAGCCCGAGCCCAACGACGACTTGGAGTATGGTCGAAGCCGAGGAAGTGTCCATCTGATGCCTCCGCTGCCGATCGAGCCCGAGATTCATTGACGGAGGCTCTGCCCGCCGTCGTTCGGTCGCTCATGAATCTGTACATTCTCGTCTACGCGCTGGGACTTGCCACGTAGCCTGGACGAAGCGGCATTGCCCGCCGGTGCACCGCTCGCTTGGGCTGACGCTTCCCCAACGGCGCCAGCCCCGCCGCGATCGCCTCAGGCGGGGAAGGCGGGCATCAGCTCGGCCAGCCGCTGGCGCGCCAGCGCCAGGTGGTCCTGCTCCTTGGGATGGAAGTCGCGCCAGAAGTAGGCGCGCACGCCGGCCCGGATGCGCCGCAGGCCGCGGCCGTCGTCGCGCGCCAGGGCGAGGCGGCGCTGCTCCTTGACCCTGGCGTGCGACACCCGGTCCTGCCGGATCAGCATGCGCGTGCCGGCGATCGACCAGCCGAACAGCGCCAGCGTGGCGACGACGAAGCCGGCGATGCGCAGCAGGTAGCCGGGGTGGGTCGCGCGCAGAACGTCGAAGGCAACCGCCTTGTGTTCGATCTCCTCGGTGGCGTGCCAGATGATCAGCTTGCGCATCGTCCGGTCGGCGTCGGCGAGCAGCGCGAACTCCTCGATCGCGCCGGCGCCGAGCACCGCCGTGTAGTGCTCCGCCCCGGCGGTCACCGCCAGACGCAGCGACGCCGGCATCCACGCGTTGGTGAGGCGGATGAAGCGGTGGAAGCGGCGCAGGAAGGTGTCGATGCGGTAGCCCTGCCCGCGCAGACAGTCGAAGTACTTCTCGTGCTGGTTGGCGTGCTGCCCCTCCTGGGCGGCGAACTGCTTCGCCTGGCGCAGCAGGACCGGGTCGGTGATGCGGTCGAGGTGGTCGTGCACCGCCTTGACGAAGAAGCGCTCGCCGTCGGGGAAGACCAGGTTGAGCCCGTTGAAGAAGTGGGTCGCGAACAGATTGCCGTTCATCCAGTAGCGCGGGATCGAGTCATCGAACTCCAGGTTCGGCTTGCGCAATGGGATGTCGTGATCGCACGAAGCGGCGACGGAACGTTGGCTCACGGGGCTCCTCCTACCTGACGCTCCGTTTCTGCCGCCCTGGCCCGGTGACCGCAAGGGGGTGGCCCATCGAAGCTGGCGATTCGGCATGATCGCGAGTAGCGGCCGTCGCGGATCGGGGGTGACGGCTCGTGAGATCGCTGGCCGGTCGCCCCCAGGTTGCCGCTCGTCTTGTTGAAGTGGCTGCACACGTTGGAAACGCTGCGCGTCGGGCTGTCGGTCGCGGCCGCGACGATCACCGCCACGCCGCGCGCGCGCCGCCAAGAGATGAGTCCCCTGGCCGCGAGTGCCTCCGTCCTGCTCGCCGGTGGGGAGTCCCGTGCCCCACGATCTGGAGATTGGCAGCGCTCGAGCGGAGGCGGAGGACGCTGTTAGCTGGCTGACCGGCCGCGATCGGTGACGCGAACGAATGGGAGGGTGGTCATTCCGTCTCGGCGCGTCAGTCTCACTGCGGATCCCCGGATCGGTGCAACCGCACCCCTGCGCCCACGGCGTGGCTCCCTTCTGTCCGTGTTGTCACGTCTCTTCATAGGAAGGGTCAGTGTGAGGGGATGCCTACCGCGCACAAGCGTTAGGGCGTCGGCGTCGGTGACGCCGACATCAGAGCCGGCGTCGGCAGGGAGCGGAAGGTGATGCGGTAGCCGAGCAGATTCTGCTCATCGGCACCGCGACAGGTGAAGGTGCTGGTCGCGTCGTCGTAGGGGTACGTGTAGGCCGTCGGGCAGGCGCGTTTGAGATAGCCGATCCACGGCTGCGCCATAGTGCCCCAATCAGGGTTGTTGCCCTGACATTCCTTGGTCGATTGGGTCGGCCAGTCTTCAAAGAGCGGTTTGCCCGCCGTCGTCTGGTAGGTGCCGCAGCCGCAGCAGCTGGACCCGTCGCCAGTGTCGGTGGTGTTGTAACAGGAGGCCTCCGAGCAGCCGAGCAGGTCGGCCAGCTCTTTGGTACACGTCAGCGCGCCGTAGCTGTTGGTCTTGCCGAGCCCGCCGCGACTGCCGCAGATGTTGTCGGCCGTCCACCAGCCGGCGAAGGCGCCGCAGGTACGCGAGTACTGGTACGTCTCGCCGGAGATGAACTGCGTGCCGCAGTACTGGCCGTTAGGGCAGTCGGCGTCGCTGGCGCACTCGCAGTAGTTGGTGTTGAGGTTGCAGTGCGGGACGGTCGTACCGCTGCAGTCGTCGTCGTGCTCGCAGCGCCGGATGCACTGGCCGTCGGGCTGACTCGCCGAACCGGCGGTGCAGTTCCAGACGCCGTATGTTGGCACAGCGGTGGCGGTGCCCGACGGCGTCGCGGTCGGCGTCGGCCCGGTCGGGGTGGCGGTGAGCGTCGGCGTCGGCGTCCAGGCCGGGCCGCAGCCAGTGTAGTCTTTCTCGCTGTCGCACGGGAAGTAGCTGCGCAGCAGCAGCGCCTGTCCCGGCGTCGGCGTCACCGGGATCCTGGTGACTTCAAAATTCCAGCTGCAGAGGTCGAGGACCGGCGTCGGGGTGCCGGGGCCTGCGGTCGCCCAGCGACCCGGGGCGCCGCACCAGTAGGGATTGGGCGTCGGCGTCGGGGTGCGGGCGCCGACCACCTCTGGTGGGGCCGTCGGGCCGGGCAGCGGCGCCATCTCGATGGCCAGGTTGGCGCCGTTGATGATGGTGACGTCGTAGTAGTCGATGGCCGTGGTCTGCAGCGTGAACTCCGCCTGCGCGAAGGGGTTGCTCGGGCCGACACCCGCCGGGCACCCGGCGTTGGCGCATGCACCGCAGTCGGCGGTGCTGCACTCCCTCCCGTCCAGCCCGCAGCCGGTGCGGCCGAAGATGCCGCCGCCCCACCACACCGGCGACCCCGCCTCGTCCGGCATCGGCAGGCAGAACTGCGCGACCTCCCCCATCTTCAGGCGCCAGGAGTCGCCGGGATCGCTTGTTTTGAGCGGCGGTGGCACCGTCCAGAAGCACTTGCCCGTTGGCCCGCACAGGGCGCTGCTGCCGCAATCGGCGTCGCGCTCGCAGCTACAGGTCCAGGCTGTGCCGTCGTAGGAGGGCGATGAGCCTTTGGGACACTGCAGCAAGCCGTCGTAGGGCGCGCTGCCGGAACACGAGCACGCCAGGCAGGATGCATCGGCGGCGGACGGGATGACCAGGCAGGTGGGGCCACCATCCGGCATCACGCAGTTCGGCTCCACGGCACCGCCGACGGCGCCGATCCAGACGTCCTCGTCGGCGTCATTGTGCACCTCGATGATGCGGCAGATCGCATCAGTCGGGGCACGGGTCGGCGTTTCGCGCGCGCAGGGCGGTTCGGGCGTCGGCGTCGGCCCGGTCGGTGTCGGCGAGCCGGTCGGCGTCACCGTGCAGGAGTAAGTCGGCGTCCCGGTCGCGGTGGGAGTCCCCGTTGGCGTCTGCGTCGGCAGCTGGCAGAGGTACTCTGTATTACATCCCGGCGTCTTGCCCGGCGTCATCTCCCCACAGGGAGACACAGGGCAGGTGCTCGCGAACGGCGTCATCGGCGGGAGATATTCAACTGGGGTGAGGCTGCAGCAGTACTGGCCTGGCGACCCGCCCCCCTTGGAACAGGCGGACTCCATCGCGCATACCCCGATCGTCGGGGTGGGCGTCGGCGTGAGCGTCGGCCCCGTCGGTGTGGAGCTGGGCGTCAACGTCGGCGTGTTGGCCGGCACAAGGCACACGTAGCGAGTGTCGCAGTAGGGCGTCTGGCCCTGCGGTTTCACCGCACAATCAGAGTTCTGGCAGCCGCTCTCGAGCGGCGGCGGAAAGTACCCTGGACTTGTTGGGGAGATGCTGCAGCAGTAGTCGCCTGCCGGTCCGCTCAGGCACGCCGACATCGTGTTGCACAACCCGACCGTCGGAGTCGGCGTCGCGGTCACCGTCGGCGTCAGCGTCGCAGCAACGGTTCCCGTTGGCGGGGCGGTCGACGTCTGGGTCGGAGAAGCGGTCGTCGTCGCGGTCGGCGTCGCCGGGCAGCCGTCGAGCGCGCTGCGCACGGCGAAGACGATCTCGTCGATCGTGATCTGCCCGTCGATGTTGATGTCGCCGGCGATGCAGCTCTCCGTGAGCTGCGCCCCGAGTGCGATGTCGACCGCAAGGATCAGCTCGTCGATGGTCACGACGGCGTCGGCGTTGCAATCGCCGGGACAGATCGCGCGTGCTGGTATAGCGCTCATCGTCACCAGCGCCGTCGCGATCACCAGCGGCAGCCACCGCATCATCACACCCACCGCCAACCGTCTCGCCGCCATCGTCCGCCCTCCTCATCGTCGCACGGGTCGCCGCGCTCCCAGACGGCCGGCACCCTACGCGGGACAGACCGGGAGTCAACCGGAAGTTTAGGCCGGCGGTTTCAACGCAACGGCGAGGTGGCGACATTAGACTGGCAGAGGTTGGCTCGCGGTCGGCGCGGCGTGAGGCGGTGTCGCGGGCCGCGGCGCGTGCCTGACGGACGCCGCAGCGGCATGGAGAACGGACACCCATCGGTTATCATCCGTGACGCGCTGGCGGACCCGCCGCAGCTGATACCTGAGGACCTCGCCCCCCGGCGACGTGCGGGCGCTGGAGGTTGACGTCGGTGTTGAGCGCCGAGCCGCAGCGGTGAATGGCGGAGACGGCGCCGCCGTGGCTCGCACGCCCGCGCGTCGCGCCGCGACGCACGACCGGATCGCCAGACGCACGGGCGGCGGACGGCGCTCCCCCCGTCGTTGCCGGCACCGCGCCTCGCAAACATGCACCACCGTGGACTAGAAGCCACTGATGGACTTCTTCCGCGCACTCCTCCGCCGCCCGCGACTGATCCTGGCCGTGTTCACCGCGCTGACCGTCGTGCTCGGCAGCTTCGCCCTGCGCGTGCGCATCGAGAGCTCGATCGCCAGCGTCCTGCCGGCGGACGATCCCGGCGTCGCGTTCTACGATGGGGTGCGGGCGACCTTCGGCAGCGACGAGATCGGCGTCATCGGAATCCGCTCCGACGATCTCTTCAGCGAGCGCAGCCTCGGCAAGATCCGCCGCGTCACCAACGCGCTCGCGGCGCTCGAGGGGGTGGAAAAGGTCATCAGCCTGACCAACGCCATCGACCCATCGGCCGATGCCTTCAGCCCGCCGCCGCTCATCCCGGTGATTCCGATTCCGCCCGACGCAGTGGTCGCCCTCAAGAAGAAACTCGCCTCGACGGCGCTGTTCCGCGTCAACCTCATCGCGCCCGACTTCGGCGGCGCCGCGATCAACGTCTTCTTCGCGAACATGAGCGACGTGCGCTACGCCGACCTGCAGATCGACGCCAAGATCGCCGCGATCCTCGCCGCCGAGCAGGGCCCCGAGGAATTCTACTACACCGGCGCGGCGCACCTGAAGAAAGCCGCCACCGACGACATGCGGCGCGACCTGTTGGTCTCCACCCCCGTCGCCCTGGCCCTCGTCCTCGCCACCCTGTGGCTCTCCTTCCGGCGCCTGCGCGACGTCGCGGCGTGTACTCTGTCCGTGGTCGTCGCCGTCGCCTGGACCCTCGGCGTCCTCGTGCTGGCCGGCAAGGCGATCAATCTGGGAACCTTCGTCCTGCCGCCGCTCTTGCTCGTCGTCGGCAGCTCCTACGCGATCCACGTCCTGGCGCACTACCACGAGCTGCGCCAGAGCCTCGTCGACGTCGACCACATCGAGATCGTCTCGCGGACCTTGGATGACGTCATGATGCCGGTGCTGATCGCGGCCGGCACGACGATCATCGGCTTCGGCGCGCTGCTGGCCAACAGCATCGTCGCCATCCGCGACCTCGGCCTGTTCTCGGTGATCGGCATCGTGTTCGTCGTGCTGACGTCGCTGGTTCTCCTGCCCGCCCTGCTGCTGCTGTGGCCGGCGCCGCTGGCGGCGGCGCAGCAGAGCGCCGAACCCGCGGTGCCCAGTTGGCTGCAGAACAGCCTGGCGCGCTTGGGCGAGAGGGCCTACTCGGGGCGCGGCGTCGTGCTCGTCGCGGCGGCGCTGGTCGGGGTCGTTTCGCTACTTGGCGTGCCGCGCATCCGCGTCGACTCGAACTTCCTCGCCTACTTTGATCCCGACTCGCCGGTGCGCCGCGACAACCAGGTCATCAATGACACCATCGTCGGCAGCAATCCCTTCTACCTGGTGATCGACGGCGGTGAACCGGGGACCCTCGAGCGCTGGGAGGTGCTGCGCCAGATCAAGGACCTGCAGATCTTCCTCAACCAGCAGCCGGGGGTCAGCGGCACGGTGTCCCTGGTCGACTACCTGGAAATCCTGGAGCCGGGATTCAATACCGGCGGCGGCGACGATTTCGTCCTCGACGAGGAGGGCAACATGGTGCCCTTCGTGGCGCCCAAGCGCTTCTGGGAGGACCCGACGAGCCTGGTTCCGATCATGAAGATGGTGAAGAAGAATGCGGCGTCGTTCGCTTCCGTCGTCACGCCGGAGTTCGATCGCGGCAACATTCTCGTGCGCTCGACGCTGACCGGGTCGACGGAGATCGAGGCGCTGCTGAGCCGGGTTCGCGCCTACATCGCCGAGAAGGTCCCGGCCAGCCTGCGCATCGAGCCCACCGGCACCTTGGTGTTGATGACCGGAACGTCCTCCGACATCGTCACCGGGCAGGTGCAGAGCCTGACCCTCGCGCTGGTGATCATGTTCGCAATCATGGCGCTGATGTTCCTGTCGCTGCGCATCGGCGTGCTGGCGATCATTCCCAACCTGCTCGCCATTCTCGTCTTCTTCGGTCTGCTCGGCTGGTTCGACATCCCGCTGAATCTCGGCACCAGCCTGATCGCCACCATCGCTCTCGGCATCGCGGTGGACAACACGGTCCACTTCATGGCCCGCCTGAGTCGCGAGCTGCGCGGCGCCAGCGAGCAGTCGGTCGCCTTACAGGCCACACTGCGCAGCGTCGGCGTCCCCGTGGTGTTCACCACCGTCGCGCTGTTTCTCGGCTTTCTCACCTTCGCCGGCTCGAGCTTCGTTCCCATCCGCAGCTTCGGCCAGCTCACCGCCGTCACCATCGTCGCCGCGCTGCTGTCCAATCTGATCGTCCTGCCGGCACTGCTGGCGACGTCGAAGATCATCACCCTGTGGGATCTGGTCGGCGTCAAGCTGGGCGCCGATCCGACGCACACCATCCCGTTGCTGCGCGGTCTGCGCCCGGCGCAGGCGCGGTTGGTGGTCCTGATGGGGCGACTGCGCCGCTTCGCGCCCGGCGACGCGATCGTGCGCAAGGGCGAGACCGGGCGCGAGATGTACGTCATGGTCGAGGGCACGGGCGACGTCTGGGGCGGCAGCGGCGACACGCGCACCCAGTTGATGACGCTGGCGCGCGGCGACGTCTTTGGCGAGATGGCCCTGGTGCGCGGCGAGCAGCGCAGTGCCGACGTGATCGCGCGCGACGCGGTCGAAGTCCTGGAGATCGACCAGACCTTCCTCGACCGCCTGCAGCGCCGCTACCCGCGCACCGCGGCGCGGCTGCTGGTCAACATGACCCGCATCCTCAGCGACCGCCTGCAGCGCATGACCGAACGCGTCGTCTCCGGATAGCCGCCGGTTGCGAGCCGGCTGAGAACTGTCCGCCGTCAGCACCACGACCGATCGCGCCAGGGGTGGCGTAGGTGGAGCAGCGCGGCGCCGGTCGGGGCCCGCTCCCGTCCAGTGCGCATGTATTCGCGCACGGCGATCGGCGACGGACTGTCGGTCCACCACCTGGCGACGGTTGCGCCGGCGCGGCGCCGGCTGGTTCACATGCCATGTGGTAGGGCCGGGCGCGGCATTCGGATTGCTTACGGGATTGCCCTGGCCATGATCCGCGAAGCCGAAGCCATCGTCCGCAAGCAGCGCTTTCTGCTCTGCCGCTATGCGTTGATATTCGTCACCGGGGCGGTGGGGCTGCTCGAGACCCAGGACGGGTCGCCGCTGCCCGTCGCCGCGCTGGTCGGCCTGGCCCTGTTCTCGAATCTGTTTCTTGGCACCGTGCCGCCGTTCAACTTCTTCGACGCCAGCATGCAGGCGCCGATCCTGATCACCGACACGGCCATGGTGTCGGCCATCCTGCTGCTGTCGCGCGCCAGCCAGGAGTTCTACCTGTTCTTCTTCTTCGTCCTGATCATGGCGGCGAAGATCGAGAACCTGAAGCTGCTGGTGATCGCGGCGGGCGCCATCGGCGCCCTCAGCCTGCTCTTCACCGACCTCGAAGCGGGTTGGATGAGTCCGCTGCTGATGCGCATCCCGTTTCTGTTCGCCGCCGCCCTGTTCTACGGCTACGTCGTGCTGCCGGAGCGCACCGGCCAGATGACACCGCTGACCCGTGCCGCGGCGGCCAGGCTGCCGCGCCCGCCGATCAAAGCGCGCGTCGGCGCCTGATCCGCGCCGCAACCTTGCTTGCGGCTTCGGCCGGAGGCTATGGGTCGAGGTCTGTGACCGGCCCACCGTCGTCCACCTCCCCGCTCGCCGTCCTCGGCCTCGCCGTCGCGGCCGCCGCCGCGGCGCTGCTGACCTACGACGCCTGGATGGGTCGCCTCGGCCTGGAGGGGCTGGCCGTCCTCAGCGTCGCCTGCCTCGCCTACTGGTTCGGCCGTCGTCACCTCGCGGCGCCGGCGCGCGGGCGCGCCGATCTGATCGCCAAGTCGCTCTTCACTGTCGCCGCAATGCTGGCCCTGCTGCGCCACCCGATCGATGTCGGCGACGGCCGCCGTCTGCCCATCTACGACGCCATCATCGCCTACCTGCCCTATGTCGACGGCCGCGCCTTCGTCCTGTTCGGCCTGCTGGCGATGGCGATCAAGGCGGTCGGCGTCGTCTCCTCCGCCTTTGCCTGGCACCTGCTGCTCGTCGGTCAGGGGCTGCGCTATCCCTTCTGGCAGGCGATCATGACCGCCTTCCTGATCGGCCGCTTCATCGGCACCTTTCTGCCCAGCACGATCGGGCTCGACGGCTACACGCTCTACGAAGCCGGCCGCTACTCGCAGCGCTGGCCGCGCGCGGTCACCGCCAAGGGGCTCGAAAAGCTGATCGGTATCACCGGGCTGTTTCTCGGCATGGTGCTGACGCTGCCCTTCGGCTACCAGGTGATCGTCGACGTCACGAGCCACCTCGGCCGCCCGCAGGCGGCGCCGCTGCTCGCCGCCGCGGTGGCGCTGGTCGGCGGCGGCATCTCGGCAGGCGTGATCACGATCCTCGTGTGGCCCGGGCTCCTCACCGGCGCGCTGTCGCTCTTCGGCGCCCGTTTGCCGGCCGGCGCGCGCCTGCAGGTGCAGCGCCTGAGCGACGCGGTCGGCGCCTACCGCGGTCAGCTCGGACTGCTCTTCGCCGCGTTGTTCTGCAAGTTCGTCACCCACTTCACCACCGCGGTGGTGTACTTCTTCACCGCCCTGGCGATCGGCGTCGCCGGCGCGCAGTTCTGGCCCATCGTCTTCGGCTCGACCATCCAGATCCTCGGCACCATTTTCGCGCCGACCATCGCCGGCGAGGGAGCGCGCGAGGCGTTCCAGGCGCTGCTGTTGTCGAAGCAGTTGGGCGGCGTACCGCAGGCGGTGCTGTCGGCGGCGCTGGGCTTCATCGCCGCCGAAGCGGCGACGTTGTGGGGCGGGCTGTTCATGCTCGTGCGCAAGCCCGGCTGGCGGCCGACGTTCACCCTGGTCGACGGGGCGCAGGTCGACTACGCCTGGATCGACGATCACGAGCAGGTGGACTTCGAGGCGGCCGCCAAGATCGCCGCCGCCGCCGGCCGCTGAGGCGATGCCCATGCCGCGCTTTCCCACCCGTCCCGAGATCCACCTCCTCGACGGCCAGTTCTACGCCGCCGACCCGTGGCCGCACTTCGCCTGGATGCGCCGAGACGCGCCGGTGTTCTGGGACGAGGCCAGCGGTCTGTGGGGCATCACCCGCCACGCCGACATCATGCAGTGTTCCAAGCGCCCCGAGGCATTCTGCAGCGGCGGTAGCAGTCGGCCGGATGCGCCGCCGATTCCGTCGATGATCAACCTCGACGACCCGCAGCACCGCGACCGTCGCGCGCTGGTCAGCAAGGGCTTCACGCCGCGCCGCGTGCAGGATCACGAGCCGCGCATTCGTGCCATCTGCGTCGAGCTCATCGCGGCCGCGGCGGCGCGCGGCAGCTTCGATTTCGTGCGCGAGGTGGCCGCGCCGCTGCCGATGATGGTCATCGGCGATCTGCTCGGCGTCGAGCCGGCCGACCATGACCAGCTGCTGCGCTGGTCCGACGATCTCATCTGCGGCCTGTCCGCCACGGCGCCGATCGAAGCCCTGGTCAAGGCCCAGACGGCCTTCGTCGAGTATGCGGAGTACCATCGCCACGTCGTCGCCGACCGCCGCGCCAAGCCGCGCCAGGATGACCTGATGAGCCTCCTCGTACACGCCGAGATCGACGGCGAACGCCTCGACGACGAGGCCCTGCTGCAGGAGTCGCTGCTGATCCTGGTCGGCGGCGACGAGACCACCCGGCACGTCATCAGCGGCGGTATGTACGCCCTGCTGCGCCACCCGGACCAGTACGCGCTGCTGGCGCGCGCGCCGCGCCGCGTGCCGGTGGCGGTGGAGGAGATGCTGCGCTGGGTGACGCCGATCCAGAACATGAACCGCACCGCGACGCAGGATGTGGTGCTGCACGGCGAGACCATCCGCGCCGGCGACAAGGTGCTGCTGCTGTACCCGGCGGCCAACCGCGATGAGTCGGTGTTCGCCGAAGCCGACCGCTTCGACGTCACCCGCGAGCCCAACCCGCACGTCGCTTTCGGCGGCTACGGGGCCCACTTCTGCCTCGGCGCCAGCCTGGCGCGCCTCGAGATGCGGGTGATGTTCGACGAACTGGTGCGCCGCCTGCCGACGCTGCAGCTGGTTTCTGACGACCCGCCGCCGCTGCGGCCGTCGAACTTCATCGTCGGCATCGAGCACATGCCGGTGCGCTTCCCGGCGAGGAGGAGCTGATGCCGGATCTGTCGGGGAAGGTGGCGTTCGTGACCGCGGGCGCGACGGGCATCGGCTTCGGCTGCGCGAAGATGATCGTCGAGTCGGGCGGAAAAGTGATGATCTGCGCGCGCCGCGAGGACACCCTGCGCGAGGCGGCTCTGAAGCTCGGGCCGAACGCCGCCTGGGTCGCCTGCGACGTCACCGACGACAAGTCCGTCGACGACGCGGTGGTCGCGACCGTGCGCCGCTTCGGCCGGCTTGACCTGGCGGTGAACTCGGCCGGAACCGGCAGCGCGGGCCCGATTCTGCGCGCGACCAGCGCCGAATTCGAGCGCGTGATCGCCACCAATCTGACGGGGGCGTTCCGCTG
>JANNRA010000018.1:0-62577 GCA_031401035.1 bacterium | reverse complement strand
GGGACGAAGAAGGCTAGGAGAACCCAGGCGATGGTAGTCCTGGGGTAAGCATGTAGGGGTGGCACCAGGTAAATCCGGCGCCGCTTAACCCGAGGTGCGATGCCAGCTGGCCTTTGGCCGGCGAGTCTCTGACGCCACACTACCGAGAAAATCCTCTAGGGAGGATGCACGCGCCTGTACCAAAACCGACACAGGTGGACAAGTAGAAAATACTAAGGTGATCGAGATAACCATCGTTAAGGAACTCGGCAAAATTGCCCCGTAACTTCGGGAGAAGGGGCGCCCCAGCGGGTGAAGACGCTTGCCGTCTCAGCCTGAGGGGGCCGCAGTGAATAGGCCCAAGCGACTGTTTACCAAAAACACAGGTCTCTGCTAAGTCGAAAGACGACGTATAGGGGCTGACGCCTGCCCGGTGCCGGAAGGTTACGTGGAGGTGTTAGGGCTTGACCCGAAGCACCGAAGCTAAGCCCCGGTAAACGGCGGCCGTAACTATAACGGTCCTAAGGTAGCGAAATTCCTTGTCGGGTAAGTTCCGACCTGCACGAATGGCGTAACGAGTTGGGCGCTGTCTCAACGAGGGACTCGGTGAAATTGTAGTGTCGGTGAAGATGCCGACTACCCGCCGTAAGACGGAAAGACCCCGTGAACCTTTACTACAGCTTTGCAATGGGTCTAGGAGCAGCATGTGTAGGATAGGTGGGAGGCTTTGAAGCCGGGGCGCTAGCTTCGGTGGAGCCAACCTTGAAATACCACCCTTGCTTCTTTTGGGTTCTAACCGACGACCTGTAATCCAGGTCCGGGACATTGCATGGTGGGTAGTTTGACTGGGGCGGTCGCCTCCCAAAGTGTAACGGAGGCGCGCAATGGTCCCCTCAGGCTGAGTGGAAACCAGCCGGCGAGTGCAAAGGCATAAGGGGGCTTGACTGCGAGAGAGACATCTCGAGCAGGTGCGAAAGCAGGTCTTAGTGATCCGGTGGTTCCGAATGGAAGGGCCATCGCTCAACGGATAAAAGGTACGCCGGGGATAACAGGCTTATCTCCCCCAAGAGTTCACATCGACGGGGAGGTTTGGCACCTCGATGTCGGCTCGTCACATCCTGGGGCTGGAGTAGGTCCCAAGGGTTCGGCTGTTCGCCGATTAAAGTGGCACGCGAGCTGGGTTCAGAACGTCGTGAGACAGTTTGGTCCCTATCCGCCGTGGGCGCAGGATACTTGAGGGGAGTTCTCCTTAGTACGAGAGGACCGGGAGGAACGCACCGCTAGTGTTCCGGTTGTGGCGCCAGCCGCATCGCCGGGTAGCTATGTGCGGAAGGGATAACCGCTGAAAGCATATAAGCGGGAAGCCCACCCCAAGATAAGGTATCCCTGGGCCGCAAGGCCCCTAAAGGCCCCTCGAAGACGACGAGGTTGATAGGCCGGGTGTGGAAGCGCAGTAATGCGTGGAGCTAACCGGTACTAATTGGCCGTGAGGCTTGACCACTATTTTTCCCGAATTTCCAGTGCGCTCGATCCGTCCCGTATGCAATTGTCAAATTTATATAGGTTTTCGGTGGCTATGGCGGAGGGGTCACACCCGTTCCCATTCCGAACACGGCAGTTAAGCCCTCCAGCGCCGATGGTACTACTGGGTTGCCCAGTGGGAGAGTAGGACGCCGCCGGATCTAAACGAAAAAGCCCAGCCTGACTCAGGCTGGGCTTTTTTGTTTTCACGGGCTGCCGCCGGACGGTGGGTACGGGTGGCCCTGGCGGGCATCAGTGCTTGAAGTCGATCTTCTTTCCGTACGTAACCTCTCCTTTGTCAACTCGTAGAGAGAATCCGCATTCAGGGTTGGTACAGACCCAGGCCTTGAACATCACCGAAGCGCCCTCCTGTCCGTAGTCTGAGAGCGGAATCAAAGCTCCGCCATTGCACTTAAGGCACTTCGGGAAATCCATCTCCACCTCCTTCGTACGCCGCATCCCCGCTTGGGTTTCTGACCCGAACGGCGAGCGAAGGTACCCAAAGAATAAGGGAAAATCAAGCCGATATCGGTCGCCTCGGCGGTAGGCGAGCGCCCCCGCCAGGAGTCGAACCTGGACTACAGGTGCCGGAGACCTGTGTGATATCCTTTTCACTACGGGGGCGTATTGGTGCCAGGGAGACTTGCTGGCAGTAGCATGGCCTGCGAGGACCCGTCAATTGAGCTGAGTGTACCAGCGACTGACAATACCTGTGATTCCTCTCAATCCGACTGTGTCCGATTCCACGGATTCGTGCGCCCATGTGCCAGCAAGACGGGTGTGCGTACCCGCATCGGCTAAGGTGAATCTCGGGCTGCATATCTGCGGACTGAGGGCGGATGGGTACCATGTAATGAATTCGCTTGTGGTGCCCATTCGCGTCTTTGACATGCTTAATATTTACGCAGGGCCTCGTCCAATGGGCGCTGCTCCGATCTCGATTTGTTGTGAGCCCGCGAATGCCGCCCCCCAGAACGCCTCCAATCTCGCCTGGAAAGCGGCTGCGTTGTACTGTCGAAGGGCTGGTGTGGATCTGGCTGTTGAGATCATGCTGTGCAAGGGCATCCCATCTGGAGGGGGATTCGGTGGGGGGAGCAGCGACGCTGCCGCGACGCTCCGCGGGCTCAACGCCCTGTCCCCGAGGCCCATACCGGGGTCCACGTTGTCAGAGTGGGCGCTCGAGCTCGGGGCGGATGTGCCATTTTTCCTTTACGGAAAACCAGCGCGGATGGGCGGTGTGGGCGAGGTGTTAGAACCGGTCTCCACTCCGTCTCTTCGTTCGAGGATCGCAGCCCTGGTGGTTGTTTTCCCTGGGGTTGGCTTGAGTACCGCGGAAGTCTACGGCAAGTTCGACGGTTCGTTGACAAGAGAAGGTGGGGAAAGTATGGTCCGCGCGCCCTCGGCGGTCCAAGGCTCGTGGCGCACAGAATTGCAGAACGACCTTGAGCCGGCAGCCACGAGCCTACTTCCCGAACTGAAGGAACTGAAGCGTGAGTTCCGCGCCCTCGGAGCGCGCCATGTGGCTATGACTGGGAGTGGTTCGGGGATGTTTGGGATATGGAATCGCGGCGATGACGCAAGGGCCGCAGCGGCATGGTTTCGGGCGCGCGGCGTTTGGGCGCGGGCGACAGGCATCGTGGAACAGCTACCGGCAATCGAGATGGACGACGCGACATGATGGGCGGTCGCCAAGCTGGCAAGGCCCCGGACTTTGGATCCGGTATCGAAGGTTCGAATCCTTCCCGCCCAGTTATGCAGGCGAGGTAACAGGTGAGAGACGAGATCCAAGTCTTCACCGGCAACTCGAACCGCGCTCTCGTCGCCGAGGTGTGTCGGCACCTTGATGTTCCGCTCGGCAATGCGGAGGTGCGCCGCTTCAGCGACGGCGAGGTCATGGTCGAGATCGCGGAAAATGTCCGCGGTGGAGACGTGTTCGTGGTGCAGTCCACCTGCACTCCTGTCAACGATACCCTTATGGAGCTGCTCTTGATGCTCGATGCGTTTCGCCGCGCATCGGCGAAACGCATCACGGCCGTAATCCCATACTTCGGCTACGCTCGACAGGATCGGAAGGTTTCGCCGCGCGTTCCGATCAGCGCCAAACTCGTCGCCGATCTCATCACGGCGGCTGGTGCGTCTCGAGTCCTCACGATCGACCTCCACGCGGGGCAGATCCAAGGTTTCTTCGACATTCCCGTGGACAATTTGTTTGCGACGCCGGTTCTGCTGAAGGAGATTCAGGAACGCCTGCGCAATGGCCCGGTGGCCGTGGTGTCGCCCGATCCTGGGGGCGTGGAACGGGCGCGGGCGTTTGCGAAGCGACTGGATGCCACCCTGGCAATAATCGACAAACGGCGCGCACGGGCCAACGAGGTCGCTGAGATGCGGGTCGTTGGCGATGTTGCGGGACAGACCGCGGTCATCGTCGACGACATCGTCGACACGGCCGGGACGCTGGCGACGGCCGCCGGCGCTCTGCGCGACGCGGGGGCGACGGAGGTTATTGCCTGCTGTACGCACCCGATCCTCTCCGGTCCGGCCATCGATCGGATCCGCGACTCGAACCTGTCGAGTCTAGTGGTAACCGACACGATCCCGTTGCGGTCGGTCGGGCAGGAGTGCGAGAAGATAAAGGTTCTGTCGGTGGCTCGGCTCCTCGCCGAGGCGATTCGACGCACACATCGTGAGGAATCAATCAGTTCGCTGTTTGTCTGAGGCAAGCGGCGGTGAGGAGTACGAGGAAGCATGGAAGCGATCGAACTTGGAATTGAGCCGCGCGGCGGCAAGGGTACGGCGCGCGCGGTACGTTTGCAGGGGAAGGTGCCTGCGGTGTTGTACGGAGCGGGACGCGGTTCGACGGCCGTAGCGGTTGATGCCAAGGAATTCGAGGCGAAGATCGGAGCCCTCGAGGGTACGCACCTAATCCGACTCACATCCGCTACCACCGACCTCGGCGGCAGACTGGTGCTGGTCAAAGAGGTGCAGCGGCACCCCCTTTCCCGCCACCCCATCCATGCCGATTTGTACGAGGTCGACGTGAACGCACGCCTCACGCTGCGCGTGGCTCTCCACTTCGTCGGACGTGCCGCTGGCGTCGAGAATGGCGGCATCCTGCAACCCATTCGCCGCGAAGTGGAGGTGCGGTGCCTGCCGACCGAGATCCCAGACTTCATTGAAGTCGATGTCACCAGTCTCGCGATTCATGACGTATTGCACCTCAGGGACCTCAGGGCGCCGGCCAGTGCAGAAATTGTTATTGACACCGATGAGGCGGTGGTAAGCGTCCTGCCGCCGGTTGTCGAAGAGGTCAAGGTTGCGGCTGCAGGCGCGCCCGGCGCGGAGGGTGCCGCGGCTCCCGCCGCGGACGCCGCCAAGGCCGAGGCCGGCAAGGCACCAGCAGCCGGGAAGGCGTCCGCCGGTGGAAAGGCGTCCTCGTAGGCGGCATTCGCAATGTGGGTCGTCGTCGGACTCGGAAATCCCGGCGCAGCCTACGTGGACACGCGACACAACGTGGGATTCATGGTGGTCGAAGAACTTGCACAGCGATGGGGCGTCGCACTGGAGGCGGCCGACGAACGGGCGCGGCGGGCTACCGCGGTGCGGGACGGCGTCGTCGTCCAGTTGGTTCAGCCGCAGACCTACATGAATCGGAGTGCGGACGCGCTCGAGGCTGAGCACGGAGCCGAAGCGGTCATCGCGGCGTATGACGACCTCGACCTTCCGGTCGGCCAACTGCGGGTGCGTCCTGGCGGGGGTGCTGGAGGTCACCGCGGAGTGGCGTCTCTGGCCGGGCGGCTTGGGAACGAGTTCGTGCGCGTACGGGTCGGGATCGGGAGGCCGCCGGAGGGCGTCCCGGCACCAGCGCATGTCCTGTCTCCTGCCGCACCCGCGGAGCGGATGTTGCTGGCAACGGCCGTCGCCCGTGCCGGCGACGCGGTCGAGTGTATCATTTCCGAAGGTGTCGCGGCGGCCATGAATCGATTCAATGCACGGCCCGCAGGGCCAGTCTAAGGTTTCAAGGAGTACTCGTAGATGATTCGACGATATGAAACGCTTGTGGTTCTGCATCCGGAACTGCCAGAGGCACAGGTACGTGAGACGATTGAACGCGCCAAGCGTCTGATCGAAGAGGGCGGTGGCCAGGTGCAGGGGATGCAGGAGTGGGGGATGCGTGAACTCGCGTACCCCATCCGTAAGTTGCATCGCGGGTACTACGTGTTGGCGGAGTATGATTCTTCGGCGGACGTGGTACGGGAACTTGAGCGCACCCTGAAGATTGCTGACGAGATCTTGCGCTTCGTGTCCGTCGCGACGGTGACCACGAAGATCAAGGAAAAGCCGGGCAAGGCGCGTCGGCGGGCAGAGGCCGCCGATGCGGCACCAGCGCCGGCTGAGTGAGGGAGAGCGATTATGGCAATGCGAGGTAAGCAGGAGAGGAACGGCGGACGTGAAGAGCGCGGCGGTGGTTTTCGGCGCCGCCCTGGACGACGGAAGGTCTGCCGTTTCTGTGCCGACAAGGAATCGCGCATCGATTACAAGGACGCACGTGGTCTGGGTAACTACCTGACCGAGCGGGGCAAGATTATTCCCAGTCGCATCACGGGCACATGCTCGCGCCACCAGCGGTCGCTGACGACTGCGATCAAGCGTGCGCGCACAGTGGCGCTGCTTCCGTATACCGTGACGACGGTCTAGACGCGGCCGTCGCGCCAGTCCGGACCGGATCGATAGAGGACCACACCATGGAAGTCATCCTGCGCGAAGACGTTCTGCACCTCGGGACTATGGGCGATATTGTCAAGGTGCGTCCAGGGTACGCCCGCAACTACTTGCTGCCGCGCGGCCTCGCGAGCGTGGCCGACAAGCGCAATCTGCGTGTGCTTGACCACGAAAAGCGGATGGTCGAAGAGAAGCGTAAGCGGGCGCTTTCTGCCGCGGACCAGCTGGCCAAGCGGCTCTCCTCAACGCCTTTGACGATACAGGCGCGCGCCGGCGACGAGGGAAAGCTGTTCGGCTCGGTTACCAACATCGACATCGAACACGCATTGTCTGATGCCGGATTTGCTGTCGAGCGCCGCCGGATCCGCCTCGACGAGCCTATCAAGACGCTGGGCACGCACCTCGTCTCAATCGCGCTTGGGGCAGGCGTACAGGCGACCGTGACCGTCACCGTCGCGCCGACCGCGGAGTGACGTTGGCTGGTTTGGCGGCGTCAGTACGCGCCGCCGAACTCCCCTCCGCGTGATCCCAGCTCGCCACTTGCGGGGAACAATCATGGTTGCAGCCTGCTACCGAGGGGCATCCTGATCTCAGTTGAAAATGGGTAGGGCCCCGTACTTATCGTACGCTGCCGTCCGTCCGTTGGGCTTCTGCTCGGCGGCTGTTTTGTGCGCGCGGAGGGCGTGACGCAGCGCCGGCAAATGCTTGCAGCCGCTCAACCGTCGCAACCGGGGCTCGATGTTGAGCAGCGCCGACGCCAGCCACCGCTGTTGGTGGTAGCTGTTCTTCCAGTAGTCGATCGTGCCGGTTCGTTGCTCGATCACGAGGTTGATCGACTCCTGAGCTGCGGGTAACGGTCCTTCGTGATCACCCGTTTCGGGATTGTGATCCCCGATTCCGGAAACATGATCATGCCCTGAGCGAGCGCTACACTCCCCGCCTCCCAGTCTGAGGCGGGGGGTGTAGCGCCGCAGCGCGTGATCACCATCCCGACATCGGTGATCACGATGCCGATACCGGTGATCACGATGGACCGTTACCCGCCCTCGAGAGCGTGTCATTGCCGAGCACGGCGGTGACCGCCCTCGCCGATCGCTGCGTTGATGGGATCCAAGCCAATCGCGACCGCTGCCTTCGCTAGGCGCAGCAGTCGCCAGCCGTTGTTACGGCGCTGGTGCCGGTGATCGGCTACGACGCGGAGGCGGAGGTCGTGAAGCAAGCGCTGGCAGCACGTATCCGTGGCTGAAGTGCTGCGAGGCACTGGGCTCGTGCCGTTTGGACCGTATCGACGCCGTGCGTGACGCACTACCGCTGACGCAGGTCGGGCGCGCGTGAGCGATCAGAATCCGGTCGAAGCCGGCTTGATGGCGTAGAGAGCGCCGCCAACGTTGACCGTGCAGGTGGTCGACGCATCTCCACCTGGGCACTGCGCGCCGCCAGACCCGAGTTGCTGTCCCTGGCGGCCGATGTACACGGTTCCGTCAGAGTCGATCGCTGGCGATGCAGCGCCGATCGAACTGTCGGTGTCGAAATCCCAAAGGGGGGTCGCGGTCGTGCCATCGTCGCGCAAAGCGTAGACGCGACCAGCGACCGGTACCGCGGTGGGACTCATGCTGATGTTGGCGAGCACGTCTGCACCGAAGACGATGACGTCTTTCGCCCCACCGGTCGCTACGACGAGCGAAGACTGGATCGGCCCGACCGCCTCGAACGTCCAGCGTACCACCCCCGTCGCTCGATCGAGCGCGTAAACGGTTCCCCCCACGTCGGCGACGTAGAGCGTCGGGACCGCGGCATTGTCTCGACCGAGGGCCGGCGACGCCGTGATGCTCTCGTCGGCGGCGAAGCTCATGAATCCTGGCAGCGGCAGACCGTTGGCCAGCTCACCGGCGAACACGCGCCCGTTGGTGTCCGCGACGTAAAAGATGTCGGTGCTCTCGTCGATGACGACCGCGGCCTCGATCGTCGCCGAGGCAAAGAAGGACCAGCGCTGTCTGCCACGGATGTTGTACGCCCGCACCTGTCCGGCCAAGCCGGCGGCGACAATGATCGGCGTCTCTTGCGTCGGTTCGTTGGGGTCCTGCGCTACAGCCGCGGCGGATTGGGTCAGCGGGAAGCTCAGCTGGAAACGCTGCACTCCGTTCGGGCATACGCCGCTGAAGCCGCCCGACAGCGTTCCCGTATATGTCGTACCATCGCCGTTCCAGATCGTCGGCGACGCCGCCGCGAAGCCCGGAAGTGTCGCGATGTTTTTTTCTGATCCGTCCGGGTCGAACTGCGTCAGGGTCCCGTTCGACGGCACGAACAGTGTCCCGTCCGCGCCGAGCAGCGGCGTTCCTGTTACCGCCCCTTCGACCTGGATCTTGTCCTCGAGGACGATCGCCTCGCCATCGTAGCCGACGGTGTAGACGTTGGAGTCGGACGACCCGACGTAGATGATGTCTTTGAAGACTCCCTCGCTAACCATGATTCCCCGGCCAAGCACCGGGGCCGTTTGTACCGGCCCGATGGCCGCCTGCCCGTCGCGCGGGAACAGCACGCGCCCCTCGATCTCTGTGCCGCCGAGGTCCACCTGCGACCGACCGCTATTGGCGGGGTCTGCCGCAAATTTCGCCCACGCCGAGGTCGTCGGGGTAGTCATCGAGGGCGTCGGGGGAGGCATCAACGGGGCTAGTGTCGTGCCACCGTTCAAACTGCAGGACGGGCCGCTATCGGTCGAGCACCCCGCCAAGACGGTGCCGGCCATACAGGCGGCGGCGAGAAGACCGATTCTATTCATTCGATCACATAGAGCCCGGCATCGGTGCCGACAAAAATGCGCTCGTTCAGACCGATCGAGGGTGACGAGAGCACCGGGAGGGGGTTGCGCACCACACAGGTCCCGGTGTTCGTGCCGACACAGGAGTCGGGGCTGCACTGCGTCTCGGATACACTGCATTTACCATCGACGCAGCTGCCCTGCACCCGCAGGCAGGTGTCTGACTCGCACTGCTGGGTTGGGTCGAGCGAGCACGTCGCCCCGATCTCTACACAACCGGTCGCCCAACGCTCCCTGGTCTCGTCGGTTCCATCCGGCAGCGACCCATCGAGGTTGCGAGCGCAGACCCTGCCATCGGTCGTTCCGACAACCGCGAAGAGGTCGCCCGACACAATCGGAGAGGTTTCGACGCTCACCGCGCCGGGCGTGAACGGCAACATCGCCGGTCGACTGAGGCACACGCCCTTATCACTCGCCACGCATGTATCCGCGGTGCACTGCTCTTGCGGCAGGAGCGTGCAGCGATTTGTGTCGCGATCGCACTGGCCGCCGTCTGGGGAGCCGGCGTCGGGCAGACAACTGTCCGTCCGACAGGATTCGTTTTCATTCATGAGGTCCGCGGAGCAGCGCTGAATACCGAGGATCTGCCCATTCTCGTCGCGAATGCCGTACAACCTGCCGTCGACGTCGGCGATATAGACGATCGAGTCGAAGACCGACTCGGAACCCTCGTCGACCGATTGTGACGCGAACGCCGGCGAGCCCAGCACCGGTGCCAGCGGCTGATACTGCCACTTGAGACGTCCGTCCGGATTGACCCCGAAGACAGAGCTGGACGCACCGATGGCGAAGGCCGTGACCGCGACGGCAGGCGAATGCTGCAGCGGTGCCGCGGGCGGTTTGCCGATGGCGAACTGCCACAACAACCGCCCCGAGGTGTCGATCGCCAACAGCAGACCGTCGGGAGTCGTCACGTAGAACACCCCGGCGGTGCTGAACGCGGGCATGCTGGTCATGGGAGTCGCAGCAGGGGAACTCGTTGGTACCGTCCAGCGCGGCGTGCCGGTGCGATTAAGGGCCTGCAATGCGCCGCCGCCGCCGCCGATGAAGATGGACACCAAGCCGAGATCGAGCGAATCGACTTGCACCTGGGCTGAGGAACGAAAACCGCTTCCCGCGTCTCTTCCGGTGGGTTGATAGGCCCACAGACACTCCACGTCCTCTCCACTCTCGTGGAGCGCAAACACGCCGCCGGGGCCCCGACTGCTGGCATCAGATCCAAAGACGATGGTTTGCCCGGGTGTTACCGTTGGCGACGACGAGACAGGGCCGATCGGTACCGATACCGATCCTCCGTCGAGCTCACAGGTGGAGATCAGCCCGTTCTGTATCGGCACCCCGTTCTGCGACTTCCAACGCGGCTTCCCGTCACTGTCCACCGAGATGACGCCGTCCCCGGTGCCGACGTACACGTTGCCGTCGTTATCGACAGCGGCGGTCGAGACGGTCATTCCCCCAGGCCCGGCCGGAATCAGCAGCCGCACGGTTCCCTTGTTGCGATCGATACTGTTGCCGACCGCGGCATTGTTCGGGCTCCGTCGGAAGCCACCCCAAGGGAGGATCGGGACCGGGTTGCCGCCACCACCTCCGCCGCCGGAGCATGCCACCAGCGTCAGCAGCAGGACGAACGGCACCCAGCGAAACATCCTGTCGGGCTTGTCACAGCGCGTCGGAAAACTCAATCGAGTTTGCCGGGTCGACGGGCCATCATTCTGGCCAAGAATGCACCGCCATCCCCTTCCTCGTGGAACCCTTCCTTGTACAGAAAGAAATCGAATCCTTCGAACTGGTGCCGCAGTTCGCCGGCCTCGAGCAGGAAGGCTGGGTTGCGCGGATGTCCGATCTCCGCCTGCTGCCGGAGGAACGTCTCGAAGACCACCAACCCGCCCGGGGCGACGGCACGGCGCATCGACGCGAACAGCGAGCGCTGCAGATAGCGCGTGTTGACAACCATCCCGTAGCGAGAATCGGGTAAGGGCCAGCGCTCCAGATCGGCCTGGATCGAGTGGACAGCGACACCCTCGCGGCGCGCTCTCACAGCAAGATGGAGGAGCGCTGCGTACGAGAGATCGACGGCATCCACGACGAACCCACGCCGCGCGAGGAAGAGGGCGTTACGGCCGTCGCCGCAGGCCAGATCGAGTGCCCGGCCTCGCGGGCCCATGGCTACGGCGGAAGCGAGGAGCGCCGAGGGGGCCCGTGGCGAGGGTACAGAGGCGCCATACCGGTCTTCCCAACGCCGTCGTTCGTTCATGGCGTGTCGAGCGCTCGCAGCAGCACCAAAACGTCGACGTGACGAGCTCCGGCGCGCAGCAGGACGCGAGCGCACTCGTCCACTGTTGCGCCGGTCGTCATCACGTCGTCGACGAGTAGGACGGTGGCGCCCCGGATCGAATCCGGCCGAACGACGACGAACGCGTCGCGGACGTTGCGCCGACGTTCCGGCTCCCCCAATCCAACCTGCGGAGGCGTGGCGCGGCGCCGCTCCAGGGTCCAGGGGTCGAGTCGGTCGCGGCGGTCGCCGCAGAACCCCTTTGCGAGCAAGAGCGACTGGTTGAATCCGCGCCAACGGAGCCGCACGCGGTGCAGGGGAACCGGCAGAACTCGGTGGTGCTGGGACGGGTCTGGGGCGCAGGCGGCAAAGATGCTGGCGAGGGCGGGGGCAAGGCTCACGTCCCGTCCGTACTTCAACCGATGGAGTGCGTCCATCAGCGGGTTTCGGCCGTCGGCGCGGTACGTAGAGCACGCCGAGGCGCAGCGGAAGTGCGGTCTTCGCCTGACGCAGCGTGGACAAGGGTGATTCGACCCCGCGCCGTCGAATGGCAGACCGCAGATCGTGCACTGTGGCGAGCTGACGGCCGGAACCTGTGCGCGGCAGCCCTGGCAAAAGGCCACCGTTGCATGGCGCGCATCGCAGCCCGGGCAGCGCGGCGGAAGGAGCAGGTCCAGGGCCGCTGAGAAGACGCGCACCGGCCCCGTTAGACTGGCCGCCGTGGGGCCGGCAATCTCGGCGTCGATTCGAGGCCGGGATTCGGTGCGAAACGCCTTTGACTGGCTCTACGCGGGCGTCTAGACTTCGACCGCGTGCAAGGCAGCCGAGGACCCGTATGCTCAAGCGATTCGTGATCGGATTCGTGCTCGGTATTGGCGGAGCCTACTACTACCTCCATCACAGCGAGCAGGCGCTTTCCGATGCAAACCAGTGGATGGAGCGCTCCGCATCCCACTATCGGGGCGACCGCGACCACGAATTGGTGAACCAGGCCACTGGTTCGGGCCCGCGCTGACCTCTAAGGCAGCGTTGGGGAGACGGGCGAGGGGCGATCGTGGAACTGCCGGTAATGCAGCGGCTGAAGACGGAACTCGAGGACCTGCGCTTCGAACTCCGTCATAAGCTGCCGAAGGAAATCGAAACTGCGCGCGAGCACGGCGACCTCAGGGAGAATGCGGAGTATGCGGCCGCCAAGGATCGCCAAGGGTTCGTCAACGCCAGAATCGGCCAGATTCAGCAACGAATTCGAGATCTGTCGCTCTATTCGCTGAGCTCCATTCCGCATCAGGCAGTGGGGTACGGCAGCAAGCTCACCCTCGAGCGTGACGACGGCGTCGAGGAGAAGTACGAGTTGGTCTTTCCCGAAGAGGCCAACGTGGCCGGTGGGCTCATCTCGATCGGTTCCCCTCTCGGACGCGCGCTCCTAACCAAGGAGGTTGGCGACGATGTGGAGGTCGTGACGCCAAAGGGCAAGCGAACCTACGCGATAATCGAGTTGCAGACGATCCACGACCGGGACACCCCGGCCGCCTGACGCGGCCGGCTGTCGCCCCTCCCCCTCCAGGAGTACGCTGACCTCGGTTTGCCGGGGTCGTGCGCCCGTTCCGCCGGAGTCGGCTCCCTTGCGACCGTCTCACGGCCCATGCTATCCACTCGGTGTTACTACTGGCCGCAGGGGAGTGGGCCGCGCGCCCACTTTTTTATTTCAACATGGATAGTTCGGTGGTCGAACGGGTCTGGCGCTTGGCCGAGCCGCTCGTCTCAGAGCACGGCATGGAGATCGTGGATATCGAGTATCGTCGCGAAGGGCAGGGCAATGTCTTGCGCTTCTACCTAGACCGAGCCGAGGGTGGCATCGGCGTCGACGAATTGACGACGATGAGCCGACGCCTTGGGCATTTGGTCGAACTCGATGAGTTCGTTCCCGGCAGCTACACGCTCGAGGTGTCCTCGCCGGGCATCAACCGCCGTCTCCGTCGTCCAGAGCACTTCCAGCGCTTTATCGGTAAGCGGGTACGAGTCAGGACGGTCGAGCCGATTGAGGGGAGACGCGGCTTCGTCGGCGCCCTGGTCGCGGTCGAGGGCGATGGCATTCGAGTCGCCGCAGGCACTGGGGAGCGGTACTTCGCCTTCGCCGATATCGCGCAGGCGAATTACGAGCACGATTTCCTCGAACCACAGCAGGGGCGGCCGCGCACGCGCTGAGCCGAGGTGACGTATGCAGCAGGAATTAGCACGAGTCATCGAACAGGTCAGCAAAGAGAAGGGCATTGATCGGTCCGTCGTGGTCCAGGCGGTCGAGAACGCTATGCTGTCGGCGGCGAAGAAGGTCATCGGTGGCGACATGCGCATCGAGGCCCAGTACAATCCCGAGATCGGCGAGGTTGAGCTTTTCAAGATCCTCACCGTCGTCCCTGCAGTCACCAACCTGGAACTCGAAGTTGCTCTCGAAGATGCGCGGCGCAACCTCGACCCGGAAGCCCAGATCGGCGACGAGCTGCTCGAGAAGCTGGCACAGTCGTATGGTCGCATCGCGGCGCAGGCGGCGAAGCAGAACCTGATCCAGCGGCTGCGCGACGCTGAGCGCGACATCATTTACAACGAGTTCAAGGACCGAAAGGGCGAACTGTCCCATTCTGGTATCGTGCAGCGCTTCGAGAAGAAGAACATCATAGTGAACCTCGGGCGCACCGATGCGATTCTGCCGGAGAAGGAGCAGATCCCGCGCGAACGGTATCGCCAGGGCGACCGGATTCGCGCCTTCATTCTCGACGTTGAGATGGGCGGGAAGGGGCCCCAGATCATCCTCTCGCGCACTCACCCGGGCTTCCTCATTAAGCTCTTCGAGCAGGAAGTGCCGGAGATCTATGAGGGGATCGTCGAGGTGAAGGGGGCTGCGCGCGAGCCGGGCGGTCGCGCGAAGATCGCCGTCGTGTCGCACGATTCTGACGTCGACCCAGTGGGCGCATGCGTTGGCATGAAGGGCACGCGGGTTCAGAGCGTCGTCCAGGAGTTGCGCGGCGAGAAGATCGACATTGTTCACTGGACCGTGGATCCCGCCGAGTTCGTCGTCCGGGCGATGGCTCCGGCACGCGTTTCGAAGATCGTCATGGACGAGGATGCGCACGCGATGGAGGTCATCACTCCTGACGACCAGCTCGCGCTCGCCATCGGGAAGAAGGGGCAGAACGTGCGCCTCGCGTCGCGATTGAGCGGCTGGACTCTCGAGGTGCGCAGCGAGGCGGAGGCAGAAGAGGAGTCGCGGCGTGCGCGACTGTCCCTCGGGGCCATTCCGGGTGTTGGGGACGTGACCGCCGAGTTGCTGTTCCAGCACGGATTCAAGTCGGCCGAGGAGATTGCCCAAGCGGATGAGGCGGCGCTGATCGATGTGGAGGGTCTCCAGCCAGAGCGTATCCCGCCCCTGTTGCAGTCAGCCCGCGACCACGTCGAGGCCTTGCGCCAGCAGGCGGAAGTAGACGCGGCCGATGCGGCAGTCGCCGCTGTCGCCGCTGCTGCTGCTGCGATCGCTGCGGCGTCCGTCCCGAGTGCCGAGGTGATCGGCGAGTCGGAGGAGCCGGCGTGAGTGCAGGGCGGGTTGTGCCGATCCGGACTTGTATGGGCTGCGGCACTGCGGCGCCGCAGGCGGACCTCTGTCGGATCGTCCGCGATGATAGTGGGGCAGTTCGGCCTGACAGCGCACGGCGGGCTCCGGGGCGTGGGGGCTATCTGCACCTCCGCGCTGACTGCCTGGGGCAATTCGCCCGGCGTAAGGGTGTCCTGCGGTCGCTGCGGGCGTCCGTAGATCGTCCGGCGCGCGTCGCGCTGGTCGCGCAGCTCCGGCTCGAAGCCGGCGAGTGAGGAAGAGAGTCGATGCCGCGTAGGGTTTCCGAACTGGCAAAGGAGTGGGGGCTCGAGCCCAAGGATCTCACCACTCGCCTCGAGAAGATCGGCCTGCGCAGCAAGCGCCCGCAGAGCTCCCTGTCCGACGAAGAGGTGCTGAAGGCGGCGACAGACCTCGGTTTCGGCGACAAACCCCAGATTACCATCGGCGGCGAACGAACGGTTGTCGGCGAGACCGGGCAAGCCGTGGTCGAACGCCGCGTCGGCACAAAGGTCATCCGGCGCCGTGCGGCCGCGTCGAGCGCGGCCGACGATGACGGCGATCTGCTCGAACTGATATCGGTGCAAGGGGAAGCACTGCAGTCATTTGGGGCGGCTGAGCCTCTTGCCGAGCCGTTCGAGGTGCCACCGCCGTTGCCGCCGTTGCCGGAGCCCCCGATCGAACTCATGGTCGAGGAACCGCAGCCGGTGGAGATGGCGCCGGTCGAGCTTGAGCCTTCAGAGGCGGTCGCGACCGCTGCGCATCCTCTGCTGCCGCCGATCGAGGCGGTGGCCGAGGTCAAGCCAGAGCCGGTGCCGGCGCCCAAGCCGACGACGCGCCCGTCGCGCGCCGGGGCTGTGGCGGCGCCGAATCCGCCTGCGCAGCCCAGCGTCCCCATCCCCTCGCGCGAACCCTCGCTGGATCGGCCCTTCGGCCCCAAGGTGCTCGGCCGCATCGACCTCAAGAAGGTGGAGGCTGAACGCCTCGCCGCCGCCGCTGCACGAGTGACCCGTCCCGCGGCTGGCGCCGCCGCCCGCGGCCGCGCGACACCGGCGGCGGCGACGACGGCGATGCCCGACATGCCGCCGACCGTCGACGCGGATCGGGGGAAAAAGAAGAAGCGGCGCGTGATTCAGAAGCCCGAGTTTGCTGAGGTCGGCGATCGGGACAAACGCTTCGGCGGGGCACGACTGCCGCGCAAGAAGCGGGCGATGCCGGGCAAGGAGCAGCGTCAGACAGCGATCACCCAGCCCAAGGCGAGCAAGCGCATCGTGCGCATCTCGGAGGTGGTTTCGGTCGGTGAATTGGCGAAATCGATGGGCGTCAAGGCCGGCGAGGTGGTCAAGAAGTTGATGGAATCCGGCATGATCGCCACCATCAACCAGGTGCTCGATACGGATACCGCGACGCTGATCGCATCGGAATTCGGCTACAACGTCGAGAACGTGACGTTCGACGCCGAGGCGGCCGTTGGGGTGGGGCATGAGGCGACCAGCGAGGAGCACCTTGTCACTCGTCCGCCGGTCATCACGATCATGGGACACGTCGACCACGGCAAGACCTCGTTGCTCGATGCGGTGCGTGAGACGCACGTAACGGCTGGCGAGGCGGGCGGCATTACGCAACACATTGGTGCCTACACGGTGGAGGTCCACGGGCGGCGCGTGACGTTCCTCGATACTCCCGGCCATGAAGCCTTCACGGCGATGCGTGCCCGTGGAGCGAAGGTGACGGACATCGTCGTCCTCGTGGTCGCGGCAGACGATGGCGTGATGCCGCAGACCGTCGAGGCGATCAATCATGCTCGCGCAGCCAAGGTCCCGATGGTCGTGGCGATCAACAAGATCGACAAGCCGGAAGCGAATCTGGATCGCATCAAGCAGGATCTCGCCAACCACGGCCTCCAGCCAGAAGACTGGGGCGGCGACACGGTGACCGTCCCGGTGTCCGCCAAGACTCGCGATGGCTTGCCGGCGTTGCTTGAGATGCTGTTGCTGCAGGCTGATTTGCTCGATCTCAAGGCCAATCCGACCAAGCCCGCGCGCGGCACGATCGTCGAAGCGAAGCTGGACCGCGGGCGGGGTCCGGTCGCCACGGTTTTGGTGCAAGAGGGCACTCTCAAGCCCGGCGACCCGTTTGTATGTGGTCCCTTCTCCGGCCGCGTGCGCGCCATGATCGACGACCGCGGTCAGAAGGTCACGACTGCCGATCCGTCCACGCCGGTCGAGATCCTCGGTCTCCCCTCGGTGCCGGAAGCCGGCAGCTCGTTCGTTGTCGTTGCCGACGAAGCAATGGCGCGCCAGGTCGCCGAACACCGTGCCGCAAAGAATCGCGAGTCGTCGCTCCTCAAGACCTCGAAGGTGACGCTCGAGGACCTGTACCGTCAGGTCCAGTCGGGCGACACCAAAGAACTGCGCATCATCATCAAGTCCGACGTACAGGGCTCCACCGAGGCCATCTCCGACGCTCTCTCTCGCCTGTCCACGGACGAGGTCCGGCTCAACGTCCTTCATACCTCGGTCGGCGGTATCACCGAGAGCGACGTCATGCTCGCGTCGGCCTCGGATGCGGTCATCATCGGCTTCAACGTCCGGCCCGAGGCGAAGGCCAGTGCGGCAGCGGCGCGCGAGGGCGTCGACGTACGCCTGTACGATATCATTTACAATGCGATCACCGACGTACGCGACGCCATGGAAGGCCTGCTGGACCCAACATACAAGGAGAAGGTTCTCGGCCGGGCGGAAGTCCGAGACACCTTTACGATCCCGGGCATCGGCGCCATCGCGGGCAGTTACGTCACCGATGGCAAGATTACGCGCAACGCGCAGGCCCGCTTGGTGCGTGACAACATCGTCGTCCACAACGGCAAAATCGGCAGCCTGAAGCGGTTCAAAGACGATGCGCGTGAGGTACTGTCCGGCTACGAGTGCGGTATCGGCCTCGACAATTACGCCGACGTGAAGGTCGGCGACATCATCGAGGCGTTCGAGATGGAGGAGGTGGCACGCCGCCTCTCCCAGCCGACGCGCGGAGCCACTGCCGAACGCACGCTCTGAGTCCCTCATGGTCGTCGGCCTACTCAAGCTGACGCTCTTCATACCGGAGAACCACTCGCTCAAGGGTAAGCGGGGCGTGCTGAACAAGATCAAAGCGCGTGTCTCGAATACGTTCAATGTCTCGATCGCGGAATGCGACGATCAGGATCTCTGGCAGCGTACCGTGCTCGGCGTGGCGCAGGTTGGCAGTGACGCCGGATACGTCGAGGGCGCGCTCCGGCAGGTGGTCCGCTTCGTGGACGATCTGCACCTCGTCGAGGTGGGTGCCGATGAGATCGAGATCCTCCATTGTTGAGCTTCGCCTGCGGCGGCGGCGATGACCCGCCGAACCGATCGCATCGGTGACGCGATTCAGGAGCTCGTCGCGCGGCTGCTGTTGCGCGAGATCAAGGATCCGCGCATCGGCTTGGTGACCATCACCGCGGCGCGCGTGTCACCCGACCTGCGCCACGCGCGCGTGTTCTTCAGTAGCCTCGGTGACGAGGGTGCGCGTGCGCAGAGTCTGCGCGGCCTGCGGAGCGCCGCGGGCTTCGTCCGCTCGCAGGTGGCGCGGCAGCTCAATCTGCGGGTTGCGCCGGAGATCGTGTTCGAGTTCGACCCGAGTCTCGAGCAGGCCGAGCGCCTGTCTCGGCTGCTGAAGGATGACCCGCTGCCTCCCGAGGGTGAGTCGTGAACGGCCTGCTCCTGCTCGACAAGCCGGATGGCATCACCTCCGCCGAGGCCGTACGACGCGTCAAGGTCCGCGTGGGGCGGCACGTGAAGGTTGGCCATCTCGGTACCCTCGACCCCTTTGCAACCGGTCTGCTGCCGCTCTGTCTCGGCGAAGCAACCAAGATCGCCCAGTTTCTCAACGTCGCGGATAAAGCGTACACGGGTGTCATCCAACTCGGGGCGGCGACCGACACGGGAGACCGGACCGGTTCGGTGACCGAGCAGGGGGCCGTCGCACCGTTCGATGCTGCAGCGCTGGCGGCCGTTGCGGCGCAGTGGACGGGCGAATTCCTCCAGTCGCCGCCAATGTACTCTGCGGTGAAGCGCGACGGTGTGCCCCTCTACAAGCTCGCGCGACTGGGTCTTGAGGTCGAGCGAACGCCGCGCCCTGTCCGTATCGACGCCCTTGCCTTGCACGCGAAAACCAGCCTCCGGCTTGGCTTTACGGTTGCGTGCTCGAAGGGAACCTACATTCGGGTGCTGGCAGAGGAGGTGGGCCGGGCGCTCGGTGCGCCGGCCCACCTCCTCGAGCTTCGCCGTACCGAGTTCGGGCGCTTCTCGATCGAACGGGCGGTGAAGCTCGATGCATGGACGCCGGATGGGGAGGCTGGGTTCGTCGCGATCGGCGCAGCCCTCGCCCACCTGCCCTGCGTCGCACTAGACGCGGTCGCGGCGCTGGCGGCGCGACAGGGCAAAGCTGAAGTGCTGAGGCACCTCCCAGCCCCCGGTATCGAAGCCGAGCTCTTGCTCCTCGATCCTGACGGATGCGTGGCGGCCGTAATGGTACGCGCTGGGGCAAATTGGCGCTATGGCCGCGTGCTCGCCGCGACCCAGGCTTTACACTCCCGCACGGCCGTGTTAGCCACTAGCGGTTGAACTAAACGGAGGAAAGATGGGAGTCGCCCTGCAGCGTAAGAAGGATCTGGTTGAGCAGTTTCGCCAGCATCCCACCGATACCGGCTCGCCGGAAGTCCAGGTCGCGCTGCTGAGCGAGCGAATCGACTACCTGACGGAGCATTTCAAGGCCCATACGAAGGATCACCATTCCCGTCGCGGGCTGCTCAAGCTCGTGGGACAGCGACGCCGACTGCTCGACTACCTCAAGCGCTACGACAATGGGCGCTATAAGGGTGTCATCGAACGGCTCGGCCTGCGCCGCTGACCCCTTCCCGCCAGTCGGGCCAGTTCCGTCACGCAGTCTTTCCTCCCACCACGCAGGGCGGTTTCCGCCCGGGAGGTCAGCAGCATGTATCACAAAGTTGAGATCGACTTTCACGGTCGCTCCCTGTCCATCGAAGTGGGTCGCTTGGCCAAGCAGGCCAGCGGCTCGGCGCTGGTGCAGTGCGGCGAGACCGTCGTACTGACGACGGCGACGGCGAGTCAGAGTCCGCGCGCCGGCATCGACTTCTTTCCGCTCACGGTCGACTACCAGGAGAAGGCGTTCGCGGCCGGCAGGATTCCGGGCGGATTCTTCAAACGGGAAGGGCGGCTGGGTGAGAAAGAAGTCCTTACTTCACGCCTCATCGACCGGCCTATCCGCCCGTTGTTCGCCGAAGGCTATCGCTGCGAGACGCAGATCATCGCCACGGTCCTCTCGTTCGACAAGGAGAACGATTCGGACACCGTCGCCATGCTCGGTGCATCGGCGGCGCTGCATGTGTCGGACATCCCGTTCCTGAGCCCGATCGCTGGCGTGCGCATCGGCCGTATCGGCGGGAAGTTCGTCATCAATCCCCTGATCAGCCAGCTCGCGGACAGCGAATTGAACCTGATGGTGGCGGGCACGAAGGACAGCATCGTGATGGTCGAAGGCGGCGCAAAGGTGCTGTCCGAAGACATCTTGCTCGATGCGCTGTACACCGCGCTTGATGCCCTCCAGCCGCTGATCGTCATTCAGGACGAGCTGCGCGCCAAGCTCGGCAAGCCCAAGCGCGAGGTGGTCGTCGGCAAGATCGACGCGGCGGTCCGCAAGGCGGTCGAGAAGCTGGCGCTGCCGCGCATTGAAAAGGCGATGAAGTTTGTCGCCAAGCAGGAACGCCACACTGCGGTGGCCGCGGCGCACAAGGAAACGCAGCTGGCGGCGCTGGAGCAGTTTCCCGACCAGGACGCGGCGATTCGCGAGGTCATCGACGAGGTTGAGAGCCGTGCGATGCGGCAGATGATTGTCAAGAAGAAGAAGCGTCTCGATGGCCGCGGTGTCGCGGATGTCCGACCCATCACCTGCGAGGTGAAAGTGCTGCCGCGCACGCATGGCTCGTCAGTCTTCACGCGTGGGGAAACCCAGGCGCTGGCGACGACCACGCTGGGAACGGCGTCGGATGAGCAGCGCATCGACGCGCTGGTCGGTGAGCACTACCGGAAGTTCATGCTGCACTACAATTTCCCCCCCTACAGCGTCGGTGAGACCAAGATGCTGCGCGGCCCGAGCCGGCGCGATACCGGCCACGGCGCACTCGCGGAACGCGCTCTCACGCCGGTACTGCCGGACGAGAAGGTGTTCCCGTACACGATCCGCATCGTGTCGGAGATCCTTGAGTCGAACGGGTCGTCGTCAATGGCCACCGTATGTTCCGGAAGCCTGTCGATGATGGATGCCGGGGTGCCGATCAAGGCGCCGGTTGCCGGCATCGCCATGGGCCTGATCAAGGAGGGCGACGACATCGCCGTCCTCTCCGACATCCTCGGCGACGAGGATCATCTCGGCGACATGGACTTCAAGGTCGCCGGCACCAGCGAGGGTGTCACCGCCCTGCAGATGGACATCAAGATCCACGGCGTCACCAAGGACATCATGCGCCAGGCCTTGCAGCAGGCGCGCGAGGGGCGGCTGCACATCTTGGACGTGATGAACGACACGCTCGCGACGGCGCGCGCAGACATCTCCTCCTACGCACCGCGCATCGTCTCGATCAAGATTCGCCAAGACAAGATCCGCGACATCATCGGACCTGGCGGCAAGGTCATCCGCGGTATCGTCGAGGAGACCGGCTGCAAGATCGACATCCAGGACGACGGCACCGTCTTCATCGCATCCAGCGAGGAGGCGGGCCTGAAGCGCGCCATCGAGATCATCGAAGGCATCACGATGGAGGCTCAGGTCGGTAAGATCTACAAGGGAAAGGTTGTTCGAATCGTCGACTTCGGCGCCTTCGTCGAGATCATGCCTGGCACCGATGGGTTGCTGCACATCTCGCAAATTGGACCCGGTCGTGTGGAGCGCGTGACCGACGTTCTCAAGGAGGGGGACGAGGTCCAAGTCAAGGTGTTGGAAGTCGATCGCTCCGGCAAGATTCGCCTCAGTCGCAAGGAGGCGCTTGCCGACGCAGAGAAGGCTGGGCAGACGGCCGGCCAGCCCGGGTCCTGACCGTCATGATGAGGCGGTCGGCGCTTCCGAACGGGCTTCGCATCGTCTCAGAACACATGCCCGGCGTTCCGTCGGTCACCGTTGGCATCTGGGTGGAGAGCGGCTCGCGATTCGAGTCGCCCCACCTGGGTGGCATCTCGCACTACCTTGAGCACCTGCTGTTCAAGGGGACCGCACGGCGCTCCGCGGCGGCCATCGCCGAGGAGATCGACGCCGTTGGCGGCGTTCTCAACGCGTTCACGGGGAAAGAGTACACCTGCTACTACGCGCGTGTCCTGGCCGAGCACGCGAGCCTGGCGACCGATCTGCTGGCGGACCTCTTCTTGCACTCGCAGTTCGACCCAGCGGAGATCGATCGGGAGCGGGGCGTGATCCTGCAGGAGATCTCGCAGAGCGAGGACACGCCGGACGATCACATCCACGACTTCTTCAATCTGCGCTACTGGCCGGGCCACGCCCTCGGACTGCCGGTTTGTGGCACCAGTGCAACGGTACAGGGGCTGGGCCGGGACGAGTTCTTGCGCTTCATGGCCACGCGATATCGAC
This sequence comes from bacterium, assembly GCA_031401035.1. Taxonomy (GTDB): domain Bacteria; phylum Desulfobacterota; class Binatia; order HRBIN30; family CADEER01; genus JANNRA01. The sequence continues at coordinate 39,990 of JANNRA010000018.1, read as the reverse complement.
CGGATCGCATCATCATCTCCGCCGCCGGCGACATCACTCATGCCGCGCTTGCCGCATGGGCCGAGCGCGATTTTGGCAGTCTCGTCGGCACCGCCGATCTCGCCTCGGGCGCGCCTCCGCGACCGCAGGCGGGGGTCTACATCACCGAGAAACCCCTCGAGCAGGTGCACATTTGCTTCGGCTCGCCGGGCGTGTCGCAAGCGTCGGAGGAGCGCTACGCGGCCTACCTGCTCAATACCGCCCTTGGCGGGGGCATGAGCTCGCGGCTGTTTCAGGAGATCCGCGAACGTCGCGGCCACGCCTACGCGGTGTTCTCCTTCTTGTCCTCCTACCGTGACAGCGGCTATTTCGGCATCTACGTCGGCACTTCCTCTGAATGGGTCGATGAGGTTCTGTCCGTGATCGTGCGCGAACTGGCCCTGGTGGCGAGTGACGGCTTGCGCCCCGACGAGTTGGCGCGCGCCAAGAACCAGCTCAAGGGCAACCTCTTGCTTGGGCTCGAGACGAGCGACAGTCGCATGAGCCGCATCGCAAAGAACGAGATCTACGTCGGTCGCGACGTTCCCCTGGCTGAGATCGCGGCGCGCATCGACGCGACGACCAACGACGAGATTGTCGCGTTTGCGTCTCGTCTCAACGATCCCGAGGGGCGGGCGGTGGCGCTGCTCGGTGACCTCGGCGGACGATCTATCGATCCATCCCTGCTCGCCGCGTGATGGATCCGGCATCGCCACATCGAGTTCCAATCGCTGTCTCGGTGCGGCGTATCCGCGCTGCACCAACCCCGCTGCCTCTGCCGACATACGAGAGTGTCGAGGCGGCTGGCATGGACTTGCGCGCCGATCTCGACGGCCCGTTGACGCTTGCTCCCGGGCAGCGTGCCCTGGTGGCGACCGGGCTGGCGGTCGAGATTCCGCCCGGATTCGAGGCGCAGGTGCGACCGCGCAGCGGCCTGGCGTTGCGCTACGGGGTCACGGTGCTCAACGCCCCGGGCACGATCGACGCCGACTATCGCGGAGAGGTTCTGGTCCTGCTGGTCAACCTGGGCGTCGCACCGATCGACATCCAGCACGGTGACCGTATCGCCCAGCTGGTATTCGCACCGGTCGTGCGCGCGACCTGGATCGAGGCGGAGGCACTCGGGGAAACTGATCGCGGCGCCGGCGGCTTCGGGCACACCGGCCGCTGAGCGGCGGCCATGCGCCGCCTCCGCGGGCGTCCGCGACGACGCGACGCTGCCCGACGAAGATGCTAAGGTACGCAAGTGGCGGCGGACCTGTCGCCGAGCGCACCTGACGCGAACAAGGAGACGAGTCGTGCGAGCGAAGGTCTACGTGACGCTAAAGCCCGGGGTGCTCGATCCGGCCGGCAAGGCCATCGAGCGTGCCTTGCACTCACTGGGGTTCGAGGAGGCTCAGGACGTCCGGCTGGGCAAGTACATCGAGCTGCGGGTCGATGGCGACACCGCCAACGCACCCGGCCGACTCGACGATATGTGCCGCAAGCTGCTCGCCAACGGCGTCATTGAGGACTATCGGTTCGAGGTCGGCGACTGATGCGCTGGGGCGTCATCACCTTCCCCGGTTCGCTCGACAACGCCGACACCGTGCATGCCCTGGCGCAGGTGCTCGGCGATCCGACGGTGTCGCTCTGGCACAGAGACCGCAGCCTGCAAGGCGTCGATTGTGTCGTCCTGCCGGGTGGCTTCTCCTACGGAGACTACCTGCGCGCGGGTGCGTTGGCGCGCTTCGCCCCGGTGATGGAAAGCGTCGTGGAGTTCGCCCGCGCCGGCGGGCTGGTGTTCGGTATCTGCAACGGATTCCAGGTTCTCTGCGAATCCGGGCTGCTGCCCGGGGCCTTGATCCGCAATCGAACCCTCAGCTTCATTTGCGCCTCGATCCATTGCCGAGTCGAAGAGACCGACACGCCGTTCACACGGAGCTACGGCCAAGCCGAGGTCCTCGCGCTGCCGGTCAAGCACGGCGAGGGGTGTTACGTGGCCGACGCCGACACGCTTCAGGCGCTCGAGGACAATCGTCAGATCATCCTGCGCTACGTCGATACGGCCGGGCGTGCTACCGAGGCGGCGAATCCGAATGGATCGCTGCGCAATATCGCCGGCATTGTTAACGCCTCGCGCAACGTCTTCGGCCTCATGCCCCACCCAGAGCACGCCTGTGAGCCCTTGTGCGGTGGGGGCGACGGTGTGGGCTTCTTCCGATCCGTGCGCGCCTCGCTGTCGGACGGCGCGCCGACGCGTACCGCCTCGGTACCGCCCGGCCTATGACCACGACGCTGCCCGAAGTCTCCGAAGCCCAAGCGCTCGAACACGGTTTGACGGCGGATGAGTTCCGCCGCTTCTGCGACGCCATCGGCCGCGTCCCGAATCTCGTCGAACTCGGTGTCTGCTCGGTCATGTGGTCCGAACACTGCAGCTACAAGAGCTCGAGGGCAGTGCTGCGGGGGCTGCCGACCACCGGCCCGCGCGTCCTCCAGGGGCCGGGCGAGAACGCCGGTGCCCTGGCGATCGGCGACGGCCTGGCCGTCGTTTTCAAGATCGAGAGCCATAACCATCCTTCGTACGTCGAACCGTATCAGGGGGCGGCGACCGGCGTCGGCGGAATCCTGCGCGACGTCTTCACGATGAACGCCCGTCCGATTGCCAACCTCAATTCGTTGCGGTTCGGTAGCTTCGACCATCCGCGTACCCGGTATCTGGTCAGCGGCGTCGTCAGCGGCATCGGGGGGTATGGCAACTGCGTCGGCGTTCCGACCGTCGGCGGCGAGATGTATTTCGACGCCGCGTACAACGAGAACATCCTGGTCAATGCCTTCACCCTCGGCGTCGCGCGCGCCGATCGCATCTTCCGCGCCAGCGCCGCGGGAGTCGGGAACCCGGTCATCTACGTCGGCTCGAAGACCGGCCGCGATGGCATCCATGGTGCCAGTCTGCTCGCGTCGGCGGAGTTCGATGACACCACCGAGCAGAAGCGCCCGACCGTGCAGGTCGGCGACCCGTTCACCGAGAAGCTGCTCATCGAGGCCTGCCTTGAGTTGATGGAGCAGGACGCGGTCGTGGCGATTCAGGACATGGGCGCTGCCGGCCTGACGAGTTCGTCGGTCGAGATGGCGGCGCGCGGTGGCCTGGGAATCACCATCGATCTCGACCGCGTGCCGAAGCGCGAGGCGAATCTGTCGCCGTACGAGATTCTGCTTTCCGAATCGCAGGAGCGCATGCTCATCGTCGCGCGCGCCGGCGTCGAGGACAGTGTGCTGGCGGTGTTCGCCAAATGGGATCTCGATGCCGTGGTCATCGGTCGTGTTACCGACGACGGCCTGTGGCGTGTCAGTGCCGGCGGGCAGGAGGTAGCCTGTCTACCGCTTGAACCGCTGGCGCACGGCGCCCCGGTATACGAGCGGCCGGCCGCCCCGCCGCCAATGCTCGAGGAGATGCAGCGACTCGACCTCGGCCAGCTGCCGCAACCGGGCGATTACGGCCAGATGCTGCTGCGTCTGCTGGCGGCCCCGAACATCGCCTCGAAACGCTGGGTGTACCGGCAGTACGACTCGCTGGTGGGGAGCAATACGGTCGTCGGGCCCGGGTCCGACGCGGCCGTGCTACGCATCAAGGGGACCAATAAGGCGGTGGCGGTGAGCGTGGACTGCAACAGTCGCTACTGCCTGCTCGATCCCTACGTCGGCGCCATGACCGCGGTTGTAGAGGGGGCGCGCAACGTCGTGTGCAGCGGTGCCGAGCCGATCGGGGTGAGCGACTGCCTGAACTTCGGCAACCCTGAAAAGCCGGAGATCATGTGGCAGTTCCGCGAGGCCGTGCGCGGCCTGGGCGACGCGTGCACCGCGCTCGGCGTCCCGATCGTCAGCGGTAATGTCAGCTTTTACAACGAAACCGATGGACGGGCGATTCCCCCGACACCGACGGTGGCCATGGTCGGTCTGCTCACCGACGTCGGACACCACACGACGCAATGGTTCAAGGGCGATGGGGACGTCGTGGTGCTGCTGGGCCGCACGCGCGAGGAACTCGGTGGCAGTGAGTACCTGGCGGTGACGCGCGATGTGGTGCGCGGCACGCCGCCGTGGATCGATCTCTCGGTGGAGATGCAGGTGCAGCAAGTGTGTCTGGCGGCCATCCGCGAGGGGTTGGTCCGCTCCGCGCACGACCTGTCCGAGGGGGGGCTCGCAGTGGCTCTTGCCGAAGCCTGCATCTCCGGACCTGGCGATCCGCTCGGTGCTGAGATCGAGATGGAGGCCGACATCCGACCGGATGCCTGGCTGTTCGGCGAGAGCCAGTCGCGAATCCTCGTCTCGCTGCGCAAGAAGCATGTCAATCGACTGCGTGAGGTGGCACGCGCCGCCGGCGTCCAGTGCACGGTGCTCGGCGAGGTGCGCGGCCGGCGGCTGCGCATCGGCAACCTGATCGACGTCAGCGCCGTCGATTTGCGCAGCGCCTGGGCCGACGCCCTGGCCGCGCACATGGACGAGTGACGGAACGCTGATGGGGCCGGACCGTTTCCACGAGGAGTGCGCGCTGATGGGTGTGTACGGCCACCCCGAGGCGGCCAACCTCGTCTACCTCGGGCTCTACGCGCAACAGCACCGCGGCCAAGAGGGCTCGGGTATCGTCTCCGCCGATGGGGGCATGCTGCTATCGCACCGTGGTCTCGGGCTGGTCGCCGACGTTTTCAACCAGGAAACCCTCGTTCGCCTGACCGGCTCGATCGCTATGGGCCACAATCGCTATGCCACCAGCGGGCGCACGCTCCTGAAGAACACGCAACCCTTCGTGGTCGAGTTCTCGCGCGGCGGCCTGGCGGTGGCTCACAACGGCAACCTGGTGAACGCGCTCGACCTGCGCGAGGCGCTCGAGTCGCGCGGCGCGATATTCCAGTCGTCGGTGGACACCGAGGTGATCGTCCACCTGATCGCGACCGCGACCGGCGACAGCCTGGTTGATCGCATCGCGGCGGCGCTCGGTGCCGTGCGCGGCGCCTACTCGCTACTCTTCCAGAGCCACGACGAGTTGATCGCGGTACGCGATCCGAACGGCTTCCGGCCGTTGGTGATGGGGCGGATGCGCGACCGCGACGCAGTCGTCTTCGCCTCGGAAACCTGTGCGCTCGACCTCATCGGCGCCGACTACGAGCGCGAGGTTCTGCCAGGCGAGGTCGTCGTCGCGTCCGCGTCTGGCGTGCGCAGCCTGTTCCCGTTTCCGAGCGCGCCGCCGACTCGGTGCGTGTTCGAATACGTCTACTTCGCCCGGCCGGACAGCAACGTGTTCGGGCGCAACGTCTACCAAGTGCGCAAGTCGCTCGGTCGCCAACTCGCCCGCGAGCAGCCCGCCGAGGCCGATCTGGTGGTGCCGGTGCCAGACTCGGGGGTGCCCGCCGCGCTCGGGTTCGCCGAGGAGTCTGGGCTGGCCTTCGATTTTGGTCTCATCCGCAACCACTACGTCGGCCGGACGTTCATCGAGCCGCAGGACGCCATCCGTCACTTCGGTGTCAAGGTGAAGCTCAACGCCCAGCGCGGCGTGCTCGAGGGCAAACGGGTCGTGGTGGTCGACGACTCGATCGTGCGCGGCACTACCAGCCGCAAAATCGTCACCATGCTGCGCGCCGCTGGCGCCCGTGAAGTGCACATGCGAATCAGCTCTCCGCCGACGACCGGCCCCTGCTACTATGGGGTGGATACGCCGACGCGCTCCGAGCTGATCGCCTCGGCCCATTCGGTGGATGCCATCCGCGAGTACATCACTGCGGATAGCCTCGGTTTTCTCAGTGAGGCGGGCCTGTATCCCTTCGCCAACGGGGACGGCACGGGCTTTTGCGACGCCTGCTTCTCCGGCCGCTACCCTCTGCCGGTGTCTGACGATGCCCGTGCCCGGCAGCTGGTTCTATTCGAGGTCAACAACCCCGGCGATCGGACGCGATCGTGACGCGTGCTGTTGCCGCCGCCTTCCAACTTCGGTAACCGTCCGCCGCCGCTATGAAATGCCCCTTCTGCCATGATCTCGAGAATAAGGTCATCGACTCGCGCTTGACCAAGGACGACGGCGCCATCCGCCGTCGCCGGGAATGCCACAAGTGCGGGCGCCGCTTCACGACCTACGAGCGGGTCGAGGAGATGCTACCGCTGGTCGTGAAGAAAGCGGGACGGCGGGAACCCTATGACCGCGCCAAGATTGTTGCCGGGCTGAAAAAGGCCTGCGAGAAGCGGCCGGTGAGCGCGACCGCTATCGAGCACGCCGCAGACCGGGTGGAGCGCCTGGTGCAGGAGCGAGGCGAGAAAGAAGTGGTGAGCTCCGTCGTCGGCGAGGCGGTGATGCGGGAACTCCACAAGCTCGATCAGGTCGCCTACGTGCGCTTTGCCTCGGTCTACCGTTCGTTTCAGGACGTCGGTGAGTTCATGCGCGAGCTGCAGGATCTGGTGAAGGAAGGGCAACGCTCGCGCCGCGGCCGTGGCGGGCCGCCGACGCCTGGGTCGTCGTGAGCGCCGACGAAGTCTTCATGCGGCGTGCGATCGCGCTGGCGCGCCGCGGCGTCGGCCGCACCAGTCCCAATCCTCCGGTCGGCGCCGTTGTCGTCGCCGGCGGCCGGGTGGTCGGCAGCGGTTGGCACCGCCGCGCCGGCGCCCCGCACGGTGAGGCGGCGGCGTTGCGGGCGGCGGGCGCACAGGCCCGCGGCGCGACCCTCTACGTGACCCTCGAGCCGTGCAATCACGAAGGGCGGACGCCTCCGTGTGCCGACGCGGTGTTGGCGGCCGGGGTGCGGCGTGTCGTTTTCGGCGCCCGCGATCCGAATCGGCACGTTCGCGGCGGCGGCGCCGCGCGCCTGCGCCGCGCCGGCGTGACGGTGGTGGAGGGCATCGAAGCCGCCGCCTGCGCCGACCTGATCGCCCCCTTCGCCCATGTCGCTCGCACCGGACGCCCGCTGGTGACGCTCAAACTCGCGGCGACGCTCGACGGCCGCATCGCCACCCGCACCGGCGCCTCACGTTGGATTACCGGGCCGCCGGCGCGTCAGCTGGTGCATCAGCTACGCAACGAAATGGACGCCGTGATGGTCGGCGCGGGCACAATTGCCGCAGACAACCCGCGTCTCACCTGTCGCGTGGCCGGCGGCCGAGACCCGCTCCGTGTCGTCGTGGATGGGCGCCTGCGGATCCCCCTGACTGCCCGGGTGCTGACAAACAGGGCGGCGCGGGGTACCGTCGTTGCCACCGTGATCACCACAGGGAGAAAGCTCGCCACGCTGCGGACGCGTGGCGCGACGGTCCTCACGCTCCCCGGCCGCGCCGGGTCGCTCTCGCTGCGGCGGCTGCTGCGCACCCTGGCGAAACGCGGCGTGTCCTCGGTGCTGCTCGAAGGCGGCGCCGCCCTGGCCGCGGCGGCGCTGCATGACGGGGTGGTGGACCGGCTGCTGGTCTTTCTCGCCCCCACCCTGATCGGCGGCGATGGCCGCCCCATGCTCGCCTCCCTCGGGGTTGCGCGCCTGACTGGTGCCCGCCGCCTGCGCTGGGTGGGCGTGGAGTCGATCGGCCGCGATCTGATGGTCCAGGCGGTGCCGGAGGGGCGTCGTGTCCGCTAAGGCGATCGAAGTTGCGCTCGCGGCGCTGACGGCCGGGCGCATGGTCATCTTGACCGCAGCCGATACGGGTGAGTCGCAACTCTGTCTGGCGGCGGATCACATTACTCCCGACGCGGTCAACTTCATGGCCATGCACGGGCGCGGTCTGGTCTGCCTCAGTATGACCGAAGAACGTCTGCGCCATCTCGGCATCCCGCTGATGGCACCCGATGCCCCTTCGCTCGCGCGCCGCTCCTACGGCGCCTCGATCGAATCGCGGCGCGGCGTCACCACCGGGATCTCAGCTGGCGACCGCGCGACCACCATCCGTGCCGCGATGGCACCCGACGCCGGACCCGACGACCTCGTCATGCCTGGCCACGTGGTGCCGATGATCGGCCGCGCTGGCGGCGTGCTGGCGCGGCCCGGGTTGACCGAGGCCGCCGTCGATCTTGCCCGGCTGGCAGGATGCACCCCCGCCGCCGCGGTCTGCGCCGTCCTCACTGACGACGGCAGCCTGGCGACGGAGGACGATCTGCGGGCGCTGGCGGACCTCTTCGCGCTGCCGATCGTGCGTATCCCCGAGCTGGTCGCGTACCGACTGCGCACCGAATCGCTGGTCGAACGCGTTGCCGAGCGCACGATCACCACCGCCGCCGGTGGGCGCTTCCGCGCCGTCGTCTACCGCAACGCGGTCGACGGCTCCGAACACCTCGCCATGGTGAAGGGCTCGGTCGAAGGTCGAGACGGCGTCCTGGCACGCCTGCATTCCCAGTGCCTCACCGGCGACGTGTTCGGCTCGGAGCGCTGCGACTGCGGCGAGCAACTGTCCCATTCCCTGGTCATGATCGCCGCCGCCAAGCGCGGTGTCCTGGTCTACCTGCACCAGGAGGGGCGCGGCATCGGGCTGGCGAACAAGCTCCGTGCCTACGCGCTACAAGACCAGGGGCGCGATACGGTCGAGGCCAACCTCGAACTCGGGTTCGAGGAGGATGGACGCGACTACGGTATCGGCGCGCAGATCCTGCGCGACCTCGGCGCCAACAGCATTCGATTGATCACCAACAACCCAAAGAAGATCGAGGGTCTGGAGACCTACGGCGTGACGGTGACTGGGCGTGAGCCGATCGAAGTGCCGCCGCACCAGGGCAACATTCGCTACCTGCGCACCAAGCAGGAGAAACTCGGCCATCTGTTCAGCGGGTTGACTGTTCGCTGACATGCCGCGCCAGTTCCCCTCCTCGCTCGATGGCGCCCGTCTGGGCGTGGGCGTCGTCGTGTCGCGCTTCAACAGCGTCGTCACTGAACGGCTCTTGGAGGGCGCGATCGATGGGCTCCGACGCCATGGTGTCGAGGACGCGGCCATCGAGGTGGCGCACGTCCCCGGCGCCTTCGAGTTGCCGTTAGTTGCGGATCTGTTCGGCCGGAGCCGCCGCCTCGCGGCGGTCGTCTGCCTGGGTGCGGTGGTGCGTGGCGAGACGCCGCACTTCGACGTGATCGCGCAGTGGGTGGTGGCCGAGATCGGCCGCCTGTCGGTGGCGCACCGGCTGCCGATGGTGCTCGGCGTCCTGACGACGAACACCATGGAACAGGCGCTCGAGCGGGCCGGCGGCACGCACGGCAACAAGGGCTACGATGCCGCCCTGGTCGCCATTGAGATGGCGAACCTGGCGCGGCAGTTCGAGTGAGCCGCGGCAGGTCGTCATGAGTCTTCGTCGCAAGGGGCGTGAACTCGCCCTGCAGGTGCTCTACCAGCTGGACATCAGCGGCGAGTCGTCCGAGCACGGCCTGCACGGGTTCGCCGAGAGCTTCGAGACCAGTCCGAAGGCGCGCGCGTTCGCGTGGGATCTGGTCCGCGGCGTGCGCGACGGCCAGGCTGAACTCGACGCGACGCTGGAAGCGGCGTCTGAGCACTGGCGCCTCGAGCGCCTGGCGCGTATCGACGCCAACGTCATCCGCATCGCGATGTACGAAATGACGCACGGTCTGCCGATCGAGATTGCCATCAACGAAGCCGTCGAAGTGGCGCGCAAGTACGGCACGACGGAGTCGGCCGCGTTCGTCAACGGCGTCCTCGATGCCGTCGCGCGCCGGCTTGGCCTGGCCCGCGGGCAGAAGCCCGCGGCGCGGGAGCAGTGAGCCCGGCCATGCGCTACGACCCGGCCGCGATTGAACCGCGCTGGCAACAGGTCTGGGAGGACCGCCAGACCTTTCGGACGCCGACTGATCCCGCCGTCCTCGCGGCGCGCCCGAAGTACTACATCCTCGACATGTTCCCGTACCCGTCCGGCGCCGGCCTGCACGTCGGGCACCCGGAGGGGTATACCGGCACCGACGTCCTGGCGCGCTTGAAGCGCATGCAGGGCTTCAATGTCCTGCACCCGATGGGCTGGGACGCGTTCGGCCTGCCGGCGGAGCGGGCGGCGCTGCGCGAGAACCTCCATCCGGCGACCATTACGACGCGCAACGTCGACAACTTCCGCCGTCAGATAAAACGCCTCGGCTTCAGCTACGACTGGAGCCGGGAGATCAGCACCGCGACACCCGATTATTACCGCTGGACGCAGTGGATCTTCTTGCGCCTGTTCGAGCGCGGGCTCGCCTACGTGGCCGAGATGCCGGTCAACTGGTGCCCGGCGCTGGGCACGGTCCTGGCGAATGAGGAGATCAAGGACGGTCGCTATGTCGAAACGGGCGACGTGGTCGAGCGCCGCACCATGCAGCAGTGGATGTTGCGCATCACCGCGTATGCCGAACGGCTGCTGGCCGACCTCGACGGGCTCGACTGGCCCGAGGGCGTCAAGGACATGCAGCGCAACTGGATCGGCAAGTCGGTGGGTGCCGAGATCAGCTTCGCCGTCGCCGACCATGGCTGCGCGTTCCCGGTCTTCACGACACGCCCCGACACGTTGTTCGGCTGCACCTATTGCGTCCTGGCGCCGGAGCACCCGCTGGTCGATTCGATCACCAGCGCCACTCAGCGCGCGGCGGTGCAGGCGTATGTTGGCGTGGCTGCTGCGCGAACTGACACCGCAGCGAGCGAGGCGAAGACGGGCGTGTACACCGGTGCCGATGCGATCCATCCCGTCACCGGCGAGCGGCTGCCGATCTGGATCGCGGACTATGTCCTGATGACCTACGGACACGGCGCCATCATGGCCGTCCCGGCCCATGACGAGCGCGATCACGCGTTCGCCACCCGCTTCGCTCTCCCGATCCGCGAGGTCGTTTCGGGCGGCAAGGTCCCGACCGAGGATGCCGCGCACCTCGGCGACGGCCACCTGATCCACTCCCAGTTTCTCGATGGTCTCGAGGTGACAGCGGCCAAGGCGTGCATGATCGAGTGGCTCGGGGAGCGCGGGGTGGGCAGCGCGCGCATCCAGTACCGACTGCGCGATTGGCTCTTCTCCCGCCAGCGGTATTGGGGCGAGCCGATCCCGATCGCGTGGCTCGACGACGGAACGCCGGTACCGATTCCGACCGACCAGCTGCCGGTGACGCTGCCGCCGATCGACGAGTACCGGCCGACCGACGACGGCAAGCCGCCGCTCGCGCGCGCCGGTGACGACTGGCTGGCGGTGACACTTCCCGATGGCCGCGTCGGCGTGCGCGAAACGAACACCATGCCGCAGTGGGCTGGGTCCTGCTGGTACTACCTGCGCTTCCTCGACCCCCAGAATGCAGCGGAGCCCTGGACGGCGGCGGCGGAGCGCTACTGGATGCCGGTCGATCTCTACGTCGGCGGCGTCGAGCACGCCGTGCTGCACCTCCTCTATGCGCGCTTCTGGCACAAGGTGCTCTACGACTGCGGCCTGGTGCACACGATCGAGCCGTTTCAGCGCCTGTTCAACCAGGGGATGATTCTCGCCTACAGTTTCCAGGACGCGCGCGGGAAGTACTACCACCCGTCTGACGTCGTGACCCGGGACGGGGTGTCAACGGTGGCGGCGAGCGGCGAGCGACTCACGTCGCAGATTGAGAAAATGTCGAAGTCGCGCCTCAACGTCGTCAGCCCCGATGAGGTGATCGACCAACACGGCGCCGACGCGATGCGGCTGTACGAACTCTTCATGGGGCCGCTCGACCAGGTGAAGCCGTGGCAAATGGCCGGTGTCGAGGGCGTCTCGCGTTTTCTGCAGCGCGTCTGGCGGCTGGTCGTCGACGAACGCGACGGCAGTCTGTCGTTACGTCTCACCGCGGCGGAGCCGGAGTCTGAGCCGGCCTTACGCCGCCTCCTCCATCAGACTATCAAGAAGGTACGCGACGATACCGAGGCACTGCGCTTTAACACGGCCATCGCGCAGATGATGATCTTCGTCAACGAAGCGACCGGCAGCGCGACGCTGCCACGCGCCATCGTCGCCGACTTCCTCTGCCTGCTGGCGCCCTATGCGCCGCACCTCGGCGAAGAGTTGTGGGCGCGCCTCGGTGCGACGACGCTCATCGCCGAAGCGCCCTGGCCGGCGCACGACGAGACCCTCGGCGTTGACGCTGCGGTCGAGCTGCCGGTGCAGGTGAACGGCAAGCGTCGTGACGCGATCACGGTGCCGCGCGACGCGGATACCGCGACGATCGAGCGCCTGGCGCTTGCCGCCGAGGGGGTCCGTCGGGCGCTCGACGGCAAGACGCCACGCAAGGTGATCGTCGTCCCCGGGCGGCTCGTCAATGTCGTGGCGTGACCTCGCCGCGCTGGCGGCGCTGGGCCTCGTGCCGGCCTGCGGCTACACCTTCACCGGCTCCCAGATACAGGTGCCGGGGGCGATCCGTAGCATCGCCGTCGGCTCCTTCGAGAACCGCTCGCGCGAAGAGGGTCTCGACAAGACGCTCGCTTTCGCCGTTGAACGCGAGTTCTACGATCGCGGCACGCTGCGCGTTCGTGAGACGCCGGCGGACGGCGAAGGGGTGATCAGTGGGACGATCCGCGAGTTCAAGACACGTCCGGTCTCGTTCGATGCCGACGACGACGCCCTGCAGTACGAGGCGCGCCTGGTCCTCGACGTCGTGCTGACCCGTCAGAGTGATGGAACCGTGCTCTGGAAGGGGTCGCGTATGGAGGCGATCGAGGACTTCAGCGTCAACCGCGACACCGTCGTTCCCAGTTCGTCTCAGTTTCAGCAGGGGACGCTGGATTTCTCCGACCTGGCCGAGCTGACCGACATCCAGCTCGCCGAGACCGAGAAGCACGCGGCAATCGAACGGATCGTCCGATCACTCGCGCGTGACGTCCACGACCGTATCCTGGACGATTTCTGACGGCGCGCGGTGGCGCCGGGCCGGACTCAGCTGGCGCGCGACATGGCGGCGACCTGCTTGCTCAGACGGCCGATGCGACGGGCGGCGGCATTCTTGTGCAGGACGCCCTTCGATGCCGCCTTGCTCAGCTCCTTGATGGCCAGCTTGAGCTCGGCGCCGGCCGCGGTGGCGTCCTTGCTGGTGACCGCCTCGCGGACCTTGCGGACCTCGGTGCGCACCTTGGACCGCACCGTGCGGTTGCGCTCGCGACGCTTTTCGTTCTGCCGGTTCCGTTTGATCGCGGACGCATGCCGGTTGGCCACTGGGTTTCCTCCTGATTCGAAACCGCACGACTACCACGCACTCCTGGGTCAGGCAACACGACCGCGGCCCTTGGCGAAGGCCGGCTGGGACGCCATGGGCGGGGCGACCCATGTCCAGGTCGAGCCGCTGAAGGCCCTTCTTGAGGCCGGCCGGCCCCCCGGCATTGAGTGGCGTAGCGTCGGCCTGGGGCAGGCTGGCGGTTGCCGTTCTCGCACCCGCCACGGCGGCCACGCCCACCCACGCCCAGCGAGACGACCCTTGCGCCGGACCGGCGGGGTGCCCACCTGCCGCGGAGCGGCCTGGGGAGTCCCTCCGGACCGCGGGTTGGTGAGCCCGCGGGGGCGCTTCAGCGCGTCGCCGGGGGCCGCAGGGCGCGCTTGGCCGCCTCCCACAGAAGGTCGAGCTCCTCCGCGGAGGCCGTCCGGACATCGCGCTGCTCGGCCGCCAGCGTCGTTTCGAGGTGCCGGAAGCGTGCCGTGAAGCGATCGGCGGCGCCGCTGAGGGCGTCCTCGGCCACGGCGCCGAGGTGCCGAGCCAGCGAGGTCGCCGCAAACAGGAGATCGCCGAGTTCGGCCATGACCGCCGCGCGATCTCCGATCGCCATGGCGGCGTCGATCTCGCCGAGTTCCTCGTGCAGCTTGGCCAGCACGCCGGCGGCGTCGCGCCAGTCGAAGCCCGCGTGCGCCGCCTTCTCACCGAGGCGCTGCGCCCGCAGCAGCGCAGGCATGGCGCGCGGGACGCCGGCGAGGGCGGAGCGATCGGCAGACCCCTGCCGTTCCAGCGCCTTGATGCGCGACCAGTTGCGCAGGACCTCGTCTGCGCCGCTCACCTTGACGTCGCCGAAGACATGGGGGTGACGCCGGATCATCTTGTCGCTGATGGCCTGGATGACGTCGCCGACGGTGAAGGCGCCGCGTTCGGTCGCCATCTCGGCGTGAAAGACGATCTGCAGCAACAGATCGCCGAGCTCGCTGCACAGCTCGGGGTCGTCGCCGGCGTCGATTGCCTCGACGACTTCATAGGCCTCCTCGATCGTGTACGGCTTGATCGAGGCGTGCGTCTGCTCGCCGTCCCACGGGCAACCGCCCGGACTGCGCAGTCGGTGCATGATGCGCACCAAGTCCTCGAACCGCTCGCCGACCGTCACCGGCGCCGCGTAGCGCAGGCCCGGGTGCAAAGCAAAGCGCCGTCGCGGGGCCCCGGCACGGCGTTGCCGCCGGGTGGAGCAGCCGGTAGAAGCATCGCATGGCGGATGTGCGAGTCTATACTTCCGGATCCTGTCCCTACTGCGTCCAGGCCAAGCGCCTCCTCGACCGCAAGGGCGTCACCTACCGCGAGATCGACGTCGGCGCGGACGCTGCCCAGCGCGCCGAGGTGATGCGCGCCTCTGGGCGCCGCACCGTGCCGCAGATCTTCATTAACGACCAGTCGATCGGCGGATTCGACGAGCTCTACGAACTCGAGCAGTCCGGCCAGCTCGATACGCTCCTGGAGGCGCCCGCGTAGCCCGCCGGCAGGGGGTGTGCTAAGCCCAGACGCAATTCTTCGGCGGGAGTTTTTCCATGTCAGGCCACTCGAAGTGGAGCACCATCAAGCACAAGAAGGCGGCGAAAGACGCCAAGCGTGGTCAGCTGTTCACCAAACTGATCAAAGAGATCTCGGTGGCGGCGCGGCTCGGCGGCGGCGACATCAACGCCAACCCGCGCCTGCGCACCGCCGTCACCACGGCGCGTTCGAGCAGCCTGCCCGCCGACAATATCGATCGCGCAATCAAGAAGGGCACCGGTGAGCTCGAGGGCGTCACCTACGAAGAAGTGACCTACGAGGGCTATGGCCCGGGTGGCGCCGCGGTGCTGGTGATGGCGATGACCGACAACCGCAACCGCACGGTGTCCGAGCTGCGCCATATGTTCGGCCGCTTCGGTGGCAACATGGGCGATTCCGGCTGCGTCGCATGGATCTTCTCGAAGAAGGGCACCCTGACCGTCGCGGCCGGCGGCACGGACGAGGAGCGGCTGATGGAGGTCGCGCTCGAGGCCGGCGCCGACGACGTCACCGATGACGGCGATGGCTTCACCGTGACGACATCGCCCGAGGTGTTCGAGGCGGTCAAGGATGCGCTCGCCAAAGTCGGCATAAAGACCGTCAGCGCGGTGGTGGGGATGGTCCCCTCGAACACGTTGAGCCTTACCGGCGCGCAGGCAGCCCAGACGCTCAGGTTGGTCGAAGAGCTCGAGGAGCACGAGGACGTGCAGGAAGTGGCATCGAACTTCGACATCCCACAGGAAGAGTTGGAAAGGTTGAGCGCCGCCTGACCGAACGCGGCAGACGGCGCGGCGCGGGGGAGGTTGGGTGGAACGGCCGTCGCATCAAAACGTCGCGGGGGCGGCAGTCGGATCCGCAGGCGCGGCTGCGGCTGCGTCCCTGCGCATTCTCGGCGTCGATCCCGGCTCCGTCGCCCTCGGCTGGGGCGTGATTGACTCCTACAACTCCGCCCGTCTGGGGCGGGTTGCCAGCGGCACCATACGCGGTCGTGGCGAGCGGGCGGCGCGACTGGCCGCCATCTGCGACGCGATTCAGGAGCTGTGCGAACGCTTTCGCCCCGCCGTGCTCAGCCTCGAGCAGAGCTTCGTCGGGGACAATGTGCAATCTGCCTTCCGCCTCGGCGAGGTGCGCGGCGCGGTCCTGGTGGCGGCCGGCCGCGCCAGGGTCGCCGTGGCCGAGTACAGCCCGGCACAGATCAAGCTCGCTGTCGCGGGATCTGGGCGCGCCGCGAAGGCGCAGATGCAGGCGATGGTGAGCCGCCTGCTCGCCGTCGATCAGGTGCTCGGAGAAGACGAGGCCGACGCCCTCGGCGCCGCCATCTGTCACGTCAACGCCGGCCAGTTCGCCGCCCTGGTCGCCGCGGCGTCGACGGGGTGGGGCGGCGCCGGCCGCGGCCGGCGTACGAGTCGGCGGCGATGATCGCGCGGCTGACCGGCCGCCTGGCCCAGAAGGCGACCGATGCGTTGATCATCGACGTGCACGGCGTCGGCTATCGCGTCTCGGTCTCCCTCACCGCGTTCGCCGCCCTGCCGTCCGAGGGCGACGAGGTGACGCTGGGCATCCATACCCACCTGCGCGAGACCGCGCTCGAGCTGTTCGGATTCGCCAATGCGGCGGAGCAGGCCCTGTTCGTGGCGTTGATCACCGTCTCCGGCATCGGCCCGCGCATGGCGCTCAACATCCTCTCCGGCCTGCCGGCCGACGATCTCGCCGAGGCGCTGGCGAGCGGCAACGCAGCCCGACTGGTCTCGGTGCCCGGTGTCGGCAAGCGCACCGCCGAGCGGCTCATCGTCGAACTGCGGGATCGCGTCGCGACGCTGCAGGCGGCGCGTGGCGCCGGGGCGACGGTGCCGCGCGACAGCGAGGCCGTGTCGGCCCTGGTCAACCTCGGGTACCGCCAAGCCGATGCCGAGCGTGCCGTGCGGGCCGCGCAGGGCTCCGGCGCCAGCGAACTGGCCGACGTGATCCGCCAGGCGCTGCGGAAGCTGAGCGCATGAGCGGCGAGGAGCAGCCGGAGCGCTTGGTCTCGGGCGAACAGACCGACGAGGAAGCGTCGATTGACACCGCGCTGCGCCCCGCGACGCTCGCCGACTACATCGGCCAAGAGTCGGTCAAGGCCAACCTGCGCGTCGCCATCGAGGCCGCCACCGCGCGCGGCGAGAGCATTGACCATACGCTGCTGTACGGACCCCCCGGCCTCGGCAAGACGTCACTTGCCTACGTCATCGCGCGCGAGATGGGCGTCAACGTGCGCTCCACCTCGGGGCCGGTGATCGAGCGGCCCGGCGACCTCGCCGCGCTGCTCACCAATCTCGAGCCCGGCGACGTGCTCTTCATCGACGAGATCCACCGCCTCTCGCGCATCGTCGAGGAGATCCTCTATCCGGCCATGGAGGACTTCCAGATCGACGTGATGATAGGACAGGGGCCTTCGGCACGCTCGATCAAACTCGACCTCAAGCGCTTCACGCTGGTCGGTGCCACGACCCGCGCCGGGCTACTCAGCGCGCCACTGCGCAACCGCTTCGGTGTCAGCTTGCGGCTCGACTTCTACCGTCCGGGCGAATTGGCCGAGATCGTGCGCCGCGCTGCACAGCGCCTCGACGTACGCATCGATGACGCCGGTGCCGACGAGCTGGCCCGGCGGGCGCGCGGCACGCCGCGCATCGCCAACCGCCTGCTGCGGCGAGTGCGCGATTTCGCCCAGGTGCGCGCCGACGGCGTCATTACCCACGCCGTCGCGGGCGACGCGCTGGCGCTGCTGGAGGTGGATGCGCGCGGGTTCGACCGCATGGACCGCGCCCTGCTGCTGGCGATCATCGACAAGTTCGGCGGCGGTCCAGTCGGCCTCGAGACCCTTGCCGCTGCCATCGGCGAGGAGTCCGACACCATCGAGGACGTCTACGAGCCCTACCTGATCCAGGAGGGCTTTCTGACCCGCACCTCCAAGGGGCGGATGGCGACGCCGCTCGCCTACGACCACTTCGGCCGTCCGGCCCAGGCCGGCGGCGCACCAGGCGGCACGCCGCAGGGAACCCTGTTCGAGTAGCGGGCCGGCGGCTGGGCCGGCGGCTGGCTTGCCCAAAGCCGGGGTCCCCCCTAGACTCCGCGCAGCGTGTTGCCGCAGTGGTTCACAAAGCTGCGCCTCAACCCGGCCGACCTGCCTGCCGACGAGGTCCGGCGCCGGCGGCGCGAGGCGGTCCTGATCGCCATAACGGCGGTGGCCTTCGCCGTGTTCGCCGTCCTGCAGACTCGCCTGCCGGACTTCCAGGACAGCCGCTCGCAGTCGAGCAACATCGTTTTCTTCCTACTCATCAACCTGAACCTGATCCTGCTCGTCCTGCTGGTCTTCCTCGTCGCCCGCAATCTGACCAAGCTGGTGATCGAGCGGCGGCGGCGCATTCTCGGCTCTCGCCTGCGCACCCGTCTCGTCGTCGCCTTCGCGGCCCTCTCTCTGTTCCCGACCCTGCTCCTCTTCCTGATCGCCGAGGGCTTCTTCGCCAGCGTCATCGAGAACTGGTTCAGCCTGCGGGTGCAGACGGCGCTGAGCGGCGCGCTTGGTGTTGCGCACCGGCTCTACCAGGAAGCGGCGGACGACGCGCTGGTGGTCGGCGATCGCGTCGGCCGCGAGGTCGAGCGGCGCGGATTGCTGACCGTCGCCCGCCGCGCCGAACTCAACACCTTCCTGGCGACCCAGCGCGAGGTGCTGCGCGTCGATGGGCTCGACGTCGTCGACCTGACCGGACCGCTCGCGGTCGCCCACGGCGACCGCATCGCGGCGCGCGGCGTGCCGCTGCCCGCTGGCGACCTGCGTGCCCTGTTTGCGACCGGCCAGGACTTTGCGCGCACGGAGCGGTTCGGGCGCGGTGATCTGGTGATCGGCGGGGTGCCGGTCCGCGATCCGGCGGGCGTTGCGGTGGCGGCGGTGGTGGTGGCGACGCTGATCCCGCACGACGTCGCGATGGCGGCGCGCCGCACCGCGCGCGCGGTCGACGAGTATCGTCAGCTCAGGGTGCTCAAGCAGCCGATCCGCGGTGGCTACACCCTGACCTTCCTGCTCATCACGTTGGTCGTGCTGTTCTCCGCCACCTGGTTCGGCTTCTACTTTGCCAAGGGGATCACCGTGCCGATCCAACGGCTTGGCGAAGGCATGCGGCGCGTCGCCCAGGGCGATCTCGACTATCGCGCGCCGCTCGGCGGCGACGACGAGGTGGCGACGCTGGTCACGTCGTTCAACCAGATGACCGGCGAACTGAAAACCATCCACGGCGAGCTCGAGGAACGGCACCGCTACATCGAGAGCATTCTCGAGAACATCACCGCTGGTGTCATCTCGCTGGCGCCGGACGGCGCGGTGGCGACCGTCAACCCCGCCGCCGCCAACATGCTCGGCCTGCGCTCCGAGGAGGTGCGCGGACAGCCGTGGTTGACCGCCTTCCAGCGCCGCGATCTGCAGCCGATTGCGGAACTCATCGACCGCATGCGCGTCGAAGGGCGCGATCGCCTGGAGCAGCAGCTCAAGCTCGAGGGCGGTCCGCGACCGATCTCTGTCTTCGCTACCGCCACCGCGCTCCGCGACGAGCAGGGCGCGGCGCTCGGCGTCATTCTCTTCCTCGAGGACGTCACCTTCCTCCTCCGCGTCGAGCGCATGGAGGCCTGGCGCGAGGTGGCGCGCCGCATCGCGCACGAGATCAAGAACCCCCTCACCCCGATCCAGCTTTCGGCGCAGCGCCTGCGCAAGCGGTACGCGACGGTGCTGCACGGCGAGGATGCCGCCCTGCTCGACGAGTGCACGCGGACCATCAGCGCCCAAGTCGAGCAGCTGAAGCGCCTGGTGAACGAGTTCTCCACCTTCGCGCGCCTGCCGGCGCTGGAGGTGGCGCCGCACGCTCTGCGCCCGGTCGTCGAGGAGGTGGTGGTGTTGTACCGCGAGGCGCACCGCGAGGTGGCGTTCGACGTCCAGAGCGCCGACGGACTACCGCTGGTCGACATCGATCCCGGAGCGATCAAGCGGGCGGTCATCAACCTGCTCGACAATGCCGTGCACGCCTGTCGGGATGCCCCGGGTGGCGGTCGCGTCACGATCGCGCTGGCGCACGACACGCGCGTCGGCGTCGTCCGCCTCGAGGTGGGCGACAACGGTGCCGGTGTCACGCCCGACGTGCAGGCGCGGATGTTCGAGCCCTATTTCTCGACCAAAAGGGACGGCACCGGGCTTGGTCTGGCGATCGTGTCGGCGATCGTCGCCGACCATCAGGCCTATGTCCGCGTCCGCGACAATCAACCGCGCGGTACGCGCGTGGTGATCGAGTTTCCCGTGCGCCAGCCGAACCGCCTGCGGGCAGTTGGCGGAGTGTGATCGAGGAGGCAACCATGGCGACGGTACTGGTGGTGGACGACGAGGGCGACATCCGCACCTCCCTGCGCGGCGTGCTGAGCGACGAGGGCCTGCGCGTGATCGAAGCCCCGGACGGCAGTCAAGCGCTGGCGCTGGTGCGCGCCGAGCGCCCGGAGCTGGTGCTCCTCGATGTGTGGATGCCGGAGGTTGACGGCATCGAGTTATTGCGCCGTCTGCAGGACGAACCCGATCGACCGCAGGTGATCATGATCTCGGGCCACGGCAACATCGAGACGGCCGTGCAGGCGACCAAACTCGGCGCCTTCGATTTCATCGAGAAGCCGTTCTCGATCGACGCGCTGCTGAACGCCGTGGCGCGCGCCCTCGAGCACCGCGCCCTGCGCGCCGGCGCCGGGGCGGCGCCGCTGGCCGCACGCCCGGCGTCGAGCGGCTATACGGCAGGGCGCACGCTGGCGGAGCGCACGCTCGGCAAGTCGGTGATCGCCAGCGGTCACGGCCTACACTCCGGCGTGAAGTCCGGCCTGATCCTCACCCCGCAGCCGGCCGGTCGCGGTATCGTGTTCGCCAACGTGACCAGCGGCGCGTCCGTGCCGGCGCACCTCGACTACGTGGACTCGACCGGGTACGCGACGACGTTGCACGGCGGCGGCATGACCGTCGGCACCGTCGAGCACCTGCTGGCGACGCTGCACTGCTATGGCGTTACCAACGCACTGATCAAAGTGCAGAGCGAGGTTCCGGCGATGGATGGCTCCGCTCTGGAGTTCTGCACACTGCTCGAACAGGCCGGTATCGAGGAGCAGGGCGGCGGCGTCGAGCCGATCATCATCGACCGCCCGCTGCAGATCGGCAAGGCCGGTGCCGACGAAGAGGGCATCTCGATCGAGCCGGCGGACGGCTTCAGCGTGCATTACACGCTGCTCTACCCGCCGCCGGTCGGCCGTCAGGAGTACACCTACGTTCACACGGGCGGCGACTCGTTCAAGGCCGAGGTGGCGCCGGCGCGTACGTTCGGCTTCATGCGCGATATGAAGGCGCTGGCCTCCATGGGGCTCGCCAGCGGCGGCCGGCTCGACAACTTCATTCTCATCGACGACGAGAAGGTTGTGAACACGACGCTGCGCTTCCCCGAGGAACTCGCCCGCCACAAGATCCTCGACATTCTCGGCGATCTCTACCTGCTCGGACGTCCCCTGCGTGGGCGCGTCCGCGCTTGCAAGACCGGGCACAGCGACAACATCGCCCTGCTGCGCGCCATCCGCGACGTGCAGCGCTGAGGCGTCGCCGCGCCGGCGCCGCCCACTCAGCGGCTGGCGACGATGACCGGGTCGACGTGCAGGCTGCGCCCGATGGTGCGGGCCGCCTTGCGGGCAGCGTCGCGCGACGGGAAGTCGCGCACCGCGACGCGGTAGGCGCCGCTCGCCGATTCGACACGGGCGCGGTAGCCGCGCTTGGCGAGGTCACGGCTCACCTGCTCCGCGCGTGCCTTGCTGCGGTACGAGCCGAGATGGAGGTGGTACTTGAGCCCGGCGCGCCGGCTGAGCTCCTCGCGGTCGCCCTGCGGTACGACGCGCTGGCTCCGCGCCGCCACCTGCGGACGCGCGGCGGCCTGACGTGTGGGAGGCTGGAACGCGCGCAAGTTCGGCGCCGGGGCAGGGCGGGCGGCGCGAGCCGGTGGGGCCACCGCTCCGGTGCCGCGCCGCCACGCCACGCTGGGGGCCGTCCTGGTCACCGCCGGCGGGGACAGGGCGGCCTGCTGAACGCCGCTGCGCCGACGCAGGTCGTCATAGCCGGGAACCGTACGACCGAGACCGAAGTGCGCCAACATCTCAACGTCGGTCCACAAGTCGCGCGAGCCCAGCACGGCGACGATCACTTCGCGACCGTTCGCCGACGCCGCGCCGACGAAGCAGCGTTTGGCCTCGCGTGTCCAGCCGGTCTTGCCGATCACTGTCAGGTCGTCGCGCCACAGCAAGCGGTTGGTGGAGCGCAGCGCGATGCGCTTCGTGTTCCCTCTTACCGGTTCGATTACCTGCGTGCGGATGGACATGATGCTGCGCATCCCGGGCGTTTGCAGTGCTGCGCGCAGGATGGTCGCCAGGTCCCGGGCGGTTGAGTAGTGACCCTTCGCCGGCAGCCCGTTGGGCGTGACGAAGCGCGAGGACGTGGCGCCGAGCGACTGGGCGGTGCGATTCATCAGGCCGGCAAAGCCGGGTACCGAGCCGCCGACGTGTTCGGCGATGACGACGCTGGCGTCGTTGGCCGAGCGCATCATCAACGCGTACAGCAGGTCGCGGCTGGTCAGGATCGAGCCGGAGCGCAGATAGGCCTTCGACGGCGGCATGCTGGCCGCATAGGCGCTGACCCGCATCAACTCGTCGGGCGCCGTGGAGCGCAGGGCGAGCAGGGCGGTCATCACCTTGGTGGTGCTGGCTGGCGGCAATGCCATGTCGGCGTTGCGGGCGAACTGAACCTCGCCGCTCTCGGCATCGATGACGATGGCCGCCCGGGCGGTGAGGGCATACAGGTCAGGTTGCTCGGCCGCCGCGGCGGGAAGGCTCGCCGACAGGGCGACGAGCCCCATGACCATCCATCGACCCGTGGTCCACCTCACGTTCACCTCATCCACCACCGTGCTGGAAGGGTTTTGTCGTAAAAGCGAGCCTAATTCAACCCGGTTTTGCGTATTGGGACAGTGGTTTGCGGGGTGCGGGGTCAGCGCAGCCGAGGTGGGCTTGTTGCGTTCAGGCGGAAGGAGTACTGCGGCCATCCGCATGGCTGAGGAGACGAGAGGCAAGATACCGCCGCAGAGCATCGAGGCGGAGGAATCCGTCCTCGGCGGGATCCTGATCGACAACGCCGCCCTGGACCGCGCCATCGAACTCATTATCGCGGACGACTTCTACCGCGACGCGCACCGCAAGATCTTTCGCGCCATTCTCGATCTGAGTGATCGGCATGAGCCCGTGGATCTGGTGACGCTGTCCGATGCGCTGCGCTCGCGCAGCGAACTGCAGGACGTCGGCGGCGCGTCGTATCTGGCCGAACTGGTCGAACGCGTCCCCACCGCGGCGAACGTCGGCTACTACGCCAAGATCATCAAGGACAAGGCGATCCTGCGGGCGCTGATCACCACCAGCAGCGAGATCGCCATGCGCAGCTTCGAGGCGCCGGGTGATGTCGACGCCTTCCTGGACGAAGCCGAGCACGCGATCTTCCAACTGAGCGAGCGCAAGGCCCGACCAACGTTCTTCCGGGTGCGCGACATCGTCGTCGAGTCGATGAAGGCGGTCGAACAGCTCTACGAGCGCCAGGAGTTGGTCACCGGGGTGCCCACCGGCTTCGTCGACCTCGACAAGAAGACCGCCGGCCTGCAGCCGGGTGACCTGATCATCGTCGCGGGTCGTCCGAGCATGGGCAAGACCGCCTTCGCCATCAACATGGCGCAATACGCCGCGCTGGAGGGGAAGACCGGGGTGGCCGTGTTCTCCCTGGAGATGTCGAAGGAGCAGCTGGTGCTGCGCATGCTGTGCTCCGAGGCGCGTGTTGATCAGTCGAAGGTGCGCGCCGGCTTCGCCGCCCAGCGCGACTATCCGAAGCTGGCCATCGCCGCCGAGCGCCTGTCCGAAGCGCCGATCTACATCGACGACACGCCGGCCCTGAGTGTCCTCGAGCTGCGCGCCAAGGCGCGGCGGCTGAAGCGCGAGCGCGAGGCCAACCTCGGCCTGATCATCGTCGACTACCTGCAGCTCATGCGCGGCCACAATGCCGACAATCGCGAGCAGGAGATCTCCAGCATCTCGCGCTCGCTGAAGGCGCTGGCCAAGGAGCTGCGCCTGCCGGTGATTGCGTTATCGCAGCTCAATCGTGCCGTCGAGTCGCGCGCCGACAAACGGCCGCTGATGGCCGACCTTCGTGAGTCCGGCGCCATCGAGCAGGACGCCGACGTGATCATGTTCCTCTATCGCGCCTGCGTGTACGACCCCAAGAACGCCGACGAGCGCGAAGCCGAGGTGATCATCGGCAAGCAGCGTAACGGGCCGACCGGGACGGTGCCGCTGACCTTCTTCTCCGAGTACACCCGCTTCGACAATCGCAGCCAGGACGACGTCAACTACCCGGCGGAGATCGACGAGCTCTAGTGTGCGTCGGCCACGGCGGCGCGGAGTTCCCGCGTCGCGGCGGCGGCGTCCGCGGCATGCGCGATGGCGCCGATGACCGCCACGGCGTCGGCCCCGGCGCTGCGCACCGCCGCCGCCGTCGCAAGCCGGATGCCGCCAATCGCCACCAGCGGGAGCGGGCAGCGGCGCCGCGCCGCGCGGAGCGCCGCGAGGCCGCAGGCTGGCGCTGGGTCGGCTTTGCTGCGCGTCGTGAAAATCGGCCCGAAGGCGAGGTAATCGACTCCCCCTGCGCGCAGTGCGGCGTCCACTTGAGCCAGACTGTGCGTGGACAGGCCGATGATCGCGGTCGGGCCGAGCAGGGCGCGCGCCGCGGCCGGCGGCAGGTCGTCCTGGCCGAGATGGACGCCGTCCGCGCCAACCAGCAGTGCGACGTCGGTGCGGTCGTTGACGATCAGGCGCGCGCCGGCGCGCCGCGTACAGATCCGCAGGGCGCGCGCCAACGCGATCAGGTCGCGCGTCGTGGCCCCCTTGGCTCGCAGCTGCAGCAGGCGCGCGCCGCCGGCGAGGATCGCTTCGCCGAGTGCGACGACGTCGGCACAGGCGTCGGCGTCGGCGATCGGGTACAGCGCGTCGAGGAACCGGAACAACGGCGAAGCGCGCCGGAGCGCCCTCAGAGCTGCTGCGCCGACACGCGGCGCGGGGTGATCTTCAGGGCTGCGATCTTCTTGCGCAACGTGTTGCGGTTGATGCCGAGGATGGCCGCGGCCTGGAGTTGATTCCCGCCGGTTCGCTCAAGGGTCAGCTCGATCAGCGGGCGCTCGATGCGTTCGATGATCAGCGCGTAGAGATCGGACGGCTCGACGTCGCCGGCCTGGCGGAAGTACTCCTTCAGCTTGAGGCGCACGATGTCCTCGAGCGACAGATCACCGTACACCGCCGGCGCCGGCTCCTGCGTCGTCAGGGCCAGGTCGCGCGGCATGAGCGTGGTCCCGGACGCGAGCACGGCGGCGCGAACCAGGGTGTTCTCCAGCTCCCGCACATTGCCCGGCCAATTGTGGCGGACGAGGAGGTCGCGCGCGTCGGGTGACAGAGCGGCGACCTTGGTGCCCATCTCGCGGTTGACCTTGTCGAGGAAGAACTCGATCAGCTCGGGGATGTCGCTGCGCCGCTCGCGCAGCGGCGGCACCAGGACCGGGACGACGTTCAGGCGGAAGAACAGGTCTTCGCGGAAGCGCGACTGCTTCACCGCGCGTTCGAGGGACTGGTTGGTGGCGGCGAGGATGCGGCAGTCCACATTCAGGACCTCGCGCCCTCCGAGACGCGTGATCTCGCGCTCTTGTAGCACTCGCAGCAGCTTGGCCTGCAGTTCGAGCGGCATGTCGGCGATCTCGTCGAGGAGGAGGGTGCCCCCCTGCGCGAGCTCGAACTTGCCGGGACGCTGTTCGGTGGCGCCGGTGAATGCGCCCTTCTCGTGGCCGAAGAGCTCGCTCTCGAGCAGGTCGCGCGGGATGGCCGTACAGTTGATCGCTACGAACGGTCCGCTCCAGCGCGGCGAGTGGTAATGGATGACCTTGGCGATGAGCTCCTTGCCGGTGCCGCTTTCGCCCTGGATGAGCACCGTCGCATCGGTGGTCGCGACGCGCCCGATGGCCTTGTAGATCTCCTGCATCGCCGGGCTGTTGCCGATGATCGCCACGCCGACTTCGAAACGGCCCCGCAACTCGCGTTCGAGGCGGTGCAGGTCGCCGGACAGGCGTGACATCTCGAGCGCGCGTCCGGCGACGGCGCGCACTTCGTCGATGTTGAACGGCTTGGAGATGTAATCGTAGGCGCCGCGCTTCATCGCTTCGATGGCGTTGTCCATCGTGTTCTGCGCGGTGACAATGACGATCGGCGTCGTCACGCCGGCTTCGCGGGCCGCGGCCAGCACCGAGAGTCCGTCGGTGTCGGGCATGCGCAGGTCGATAAAGGCGAGGTCGAACGGCCGCTCGCGCAGGCGCTGCAGCGCCTCGCGCCCGCCGGCGGCCTCGGTGACCGTGTGGCCGGCACTCTCGAGCGCCTTGACAAGGACGAAGCGGATGCTCTCTTCGTCATCGGCGACGAGAATTGCGCCCTGCATGCTGGGGTCCACGTTCAGTGCCTCGCGACCGGCAGGGTGATCGTGACTAGCGTGCCGTATGGGTGGTTGGGGGTGGCGCGGATGATGCCGCCGTGGTCGGCGACGATCTTGGCCGAGATGGCGAGCCCGAGCCCGGTGCCGCGCGCTTTGGTGGTGAAAAACGGCTCGAACAGGTGGTCGGCCGCTTCCGGCGGGATGCCGGCGCCTTGGTCGCCGATTTCGACGCGCAGGTAGGTGCTGGTCCCGGCGCGGGCGCGCAGAATGTGGAAGTCGGTCTCCATCCGCGTGCCGATGGTGAGTAGGCTGCGCCCCGGCGGCGCGCTGTCAGAAGCGGCCATCGCCTCAATGGCGTTACGGACGACGTTCAGCAGCACTTGGCTGAGCTGGGCGTCGTCGCCGAGCACGTCGGGCAAACTCGGATCGAAGCCGTACTGCAGGTGGACCCCGGCGCGGACCAGGTCGGCTTGGGCGACCATCACGACATCCTGGATGACGCGGTGCACGTTGAGCGGCGCCAGGCGCGGTTTCGGAGGCGCGCCGAGGGTGAGGAGATCCTCGACCAGTGCGCTCAGGCGGTTGACTTCGCGCGCGATGACGGTGGTGTACTCGCTCAGTTCAGGCTGCGCAGTCAGCCGGGCTTCGAGCAGCTGCGCCGCGCCCTTGATGCCGGCGAGCGGATTGCGCACCTCGTGCGCCAGTCCTGCCACCAGCGTGCCGAGGCGTGCCAGGTTCTCGTTTCGTCGCGCCGAATCCTCCAGCATGCGCTGGTACCCGAAGTCGTGGATGACCAGCGCGACGCCCGAGACCCGGTCGTCGCGGTCCCACAACGGCAGGCAGGTGATGCGCACCGGGACGCTGCGCCGCCCGCGCACCAGCGACTCCTCGCTGCGTGCTTCGCTCTGGCCGAGCGCCAGCACCCGCCTGGTCATTTCCGCGATCAGCGGCGTCTCGGCGAAGACCTCCTCGCAGGCGGCTCCGAGGGCGCGCCGCTGCGGCATACCCGTGAGTTCCTCCGCCGCTGGGTTGAACAGGACGATGCGCAGGTCGCCGTCGGTGACGATCACCGCATCGTTGAAGGCGGCCAGCACGTCGGCGAGCGACGGGGCGGTGGCGGGGCCCATGCCGCGCAGGCGGCGGGCGGTGGTGACCGGAATCGTCATGGGGAGATAAGTAACCAGATCCGCTTAACACACCGCGTAGAGGAGGGGAACGCGGGTTCGTTGACAAGGACCGATGCCCCGCATAGCTGGGGCGCATCAGCATGATCAGCGTGCGTGAAGCGCTCGAGCACGTGCTCGACGATCTGCCGCGCCTGGGCGGCGAACAGGTGGCGCTCACCGCCGCCCGCGGCCGCGTGCTGGCGATGGATCTCGACGCGCCGCGCGACGTGCCGCCGTTTCGTAATTCCGCCATGGACGGCTACGCGTTGCGCAGCGCCGACGTGGCGGCCGCCACGCTCGAGGCACCGACTCGGTTGCGCGTCCTGGAGACCATCGGGGCCGGCACCGTGGCCAGCCAGCCAGTTGGGGCGCAGACGGCGATCCGCATCATGACCGGTGCGCCGCTGCCGGACGGTGCCGACGCTGTGGTGCGGGTCGAGGATACCGCCGAGATTGCCGACGGCGTCGCCGTGCACGTGCCGGTGGTAGCGGGTGGCCATGTGCGCGAGCCGGGTGAGGATATGCGGATCGGCGAGCGCGTGTTGGCTGCCGGCCGCCTGTTGCGCCCGGCCGACATCGGCCTCGTCGCCTCGCTCGGGGTGCCGATGCTGCGCGTCGCGCGGCGGCCGCGCGTGGCGGTGATCGCCACCGGCGACGAACTCGTGGACGTCGGAGCAGCGCTCGGACCTGGGCAGATCGTCAACAGCAACGCCTACGCGCTCGCCGCTGCGATAGAGGAGGCGGGCGGCGAGCCGCGGCTGGTCGGCATCGTGCGTGACCGGCCCGAGGACATCCGCGTCGCCTTCGCCGAGGCGATGACCGCCGACGTGGTGCTGTCCACAGGCGGCGTCTCGGTGGGCAGCTTCGACTACGTGCGGCGCATCCTCGGAGATCTCGGCTACCGTGAGCGCTTCTGGAAGGTGGCGCAGAAGCCGGGCAAGCCGCTCACCTTCGGTCACTGCGGGCGCACGCCGGTGTTCGGGCTGCCCGGCAACCCGGTGTCTTCGCTGGTGTGCTTCCATCTCTACGTGCTGCCGGCGCTGCGCACGATGCTGGGCCTGGCTCGGGTCCACCTTCCCAGTGCCGCGGCGACGCTCGCCGATCCGCTGCGCACGACGGTCGGTCTGACCGAGTTCGTGCGCTGCAGCGTGGAGGGGACGCCCGACGCCTACCGGGTGCGTTCGACTGGGTCGCAGAGCTCGGGCGTGCTGCGCTCGTTGTCGCTCGGCGACGGCCTCATCGTCGCGCCGCCTGAGTCCGGCGGGCTGGCGGCCGGCGCGCGCGTGCGCATCGTGTTGCTGGCTGCGGACGCCGCCACGGCGCCGCCGTTCTGATGGCGCGCATGCCCGCGCCCCGCGTCGGGCAGGGGTGGGACATTCACCGGCTGGTCGAGGGGCGACGCCTGGTTCTGGGGGGCATCGAGATCCCCTTCGAGCGCGGGTTGCTCGGGCATTCCGATGGCGACGTCGTCCTGCACGCGGTCACGGATGCGCTACTCGGCGCGCTGGCGGCGGGTGACATTGGGCAACACTTCCCGGACACCGATCCGCGCTTTCACGGCGTCGACAGTGCCGTGCTGCTGGCCGAGGTCGTGGCCCTCACCGGCACCCACGGTGGACGAGTCGGCAACGTCGACGTGACCATCCTCGCCGAACGGCCGAAGCTGGCACCGTTCATGGCGCCGATGCGGGCACGTCTGGCAGCGTTGCTCCAGGTCGATCAATCCTGCGTCGGGGTCAAGGCGAAGACGATGGAGGGGCTCGGCGCGATTGGCGCGGGCGACGCCATCGCAGTCCTGGCCGTGGCGCTGGTCGAGCCCGCCCCGTCGCCGCGTCGCGCCCGCTCGGCGCCGCCGCGGTAACCGGCGGCGCAGCGGTCAGCCGGCCTTGACGGTGAAGCCGCCGTCCGTGTGGGTGAGGATCTGACGCTGGCCGCCGATGACGGTGTCGAGCGTTACCTCGCGTTGCCAGAGCTGGTGCACGAACGCGAGTGTGCGTTCGGCATATTCGGGGTGTAGGTCGCGGCCGTCGTGTCGGTGTTCGAGACCGAGCGTCCTTCTGCCGCCGGCGTCGCCGTCGACGACGCGGATCACCGGCACGCCGTTCATGCCGACGCCCGCGATCAACGTGTCGCGGACCGACTGCCACCCGTCGGCGTCGGCGACTTCGGTGATCACGTACTCGGCTCCCTTGCGCTGATACTGGAAGAGGTCGAGGTCGCGGATCAGCTCCTCGGTCAGGTGCCGACGCAGGAAAGCGGAGTCGCGGTCAGCGTCGCGCACCGCGAAGATCGCCGCGTCTCCCGCGGTGCCGCCGCCGGCGCGGCGGTGGATGTCCTCCCAGACGCGCAGGCCGACGTGGTACGGGTTGATCGTACCCTCATGCGGCCGCACCACCTGGTTGTGACGAACGATGAACTCCAGTTGGAGGTCCGCGGTGAGCTCCAGGCTGTCGAGCGTCCGCTTGTGCCAGTAAGACGCCCAGCCCTCGTTCATGATTTTCGTTTCGATCTGCGGGACGAAGTACTGCGCCTGCTCGTGGACGATGGTCAGGAGGTCCTTCTCCCAGTCGGCCAGGTAGGGGTTGTGGTCGCGGACGAAGAGCAGCAGGTCCTCGTCGGGCGCGGCCGGCGTGCGGCGAACCTCGGGAGCGGTCCACTCGGGCGGTCGGTGAATGCGATAGAAAGGATCCGGTGGCGGCATCGCCGCGTCGACGGCGGCGTCGCGCGCCGCTGCGTCGCTCATCTTCCGCACTGCGAGGTTGCGCCGGCATTGCAGCGAGAGCGCGTGGGCGGCGTCGAGCACCTGTTCGACGCGATCGAGTCCGATGCTTGGATCCTCCTGATACCCGCGCACCCGCTCGGCGTGCGCCTTGAAGGTGGGGAGCGTGTACTCGGCCCGGGTGGAGCGAAAGGTGAAATTGTTCTTGAAGAAGTCGTTGTGCGCATACACGTGCGCGATGGTGAGAATTTGCAGGGTCAACGAGTTGTCGCGCATCAGGTAGGCGAGGGCGGGGTTCGAGTTGATGACCATCTCGTAGGGAAGCCCTGAGACGCCGTGGTCGTACAGTGTCTTCAGCTTCTCGAACGATTTGCCGTACGACCAGTGGGGATAGTGCGACGGCATGCCGGAGTACGCCATATAGCCGAGCATTTGGTTGTGATCGCAGAGCTCGAACTCCTGCGGGTAACAGTCGAGGCCGAAAGCCTCGACGCGGGCGCGGATGCGCGCGTCCCATTTCTCGAGATCGTCGATGTCCCAGGGCTGCGGCATGCGGCGGGGCTCAGGCGGCGCCCGGTTCGACGACGCGATCCTTGGCGAGCAGCGCCTTGAAGCTGCTCCAGACGTCTTCCTTGCGCTCGATCAGCACGGTCTGGAAGTTGCCGGCGTCGAGCTGGCGGAAGACGTTGAGCATCGAGCTCTCGTAGGCGCGCGAGCCCATCGGCTTGATCTCGCCGTAGCCGAACAGATTGCAGACGTCGGTGAGTGCCTTGGCCTCGCGCAGCGCGGTGGCGTTGTCGCTGTCGAAGTTGTCGCCGTCGGAGCAGTGGAATGCGTACACATTCCACAACGACGGGTGGTAGCGCTCGGCGATGATCTCGAGCGCCTTGGCGTAGGCTGAGGAGATGATCGTGCCGCCCGACTCCCCTTTGTGAAAGAACTCCTCCTCGGTGACCTCCCGGGCCTCCGTATGGTGCGCGACGAAAACGATCTCGACGTTGCGGTACTTGGAGCGAATGAACTGGTAGAGGAGAAAGAAGAAGCAGCGCGCCAGGTACTTCTTCATCGTGTCCATGGAGCCGGAAGTGTCCATGAGGCAGATCACCACGGCATTCGACTCCTCGCGCACGTCGGTGACCAGGTGCTTGTACTTCAGGTCGTCGTCATGAAACGGGAAGCGCCGCTCGTCCGCAGCCGGGTCGCGCTCGCGCGTCGCCAACAGGCGCTTGACGCGCGCGATGACCGTGCGGCGCTTGTCGAGCCGCTGGCGGATGCCAACCTGGCGGTAACCCTTGCGCTTGACGCTGCGGTCCGACGGAATCTCGCGCAGTCGCTTGCGCTCGAGGTCGGGTAGTTCCAGATCCTCGAACATCAGGTCGATGAGCTCGTCGAGGCGGACGTCAGTCTCGTAGTAGTCGACCCCGGGGCGGTCCCCGGCTCGATCGGGCGCGCCCTCGCCATCGCTCTCCGGGCGGCCGACCACCTGGCCCGGTTGCGAGTCTCCATTGCCCTGGCCAACAGCGGGCGCAGCGTTGCCATAGATGAAGCGGAACTCCTTGATGCCGCGGATCGGGACTTTGATGATGCGATCGCGATCCTTCCCGATGATCGATTCCTCGGCGATGATATCGGCGATGTTGTCGCGGATCGCCTGCCGCACCTTGCTGCGGTGACGGGTGCGATCGCCGGCAGCGCGATCGCTGCGCTCGGCGTCGGAGGAGCGGAAAGGTCGGAAGACGCTGTCGACGGGGGGCATGGGCGACCTGGGGTCGGCTCAGTCCTTCCAGAGGTTGTTGGCGGCGTACTTCAGCACGACGTCGACGCAGCTCGTACAGTAGCCCTGCTCGATCAGGGTCCCTACCATGGTGTTGTACTTGTCGCTCTGCTCCTCGTCGCGCGTCCGCGCTTTGGTGATGATGCGGCTGATGTCGCGCACGGACGTCATGAGGCGCTTTTCGATCGCCTCGCGGAGCGGCTCGTAGCTTTGGTAGGTAATGGTGATGCCGCGTCGGCTCGATGCCCACAGGTAGGCGATGACCTCCTGGCGGAATCCCTCGGCGGCCGAGCCGATGATGGCGATCTGCTCCTCGATGGACTTGAGGAAGGCCTCGTCGGGGAGTAGTTCCTCCTTCGTGTTGCGGTCCTTGACCTTGGTCTTGTTCACGTACGCCTCGGCGTGGTCGAGGTAGTTCTGGAACAACGACTCCGCTTGCTCTTTGTAGGAGTACACGAAGGCCTTGGTGATCTCCTTCTCGAGCAGGTCCAGGTACTCCTTGTGCAGGATGTCCTGGAGGAACTCGAGGTACTGCTTGCGCATGTCGTCGGGGAGGTCGGTCTCCTTCACCATGCTGATCAGTGCCTCGCGGACGTTGATCGGATTGATGCAGTTGCCGGCGATGTTGTCGGAGAGGGCATTGTCGAGCGCTTTCATGACGAAGCGCGTCGAGATGCCGTTCATGCCCTCGCGCTTGGTGTCCTCGCGCAGCTCCCGCAGGTCGATCTTCTTGGTGCGGCCCTTCTCGATGACTTCCTCGCCGTTGTACAGCTTCAACTTGGTCATCAGGTCGCACTTGGCCGTCGCCTCGAGGCGCGACAGGATCGCGAACATCGATGCAACCTCGAGCGTGTGCGGCGCTACGTGGGCGTGGAAGTCCGAGTGGCGGATGATCTTCTGATAGATCTTCATCTCCTCCGCCAGGCGGAGGTTGTACGGAACCTTAACCACGACGATGCGGTCGAGGATCGCTTCGTTGGTGTGATCGGCCTTGAACTTCTGCCACTCGGCCTCGTTCGAGTGCGCGACGATTACGGCATCGACATAGACCATGCCGTGGCGCCCCGGCGCCGGGATCACCTTCTCCTGCGTCGCGGTGATCATGGCGTGCAGGTACTCGATCTCGTTCTTGAACACCTCGATGAACTCGACCATGCCGCGGTTGCCGACGTTGAGCGCACCGTTCAGATCGAGGACGCGCGGGTCACCCTCGGAGTAGCGGTCGAGTTTCGAGATGTCCTCGCTGCCGATCAGCACCGAGGTGTCCTGGTTGTTCGGGTCGACCGGCGGGACGACGCCGATGCCGACGCGGTTGCGCTTGGAGAACGAGCGGAGGACGATCGGCACCTCTTCGTAGCGGGTGCCGAAGTCTTCCTTGAGCCTGTATCGGCACACCGGACAGAGGTCGCCCTCGATGTGCACGCCGAGCATCTTCTCGAACTCGCGCCGCAGATGCCGGGGCAGGAGGTGCAGCGGCTCCTCCTGCATCGGGCAGCCCTCGATGGCGTAAACCGGCGTCGCGTCCTCGAGGCCGCGCTGTAACCGCTCGACCAGCGAGCTCTTTCCCGAGCCGACCGGACCCATCAGGTACAGGACCTGACGACTCTCCTCGCCCTTCAGCGCCGCGGAGTGGAAGTAGCGGACGATCTGCGAGACGGTGCGCTCGATGCCGAAGAACTCCTCGGCGAAAAAGTTGAAGACGCGCACCGGTTCGTCCTTGAACAAGCGCTTCACATGCCCGTCGTCGGTGTCGAGGATGTCGCGCGACCCAGGGGCGGTGAGCAGCTCGTACACCCGCGCATGCGAGAGTTTGGTGATGCTGGGGTCCTCGCGAACCCGCTCCAGGTACTCGAGGAAGGGGCCGCGCCACCGGGTGGATTCCCGCGCCGCGCGGTCCTCGCGAATCAGCTTCTCAAAGACGGCCTTGTCAGCTTCCATCGACCCACTCCTCTGCTGGGGGGCGAGTCGCCTCCCAGCCCGTTTGTGACCGGCCACCTGCCGTGCGATGTGCGTCCTTACTCAGCGGTCAGTCGGACTCCTCATGCCCCTGGCACCCACCAGTCATGGTGTTTCGGCTCGCGCCAGCGCACGCGAAAGGACGCGGGAACAGTGCGCGGGAGGCGAAGCAAAGAGCGGCGACCAACCCCGTGGTCGTCATGCGCTCTCCTGCTCGGACGCCATCAACGTGCCGCGACGCTACCACTACAAATTGTGGCCAGTCAAGAAAACTTTCCCAACATGTAGTTACGGCGCCGTCCGGTCCGATTGCCATCACCCAG
The DNA here is from genome assembly GCA_031401035.1 of bacterium. Classification (GTDB taxonomy): domain Bacteria; phylum Desulfobacterota; class Binatia; order HRBIN30; family CADEER01; genus JANNRA01. The sequence continues at coordinate 5,775 of JANNRA010000018.1, read as the reverse complement.
CCAACGGAGCAACCTTCGCGCCGTGAGTGAACGGTACGCTACGGCACGCGCATGCCCGTCTGGCTGGTTGCTTTTGAACAACCGTGGCGCAGCGCGGTGGTCACAGGGCGCCATTACGTCACGCCACCGAGCATGCCGGGTGCGAGAGGGCGAATTCGTGACACGCTGGCGGCAGCGCAAGGCGGGCAGGGACAGTGGCGTGGTCCGAGGCGGTGTGTGGCATGCATTTCGCTTCCACGACAGGTCGCCAGAAGGAGGCGTGACGATGAAAGAGCGAGCGGTCGAGCCAGTGAACACGCGTCTGCTGAAGGTCGGGCTCGAAGTGTTCCCCGTGTACGGGGACGATCGAGCGGGGTGGAGCATGGATCCAGTCGATCTCGGGCCGGGCGCGCCGCGCTGGCTGCGCTACGAGTCGATCGACGAGTTGTTCTTCGCACTGCTCAATCTCAATGTCAGTCCGGAGGGCAGCGCTTGATTCTTGCGCGCCCCCGGTTCTAGCTTGGCAAGGCGCACAGCGCCGCGTTTGCGACGCCGCTGGGCTCCTTCCTCCGCACATGCCGAGATACCGCGCCACCATCCAGATCACCGGAGTCGACGGGGAAACGCCCGCGGCGGCCCGCGGCGCATTGGAGGAGCAACTCAGGCGCAGCGGGCTCGAGAACTGTCGTGTCGTCAGCGTCGACCCGGAAGGCCTGCCCGGGCGCCACGCGGCGCCGCGGCCGGTTCCCGTGCCGGCCGCCAACAGTGGCTGGCGTCGCGAGTCGAATGCTGGGGGGCTTCTGCTCGTCGCCGCGGCGGCGTGGGCAATCTGGTTTTTCTGGTGGATGCTCTCCAACGGCACCGAATGAGTCAGTGCCGCGGTTGCGGCAACGCCGACAGCGCGCGTAGTATCGCCGCATGCGGACTGCCTGCGTTCTCGGGGTGATGGTGCTGCTGTCGCCGATCGCGGCGGCGGCGGACATCTTGGAGTGGCGCGATGCGAGCGGTGCGCGCCACTTCACGAACCATCGCGAGACGGTGCCGGCCGCGCACCGCGGCAGCGCCGAAGTACTCATCGTGGATGCGCCCCGACTCGATCCTCCGGCTGCGGCGGCCCCCGGCCCGCTGCCTCCCGCCGCGCTGTCGCAATCGCCGCCGACGGGGCCTGATGAGCACTACCTGGCTGGCCTGCGTGCCGGCATGCAACTGGGCTCGGATAACAGTGCTTGGGGGGGTGGCGGCGGTGCGGCCGCGGGGGGCGCTGCAACCGGTGGTGCGGTGGAGATCCATGGCCCGCTCGCAGTGACGACGGTGCATGTGAGCGATCCAGCTGCGGACCGGGCGTGGCTCCCGGGCGTCTTCGGCGACTGGGCAGGGGATCTGCCGCTCGTGACCACGTCGTTCGACCGTGGTCGTTCCCGGCACCAGACCCTGCGGATGCTCCTGCAAGACCAGTTTCAACGCGATCGAGATGGGCCCTATGTGTACGATCGCTGGACGCAACCCGGCCTCGGTCCGGTGCTGTCGCCGGTCCTACCGCGTGGACTGCCGCCCTCGGTGCGACAGTACGGGCGCGTCATCTACCGCTGACTCCTGTTCGCCCGCAGCCACCTGACGCATGCAACATCCCCGCTCGCTCGACCGCGCCGACAGCGCGCTCGTCGTCATCGACGTGCAGGAGGGGTATCGCGACCGCACCGTCGAGCACTCGCGCATGGTGCGCGGGGTGCGGGCGCTGCTCGTGGCGGCGACGGAGTTGGCGGTGCCGATCCTGACGACCGAGCAGTATCCCAAGGGCGTCGGCCGGACGCAGTCCGAGGTGGCGGAGATGCTGCCGACCGGCACGCCGGTGATCGAGAAGATGTCGATGAGCTGCTGCGGGCAGCCGGAGTTCCTCGCCGCGCTGGGCGAACTCGGGCGCGCGCAGGTCGTCGTCTGTGGCATCGAGGCGCATGCCTGCGTCAACCAGACGGTGCACGACCTGCTGGCGCACGGCTATCAGGTGCACGTGCCGCGCGATGCCATTTCCGCCCGCAGCGAACCCGACCTGCGTGTGGGCTGGGAGAAGATGATTGGGTCGGGTGCGGTACCGGCCACCGTCGAGATGGTGTGCCTGGAGTGGGTCCGCACGGCGGCGTCGCCCCACTTCAAGGCCATCCATCGCCTGATCAAGTAGGAGCATGGCGATGACTCGACCCGAACAGGCCGCGACGGTGGCGCGCGAACTGAGCGAGACCTTACTCCGCATCGGCGTGGTTCGCTTTGGCGAGTTCACGGTGAAGGACGGCCGCCAATCCCCCTTCTACCTGGACATGCGCGTCCTGGTCTCGCATCCGGCCGCGCTGGCGCGCATCGCGCGCGCCATGTTGCAGCGCGCCGAGGCTCTCTCGTACGACCGGTTGGCCGGGCTGCCCTACGCGGGACTCCCCATCGCCGTTGCCATGGCGCTGATCAGCGAGCAGCCGATGGTGTACGCGCGCAAAGAGGCGAAGGAGTACGGCACCAAGCGCCTGATCGAAGGCGAGTACGCCTGCGGTGAGCGTGTGCTGATGATCGACGACGTGGTCAGCAGCGGTGGCGCGAAGCTGGAGGCCGCGGTGCCGTTTCGCGAGGCGGGGCTGGTGGTCGAGGACGTGCTCGTGATCGTCGATCGGAGCGCCGGCGGGGCCGCCGCCCTGGCCGTCGCGGGGCTGCGCCTACACAGCGTACTCACGGTCGAGGCGCTGCTCGGCCATCTCGACGCCCTCGGCGCCGTGCCGCCGCCGGACCTCGCGCGCGCACGCGCCTTCCTCGCCGGCACGGTCGCGTGAGCCCGCGTTCGACCATGGTCAGTCGCTTTCGGGTCCGCGGCCTGCGGGTCGTTCACCAGGCCCACCCAGGGCGGCTGACGGCGATCGCGTTGACCGTGCGCGCGGGCGCGCGCTGTGACGGGCGCCACGCCGGCCTTGCGCACCTCGCCGAGCACATGCTTTTTCAGGGAACCAAGGGGCTCGATCAGCTCGCTCTCAACCGTCGCGCCGCGGAGCTCGGCGGCGAGCACAACGCCGACACCGGATACGAGGACATCTCGCTCACGTTCGAGGTTTTCAACGAAGACCTCGACGCCGCGCTGTCATTACTCGCCGAGCAATTTTACCACACCACGGTCGACGCGCGCCGGCTACGCAAGGAGCAGCGCGTGGTGATGGAGGAGATTCGCGGCCGGCTCGATGATCCCGCCGACCGCGTCTATCGGCGCGCCTGGGGTAAGATGTTCGGTGGGGCGATCGCGCATCCGGTGGCGGGTTCGATCGCCAGCGTCTCGCGGATCCGGCCGACCGACGTTGCTCGCTTCCTCCGCACACGCCTGGTCCACCCGAACACGGTCGTCGCAATCGTCGGTGGCGTCACGGCGGCACAGGCGCGCAGCGCCGTGCGCCGCCACTTCTGCCACGGCGCCCCGGGCGCGGCGGCGCCGGTGGCGCCGGTGCGGCGCGGCGTTGGCGGCAGCCTGCGTCTGCACGATCGAGACAGTAGCCAAGCCTACCTGACGCTGCTGATGCCGGTGCAGCCGACGCCGCGCACGCTGCTCGCGACCGGGGTAGCGCTGGACATCGTCGGCGCGGACCCCGACAGCCGTCTGTTCCAGGAGCTACGCGAGCGCCTCGGGCTGAGTTACGAGGTCGGTGCCCACGTCGAGTGGGGGCCCGATTGGGCGTGTGCGGTGGTCGCGGCCAGCGGCGGACGCAGCCGCGCCGAGCGCCTCATCCGCGCCGTCGAGGCGACCTGCCAGCGCGCCGCGCAGGAGGGCTTCGCCGGTGACGAACTCGAGCGCGCCCGCAAGAAGTTGCGCTACCGGTACGCCATCCTTGCCGACAGCCGCCTCGACCAGGCGGTGTCACTGGCCGAGAGCGCCCTGTCGGGGTTTCCCACCCCAGCCGAAACCGAACGTATCGTAGCGGACCTGTCGCGGACCGAGATCGAGGCCGCGTGGCGTGCGGCGGTGGTCGGGCGCGGCGTGCGCGCCATCCTTACCTGATCACGCCTTGCGCCGCCGCTCGTCGCGCGGCGGCGAATCGCTGCGGCGACGCAATGATCCATCTTGACGATGCGGGTCGCGCCGGTCGAAAGCAGCGGCATGAGAAACCGTACGCCCGCGCCCGTCATCGCCGTCGCGGCTCGTGCGGTCTTTGCCTGCATGCTCATGCTGGGCGCCGTCGCGGCCGCACCGGCCGCGACGCCCCCGGCGCGCGTGGCCTGGGGAGGGCCGTTCGTCATCGGCACGCCCGGCCGGCCGCTCGATCGCGGCGATCGCCGTCAGCGACACCGGTTGCCCGCGTCGCTGACGTCCGCGCGCGCATACGCCGACGTAGAGGTGGTCCGCGAATCGACCTGGCTCGCCCAGGAGATTGAAGCCTACGTCCGCCGCATGACCGACTGCGGTACCCTTGCCGCGGCCTGGTGCCACCGCGAGTTCCGGCGCGTTGCCGGGGCGGTGGTGATCATGGTGGCGCGCGGGGGGCGCGGGGAACTCGTCTGGCGCTCGGGCGCGGACACCGCCGTGCGCCTCGGCTGGCGTCGCATCGTCGAAACGCCGACCGGGACGCTGACCGTCGACGCGCCACCGGTCGAGCTGGTGACGACGCTGTTGGCGCGGTGGCCGAGCACGCTGGCCGCGGATACGTTCGACCGGATTCGCGAGCGCCGTTGGATCGAGGGCGAGGTGGACCGATTCCTGTTCTACGCGGATCGCCTGGCCCCGGCGGCGTCCGCCGATTCCGACCGGCGCGCGCTGGCCCGCTTCGTCGCGGATGGATTGGCCCGCCTGGCGGTGCTCCCATCCCTCGGGCGGGCGGTACGGCCGCCCGAGGCCCCGCCTGCCGATCCGTCTCCCGACGCCGCGGTGGCACCGGACGGCTTGCCGGAGGATTTGGCGCACCAGCTCGCGGCGCTGCGCGACTGGAGGGCCGGGCGCGGCGCGGCGCAGGGCCGGGAAGTGCCCTGACCGCGCCGCCTGCCGTCATCAGAAAGGGATGTCGTCGTCGCCACCACCACCACCACCACCACCGGTGTCGGGCGGCATCGAGGCGTCCTCGCCATGCGGCGCGGCGAACCCGGCATCACGCTGGCCGCCGCCACCTTGGCCGCCGCCGCCGAGGAAGCGCACGTCGCGCGCGATGATCTCCGTGATGTACTTTTTGTTGCCGTCCTTGTCGTCGTAGCTGCGGTTGGTGATGCGGCCCTCGACGAACACCTGCCGCCCCTTCGAGAGGTACTGGCCGCAGGACTCAGCCTGCTTTCCCCAGACGACGATGTTGTGCCACTCGGTCTTTTCTTGCTTTTGGCCCTGCTGATCAGTCCATTTCTCGGTCGTGGCGACGGAAAACTTCGCCACCGCCCGCCCGCTTGGAGTAAATCGCACTTCTGGGTCGCGGCCCAGATTGCCGATGATGATCGCCTTGTTGACCACGGCGTCCTCGCTTTCAATATGCCTTGCGGCGCTGAGGGGAAAACGGCGCGGACGCTAGCAACGCCTCTCCGCCGGCGTCAAGGCTGCGGCGTCGCGTTGCGTCGCATGGGTGCGCGGGCCGCCTACGCGTTGACTCCCCCCGGGGCCCGGCCTAATGTCGAGCCGTGGTGGTGCTGGGGATGATGCGGGACGTACGACTCGCGCAGGGATCCGGCTCGACAACGTGGTGGCGCGTTCGGGCATGAGCAGCACCCTGCGCGTCATTCCGCTCGGCGGTCTCGGAGAGATCGGCCTCAACTGCCTCGTGCTCGAGCACGAGGGCGAGGCGATTGCCATCGATTGCGGCG
>JANNRA010000017.1:0-50931 GCA_031401035.1 bacterium | reverse complement strand
GGCCGCCGCCGCGGCGGCGAGGCCGGCGACCAGCGCCCCGTCGACGTAGCGGCGCTCGCGCCGCCACGGCCGCAGCGCCGCCAGCGCCAGCAACGGCAGCGCGTTCAGCGCCAGCAATGGCGACGGTGGCGGCGACGCGGCCGCGCCGCCGCCGTCCGCCGCCGCCGGCACGATGGCGCCGCGCCGCGCCGCCATGTCGCCGAGACTGGGCAGCGCCGGCAGCAGCGCGGCCACCGCCAACAGCGCCGCTGCGGTGGCCCACGCGAGCCCGGCCGCGGTCGCGGCGCCCTGCACGACGCGCCGCCGCCGCTCGCAGCGCTGCGCCGTCGCCGCCCGCCAGGCCACCAGTGCCAACGAAGCCCCGGCCAGTGCCGCCAGCGCCGCCGCGCGCGGCACGCCGGCGGCGTCGACGGCCAGCACCGCGACGCCGAGCAGCACGCCGGCAAGCACCAGGTGCTGGACGGTCGGGTCGAGCAGACAGCGCGCCAGGACCAGCAGGCCGGCGGCAGCGAGCAGCGCCGCGCCGAGGCCACCGCCGCCCACGGCACCAAGAACCGGCAGCGCCGCCAGCAGCACCGCCGTCGCCGCCACGGCGGCCGTGCCGCCGTACATGGCGCGCGCGGCGAGGTGAACGACGGCGGCCAACATCGCCAGCAGGACGGCATCGACCAGCACGACGTCCGGCGCCGCCACCGCCAGGCCCGCCGAGCCGGCGAGGGCGAGGCTCGCAGCGACGGCGGCGACGAGGAGGAGACGGGAGGTGGGCATGACGGCAGCGCACCTTACGGCGGCACCGGCACGGGTCAAGGGCTGGCTGCCTTGGGCTGGCGGGCTCGGGCTGGCGGGCTCGGCGGCCGCCGTGCCCTCGACGGTTCCGCTACGCCGCGCGGCAGAACTGCGTTCACGACGCCCGGGCGTAGCCGCGCCCGCCCCCCGCCTGCTATGCGGCGCGGATGCGCGTCAGTGGCTTCAGCTTCGTCCGCAACGCCGTCGACCTGTACTACCCGGTGGTCGAGTCGATCCGCTCGGCGCTGCCGCTGTGCGACGAGTTCGTCGTCGCCGCCGGCGACTCGAGCGACGGCACGACGGCCCTGCTGCGCGCAGTCGGCGACCCCACGCTGCGCATCATCGAGACGGTCTGGGACCAGCGCCAGTTCGTGCGCGGTGCCAGCAACGCGGTGCAGACCAACATCGCCCTCGACGCCTGCGACGGCGACTGGTGCCTCTACCTGCAGGCCGACGAGGTACTGCACGAGGACGACCTGGCGCCGCTCGCCGAGCGCCTGCGCGCCTACCGCGACGACCCGCGCGTCGATGGCCTGGTCTTCGAGTACCTGCACTTCTACGCCGACTACGACCACGTCGCCGTCGGTCACTCCTGGTACCGCCGCGAGGTGCGCCTGGTGCGCGGCGGCCGCGGCATCCGCTCCTGGAAGAGCGCCCAGGGCTTCCGCCACGCCGATGGCTCGAAGCTGCGCGTCGTGCCGGCCGGGGCGCGCATCTTCCACTACGGCTGGGTGCGCCCACCGCGCCGCATGACCCGCAAGGCGCGCGCCCTGGCCGAGGTCCATCTCGGCGCCGAGGGGGCCAAGGGCTATGTTCCCGACCTCGAGCGCGGCTACGACTTCGGTCGCCTGCACGGCCGCGAGCGCTTCACCGGCACCCACCCGGCGGTGATGCGCGCGCGCATCGCCGCCTGCGACTGGCAGGTGCTGCCGACCACGACGCGCCGCCGCCACGACCAGCCCTTACAGCGGGCGCTATCCTTCGTCGAAAACCGCCTGCTCGGCTTCCGACTGGCCGAGCATCGCAATTATCGGCTGCTGCCGCCGTAGACACCGGCGGTCATCCTCACCCGGCTCGCTTCGCGAACACGTACCCAGTCCGCGACGGCGCATGGTCGCGCGTGGTCACCGTAAAGCCCTCCGCCGTGAAGCGGCGCACCAGCTCGTCGTGGTGATGATCGGTGATCCAGTCGTGGTACTCGAGGGCGATGCGCTGAATGCGGGCATACACGTCGGAGGGGGTGGCGAGCAGGATCTCGTACTCGGCCCCCTCGCAGTCGAGCTTGAGGAAATCGCAGCGCTCGATGGCGAAGCGGGCGAAGGCGTCGGCGAGGGTGATGCACTCTATGCGCACGGCCTCGCCGGCGCTGCCGAACAGGGAGTGGACGCCGTGCCGACCCTGCATATGCAGTTCGCGCGTGCCGGCCTGGCCGGCGATGGCCAGCGGCACCGGCACGATGGCCACCAGGTGATTGCGCTCGGCATTGCGCTGGAGCAGGGCGAAGCTCTCGGCGAACGGCTCGAAGGCATAGACCTTGGCGGCGCCGTGGTCGGCGGCGACGTGCAACGAGAACATGCCGAGGTTGGCGCCGATATCGATCACCACGGCGCCGCGCGGCAGCGGGTCGGCGCGCAGGCGGTAATCGTCCTTGTAGACGATCTCCTTGTACAACGGCACCAGCAGCGCGCCGGGTGCGCTGTCGATCTCGAGGCCGTTGCGCAGCGTCAGGTGGGTCACCTCGTCGCCGTGCAACGCCGCTCGGCTCACCGCCAGCCAGTTGGCGACGCCGCCGGCGTAGCGCACCGCCTTGAGCGCCTCCCCCAGTCCCTGCTTGGCCATCGGAACGGTGAAAACCACACCACGGCGTCGAGCGCCACCTGGGCGCCGCTCCGTCGGCGCCTGCTGGATGCGTGCGCGGCGGCCCGATGCAACAGGCGCCGACGGAGCGGCGCCCTCCAAGTCAGGATTCGTTGCGGTCGAGGCCGTAAGGGGTTCGCACCACCCGCGCGGCGCGATTGGCGTCGTACAGCGCCCTGTTGGCGGCGATGACGGCGGCGTTGCGCCACGGGCGCGGGTGCTCGAGGTGGTAGACCGGCGCGGTGTAACGCACCGAGACGCCGATGACGCCGGCGAGCAGCAGGCGCTGGCCGAAATCGGCGTCCTCATAGCCGTAGGTGAAGCGCTCATCGAAGCCGCCGACCGCCCGCGCCTGCGCGGCCCAGGTGGAGGCGTTCTCGCCGCGCCAGCCGGGCGGGCGGCGGACGTTGCGGTCGAGCGCATCGCGCACGCCGGGCAGGCGACTGACGATCAGGCGGCGCTTTTTCGCGACGCCGAGCCACCAGCGGCCGACGCGGTCGAGGTCGCCGCGCGCCACCGCCGTCGCCTCGAGCCGGGCGCTGACGGCGGCGTCGAGCAGTACCTTGCCGCCGCTGACGTAGCGGCGCGGCGCGGCGCGGGCGACGTGCACCGCCAGGCACTGCGCCGATGGCACGCAGTCGCCGTCGAAGAAGACCAGGTAGTCGGCTGTCGCGGCGCTGATCGCCTGGTTGAGGATGCGGCACTTGCGGAAGCCCTCGTCGGGGTGCCAGACGCGCCGCACCGGGTACGGCAGCTGCGATGCCCAGGCGTCGATCAGTGCGGCGGTGGCCGGGCCGCTGCCGTCGTCGGCGACCAGCACCTCGTCGGGTAGGCGGGTCTGACGCGCCAGACCGGCGAACACCAGATCGAGAGCGCGCGGGTTGTTGTAGGTGGAGACGATGACCGCCAGGGAGCGCGGCGGGCTCACGGCGCCCCCGGGTCGGCGTCGTCACGCTGCAGCGCCAGCAACTTGGCGTAGCGCAGGCGGACATAGTGGGCGGCGAGATAGGCGAGCAGCAGGCCGCGCCAGCCGTCGCGAAAGCCGCCCTTGAGCACGTAGAACTGCACGAAGCGCCAGGCCGGCCGCAGCACCAGATCCGCCGCGCCGGCGCGGCGCCCGCGCGCGTGCAGCCCGTCGGCCATGATCGTCGTGTAGCGGTCGATGGTGCGCAGGTGGTCGCTGATCGACCGATAGGGCTCGTGCAGCAACTCGCCGCGCAGCGCCGCCGTCGGCCCGTCGACGACGACGCGCTCGTGCAGATCGTAGGTCGCCTTGGCCGCGAAGCGGCCGCGGCGGCGGTCGAACAGCCGCAGCGAGCGGTCTGGATACCAGGTGCCGTGGCGGATCCAACGGCCGAGGTAGCGACTGCAGCGCGGCATCGACCAGCCGGCGGCGCCGGGAAACCCAGCCGCGCGCAGAGCCTCGATCTCGGCCCGCAGCGGCGCCGAGAGCCGCTCATCGGCATCGACCACCAGGACCCAGTCGTGCGCCGCGGCGCGCACGGCGAACTCCTTCTGCGCCGCGAACCCGGGCCAGTCCCGCTCGATCACGCGCGCTCCGTGCGCCGCGGCGCGGGCCCGCGTATCGTCGCTGGAGTGCGAGTCGACGACCAGCAGCTCGTCGCACCAGGCGACACTCTCGAGGCAGGCGTCGATGCGATCGGCCTCGTTGAGCGTGATGATGCAGGCGGTCAGCGGCACGGCGCAGGAGCTAGCAGAAAAAGCCCTCAACGTGGTGAAGGCTCTCTCAGGACGTCGAAGTACAGGCGCTCGTAGGCATCGACCATGGCGTCGGCGGAATAGCGGGCGGCGACGCGGGCGGGGCCGGCGGCGCCGAGGGCGGCGCGCCGGGCGGGGTCGAGCAGCAGCGATTCCAGGGCGGCGGCCAGCGGGATGGGGTCGCCGGGCGGAACGAGGAGGCCCTGGCGGCCGTCCTCGACGGCGTCGGCGAGACCCCCGACTTCGCTGACCACCAGCGGGCGAGCGGCGGCCATGGCCTCCAGGGCGGCGACGCCGAGCCCCTCGGCGCGCGCCGGGAGCACGAAGACGTCGCAGGCGGCGAGCAGGTCGCCGATGTCGTCGCGCGCGCCCAGGAAGCGCACCTGGGCGGCGAGGCCGCGCGCCGACGCCTGCGCCTGCAGCGGCTCGCGCGCCGGGCCGTCGCCGGCGAGCCACAGCGGCGGGCGCTGGCCGCGCGCCGCCAGCGCGGTGAGCGCATCGAGCAGTACGTCGAGGCCCTTGCGGTGTACCAGCGCGGCGGCGGCGAGCAGCACCACGTCGGCCGGCGCCGCACCCAGCCCGGCGCGCGTCGCGGCACGGCCCTGGCGCGGCGCGATGCGGGCCGGGTCGACGGCGCTGGGGATCAGCACCACGTGGCGGCGCGGGACGCCGCCGGCGACCAGCTGCTCGACAATCCCGGGGGCGATGGCGGCGACGCGGCGCGCGACGCGGGTGTACACCAGGCGCGTGCGCCAGCCGCGGCCGATCGGCCGGTCCATGCGGCGGGTGACGATCGCCGGCAGGCCGGCGCGCAGCAGCGCCAGTCCGCCCAGCCAGGCGGCGCGGCCGGTGTGCAGGTGGACCAGATCGACGCCGGCGGCGCGCAGGTGGTGGGTCAGGCGCCAGACGGCGGCGACGTCGAGGGCGCCGCGCATCGGCACCGCCCGCGTCGCGATGCCGCGCCGCGCTGCCTCGGCGGCGGCGCCGCTGCCGGGCGGGCAGACGAGCAGGTTGCGGTGGCCGCGTTGCACCAGGCCGTCCATGAGCAGGAAGACCTGCACCTCGCCGCCCGAGAAGCCGCGCTCGGCGTCGACGTGGGCGATGCGCAGAGAGGGATTCAACACGGAGGCACGGAGGTCGGAAGAGGAAGAGGGCATGAGGGTTGGCTGTTGGAGGGGGAATTGCCTAACTGCAGGCGGGATCACAAACGGACGGACTGCTGCATGGACATCGCGCCGCTATCGCACTCGGTCACGACCGAGCGCGTTCTGGAGTTGCTCGACGACCTCGACTGGACACGGGCGCGGGTCGTCGATGTCGGCGCCGGCAACGGCTACTTCTCGCACGCCCTGGGGGAACGGCTACGGGCGCGCGGGCTCGACCCGGGCGCGCACATCGCCGCCTGCGACGTGCTGCCGGGCGAGTTTCGCTACGCGCCGGTGACCTGCGCGACGATCGGCGCGGACGGTCGGCTGCCCCACGCGGACGCGGCGTTCGACGCGGTGGTCAGCATCGAGGTGGTGGAGCACGTCGAGAACCAGTTCGCCTTCCTGCGCGAGCTGGCACGCATCGCGCGGCCCGGCGCGCCGGTGATCGTCACGACGCCCAACACGCTCAACGCCAACTCGCGCCTGCGCACGCTGCTGCAGGGCTTCCCGCTGCTCTTCGACCCGCTGCCGCTGACCGCCGGCGCCGTGCGCCACCTGAGCGGCCACATCCACCCGATCAGCCCCTACTTCCTCGCCGTCGCGGCGCTGCGCGCCGGCCTCGTCGACCCGCGCTTCCACCCCGACCGCACCAAGACCTCCGCCGCCATCCAGACCGCCCTGCTCGCCCCCGCCCTGTGGCTCGCCGCCGCCGCCCAGCGTCGGCGCCTGCGGCGCAAGTCCCCCGAGGTTTACGCGCAGAACGCCGCCCTGCTCGCCGCCCTCAACGGCTGGGGCCTCCTCACCTGCCGCACCACCGTCCTCTCCGTCCGCAGGCCCGGCTGACCGGGAAGACGAAGATGCACACGGAGGCACGGAGACACGGAGGGCGACGTGGCCCCTCCGGCTCTCCGTGTGCATCTTCGTCCCGTCAGGAGGGCAAGCTCACGGTGCGGAACGCTTCGACGCAGGCCAGGGTGATGACCGCCGACTGCGGATCGAGCGTGCGGATCGAGCGGCAGATACGGGCGAAGGCGGCGGCGCGGTGGCGCGGCGTGACGGTGGCGAAATGCACGCCGTCGAGGTCGATGAGCCAGGCCTCGAGGCCGGTCGCGGCGCGGCGGATGAGGAAGTTCTGCAGATTGAGGTCGGGGTGCAGGGCGCCGGCGGCGAACAGCGCCTGCACGGTGGTGGCGGCGGCGGCGCAGGCGGGGCCGCGCTCCGCCGGAGGCGCCTGCTGCAGGAACTGCCAGAGGTTGGCGGCGCCCCAGATCTCACGCGTCGCGAAGGCGCCGCGGTAGAGGCCGGGCGCGTCCCACAGCACGGCTGCGCCCAGGGGCTCCGGCGTCGGCACGCCGGCGGCCTCCAGCGCCGCGGCGGCGCGCAGCTCGCGGAACGGGCGCGGCGACAGCCCCACGTAGTGGCCGCGCGTCAGCCGCGCCACCAGGCCGCCGCGCCGGTAGGGGCGCAGGACGACGGCGAGATCGGGACGCAACGGAAACGCGGCGGCGCCGCCACGGCCGCCCGGCAGGGCGCGCGCCGGCGGCAGGGTGTCGCTCGCCCAACCGCGCAGCAGCTCGCCCACCTCGGCGGCGTCGTCGCGCACCAGCAGGCGCAGGCGGCCGGCTGATTGGACGGCGAAGCCGGGCGGCGCGCCGGCGCGCGCGGGAACGCCCCGCTGCCCCGGCCCGGCCGCGTTCATCCCTGCAGCGGCAGCGCCTCGTCGATCAACATCACCGGGATGTCGTCCTTGATCGGGTAGAGCAGCTTGCACTCGCCGCAGGTCAGCCCGTCCTGGGCGGCGGTCAGCTGCAGCGGCCCCTTGCACTTCGGGCACGCCAGGATGTCGAGCAGATCCTTACTGATGGCCATCGTCCGTCTCCTCCGCCGGATGGGCCGAGAGCCCCACCCGCGCCGAGATGGCGTCGAGCAGCGCCGCTGCGCGCTCCACCTGCGGGGCGATGCGTAGCGCAACCAGCTTGCCGGTTGCAAAGGGGAAGGCCTCGAGCTTGACCAGGTCCTTCTCCGTCGTGACGATCAGGTCCACTTCGTGCCCGCGCCGCGCGATGCGTTGCCAGTCTTCGCGGCGGTAGGCGTAGTGGTCGGGAAACTCGAACACCTCGTCGATCACCGCCTCCCAGCGCCGCAACGTGGCGTAGAACCCTTCCGGACGGGCGATGCCGGTGACGGCGATGACGCGCCGGCCGGCCAGTTGGCCCATCGGCGCCAGCCGCCAGACGCCGCCGAGCGACTCGACGACGCCCACCGCCTCGAGGAACGCCGCGTGCACCGGCGCCCGGATGCCGTCCGGCGCCGCCAGGGGCTGCCCGTCGCGCGCCATCAGCAGCACCGCATCGGCCCGCTTCAGGGCGCGCAGCGGTTCGCGCAGCGGCCCGGACGGTAGCAGCGGGCCGCGCCGGCCGTCGACCAGGACGAGGTCGAAGTCGCGCCGCAGGCCGCGATGCTGGAAGCCGTCATCGAGCACCGCGACGGTGCAGCCGAGCGCGGCCGCGGCAACGACGCCGTCGAGGCGGCGCGGCGCCGCGATCACCACCCCGGCGAAGCCGCGCGCCAGCATCACCGGCTCGTCACCGGCAACGTCCGGGCCGACCTCGGGTCCGCCGCCATGCGAGACCACGGTGACGCCGCGCGCGGTACCGCCGTACCCACGCGAAACAATGGCGACGCGCGCACCGCGCCCCCGCAGCGCGCTGGCGAGCCACAGGGTGACCGGGGTCTTGCCGGTCCCGCCGACGACGAGATTGCCGACGCTGACAACCGCGATCGGCGCCTGGCGCGAGCGCAGCAGCCCGAGGCGATAGGCGAGCCCGCGCAGCGCGACGCCGAGACCGAAGGCGCCGCTCAGCGGGCGCAGGGCGGCGCCGCCGAGATGCCCGGCGGCACCGCGGCGCGGCCAGACGGTATCGCGCAGGTGGCGCGCCAGGCTCATGTCACCCCCAACAGCGGCGCCACCAGTTCCCAGGTGCGGGTGAGGGATTCGGCCCGTGCCGCCGCCACGACGCGCGCCCGCGCCCCGGCCGCGGTCGCCGCGTCGCGGCGCGCCAGCAGTCCATCCCAATACTCCGCCAGTGCCCCCGGCGTGTGGACCACTTCGGCCGCGTCGGCATCGCACAGCGCGGCGGCGGCGGCGGCGACGTTGTCGAGGTGCGGCCCGAAGGCCACCGGCCGCCCGTAGGCCGCCGGTTCAAGCACGTTGTGGCCGCCCAGCGGCGCGACCGTGCCGCCGACGAACACCGCCCAGGCGGCGCCGAAGAAGCGCGCCAGCTCGCCGACCGAATCGAGCAGCAGCACCTGCGCCTCGACCGGCACGTCGGCGGCCAGCTCGCTGCGCCGCACCCAGCGGACGCCGGCGCCGTCGAGCAACGCGGCGACTTCGTCGAAGCGCTCCGGCCGGCGCGGCGCGACGATCAGCAGGGCGTCGCGGTAGACGCGCCGCAGCGCCGCGAAGGCCTGCAGGACAAATGCCTCCTCGCCAGGCTGGGTGCTGGCGGCGACGAGGACCCGGCGCGCCTCCAGCCCGCCGAGCGGCGGCGGCGCATCGTCGACGGCGAGGCGGGCCGCCTTGAGCGAGCCCGTGACACGGACGCGGTCGGGCGGCGCTCCGAGCGCGACGATGCGCGCCGCGTCCTCCGCCGTCTGCATGCCGAAGGCCGCCACCTGGGCGAGTGCGGCCGGAAGCAGCGGACCGGCGAGGCGGTAGCGCTCCAGCGCCGCGGCCGAGACGCGGCCGCTGACGATCGCCGTCGGCGCGCCGACGCGCGTCGCGGCGCGCAACAGTCCGGGCCACAATTCCGTCTCGACGATCAACAGCGCGCGCGGCCGCAGACGGCGAAAGACGCGGTCGACGACGTGCAGCGCGTCCACCGGCAGCAGCGTCACCACGTCAGCGCGCAGCTCGTCGCGGGCCACGGCGCGGCCGGTGACGCTGGTCGTCGACACCACCAGCGGCCGCTGCGCGCAGCGCTCGCGCAGGCGCGCCACCAGCGGCGCCGCCGACAGGGTCTCGCCGACCGAGGCGCAATGCAGCCACAGCGGCGGCGCCGTCAGCGCCGCCGCGCCCGGGATGCGCCCGAGCCGCTCCGCCAGTCCGTCGCCGAGGCCGCGCTGGCGCAGCCACGGCCACGCCGGCACCGCCAGCAGCGCCGCCGCGACGCCGACGGCATCGTACCCCCAGTAGGCAAGGCGCGCCGCGAGGGGCGACGGGCGCGGCAGCGGCCGCGGCGCCACGGCCGCTGCCGCGGCGGCGTCGCTCACGGGCCACCCCCGTCGGCGAGCAGTGCGTCGGCCGGCCAGCCGGCGCGCGCCTCGACCGCCCGCGTCAGGTCGCGCAGGCCCGCCTCGAGTTCGGCGCGTCGCCGTTCGAGCTCCGCCGCGTCCGCGTCGCAGGGCACCGCGATCGGCGCGCCGACGGCGACCTCGACCCGCGCGAACGGCATCGGCAGCACCAGCCTGTCCCAGCTGCCGAGCCGCCGCACGCGACTGGCGGCGTAGGTGATCGGCACGATCGGCACCCCGGTGAGGCGGGCCAGCTGCACGACGCCGGCCTTGGCGACGTAGCGCGGGCCGCGCGGACCGTCGGGGAAGATGACGACACTGGTGCCCTGTCGCACGGTGCGCACCAGGCGCAGCAGGCCGCCGACGCCGCCGCGCGTCGCCGAACCGCGCACGACCCCGACGCCCCAGGCCGCGAGCAGGCCGGCGCCGAGGTCGCCGTCACGATGCTGGCTGATGAGGATGGCGACGCGCTGTCCGGCGGCGATCACCGGCAGAATGAGCAGGCGGTTGTGCCAGAGGGCGAGGATCACCGGCTCGCCGCGCGCCCAGCGGGCGCGCAGCGCCTCGCCCCCGACTTCCTCGATGCGCACCGAGGCGCGCAGGGCGGCGAACAGCGGTCGCAGCAGCCACGGCGCCAGGGCGGCCAGTGCGCCCAGCAGGCGCCGGCGCAGCGTTGGGGGCGGGGGGCTCACGCCACCGCGTCCGGGTCGGCGAACTGCAGATCGTGCAAGCGGCGGTAGTCGCCGTTGACCGCCAGCAGCTCCTCGTGCGTGCCCTGCTCGACGATGGCGCCGCGCACCAGCACGACGATGCGGTCGGCCGTGCGCACCGTCGACAGGCGGTGCGCGATGACCAACGCGGTGCGGCCCTGGACCAGCGCGTCGATCGCCTGCTGGACCAGGCGTTCCGATTCATTATCGAGCGCCGAGGTCGCCTCGTCGAGGACCAGGATGGGGGCGTTCTTGAGCAGCGCGCGAGCGATGGCGATGCGCTGCCGCTGGCCGCCCGACAAGCGCAGGCCGAGCTCGCCGATCTTCGTGTCGTAGCCTTCCGGCAGCTCCTCGATAAAGGCGTGCGCGTTGGCGGCGCGCGCCGCCGCTTCGATCTGCGCCGCCGACTGATCGCGACCGCCGTAGGCGATGTTGTTGCGCACCGTGTCGTTGAACAGGAAGGTGTGCTGCGTCACCAGCGCCATCTGCGCGCGCAGGCTGGCCTGGGTGACGGCGCGGATGTCGACGCCGTCGATGCGGATGGCGCCGGCGCTGACGTCGTAGAAGCGCAGCAGCAGATCGGCGAGCGTACTCTTGCCGCCGCCGCTCGCACCGACCAGCGCCACCACCTCGCCGCGCTTGATGGTCAACGAGACGTCGCGCAGCACCGGGTCGGCCTCGTAGCGGAACGTGACGTCTTCGAACGTCACCCGGTCGCGCAGCGGTGCCATGACGACGGCGTCGGGTCGATCGCGCACCTGCGGCGGCGTGTCGAGCAGCTCAAAGACCCGGTCGGCGGCGGCGAGGCCCTGCTGGATGGTGCCGTTGGCGCGCCCGAGGCCCTTGAACGGGTCGTAGAGCAGCAGCAGGGCGGTGAGAAAGGCGAGGAAGGAGCCCTGCGTGCGGCCGCCGACGACGACGCTGTAGCCGCCGTACCAGACCACGCCGGCGATCCCGAACGCGGCCAGCACCTCCATCATCGGCGTGTTGAAGGCGCGGATGCGGGCGACGCGCATGGCCGTGCGCACCAGGCCGCGGCTCTCGGCCGCGAAGCGGTCCTTCTCGTACTGCTGCATGTTGAACGCCTTGACGACGCGGTTGCCCTGCACCGTCTCCTGCAGCAGCGCGGTGAGAACGCCGAGCGTGCCCTGTAGCTGGCGGGCCTGGGCGCGCATCTTCTTCGACAGGCGCACCATCGGCAGCACCGAGGCGGGGAAAACGACGACACCGATCAGGGCCAGGAGCCAGTCCTGGTAGAAGGCGACGATCATCAGGACGACCAGCGAGACGCCGTCCTTCAGCACCGAGGCGACGCTGTTGGTGAGTGCCGAGCCGATCACGTAGACGTCGTTGGTGGCGCGCGAGAGCAGCGTGCCGGTGGCGTTCTGCGTGAAGAAGCCGAGCGACAGATCTTGGATGTGCCCGTTCAGGTCGTTGCGCAGATCGTTGATGACGCGGTTGCTGACGTACTCGCTCAGGTAGGCGCTGCCGAAACCGCACAGGCCGCGGAAGATGAAGACCGCGACGATCACCACCGGCAGCACCTGCAGCACGGCGGCGTTCTTCTCCGTGAAGATGTCGTCGAAGATGAATCGCACCAGGAACGGCATGGCGCCGCTCGTCGCGCCGAAGAGGATCATGCAGGCCATGGCGCCGGCGAAGTACGGCCAGAGGTACGGCCGCAGGTAGCGCAGCAGGCGGCGGTAGTCGGCCTGCGCCTCGCTCACGACACCAGCTCCAGGGCCAGCGCGGCGGCGCGGCCGGCGGCGCCCGGCGTGCCGAGCGCGGCGCGCAAGTCGAGCAGCGCCGCCGCCACCTCGGCACGGCGGCTGTGCACGTCGCGCACGGCCGCGGCGAGGCGCTCCGGCGTCACCTCATCCTGGATCACCTCCGGGAAGACCCCGCGCTGCAAAATAATGTTGGGCATGCCGATGAAGTCCACGTCGACGAGGCGGCGGGCGATCCAGTAGGTGAGCGGCGCCAGCCGGTAGGCGATGACCATCGGGCACCCGAGCAGCGCCGTTTCGACCGTGGCGGTGCCCGAGGCGACGATGGCCGCGTCGGCGGCGGCCACGACATTGTACGTGTCCGCGTGGGCGACGGGAACCGGGGGCAGCGGAGCGCCGCGCGCGGCGGCGAGATCGGTCGGCGACAGCGACTCAGCCAGCGCCGTGATCGGTTGCCAACCCTCCGCCGCGAGCTGCGCGGCGGCGCCGCACATCGGCGCGTAGAGCAATTCGACCTCCTTCTTGCGGCTCCCGGGCAGCAGCGCCAGGACGGGGCGATCGGCGGCGAGCCCATAGCGGGCGCGCGTCTCGGCGGCAGTGCGGGTGGGCGCGACGACGTCGAGCAGCGGATGGCCGACGAACTCGGCCAACTGGCGCCCCTCGGTGTTGTAGACCGCCGGCTCGAAGGGGAACACGGCGGCGAGCTTGTCGACGCGCGCGGCGATGCTGCGGATGCGGCCGCGCCGCCAGGCCCACACCTGCGGCGCGACGAAGTAGAAGACCGGGATGCCGCGCCGCTTCGCCTGACGGGCGAGGCGCAGATTGAACTCCGGGTAATCGATCAGCACCACCAGGTCCGGCCGCGCCTCCTCGAGCCGCCGCACCAGCAGGCGGTAGGTGGCGAACAGGCGACCGAGGGTGCCGAAGGTCTCGGTGAAGCCCATGGTCGCGACATGCTCGGTGTCGACCAGCACCTCCATGCCGGCCTCGCGCAGGCGCGGGCCGCCGACACCGGCGACCGCGACGTCGGGGCGGCGGGCGCGCAGCGCGCGCACCAGGGCGGCGCCGTGCAGGTCGCCGGACGGCTCGCCGGCGACCAGGAGAACGCGCAGCGTCATGCCGTCTCCAGCGCGGCGCGGATGCGCTCCGCCACCTCCATGGCGCGCACGGCGGTGGTGCCATCGACCAGCGGCGTGGCACGCGTGCGCACCGAACCGACGAAGGCCTCGATCTCATCGAAGAGCGGATCGGCGTCGCTGAACGTCTGCTCGTAGGCGTCGATGCTGGCCAGACCGCCGTCGACCGCCGGGAGCCGCCGGGCGACGCGGATGCTGCGGTCGCCGTAGTCGACCGAGACGTAGGCATCGGCCTGGAAGAAGCGGATCTTGCGCTCGCGCTTCATCGCCACGCGGCTGGCCGTCACGTTGGCGATCGTGCCGCCGGCGAAGCGCAGGCGCGCGTTGGCGATGTCGACGGTCTCGGACAGGACCGGGACGCCGACCGCCTCGACGCGCTCGAGCGGCGCCGCGACGACGCTGAGGATGACGTCGAGATCGTGGATCATGAGGTCGAGGATGACGTCGACCTCGGTACCGCGTTCGCTGAACGGCGCCAGGCGGTGGCACTCGATGAAGCGCGGTTGTGTGAGAACGCCGGCGAGCGAGCGGATGGCGGGGTTGAAGCGCTCGAGGTGGCCGACCTGCAGGATGCGGCCGCGCGCCGCCGCCAGCGCCACCAGGGCCCGGCCCTCGGCGAGCGTCGTGGTGATCGGCTTCTCGACCAGCACGTCGATGCCCTGCTCGAGCAGGGCCGTGGCGACGGCGAAGTGGGCCGGCGTCGAGACGGCGATGCTGGCGCAGTCGACGCGGCCGACCAGCGCCGCGATACCGTCGAGGGCCGGGGCGCCGACGCGCGCCCCGACCGCCGCGGCGCGCGCGGCGTCGGCGTCCACCACGCCGACCAGATCGACGTCGGGCAGGCTGGCATACTTCTCGGCGTGGAAGGCGCCGAGGTAGCCCACCCCGACCACCGCGGCGCGCACCCGTTCAGTCATCGGCCCGCACCCCGACGATCGCCAGTGCGGCCGCCGTCGCGTCGGCCAGCACGCGGGTGCGATCGAGGAGCAGCGTCCGGCCCGCCTCGAGGGCGAGGACCGCGATGCCGGCGGCGCGGCATACCGCCACCGTCTCCGGACCAACCGCCGGGACGTCGAAGCGCAGGTCCTGGTTCGGCTTGCTGACCTTGACCGCCACGGCGCCGCCGCGGCCGAGTCCGCCGCCTCGACGCAGCGTCTCGTCGGTTCCCTCGAGCGCCTCGACGGCGAGCACGATGCCCGACTTCACGACCACCGTCTGGCCGATGTCCCAGGCGCCCAGCCCCTTCGCCACGGCCAGGCCGTGCCGCACGTCGGTCCATTGCGCCGGGCTGGCCCCCTGGTCGGTCAGCGTCCCTTCCGGGGTCAGGATCGACGCCAGGAACAGGGTCGATTCGACGACCGCGATGCCCTCCCCGGCCAGCTCCTCGGCGACGCCGCGCAACAGCACGTCGTCGCCCCACTGCGTCAGCCGCGACAAGAAGCGCAGCGCCCGCTCATCGGGGGCGAAGCCCTCCATCAGGGCCGCCTTGCGAATGCCGCCGGCCATCACGGCGCGGCGCACGCCGGCGGCCTGGAAAGCATCGATGATGGCCGCCAGCTGGCCGACCTTGATCCAGGTGCACGCCTCGACCTCGTCGGCCAGGGCCGGGTCGGTCTCGCCCTCGTGCGCGACGGCGATCACCGCCAGCCCTTCGCTGCGCGCGGTGCGCGCGAACAGAAGCGGAAAGCTGCCGTTGCCGGCAATCAGGCCGATGCGTTCCAGCACTCAGCCCTCATCGCCCGTCTCCGCCTCGCCCTTGCGGCGTCGGTCCTCGCGGCAGACGCCGCGCCTCGAGGCCTCGATGAACGCGACGAAGCGTTCGACCTCGGCCAGCCCGGGCAGCTCGGCGCGGATACGGGCGGCGGCGTCGACGACACGCAGGCCGGACTGGAACATCAGCCGGTAGGCCTGCTGCAACGCGCGCAGCGCTGCGGCGTCCAGTCCGCGGCGTTTGAGGCCGAGGGTGTTCAGTCCGTGCAGCGTGGCGCGGTCGCCGGTGGCGTTGCAGAAGCGCGGCACGTCCTGCGACACCATCGATCCGGCGCCGACGATGGCGCTCTCGCCAAGGCGGACGAACTGATGGATGCCGGACAGGGCGCCGACGACGACGCCGTCCTCGATCGTCACGTGGCCGCCCAACTGCGTGCCGTTGGCGACGATCGTGCGGTGCCCGATCTGGCAGTCGTGGGCGACGTGGGTGTAGTTCATCAGCAGGTTGCCGTCGCCGACCCGGGTCAGCATGCCGCCGCCCTCGGTGCCCGGCTGCAGCGTGCAGAACTCACGAATGCGGTTGTCGTCGCCGATGATCAGGGCACTGTCCTCGCCGTGATACTTGAGATCCTGCGGGGCGGTGCCGATCGACGCGAAGGGGAAGATCTCGTTGCGCGCGCCGAGGGTCGTGCGGCCGTCGAGGACGACGTGCGAACCGACGCGGGTCGCGGCGCCGACGCGCACGCGAGCCCCGATGACGGCGTAGGGACCGACCGTGACGCCGGCCCCGAGGTGGGCCTCCGGCGCCACGATGGCGGTGGGATGGATCTGCGGGCCGCTCATGCGGCTCCCTGGTCAGCGCGTCGCCGCAAACCTCATTCAGCGTTTCTTGGCGTTGTAGCGGGCGATGATCGGATCGGTGAGATCGAGATCGGCGGCTCCGTACAGGACGCTACTGCTCGATTGCTCGAGAATGATGCTGTAGGCGTTCTCCTTGCCGTACTCCTCGATCACCGCTTGCAGCTCCTTGAGCAACTCGATGGTCAGCTCGTTGTCTTTCTGCTGCAGCTCACCCTGCGAGTCCTTGTAGGCCAGTTCGAAGTCGCGCAGCTTCTTCTGGTAGTCCTTCTCGAGCGCGCGCGCCTCGTCGGGCTTCATCACCGACGCCTTCTTCTCGAGCTGGCTCTTGAGGGCGTCGAGGGCGTCCTTCTTCTTCTTGAGATCGACCTGCAGGCGGTCGACCTGGACCTTGAAGCGCGCCTTCGCCGATGCGCCGGCGTCGGATTCATTCAGGGCCCGCTGGAGGTCGACATAGCCGACTTTCAGCGTGTCGGCGTGGGCTCCGACCACGCCCGCGCAGAGCAGTGCCAGCGCCAGGGCCAGGGTCGTACGAACGGTCATGCGAAATCCTCCTCGTGGTTCTTTCTCACGGCGGGGCGCCAAAAGAAAACTGCACCCGCTGCTCCTCGTCGCCGGTCTGCGCGTTGAGCGGGAAGCCGAGCTCGATCCGCAGCGGCCCGATCGGCGACAGCCAGCGAATGCCGGCGCCGATCGAGACGCGCATGTCGGCGAAGGCGATCCCCTCCGAGGCCAGGAAGGCGTTGCCGATATCGCTGAAGAAGACGCCCTTGACGCCCAGCGATTGGACGATCGGAAAAATGAGTTCGTTGTTGAAGATCAACTGCTGGCTGCCGCCGATGACGTCGCGTTGCAGCAGGCGGCCGCAGTTGCCGGCCCCGTATGGGCACCTGTCGTCAACGCCCTCGCCCTGCTCGTAGACCGATACGCGCGGGCCGAGCGAGCGGACCTCGAAGCCGCGCAGCGAGTTGATGCCGCCGGGAAAGTAGCGCTCGAAGAGGGGCAGTTCGACGTCCTCGCCGTAGCCGAAACCGTAGCCGAAGTTCCAGCCGGTGGCGAAGGTGAGCGGACCCAAGCGCGGGATCTCCCAGATCGGGATGTACCAGCGCGCGCGCGACTGGGCGTTGATGTACTGGCTGTCGCCGCCGAGGCCGGCGATCTCGACCGAGAAGTCCTGGAACGATCCGCTCGTCGGGTCGAGCAGGTTGTTGCGCGTGTCGCGGAAGATGCGCGGGATGGCCGAACTGGTCAGACTGGTTCCCGCCTGGGCCTTGACGATCGACGCCGCGCCGCGGCTGACGTTGGAGATCTCGGCGTTCTCGAGGCGGTACTCGAGCCCGAAGCGGGTGTCGACCAGCGACGCGTCGCCGAGCGGACCGAGGCGGATGACGTCCAGGCCGAGGGCCGGGAACGGATAGAGCGTGCGAATGCCGCCGCCGGTGCCGCCGCGCGTAAAGTCTTCGAACTCGAGCTCCCAGTTGAAGATGTCGAGCCCGACGGTGAGCGGCGTGTCGAGGAAATACGGCTCGGTGAAGCTGAGGCTGATGTTGCGGCGGATCGAGCCGAAGTCGGCATTGAAGACCAGCGCCTGGCCGCGCCCGAAGAGATTCTGCTCCGACAGTCGGACGTTGAACAGGAAGGACTCACCGGAGCTCAGGCCGGCGCCGGCCGAGAAGGCGCCGGTGTTCCCCTCGCGCACGTCGACGATGACGTCGAGCTTGTCCTCGGCGTCGGCCTTGCGGGTGGTGATGTTGACCTCTTCGAAGAACCCGAGGCGGCGCAGGCGGTCCTGGCTGCGGCGCAGCTGGGTGCCGGAGAACTGCCCCTGCTCCTGCAGCTCGAGCTCGCGGCGGATGACGCGATCGCGCGTCTTGGTGTTGCCGCTGATCTCGATGCGGTCGATGGAGACCGCCGGGCCGCGGGTGATGGTGTAGGTGACATCCACCGTTTTGGTCGCCGGATTGATGTCGGTGGCCGGGGTGACGTTGACGAAGGCGTAGCCGAGGTCACCGTAGGTCTGGGTCACCGCGTCGATGTCGCCGCGCAGCAGGCTGGGCTTGAAGATCTCGCCGTCCTGCGCCGCGAACTCGCGCCCCGCCTCGCCCTCGCCCTCGACCTCGGGCAGCGTCTCGCCGGCGGTGCGCACCGTGCCGAAGCGGTACTGCTCGCCCTCCTCGATCTTGATCGTCACCGCCAGGCCATCCGCCTGCCGCTCGATCGCCGGCTCGTCGATGCGCACGTCGATGTAGCCGTTCTCGTAGTAGTAGGCGGTCAGGCGCTCACCGTCGGTCTTCAGGACTTCGCGGTCGAGGTTGCCGGCGCCGGTGAGCGGCGTCAGGAAGTTCTTCGCACCGGTCTGCATCAGCTTCGCCAGGTCGCCGTCATCCAGGGCGCGGTTGCCCTCGAAGGTGATGCTGCTGATGCGCACCGGCTCGCGCTCGTCGACGCTGACCGTGACGTCGACCTCGTTCTCGCCCACCGGAGCCGTCTCGTAGCGGATATCGGCGTCGAGATAGCCCTTCTTCTCGTAGGCGCTCTTCACCTCGGCGACCCCTTGGCGGGCTCGCTGCGGGTCGAGAATGGTGGTCGGGCGCACGCGCAACATGCCCTCGATTTCATCGGTGTCGATCTTCTCATTGCCCTCGATGCGCACCTGGCGGACGAAGGGGCGCTCACGCACGTCGTAGGTCACCACCCACTGCCCGTTTTGCTGCTCGACCACGGCGCGCACCGAGTCGAAAAACCCCATCGCATACAGGCCGCGAATGTCGTCGTCGATGACCTGCTCGGAGAACGGCGCGCCCGCCACAGCCTTCAGTTTGACCCGGATGGCCTCTTCCTCGACGCGCTGGTTGCCGGCGATGAGAACCCGCTCGACGCGGGTGCCGTCGGCGGGCAGGCTGTCCGCGCTCTGGCCGGCGGCCGCGAGCGGGCGCAGGGCGCACCCCACGATCGCCGTGACGAGGATCAGCGTTCGCACGCCCAAGCCGATAGTGTGTGGCAAAACGCGCGAGACGTAACAGACGGGTTGGGGACAGTAAACCCGCGGCGCGGAGCCTGGAACGCTGCCAGGCCCGCTCAGACGAGGCGCCCGCCGACCAGTTGCAGGGTTCGGTCCGCCAATCCGGCCAACCGCTCATTATGGGTGACGATGACCAGGGAGATGCCGCGATCGCGTTTGAGGGAGAGCAGGAGCTGGTGGACGTCGTCGGCGGTGGCCGGATCGAGGTTGCCGGTCGGCTCGTCGGCCAGCACCGCGCGCGGCGAGAGGACGATCGCCCGCGCCACGGCGACGCGCTGCTGCTCGCCGCCGGAGAGCTCGCCCGGCTTGTGGTCCAAGCGGTGCGTCAGGCCGACCTGGGCCAGCACCGTGCGCGCCTGAGCCGCCGCCGCCTCGTGCCCGCTGCCGCGGATCAGCGCCGGCATCATGACGTTCTCGAGGGCACTGAAATCCGGCAGCAGATGGTGGAACTGGAAGATGAAGCCGATCTCGCGGTTGCGAAAGGCGGCGAGCTCGCGCTCGCCGAGGCGACCGAGGACGACGCCGTCGAACGCCACTTCGCCCGCCGACGGGGTATCGAGGGCGCCAAGGACGTGCAGGAGGGTACTCTTGCCGACCCCCGATTGGCCGATCACCGCCACCGCCTCGCCGGCGCCGACGTCGAGGTCGAGGTCGCGCAGCACCTCGACCTCGGCACGGCCGCCCTCACCATAGGCCTTGCACAGGCCGCGGGCGCGGATCAGCGTCGCGTCAGTCATAACGAATGGCCTCCACCGGCAGGAGGCGTGACGCCTGGCGGGCCGGATACAGGGTCGCGGCGAGGCAGATCACCAGGGAAATGGCGATCACCAGGCCGACGTACTCGGGGTAGATGCGCACCGGCAGGGTCGAGACGTAAAAGACGCCCTTTGGCAGGGTGATGAACTCGTAGCGCTGCAACAGCAGGCACAGGCCGAGGCCGAGCACGCTGCCGGTCGCGGTGCCGATGCCGCCGATGATCAGCCCCTTGGCGATAAAGATCTTGGCGATGCCGGCGCCGGTCGCACCCATCGACTTCAGGATGGCGATGTCGCGGCGCTTCTCCATCACCACCATGATCAGCGTCGCGACGATGTTGAACGCGGCGACCAGGACGATGAGCAGCAGGACGACGAAGTACACCGTCTTCTCGAGGCGAATGGCGGCGAAGAGATTGTGGTTCAGATCGCGCCACGAGCGCACCTGGTAGGGGAACTCGAGCTGGCCGACGAGGCGCGCCGCCACCGCCTCCGCCTGGTCGAGGTCGTCGGTGCGCACCTCGATGCCGCTGACCGCGTCACCGAGGACGAAGAAGCGCTGCGCCGCGGCGAGACTGACGTAGGCCAGCGCACTGTCGTACTCGAGCATGCCGGCCTCGAACAGGCCGACGACGGCGAAGCGGCGCACTTTCGGCACCAGGCCGACGACGGTCGGCATGCCGGCCGGCGAGACGACGCTGATCGGGTCGCCGACGCCGACGCCGAGCTGTCGCGCCAGTTCGATGCCGAGGATGATGCCGGGCAGCGCGACCATCGCGCCGCTGTCGTCGCGCCGTACCTCGCGCGGCACGGCGAGATCCTCGACGCGGCCACCGCGCACGTGGCGGGCGAAGTCGATCACCCCGCCGGCCTGCGGCTGGACGCCGCGCAGCATGACCCCCGCCACTTCCGTCCCGCTCGCCAGCATGGCCTGCCCCTGCACGTAGGGCGATACCGCGGCGACGCCGGCGACGCCGGCGAGGCGCGCCTCGAGCGCGGCGCTGGTCGGCATCGAGGCGCCGTAGTCCGACACCA
This sequence comes from bacterium, assembly GCA_031401035.1. Lineage (GTDB taxonomy): Bacteria > Desulfobacterota > Binatia > HRBIN30 > CADEER01 > JANNRA01. The sequence goes on along the minus strand of JANNRA010000017.1, from coordinate 30,175 downwards.
CGACGTGCGGCGTGAAGCCGAGGATGCGGTCGCGCAGATCCTCCTCGAAGCCGGTCATCACCGCCAGCACGACATTGAGGGTCATGACGCCGAGCGCGACGCCGGCCGTGGCGATGACGGTGATGATCGACAGGAAGCCGGCGCCGCGCGTGGCGCGCAGATAGCGCAGGCCGATAAAGAGCGGATACGGCATCGTGATGCGGCGCCGCCGCGCCTCAGCGGCGCTCGGCCCGCATGTGCGGGAAGAGGATGACGTCGCGGATCGAGGCCGAATCGGTGAGCAGCATCACCAGCCGATCGATACCGATGCCCTCCCCCGCCGCCGGCGGCATGCCGTACTCGAGGGCGCGAACGAAGTCCTCGTCCATGGCGTGCGCTTCTTCGTCCCCGGCGGCCTTCTGCGCCAGTTGGCCCTCGAGGCGGCTGCGCTGATCGTCGGGATCGTTGAGCTCGGAGAAGGCGTTGGCCATCTCCTGCCCGGCGATGAACAGCTCGAAGCGGTCGACGAACAGCGGCGCCTGCTCGTTGCGGCGCGCCAGCGGCGACACCGCTACCGGATACTCGCAGACGAAGGTCGGTTGGATCAGCTCCGGCTCGGCAAGGTGCTCGAAGAGCTCGAGCAGCAGATAGCCGGCGGCATTGTCGCCGAACTGGGCGCGGTAGTTCTTGCGCAGCGGCCCGCCGACCTGGTCCGCCGCCGGCTGCAGCACGCCGAGGTCGAGGGCGCGGACGCCGTCGAGCGGCAGCCCGCAGCGCGTCGCCACATACTCCGGGATCGCGACGCGGCGGAAGGGCGGCGACAGGTCGATCTCGTGGCCGAGGTACGGCAGGCGACGGGCGCCGACGATGGCGTCGGCGAGGGCGACAAACAGCTCCTCGGTAAGCGTGATCAGGTCCTCGTAAGTGGCATACGCCTGATAGAACTCGAGCAGCGTGAACTCCGGGTTGTGGCGGGTCGAGACGCCCTCGTTGCGGAAGACGCGGTTGAGCTCGAAGACGCGCTCGATGCCGCCGACCAGCAGGCGCTTGAGATAGAGTTCCGGCGAGATGCGCAGGAAGAGCTCCATGTCGAGCGCGTTGTGGTGCGTGACGAACGGCTTCGCCGCGGCGCCGCCGGCGATCGCCTGCATCATCGGCGTCTCGACCTCGATGTAGCCGCGGGCGGTGAAGAAGTCGCGCAGGAACTGGATGATGCGGGCGCGGCGGCGGAAGGTCTCGCGCACCGCCTGGTTGGCGACCAGGTCGAGATAGCGCTGGCGGTAGCGCGCCTCGACGTCGGTGAGGCCATGCCATTTTTCGGGCAGCGGTCGCAAGGCCTTGGCGAGGACACGCAGTTCGCGCACCTCGACGGTCAGCTCGCCGGTCTTGGTGCGAAAGAGCGGCCCGCGCAGGCCGACGAAGTCGCCGACGTCGAGCTGCTTGAAGACGGCGAACGTCTCGTCGCCAAGGACGTCGCGCTTGACGTGCGCCTGCACGCGGCCGTCGCCATCCTGGAGGTGAAGAAACGACGCCTTGCCGAAGTCGCGCTTGAAGACGATGCGGCCGGCGACCGCGACCGGTTCGTGCGGGGCGGCGAGCGCGGCGGCGTCCAGGGCGCCGTATCGGGTCGCCACCTCGGCCGTCGTATGCGTCGGCGCGAAGCCGTTGGCGTACGGATTCACGCCGGCGGCCCGCAGTGCCTCCAGCTTGAGGCGCCGGACGGCGATGAGATCGGGGGCGTCGGACTCCACGCGGCGTGCCTCTGCCGCTGCGTAACCAAGCGGTCTGGGCGAGTCAAGGTGAGGACACGCGCGTCGCGACGGTCGGCTTGTGTCGCCGACGGGGCGCGCCTATGGTCTCCGCCCTATGCAGATCACCATCCTGCCGCAGCGGCGCCGCATCGACCTGACCGGCCGGCGCCGCGCCGCCGACGTGCTGCGCGAGCTCGGCTTCCTGCCCGGCACGGCAATGGTGATCCGCGGCGACGAGTTGGTGCCGGAGAGCGCCATGCTGGAGGCCGACGACGTGGTGGAGATTCGCGCCGTCATCTCCGGAGGCGCGGCGTGAAGTGCACCCGCTGTAAGGCCCCGGCCGAGGTGCAACTGCGGGCCCACAACTCGAACTTCTGCCGGCCGTGCTTCGTCTTCATCTTCCGCCGCCAGGTCGAGCGGGCAATAGAGAAGCAGTGCATGTTCAGCCGCGACGAGCCGGTGCTGATCGCCGTCTCCGGCGGCAAGGACAGCCTGGCGCTGTGGGAGGTGCTGGTCGAGCTCGGTTTCACCACCACCGGGCTGCATCTCTCGCTCGGCATTGGGGCATACTCCGACGCGTCGACCGAGAAGACGGTCGCCTTTGCCGAGGCGCGCGGTCTGCCGCTGATCACCGTGCCGCTCGCCACCGACGGCCTGGCGGTGCCGGACGTTGCGGCGCTGACCCGCCGACCGGCGTGCTCGGCCTGCGGCACGATGAAGCGTCATTACTTCGACCAGCTGGCCATCGACCGCGGCTTCCCGGTCGTGGTGACGGGGCACAACCTGGACGACGAAGCGGCGCGCCTGCTCGGCAACACCCTGCACTGGCAGATGGAGCACCTGGCGCGGCAGCGCCCGGTGCTCGAACCGACGCACCCGCGTTTCGTGCGCAAGGTCAAACCACTGTATCGCATCAGTGAGTACGAAACGGCGGTGTACGCGTTCATGCGCGGCATCGACTACGTCGTCGAAGAATGCCCCAACGCCAGCGGCGCCAGCCAGCTGGTGTACAAGGACATGCTCAACCGTCTCGAGACGGCGAGCCCGGGCAGCAAGCTCATCTTCCTGCGCGAGTTCCTGCAGCGCGGACAGCGTGGCCTGTCCACGGACGTGCCTACGAGCCCGCCGCAGACCTGCGAGCATTGCGGCATGCCCGCGTACGCCACGCTCTGCGGCTTCTGCCGCCTGGTGCGCGAAACCGAGACGACGCGCGAGAAGCGCGCCGCGAGCGGACGGTGAGCGGCGTGGACGATCCGCTCAGCCCCCAACTCCCGGTCGGTCCCGACGCCTCGGGCGGGCCGGAGGTGCCGGTCGGCGCCGATGTCACGCGGGGCACCACCGACGACGCATCCATCCTGCGCGCCGGCGAATCCGTGCTCTTCATCGACGAGAAGCAGCGCGAGTACATGCGCGCGCTGAAGCCCGGCGGCTCGTTCCACCTGCGTGGCGGCGCCTTCGCCGCCGACGACCTGATCGGGCGGCCGGAGGGCCGGCGGGTGAAGAACAGCGGCGGCGAGATGTTCCTGGTGCTGCGCCCGACCTACGCGCAGCTGATCCCCAACCTGCCGCGGCGGGCGCAGGTCATCTATCCGAAGGATACCGGCCCGATTCTGCTGTGGGGTGATATCGGCCCCGGCATGCGCGTCCTGGAGGCCGGCACCGGTCCGGGCGCACTGACCATGGCGCTCTTGCGCGCCGTTGGACCGACCGGATCGGTCACCTCGTACGAGCTGCGGCCAGAGTTCATAGACATGGCGCGCGGCAACGTCGAGCGCTTCCACGGCCCGGCCCCGCAGTGGCACGTGGTCAATGCCGACGTCCGCGAAGGGATCGCCGAGCGCGGCCTCGACCGCATCGTCCTCGATATGGCGGAACCGTGGAGCGTCCTCGCAGCAGCCGCCATCTCCCTGCGCGCCGGAGGCGTGCTGGTGGTGTACGTACCGACCGTCATGCAGGTGAAGCAGGTCGCCGATCAGGCGCCGGCGGCGGGCTTCGGCGCCGTGTATATCTTCGAGACCATGCAGCGGCCGTGGCACTCGCAGGGACTCAGCATCCGTCCAGAGCATCGCATGGTGGCCCACACCGGCTTCCTCATCATCTGCCGCCGCATCGTCGATTGACTGCCCGCGAGACGCTGTAGTACCTCCCGATCGCCAGCGCGCTGCGCATGACCAAGGACGCGATCCGCCAGAAAGTGTGGGCCCGAGTGACCGCCGCAGCCGTCGTGCGGTTCCCTGGAGCCCATGGACGCGTGCCGAACTTCATCGGCGCCGAGCGGGCAGCCAAGCTGCTGGGCCAGCTCACCATCTGGAAGCGCGCCAAGGCGGTGAAGTTCGACACCGCGGCGCCGCAGCTGGCGCTGCGCCGCGCCGCCTTGCGCGACGGTAAGATCCTCTACCTGCCGGTGCCCGGCCTGGGCGCGGAGCGCTGCTTTCTCGAAGTCGATCCATCGCGACTGGGAGGGCATGCGTGGCGCGCCGTCAGCCTGCGCGGCGCGCTGCGCTACGGTCGGCCGGTGGCGCCGCACGAGATGCACCCCATTGATCTCGTCGTGGTCGGGTCGGTCGCGGTGTCGCGTCAGGGCGCTCGTCTTGGTCGCGGCGACGGCGCCGCCGATCTCGAGTACGCGCTGCTGCGCCGCGCCGGCAAGGTGCGCGAGTACACTCCGATCGTCACCACGGTGCATCCCCTGCAGGTGATCGACGACCGCATCACCATGCGCGCGCACGACATCCCCGTCGACTTCCTCATCACCTCAGACCAGGTGGTCGCGGCGCCCAGCCTGTACCCGCGGCCGCGCGGCATCCTCTGGGATCTCCTGCCCGCCGAGCGCATCCGGGCCATCCCGGCCCTGCGCAAGGGTCGTCGCGAAGGCCGCGGCACGCTGACGCCGGGCCAGCTCTGATCGCGGCGAAAGGCATCCCGCGGCGGCGACACCCGCGGCGGCGGCGGTTGCCTCGCCGGCGACCGTCCAGTACAGATCGGCGTTGTACTCCCATACAGGCAGAGAGGGTTCAGACTATGACAGAGACGAATGAGACGAAGAGCAGCCACGTTGCGGCGATCCTCGGATGGGGCGGTCTGGCGGTGTTTGCGATCGGTTTCGTGGCGATCGTCATCGGGCAGCTCCAGGACACCGAGGAGTGGGGCAACCGCGGCAAGGAAGCCGTGGACATCGTTCGTCTCTATAAGCCGGACGGCAAGCCGGAGACGCTTGACGACCTGCTCAAGGCATACTCCCTGAAGGCCAAGGATGCGGGCGCCTACGTCGGGGAGTTCAGCTGGGATGCCAAGCAGAAGGAAGGCCCGGAGTATGAGGTCCAGCTGCTCTGGCGCGATAACAACAACGCCAAGACGGCACTCTGGCGTGTCGATCTCCAGCAGCGCGATGTGCGCCCGCAGGGCGACGCGGCTGCCCTGCCGCAGCGCGCCCGCGACGGCGTAACCGGCGGCTGACGCCCGCGCGCCGCAGCGCCCGCTCAACGCGGGCGCTGCGGCGACGTCAGGCGGCGCCGCAGCATCACGGCGCGATCGGCGTATTCCTCTACCAACGCCTCGGGGCAGGCGTAGACGAACGCGCGGGTCGCGATGATGATGAGGACGATGTCCTCGATGCGGCCCGGGACCATCGAGCGGTCCGGAATCAGGTCCCGGCGCACCGCCCCGTAGAGCAAGGCGGCGAGCAGCAACAGCTTCGGCGCCAGGGTGACGCCGCTCGAAAAGAGCAGCCGTCCGTAGACGTACAGAGTCAGCGGCACATACGTCGCTAGGGCGCGCAGCCCGGCGAGGCGCCAGGCGTTGACGAGCCCGGAATCGGCGAGCGCCGCTACCAGCGCGACGGCGACGGAGAACGCGCCGCGCTTGAGCCAACCGCCCCACCAGTCGAAGGCGCGCCCGAACATCCACGTCGCCGTGCGCCAGGCGCGTCGCAGCTCGCGAAACAGCCCCGTCGTGGCGCCGCGGATCTGATCATCGAGCGAATCATCCTGGGCCAGTAAGATCATCGCCAGCGCCGGACCCCTGCTGGCCGCGTCGGTCGCAGTCAGGCCGCCCGCCCCGCACGGCTGGGTCAGTGCCCATGCGACCAGCACAGACACCGCCAGCCACCTGGGACGACGCACGTTGGCAGCCATGCGCGCACCATGCGCGAGGGGCGCAATGGAAGTCAATTCTGTCACGCCGCCAGGCAGCGACATGTCGCGGACGCCATGCGCTCATGGCACCCGGCATCGGCATGACGGCCAGATGCCGTGGCAAGTGCCGGACGACAACAGAAACCCTGTGGCATGTCGCTTGCTCAACCCGAACCCATTCGCCACCCAGTGGCGCCACGGCTGGAGGCTTCGGAGGCATGGACGACAACATGAGCGATTTCATCCGCCATCTGCGTCGGCAGCTCGGCATGACGCAGGAGGAGTTCGCCCACGCCCTCGGCATCACCGTGGGCACGGTTAACCGATGGGAGAACGGCCGCTTCAGGCCCAGCAAGCTGGCGCGTGCCACCATACTCGACTTCGCCCGCCGACATGGCGTCGCCACGCAAGGCGATGCCGACAGCCACGGCATGCCGGCGGGTCCGGAGAAGCCGATCCACTGAAGGCGTCCCCCCGCTACGGTCCGCCCGGCGGCCTAGGGGCGGACGCGAATGGCGATGCTGCGAGATAGTCCGGGTTGACCGGCGATGTCGCGCACGCGGGCGCTGACGATAGTGTCGCCGACTGGGAAGGCGAGTTCGGTACCGATGCCCGGGCTGCTGCAGAACTGCACGCGCGATTGCGTGTTGGTGAAGCTGTCGACACCGAAGCTGTCGCGCGTGCAGGCCTGAGCGCTCGAGCCGCGCGCGTCGAAGCGACAGGCGAAGTCGTTGATCGCGCCCGCCGCGGCCAGCGAGCCCCCGAATGTGACGGGCACCGTCGCCGGCACGCCGCCGAGAGGCAGCGGCAACGGTCCGTCGTCGCATACGGCGGTACTCCCGTCGCCGATGGCGCGCGACACCAGCACCTGAAGGTCCGGCAGCACGTTCGGGTCGGTCTGGTCGAAGTCGAACGTGACCGTCCCGACCGGCAGTCCGCTGATGCCGGGCTTGGCCTCGATGTAGATCAGAAACCCGCTCGTCGGCCGCACATAGGTGAGAAAGCCGTCGTCCTGCGGCCCGATTGAGGCCACCGGTCGCCCGTCGGCGCGGGCGACGCCAAAGGCGGTGATCTCACCGCCGATCGTGCGCGGCGTGAAGGTCGGGGCCGGCGACAGCGACGGCGTGCGTGAGGGGCTCGCAGTGACGGTCGCGGTCCCAGTTCGCGTCGCGGTGCGGGTCACCGTCGGCGTCCGCGTCGGCGTCGCAGTGCGCGTGCCGGTCAGGCTGGGAGTCGCGGACGTCGTCGCCGTCGACGAGGCACTCGGCGTCGCGGTGGCGGTTCGCGATGGACTGAGGGTGGGCGAGCCGGTTCTGGTCCCGGTCACGGTCGGACTGCGCGTACTGGTCATGCTCGGCAGGGGGGTGGCCGCCACGGTTCGCGTTTCTGTCACCGTCCGCGTCGCCGTCTCGGTCCGGCTCGGGACCGCGGTTTGACTGGCGGTGGCGGTGCGGCTCTCCGTCGCCGTCGGCGGCGGTGTCAACGTCCGCGTCGCGGTCGCCGTACGCGAACCCGTCGGTATCGGCGACGTCGTGCGCGTCCGCGTCACCGTCGCCGACGCCGTACTCGTCCGGCTGGCCGTCATCGTCGGGCTCAGGCGTGACGTCGCACTCGGCAGTACCGACCGGGTCGGGCTCGCCACCCTGGTTCCTGTCGCCGTACGTGTCGACGTCGGCGTACTGGTCGGACTCCGGCTCGGCGTCTCGCTTCTCGTCCGCGTCGGCGTCGCCTCCCCAGTCGCGCTCCGCGTCGCGGTCGCAGTCCTGGTAGAGGTCGCCGTGCGCGTCGCCGTGGCCGGGCGCGTCGCCGTCGCGGTGCCACCCGGCCCGATCGCCGTCCTGGTAGAGGTAGCCGTGCGCGTTGCCGTGGCAGGGCGCGTCGGCGTCGCCGTGCCACCCAGGCCGGTCGCCGTCCGTGTCGCAATCGCCGTCCGCGTCGGGCTCGCGCTTCGGCTCGCGGTGGCAGTTGCAGCGGACGCTGTCGCTGTCCGCGTCGCGCTTGACGTACGCGAAGCCGTCGCGCTGGGAACCGTCGTAGTCGTCGCCGTGCTGGTTACCGTGGCCGATACCGTCGCCACCCTGGTCGATACCGGGGTACCCGTCGGCGTCGCGCTCACCGTGCTCGTCACCGACACAGTCGCCGAGGGGCTCCCCTCGCCAGCGGGTGACGGCGAGGCCGTCGGCGTACCACTCGGGACCGTCGGCTCGAGGGTAGGCGCTGTATCCGTCGGCGTCGCCGATGGTGACGCCTCGACAATCGCCGTCGGGGTCGACGACCCCTGCGGACTCGGCGTCGGCACCGGCGTCGCCGTCTCCTCGACGGTGGCTGTCGGCGTCGCGGTCGCGCCCCCTGAAACCGTTGGAGACCCCGAGGCGGTCACCGTCTCCGTCGCGACCTGTGACCCTGTCGGCGTCGCCCCGACCGTTGGGATCTCCGTCGGACCCGCAGTCTTGGTGTACGTCGAACCCACTGACGGCGTCTCGGTCGGCGTCGCCTGCGCCGGGTTCACGGCACGCACGAGGTCCGCAGCCGTGGTGAATCCGTCGCCACTGAGGTCGCAGCCGGCGCCAGACCCGAAGATCGCCCCGACCACCGCCGTCACGCGCGCTGCGGCCGACGACCCACCTTCGCAGGACTCACCGCCCGCCGCAGTCAGCGGGAGCAGCAGCAGCGTCAGCGCCACCACGCTCGGCAGGCCGCCCGCTCGCAATCGGCTCCCGGTGGCGCCGCGCCTTCGAAGCGGAATACCGCTGCTCCTCAGTCCGCCCGATTGAGCAGGCGCTCCATCTTCGTTCGCACGACGCTGAGGTCGACAATCGGCTTGGCCAGATAATCGTCGCAGCCGGCCGCCAGCGCCTTCTGCTCGTCACCCGCCATCGCCTGCGCGGTCAGGGCGATGATCGGAATCTGCTTGCCGAACTCGAGCTGGCGGATCTTCTTCGTCGCTTCCCACCCATCCATCACCGGCATCTTCAGATCCATGAAGATCAGATCCGGGGCCGGCGGCGTCTGCACGATCGCCAGGGCCTCCTCGCCGTTGCTTGCCTCGACGATCTCGAACTCCCCGATACGTTTCAGCCGATAGACGAGGATGCGTCGATTGTCGAGGTTGTCTTCGACCACCAGGATCCGCTTCGCTGCCATCAAGTGCCTCGCGCCGGAAGTCTTCCGTCAGCCGCCCAGAGCAGGGGAAAAAAAAGGCCGGAGTGGGTTCGCCACTCCGGCCTTGCCGAAAACGCTATTGCTCACGATCAGGGGATGATCGGCCCATCGGGGAAGTCGGTGTAGTAGACCGCGTCCCCCTCCTCGCGGAAGCCGCCTGCATTCTGCAGGTTGAACGCCGTCGTCGCCAGCGGCGCCGAGCCAGCCGGGCCGTAGCTCGAGCAGCCGACGCCGATCAAGCCATAGCCAAGACGTCCGTCGGGACCACGAACGCCACGGATGCGCGTCTGGCCAACCGCCGTCCCCTGTACACCCGCCGAGAACACCGAGAAGGCGTCGTCGGCAGTTCCAGGGCGCGTATCGATGTCAGAGAGGCGCGTCGACTGGTAGCACTCGACGCGGCTGCTGGTGGAGAAGCGCTGCTCGAACTCGTTGTAAACCAGCATCTGCGCCGTCACCGAGAAGTCGGCTGAGTTGATCGGCTCGCCGAGGTCCTCGCTGCACGGCACCAGCACCAGTTCGGTCGACAGGGTCGGGGTATCGAACGGATGCTCCATGTGCAGGATGTTCGGGCACGGCGCGTACGTCCCCGTGCACACGGACCCAGCAGGACTGCCCGGCGGCAAGCCTCCCAGGCACAGGGGCCCGTCGCCAGCGGCGGTATCCGTGGCTTCGAAGCCGACACCATTATAGGTTGCGGCCGTCGTCGAGCCACCGCCACCGAACGTCGTGGTGATGATCGTCGCCTCGATCTTCAGGTCGTTGGCTTCGACTGGGTTGTCGTTGTCATCCACCTGGACGCACTTCAGCTCGCCGCGGAACGGATCCTCGTTCACGGGCGGCACGCCGCCACTGGCCTCACCAACACAGCCCTGGCCCTCGCGCGTAGGGTCACAGGGGAGGGCCGCAAGGCCGGACGAGGCCCCGAATCCTATCGGCTGCCCGGGCGTCAGCGTCACGGTGAAATCCGCCACCGCCCAGCCCGCCTCGCACTGCAGGCCCGGGTCGCAATCGGCGTTCGTGTCGCAGATCGCTCCGCAGCCTATCGACGTGCAACCGCCGCAGTGGCTGTTCGCATTCACCCACCAGCAGTTCACGTTGATCAAGCTCGTCTGGTTGGTGTTGGTCAACTGCACCAAGGTCTCGACTGCTTGCTCGCCCGCCAGGACTGCCGGCGTACCGCCAGTGGTGTGGACGACGACCTTCGGCAGAACCACATATCCGGCGACATAGTCAGACTCGGCCGCATGTGAAGAAGCCACCGTCGCCAGCAAGCCGAGCGCCGCTGCTGCCAGCGTCACCAGGCGCAACCGCGAGGCGCTTCCATTACGAATAACCCTACGCATCTCGTCACTCCTTTCCGTGCCTTCGCGCGTCATCTCTGCGCTCCCCAGTGTGCCCATCTTCCTCAACGGAAGTTCGGCAGCCGGATTTCGGAGTTGACGGTCGGGCAGGGCGTACTGCCGGCCGTGGTGGTACAGAAATGCAGGTTTGTGGTCGCCGTGTCGGAGGTGCCGTCGCCGGCCGTCCACAGAGACGTCAGCACACCGATACCGGGGATCTCGCCGGCCACCGCTGGCCTGATGACTCCAGTCGCGAAGCTCGTACTCCGCGTGAACGACGTGCCGAAACGGCTGTCGTCCAGGCTGGCGGTCAGGAAGCAGTCGACGTCGAACTGGGTGATTGACCTGAACTCCTCAAACTCGTCCCGCGTAAAGCCGCCCAGCCTCGTGCTGACCGGCACCAGGTTCTCGAAGTCCGCACCGCACGGAACCATGGTCAGGTTGTTGCTCACGGTCCCAGGGCCGTTACCGAGGCCTGACAGAACCGGATCCTCGGCCAGGCCGTCCGATACGTAGTTCAGGTAGGACCCGCCCGGGCAGGCGGCGTACTCGACATTGTTGAGCGAAAGCACATTGTCGGTGTTGATTGTTCCGCCCGAGCCACCGCAGGCGCCCTGCGCATCCCCGCAGGCAGCGATGGCGATGGCGTTGTACTGACCCGCGACGTTCGTAGTGCCGGTGCCCGGTCCCTCGATCGACTGGACCGTCGCCGTACCGATCAGAGAGTTGCTCCCAACCGGCGCCCCGCCGACATCCACCTGAACGCACAGAAGCGAACCGGTGAAACCGTCGGCAACGGGTGGGATCAGGCCTGGATCCAAGCCGGACAGGGAGTCCTGGGGATTGACCGGACGGCCGGCGCTGGCCGTCCACGACGTCGGCTGCTGGCGCGTCAGCGCCAGGTCGAAGTCGGTGACCTGCCACAGCGGCTCGCCATTGAACGTCGCACCGTTGCTGTAGAAGCAGTGCGCATTCACGAGACTGTTAGAGGTGTTGGTGATTTGAATGGTGGTGTCCTGGCCGTCGTTGATGACCTTCGGAAAGATCAGAATCGAGCCAGGACGCTCCGTCGAGAAACCCTGCGCAGTGGCAACGCCTGCGGACAGCGCGACCCCAGCACCCAGGATCCCTGCAATCGCGACGGCTCGCAGTCCCTTGACCGTACTCATCTGTTCTCCTCCTTCACGCTTTCGCACGTCAGCCGCAGTTCGAAACTAGGGAATGCGGATGAAGTCGGCGTCGTCGCGGTCGGCGAACTGGTTCAGGTTATAGCCGGAGCCGGCGCGGCCGACACCGGCCCCTTCGAAGTTCAGCAGCGCCGAGCCGATCAGACCGCCGCCGACACCGGTGATGCGCGTCTGTCCGGCGACCGTACCCGAGACGGCCGCGCTGAAGATCGAGCGGTTCGGCTGGCTGGTGTCGATCCGCGAGATCGGGCTGTCGAGAAGGCAGTCGACCAGGCGACTCGTCGAGAAGCGCTGCTCGAACTCGTTGTACACAAGGAACTGAGCCGTCACCCGTGGGATCTCCTGGATCAGGAGGTCCTGCGTGCAGGGCACGAGGCTGAGCTCGGACTGCGTGAGTGCCGTGCCGGAAACCGGATCGACGGCGCCGTCGAAGAAGTGGTTGAACACCAGGACCTGCGAACAGGGCTGGTACTCGGGAGCGTCCGCTCCGCCGATGACGAGGACGTTGTCACCGTTGTTGAAGTTGGTCGTGCGCAGCCCGACGGCGTTGTAGCGCATCGGGTTGATGTCGCTGTCCACTTCGGTGACCGTGGCGCCGCCCTCGAGATCGTTACGGCAGGCGTTCGGCCCGTTGCACGGAATCGGCAGACGCGTCTGCGGGTCGGCCTGGATGCACTTGAGTTCGCCGATGAACGGACTTTCGCCAACCGGCGGTACGCCGGTGCCCTGATTGCCGGAGCAGATGGCGCCGAGTCCGCCTGGGCACGGGGTGTCGCCACCCCTCAGCCCAGTCGCCGCCGACCAGGCCAGCGGCTGATCAGGGGTCAGGAAGACGTCGAAGTTGACCTCGATCCAACCGGGCCGACAGGCACCGAAGAATCCGTCGTCCACACACGAGGCAGAGGTTTCGCAGACTTCTCCGGTATTGGTGCAGCGGCTGTTGGCGTTCACATAGAAGCAGTGCGCCATGCTCGCTACCGAGGCCTGGTTGGACATCTGCACCAGCGTGTCGGTGGTGTTGTTGACCACGATCTTCGGCCAGATGAGCACCGCGGCACCGGTGTCGGAGTACGTCTCCGCTTGCGCCGACGAGACCGTCAGCGCGAGAGAGGCCGCACCCAGGAGGGTAAGGGTCATCTTGTTCAGCATCGGATTTCTCCTTCTCCTCGTTCGCAACCGGTCACGGGGTGATGTTGATGAAATTGATTTCGTCGTTCATGCAGCGATCACAGAAGTCGCCGGCACCGGGACAGGCGACGTCGGTCGTGCAGATATTGCCGGCGATGCGGCAGAGGCCGCTCGGGCACTGTGAATCGGTGGTGCATGACGTTGTGATGGCGCCGCGGCAACGGCCGCTACGCTCGAGGCTGCCGTTGGCGGCGGCGATCGTGTAGCCGTTCGAGGCGGCAGTGCCGGCGGTGCCGGTCGGTGGCACCGCGAGGGAGGCCGCCGTGTTGTGGAACTCTTCGACGATGGCGAGGATGCCGGTCGGCGGGCCGCAGACGCCGCCCGGACCGCACTGGGCGTCGCTGTTGCAGATGGCGTTGAAGTCGCCGCGGATACAGCGGGCGCCGCCGCCGTTGGCGATGCTCGACTTCTGGAAGTCAGTTCCCAGCGCACCGGCCGGATTGTAGTTCAGGTCGCGCAGGTCAAAGTTCCACCAGCAGTCGATCGGGCCGCCAGTCGAGTTCCGCTGCTCGAACTCATTGTAGTAGAACACCTGCGTCGTCCAGGCGGCACCGACCTCGTTCTCGAAGTCGGCTCGACACGGAACGAGAGTGATCTCGGACTGCACCGGGCAGTCACCGGCAAGACAGACGCTGGGGTCGATCTCCGCGGCGAGACTATTGGCGCCCGACGAGTAGTGGCTGACCTCGACCGCCGGAGGGCAGGCACTGTACTCGACGCCGTTGAGGCGGACGATGCCGTCGACAGCCGGGCCGTCGAGCGCTTCGACGTTGATCGAGTTGTAGGTGCTGACGCTCGTGTCAGCCAGCGGCGCGGCCGTGCCCTCCTGGTAGGAAACCAGAGTCGCCTCGCCCTTCAGGCTGTTACCCCCAAGCAGGCTGCCGTCCGGGCCGGTCTGTACGCAGCGCAGCTCGCCACGGAAGGTCGGTGCCACCGGCAGGATCGCGCCCGTCGGGAACAGACCCGGGCAGCTCTGGAGCGGCGGCATCCCCATCGTGGTGTCGCATTCGCCATCGGCGGGCAGGAACGGATTGTCCTGACGGCCGGTCGAGACGCGCCAGAAGGTCGGCTGCTGGCGCGTCAGGACGACGTCGAAGTTATCCGTCTGCCACAGCGGAACGCAGGCGTTGCCCGGCGCAACAGGGCATTCGCCCGGCCCACCGGAGCCCTCTGCACCCGGCGTGCAGTAGCCTTCGGTGACGGCACAGAACGCCGCGGCGTTGACGTACTCGCAATGCGCGTAGGCCTCCACGTTGCTCGTGTTGGTCAGCGTGATGATGGTGTCACGCGTGCCGTCGTTGATAACCTTCGGCCACATCACGACCGAGCCAGGCTTGTCGGAAGAGATATCGGCCGATGCCGGAGCTCCCCACAGCGCCACGGCCGCCAGCATCACTCCCAGGCTCGTCAGCCCCAGGCTTCGCTTCTGCACTCGCATTGCACGCCTCCTTTCAATCACTGCACACCCGTATGCGCCAGGAGCGTAGACATGGCCCCTTGAACGCGCTGCGGCTTATCGCAATTTGCTGCCCACCTGTCAAGCGGAAAAAAGCAGCCCGGGATAGCGAGGGCGCCACGGAATCGACCGTTCGCCCCTATTCGCCTCTCACGCTGGCTGATCGTCTCGCTCGACATTGGCCTCCGAACCCGAGAAACGCCGCCCGACGCACGGGTCGAGGAACGGCTCTCGCACGGCCTATGCCACAAAACGCAGGCGAGGGAAACTGTATTTTGCGCGGTGGGCAAAACCGCGCGGCGTCACTGCGCCGACGTCCGGGGCGTCGCCGCGTTCACTGCGTGACGCGGATGACGATTTCCTTCTTCGGCCCGATGTTGCCGGCGCCGTCGCGCAGTTGGATCCCGACGACGTTGTCGCCGGGCTGGAACTGGGCCGAGAGTGGCACCTGGAAGCAGAACTGCTTGCGCGTACTGGTGCCCAGGAAGGCGAAATCGCCGAAGCGGTTGCGGGTGCAGGCCACACTCGATGTCTCCTGGATGGAGAAACGACACTGCATGTCCTGGATGGCGTCGGTGATCGTCTGCCCCGCCGCGAAGTCCGGCGGGTCGATGCCCGGCACGCCGCCGAACGGCGTCGGCGGCGGCCCCATGTCGCACACCTCGGCGCTGCCGAAACCGGCGGCATCGAATGGATCGCCGATCGGCCGGCTGACCAGGATCTGCAGGTCCCCCCGATCGGAACCGTCCGGGAACAGGTTGGTGGCGGGGTCGAGATTGGAGCTGCCGCGGCGTCCCTCGACGACGAACAGGAACTGACCGGTGGTGCGGAGGAAGACCTCGCGCCCGTTCTCGTCGACGAACGGCGTCGGCGTCGGCGTCAGCTGACAGAGGAACTCGCAGCAGAACGGGCAGCCGTCCTGGCGGATGGCGCCGGCGTAGCTGACGCGCGGGCCGGAGTTGGCCGAGGTCGGCGTCGGCGTGCGGGTGATGCTGGGGGTCGGGGTGACGGTGCCGGTGCGCGTCGCCGTCCCGGTCGGCGACGGCGTGCGCGTGTGCGTGCCGGTGCGCGTGGGGGTACCGGTGCGCGTCGCGGTGCTGCTCGGCGCCGGCGTCCAGGTGCGCGTATCGGTCCGCGTCGGCGTCGCGGTGCGGGTCAGCGTTGGCGTCAACGAGAAGAGCGGAGTGAGGGTTTCGGTCGGCGGGAAGGTCGCCGTACTGGTCCGCGTCGGCGTCGTCGTACGCGTCTCGGTGCCCGTCGGCGGGGCGGTGCCCGTCGGCGTTTCGCTGCGCGTCGGCGTGCCGGTACGCGTCGCAGTTTCCGTCCGCGTCGCGGTTTCGGTCGGCGTCGGAGTCAAGCTGAAGGTCGCGCTGCCGGTCGGCGTCACGGTGCGGGTGGGGGTCTCGGAGCGGGTCGCGGTGCCGGTGCGCGTGCCGGTCTCGGTGCGCGTCGCCGTGCGGGTCGTCGTCTCGGTGGCGGCGGGAGGCGCCGTCGCGGTCGGCGCCTCGGTGTGCGTCGGACTGAGGGTCGGTCCGACGGTGTCGGTACGCGTCGCCGTCGCGCTGCGCGTCGCGCTGGGCTCGGTCGTCGGTGTCGCGGTCCGGCTCCCGGTCGCCGTCGGGCTCGCCGTGGCGGTCAGCGGCGCCGTGCGCGTCGGGGTCTCGCTGCGCGTCGGGGTCTCGCTGCGCGTCGCGGTGGCGCTGCGCGTCGGGGTCTCGCTGCGCGTCGGGGTCTCGCTGCGCGTCGCGGTGGCGCTGGGTGCGGCGGTCGGCGGCACGGTGCCCGTGGCCGTCCGACTGGCGGTCGGCGACGCGACGCCAGTCGCCAGCGGCGTCGGCGTGCGGGTCGCCGTAGCCGACCGCGTCGCGGTGGCGCTCGGTGCCGCGGTCGGCGGCACGGTGCTGGTGGCTGTCCGACTGCCGGTGGGTGACGCGACGCCGGTCGCCAGCGGCGTCGGCGTGCGGGTCGCCGTGGCCGTCCGCGTCGCGGTGGTGCTCGGTGCGGCGGTTGGCGGGACGCTGGCGGTGGCGGTGCGACTGGCGGTTGGCGTAGCGACTCCGGTCGGCAGCGGCGTCCGCGTCCGGGTCAGGCTGGCCGTGCGCGTCGCGGTCGCGCTGCGCGTCGGAGACAGCGATGGCGACGGCGTCCGCGTCGCACTCCCCGTTGCCGTCGCAGTCGCGGTGTTCTCGGCCGTCTCGGTCGGGGTCGGCGTAGCGGTCGACGGCTGGGTCCCGGTGCCCGTGACCGTGCCCGTCGGGGTCGCCGACGCCGATTCGGTGGGTGATGCGGTCGGCTGGGGCGACTCGGTCGGCGATGCGGTCTGCGTCGGCGACGAGCTCGCCGGGGAAGGAACAGTCTCGGTGCCGCTCGGCGACGCCGTCGCGCTGCCTGTCGCGCTCGGCTCCAACGTCGGCGACGGCGTCTCGTCGGGAGGCGTCGGTGAAGCGGCATCGGTCGGTGCGGGCGTCTGGGTCGGATCGACGGCGGTCGCCGATGGCGCGACCGTGGCCGTGTCGGACGGGATCGGCGCCAGCGTGCGCGTCACCGTCGCGGTCGAGGACGGGCTGGCGACCGCCGTCGCGGTGGCGCTGACCGACGGAGTCGGAGTCGTCGTTACGGATGCCGTCGGCGTCGCCGTCGGCGCCGTGAGGACCTCGACCAGGGCGACCAGATCCGCCGCCGACAGGCGACCGTCGAGGTTGACGTCGGCCGCCGAACATGTGCTGCCGGCAAACAAGGCCGCCTCGAGGGCACCGAGATCGGCGGTAGTGACGGCACCGTCGCAGTTGGCGTCGCCGCGCAGCGGACCCGCACGGGCCTCCCCGACCGACGCCGCCAGGGTCAGCGCCGCGATGAGGGCCAGCAAGGGCCCTCTGGCGCCCGCCCAGCGCCACCCGCATGTGCGCTCTGCGGCGCCGCTTCTTCTTCCCATGACGCCGGCTGTCCGCCCGACCGCTCCGTCCACGCTTCCAATAGATGAACTGCATCCGAGATATGCGACACGAATCTGTTGTTTGCAACGCGAGGCGCCACGGCGCCCTCCGTGCGCTGGCGCATTCCGGCGGGCTGCTCGTCATTTGCTGCAATCGCGCGGCGCATTGCGTTCGCTGTTGAGCCGACGGGCCGACGGCACTACCATCGGTGGCGGCGCAGCGGAGGCTCTCCATGCACGACCTCTCCACCCTCATCGACACGATCCGCGAGCATCCGATGCTCGGCGTTGGCGGCGCGCTGGCGATCGCCCTCGGCTACTGGCTTCTGCAGCGAAAGTCGCGCCTGCAGCGCGAAGCCGACGCGCGCCTGTCGTCACTGCGGCGCGACAAGGGCGATCAGTACACGAAGCTACGCCCGCCGCACTGAGGCTGTTGAAATATTAGATACTATCGTCTATGCGTTGCACCACGCATGGACGAGCCTGGCCTGGCGGCGCTGCTGGCAATCGCCCAACTCCCGCACGTCGGCGAGCGCCGCATCGGCTTCCTGCTGCAGCAGGCGCGTCGGCGAGAGATGCCACTTGCCAGTCTCGTCGCGCTGCCGGCGCGCCAACTGGCGGACGAGTTCCGCCTCCCGGTGGCGGCGGTGACGCGCCTGCAAACGCAGCGCTACTGGCACCAGCTGCGCTGCGCCGGACTGGCCGCCCAGCTCGCCAGCGCGGGCGTGCGGCTCGCCGTGCTCGGCGACGCCCCCTACCCCGCGGCGTGGCAACGCCATGCGGCGCCGGCGCCGCCGCTCGCCTGGCTGCACGGTGAGGCGCGGCTGCTCACCCAGCCGACCGTGGCGCTGCTGCATTCGCGCCTGGTGAGCGACCGCACGGTCGACGCGACGTTGCGCCTGGTGCGGGTCGTCGCCGAGGACGGCCTGGCGCTGGCGCTGGCGGGCATGAAGACGGCACACCGGGTCGCGGCGGCGGCGGCGCGCGCGCTCGCGGTGCCGCGCCTGGTGGTCCTCGACCGCGGTATGCTGGCGGCCTTCGGCGGCCGCCTGAGCCACGACCCCTTCGGGCTCGGCCCAGGTCGCAGCCTCTTCGATCCCGATCGCACGCTGGCGCTCAGCCCGTTCCGTCCCGACGACCACGCGCTGCCGCGCTCCGGCCGCCGGCGCGACGGGCTCCTCGCAGCCCTCGGCGACCTGGTCGTGGTCGCCTCGGTGCGCCCCGGCGGCGAAACCGAGCGGGTGGCGCTGCAGGCGCTGGCGCGTGGCCAGCGGGTCCTCGTCTGGGACGGTGCCAGCGCCAGCTTGCGCGCGGCCGGCGCGTTGCCCTTCACCAGCAGCGACCTCGCCGGCGGGCTGCGCCGCTGGCTGCCTACGCCGGCGTCAGCTCGGCGACGGTGATCTCGCGCGGGGTGAACAGGCGGATGCGCTGGCCGGTGACGCCGAGCCCGCAGTTGACGTAGAGGTGGGAATCGCCGTCGCGGTAGTGGCCGCGGTCGAAGCCAGTGATGAACTCGGCGAGGTTGCGACGCCGGCCGCGCCACGGCAACGCCAGCTGGCCGCCGTGCGTGTGGCCGGCGAGCGTCAGCGCCACGTCCCGCGCCGCGGCCTGGGGAAAGAGATCCGGCCGGTGCGTCAGCAGCAACACCGGCGCGTCGCTCGGCGCCGCATCGAGCAGCTCGGCGAGACAGGCGTCGGAGAGCAGCCCGCGGGCCCAATCGCGGCCGCGGTCGTCGAGGCCGACGACGTGCAGGCGGACGTCGTCGAGTTGCAGGGTCACGGCCTCGTCGCGCAGCACCCGGAAGGGCGTCCAGCGGCGCAGCTCCGCCGCGACGTGGGCGGCGCCGACGTAATGGTCGTGGTTGCCGAGAATGGCGCAGACCCCGAGGCGAGCGCGCAGACCGGCCAGGATCGGGAAGAAGGTGGCGGTGTCGGCCAGCGGCGAGTCGGCGATGTCGCCGGTGATGCAGACCAGGTCGGGCGTGGTGGCGTTCACCGCCGCGACGAAGCGCTCGAGCTGTGCGACGCTGAGATTCTGGCCGATGTGGATATCGCTGATCTGCGCCACGCGCAGCGGCCGGGCGAGCCCGCGCACCGGCACCGCCAGCCGCGTCACGCGCAACTCGTGCTGCCCCCAGGCATAGCCGTAGCCCATCACCAGGGCGATGCCGCCCATGCCCAGCGATGCCACCCAGCGAAACGCGTCGCCGACGCCGGCCTGCACCGCCTGCTGACCGGCCGCGCCGAGCGCCTGCGCGCTGAGCACGCCGAGGACGCCGTGGGCGACGGCGAAGGTAAGCCACGTGGCGAGCAGAAAGACGGCGCAGAACAGCGAGACGAACGCCGTCCCGGCATAGGCGCGGTAGGCCGCCCCGCTCGGGCGCCCGCGCGCCGCGCCGGTGATGAGCCGATTGACCACGTAGAGGCTGGCGATGGCGAGCCCGTGCACCGGCCACGGCAGCACGAGGCCGACGCCGACCGCAGCGATCCAGGCCACCATGGTCCACTGCGCCGCGCCCGCCGCCAACAGCAGCAGCGGGAAGAAGGAGCGGAAGAAGGCGCGCACGACGGCGACGCGGGCGCCGATCAGCCAGGGCATGGACACTACGCTACCCGGGGCTTGGGGCAGCGGCAAGGTGATGCCGGCGCCCGCTCAACGCGCTGCGGCCTCGTCCGGCGGCGGACGCAACGCCGTTGCCGGAACCCAGCCGCCGTCCTCGCCCGGCGGCTGCCAGTAGAACCACAGAAAGCGCTGTCCATGCGGGCCGGGCTGCAGCGTGATGCGGATCGGATGCGTCCCGGCGCGCAGCTCGGCGCGGCCGGGGTTGCCGCCGCCGACGGCGCGCTCGCCGGCCGAGGCGATGATCTCGACACCATCGATGGCCAACGAGGTCGAATCCGGATGGAGACGAAAGTAGTAGTCGCCGTCGCGCGGAATCTCGATGACGCCGCGCCATTCGGCCAAGTCGAACCGACCGATCGGCGGCGCGTCGATGCCGTACTGGAGCAGCGGCAGGACCAGCGGCGCCACAGGGGCGGGCGCGCCGCTGCCCTCGGGCGCCGCCCAGAAGCGACCGCGCAGCCCGATCGGTGGGCGCCAGGCGGCGCCGGCCGCCTCGGCAATCAGCCGATTGATATCGTCGCGCGGGACGCGGCAGGCGACCAGATCGACGCGTCCGAATGGATCGCGCCAGGTCTCGCACAGCGTCGCCGGCAGCAACTCGGCGAGCACCGCCGCGAAGGAGGCATAGTCGCGCGGCAGCAGGTACAGGACATCGCGGGCAACGGGTGTGCTGGGCGGAAAGTCGTGCAGCACCTGCAGCATGCGGACGTCGTTCGGTTCGTCGAGGAAGCGGCGCGCGACGAACGGCGTTGCCGGGTGCCAGTAGGTGATCGGGTCGAGGTAGACGATCGCGTCCGGCGGTGCGGCGGCGAGATAACGGGCCGGCGCCGATTCCGGCGGCAGAAAGGCGTCGAAGAACAGCGGCAGGCGCTCGCGGGCGACGAAGTAGGCGTGCAACTCGGCGCCCGCCGTGGCCAGCAGCGCCGCCAGCGCCGCCGCACCCGCCAGCGCCGGACCGACGACCGGCAGCGCCGCGGCGAGGGCATCGGCAACCAGCACGACCGCGACGCCGAGCATCAGCGCAATCGGCACGCTGGCGTCCAGCAGGCGCGTCGCATGCGGCGCCTCGAGGGTGATCACCGCGGGCACCAGGGCGACGACGAACCACAGCAGCGTCGCCGCGCAGGCGGGGCGGCGCCAGCGCACCGCGCAGGTGGCCGCGCCGAGCAGCAGCAGCGCGCCGGGGACGACGGTCAGCAGCGGGGCGAACGGCAGGTTGTGGCGCGGGTTGTCGTCGCCGGCGTAGTGGAAGGCGAGCAGTGAGCGCGGCAGCGACTCGGCCAGCTGCGCGCGCCAGTCCGCGCGCCCGAACCACACCGTCCCAGCGGCCCGTTCGCCGAACGCCGCCGGCTCGCTGATCGCGTAGTGGAGCATCGGCACGGCGACCAGCAGCGCGCACGCCAGCCCCGCCGCCAGCGGCGCCCACGCGCCGCGCATGGCGTTTCGGTTTCGCCAGGCTGCCAGGGCACCGATGGCGAGCGCCGCAGCCGCCCAGAGTCGGAACGTCTGGTAGGTGTACAGGCCGCCGCCGAGGGCGAGGCCGGCGACCAGCCAGCCGGCGAGGCCGCGAACGCCGCGGCGTCGGAGGCCGACGGTGACACCGAGCGCCACCAGGCACTCGATCGCCGGCGACATGATCGGCATCTCGCCCCAACGCGAAAAGTTGACGTGCCACTGCGAGACCGTCAGCCAGGCGGCGCCGGCGACGGCCGCGACCGGCCCGAACCACACCCAGGCGAGCGCTGCCGCGGCGGCGACGCCGATGACGCCGATCACGGCGGCGACGCCGCGCAGGGCGTACGGCCCGTCATCGGGGTCAAGCCAGGCGAAGGCCAGGGCCGCGACGTCGACGAAACCAGCCCCGAGCCCGGTGCGGACATCCTCCGGCGGCAGGGCGATCAACGGCCGCCCGCGGCGCGCGATCTCGACCGCCTGCACGCCGTTGAGCGCCTCGTCGATCCACAGGCCCGGCGGCAGCTCGCGCAGGCGATGGAAGCGCACGCCGGCGGCGGCGACGACCAACAGCGCCAACGCCGCGGCGCAGAGCCGACGCGTCGCGGGGCGCGCGGTCCAGGCCGGCGCCTCGCGGCGGCGGCGCGCCAGCACCACCGTCGCCGCCAGCGCCAACGCGCTGCACGCCAGTGCCGCGGCACGGTGCCCGGCCGCGTCTTCAACCGCGCTGCCGAGCGCCGCATTGCCGAGCCGGAACTGCCACTGCGCCAGCCCCACGGCGGCGAGGGCGACGGCGAGCGACAACCCGGCACCGATATGCGAGCGCACGGGCGGAACGGCAGGCGACTCGGGCGTGGACACGGCGGGTGCCCGCCTCTACCCCAAGCGTGGTCGCGCTATCCAGCAGCGCGTTGCCTTCGCGCCGGGGCGGCGCTATCGGTCGCCGCGGGAGCGCCACGGTCGCCGGGCGGACGCGCCCGACGACGAGCAGAGGGCATGGAGAGCATCGGACACAGGCTGCGCGGCCTGGCGGCGGCGCACGGTAGCCGCATCGCATTGCACGCGGCGAGCGGGGATGCCGTGTCGTACAGCGCCCTGGCGGCCGACGCGCGCCGCGTCGCCGACGCCCTCGCCCGCCTCGGCGTCGCCAAGGGGACGCGCATCGGACTCCTCATGCCCAACCGGCCGGACTGGCTGCGCTGCGCCTTCGGCGCCTGGCGCCTCGGCGCCGTCCTGGTGCCGATCAACACCCTCTTCCGCGCTCCCGAGCTCGGCGATGCGCTGCGCCACGCCGATGTCGCGGTACTGATTACCGTCGGCCGCTTCCTCCGCCACGACTATCTCGCCATGCTCCTCGAGATCTGTCCGACCCTGGACGAGGCGGGTCCGCTGCGCACCGCCGCCCTGCCCGGCCTGCGCCACGTCGTCTGCGACGGCGACGATCTGCCGCGCGGCGTGCTCGCCTGGGAGGACTTCCTCGCCAGCGGCGACGCGCGCACGACGGCGTGGAGCGCCGCGGCGCTCGACGCTGTCGACGGCAGCGACGACGCCGCCATCTTCTTCACCTCCGGCAGCACCGCCGCGCCGAAGGGGGTGGTGCACACGCACGCCAGCATGCTGCGCGGCGCCGACAGCGTCGCCGAACGGCTCGGACTCGACGCCGACGATGTCACCTACGGCTACCTGCCGCTGTTCTTCAACGGCGGTCTGGTCGGCGTCGCGCTCGCCCCCCTGTCGCGCGGCGGCTCGATCGTGCTGCAGGAGGTGTTCGAGGCCGACGAGACGCTGCGCCTGCTGACGGCGCACCGCTGCACGACCCTGTTCGCCTGGCCGCACCAGGCCGAAGCCCTGCTGCGCCATCCCGCCTTCGACCGCGACCGGCTGCATCTGCGCAAGGGGCCGGGCGCCAATACTGGATGGGCCGCGGCGCTGTTCCGCGCCGATCATCAGGCGGTCGGCGCCTGGGGCATGAGCGAGACCGGCCCGATGGCGTCCTGCAGCCGCTTCGACGACGCCCTCGCCGACCGCGCCGGCGCGCACGGCCGCCCCATGGCGGACCTCGACCTGCGCATCATCGACCCCGACAGTGGCCTGCAGCTGCCGCCAGAGCGCGAGGGCGAAATCATCGTCCGCGGCCCGAGCCTGATGCGGACCTACTACAAACGCGACCCGCGCAGCTGCTTCGACGCGGAGGGATACTTCCACACCGGCGACTGCGGTCGGCTCGACGCGCGCGGCTGGCTGCACTTCGTCGGCCGCCTGACGGACGTGATCAAGACCGCCGGCGTCAACGTCACCGCCGCGGAGGTCGAGGCGACCCTGGCGCAGTTTCCCGGCGTGCTGATCGCACACGTCGTGCCGGTGCCGCACCCGACGCGCGGCGAGAACGTCGCCGCCTTCGTCGTGCGCCGCGACGCCGCCGTCGGCGCCGCCGGCGGCGCCGACGCGCTGCTCGCCCACTGCCGCGCGACGCTGGCCAGCTACAAGGTGCCGCGGCACGTCTTCTTCGTGTCCGCCGCGGGCCTGCCGACGCTGGGCAGCGGCAAGGTCGACCGCCAGCGCCTACGCGCCGCCGCCGCCGCACTCGCCGCCGCGGACCCCGGCGACGACTGACGACCGGTCAGGCCGGGCGGCGCGGCAACAGCACGCGGCGGCGCAGCGACAGGACGCGCTCCTCGCGCTGGTTCCAGGCGCGCGTCTCGACGTAGAGCACGCCGCGGTCGCCCTTGGACGACGGCGTCTGGTCGAGGATCTCCGACTCGGCGTACAGGGTATCGCCGTGGAAGGTCGGCGCGAGATGGCGGACGATCTCGTACTCGAGGTTGGCGATCGCCGTCTGGCTGATGTCGCGCACCGACATCCCGACGGCGATGGCGAACACCAGGGTGCCGTTCACCAGACAGCGTCCATGTTGCGACTGGCTGGCGAAGTGCTCGTCGAAGTGGATCGGGTTGGTGTTCATGGTGAGCAGCGTGAACCAGGTGTCGTCGGCCTCGCGAATCGTGCGCCCGGGCCAGTGCTTGATCACCTCGCCGACGGTGTAGTCACCGAAGTAGCGGCCCCACACCTGCTGCATCGCCATCCGCCCTAAGCCTTCGGCGCCGGCGGCGGCGGCTGCGCCGGGGCCGGGTTGACGAGATCCATGCCGAGCGTCGACGGAAACAGCGCCGCGATCTCCTCCGGTCGCCAGCGCGTCGCCTTGGTCATCGTCCGCTGCGGCGCCGGATAGTTGGTCAGCGAGATGATGCCGCCCATGACGACGAAGATCTGGCCGTTGATGCCCGCCGCGGCGTCGCTGGCAAGGTAGGTGGCGAAGGGCGCGACGTCGTCCGGCTCGCGTTGCGGCCGCGGCAGCAGGGTGCGCGCCTCGGCGCCCATCGAGGCGATGCCGGCCTTGGCGCGTGCCTGGCGCGCCGCGTCGCCGACTGTCGCCGTCATGCGCGTCGCCGCCGCCGGGGCGATGGCGTTGACGGTGATGCCGTAGCGACCGAGGTCGCGCGAGACGACGCGCGTGAAGCCGGCGATGCCGTCCTTGGCGGCGCCGTAGTTGGCCTGGCCGGGGTTACCGTAGAGACCGGAGGTCGACGACATGCTGATGATGCGCCCGCCCTTCTGCTCGCGCATGCGCACGGCGGCGTGGCGGCTGCAGTTGAACGTGCCCTTGAGGTGCACGGCGATGACGGCGTCGAAGTCGTCCTCGCTCATGTTGAAGATCATGCGGTCGCGCAGGATGCCGGCGTTATTGACCAGCACGTCAACGCGGCCGAAGGCGCGCACCGCGGTCTCGATGATCGCCTCGGCGGCGCGGTAGTCGGCGACGCTGTCGCAGTTCGCCACGGCCTCGCCGCCGGCGGCGCGTATGGCGGCGACGGTCTCGTCGGCTGCCGAGGTGTCGCGCCCGGCGCCGTCGAGGCTGGCGCCGAGGTCGTTGACCACCACCGCCGCCCCTTCCGAGGCCATCAGCAACGCGATGCCGCGGCCGATGCCGCGCCCCGCGCCGGTGACGACGGCGACCTTGCCCTGCAGTCGGGTCCCCATGTGCCCCTCCTCACCCGGCCCTGGTCGGCGCCGGGTTGGCCAGCCCGTCGGTCAGCGCCACCGGCACCAGCGCGTCCAGTTCGTCGAGTGTCCAGCGCCCCTCTTTGTAGAGCGTCTTGACGGCGCGCGGCAGCGACAGCAGCGAGTACGAGGTGCCGGCACAGAGAATGATCTGGCCGTTGACGCCGGCCGCGTGATCGCTGGCCAGGAAGGCGACCATCGGCGCCACATCCTCGGGTTGCAGGTTCTCCAACTGACGCAGGGCCGATTCCTCGCGGACGATGCCCTGCGCCTTGCGAATCTCGCGCGCCCTGAGCGTCGCCTCGGTCATCGTCATGCGCGTCGCGGCGACCGGGCAGATGCTGTTGACGGTGACGCCGTAGCGACCGAGATCGCGCGCCACGACCTTGGTCAACCCGCTGATGCCGGCCTTGGCGGCGCCGTAATTGGCCTGGCCGGGATTGCCGAACATGCCGGCCCCGGACGAGAAGGTGATGATGCGCCCGCCGCGCTGTTCGCGCAGCAACGGCGCCGCATGGCGGATGCAGTTGAAGGTCCCCTTGAGGTGGACGCCGATGACCGCGTCCCACTCCTCCTCGTTCATGTTGAACACCATACGGTCGCGCAGAAAGCCGGCGCAGGTGACGAGGATGTCGAGGCGGCCGAAGTGCTCGACGGCGCTCTCGACGATGCGCCGGCCGTTCTCCCACTCGGCGACCGACAGCGCGTTGGCGACCGCCGTGCCGCCGGCGGCGCGGATCTCCGCCACCACCGCCTCGGCCGGACCGCTGGTCGGCTCGCGGCCGTCCAAGCTGACGCCGTAGTCGTTGACCACCACCTGCGCGCCCTGGTCGGCCAGCTCGAGCGCGACGCCGCGCCCGATGCCCCGCCCGGCGCCGGTGACGACGGCCACCTTGCCGCGCAACATCTCTCCCACTGCCTTCGCTCCTCGTCCGCGTGCGGCCGTGTCTACGCGCCCGCCGCGCATGCGGTCAAGACGGCGGATCTGGCGGTGGCCCGAGCGGCGGCAGGTCGGTGGGCGGCGGCAACGGCGGCCCCACCGGCGGCAGGTCGGTCGGCAGCGCCCAGGGCCGCCACTGCAGCGCCAGCATGAGGGTGAAGTCGGCCGCCTGCTCGACCCCGCTCATGTTCTGAATGCCGAGCAGCTGCGCGCCGAAGCGCTCACCGCAGGCGACGTTGAGGCCGAGGCCCAGCTCGACCACCGTGCCGTCCAACAGCGCCGCGCCGGTGCCGTGGAAGGGGCTGGTGTAGACCGCTTCGTGCAGGAACACCGACCAGTGACGGGTGATGGCGAGGTGGGCGGCGAAGGACTGGCCGACGAACGGATTGAGGGTGAGGTCACCGGCGGTGATCGGGCCGAGCGGATAGACCAGGTTGAGATTGCCATACAGCATCAGGCGCTGCCACGGCTGGTAGTCGGCCGCGACGCCGAGCCCGAAGTCCGGCTCGCCGCTGCCCAGGACCTCGTCCGCATCGCCGGTCGGCGCCTTGATCGCACCGCGCAGTGCCAGGCGCGGCCAAGATTCCGGCAGGCGCAGCTGGCGCTTGACGAGGAAGCTCAGGTCGCCGGGCTGAAACGTCACTTCGCCGCCCTCGAACAGGGACGTGTCGCCGCGCGCGACGCTGAAGCCGCCGAACGTGTTCTCCGGAAACAGGTTACGCTCCGGATTCACCGCCCCGAAGAACTCCTCCGCGCCGTTGATGACCGGGTCCAGGAAGCCGCCGAAGCGGGAGATGAACGGCAGCTCCATGCCCGCCTCCCAGCCGTCCCAGACGCCGACGCGGAAGCCGAAGACGGTGCGGTTCGACTCGAACTTCAGTGTCGAATCGATCGCCCCGCTCGACGTGGCGATCTCGTTGATCTCGGCCGACTGCGCCTGCAGGGCGAGGTCGCCGGGCGGCAGCACGACGGCGCGCTCGAACGGCAGGTTGAGGAAGATGAGCTGGATCGGCTGGAAGTTTCGCGTCGGCGCCGGCGGCAGGAACTCGAATTCGCCGGCCGACGCCGCCGCGCCGAGGGCCAGCCACAGCGCCGTCGCCAGCAGCGCCCGCTCCGCCCCCCGCATCGGCATCAGCCTACGAAGGTCGCGGCGCAGAAGAAAGCGGCGCCGGGCGACCGTCGGATCGCCACACCGGCGAGCGCCGCCTGGCAGGTCCGCCAGGCGCCATCCGCGCCGACTCGCCGGCAGCCCCCGGGCATCGAAGTTGCTCTCTGGCGTGCCACCTCGCAGAGTGCGTGATCAGGACGGAGGCGGCAGGACGGAGGCCTAATGATCGAGTTGAACGAACTGACCAAGCGCTATGGCGCGACGACGGCGGTGGACCGCCTCACCCTGTCGATACGCGCCGGCGAGATTTTCGGGTTCCTGGGCCCGAACGGGGCCGGCAAGACCACCACCATCCGCATGATGATGGGACTGCTGCAGCCGTCGGCGGGGTCGGTGCTGCTCGGCGGATTCGACCTCCACGCCGAGCCGCTGCGCGCCAAGGCGCTGTGCGGCTTCGTGCCCGATCGGCCGCATGTCTACGAGAAGCTCACCGGCGCCGAGTACCTCGACTTCACGGCCGACCTGTACGGCGTCGACGAGGCGACCATGACGCGACGGCGCGAGCGCCTCCTGCAGCTCTTCGACCTGGCGGAGTGGCGCGCCGAACTCGCCGAGAGCTACTCACACGGCATGAAGCAGCGCCTGGTGATGGCCGGGGCGCTGATGCACGCGCCGAACATCCTGATTGTCGACGAGCCGACGGTGGGCATGGATCCGCGCGGCGCGCGCCTGCTGAAGCGCATCTTCCGCGACCTCGCCGCCGGCGGCGCCACCGTCTTCATGTCGACGCACAGCCTGGAGGTCGCCGAGGAGCTCTGCGACCGCATCGGCATCATCATGCGCGGCCGCCTGATCGCCCTCGGCAGGATCGACGACCTGCGTACGCAGGCGGGGCGCCAGGGATCGACGCTGGAGAACCTCTTCCTGCACCTCACCGGTGCCGAGGCAGAGCTGGGCGCCGAGGACGGGCTGCCGGTCTGACCATGGCGAACGACAGCGTCTCCCCGCTCCTCGATCTCGGCACCGTCGCGCCGGCCGCGCCGGTCGCAGCGCACCCGCTGCGCGACCTGGCACGCCTGCTGTCGCCGCGTGTCCTGGCGGCGCGCAACCGCTGGCGGCGTCTGTCGCGTCAGGGACGGTGGCGGGTCGGCGGCTTCGCGCTGCTGGCGCTCGGCTTCGGCAGCGCCGTCTTCGCCTTCTTCTATCGTGCCCTGAGTTACTTCCTGAGCGTCCCCGACTTCGGCCCCGTGCTCACCTACAAGCTGCTCGGCATGGTCTTCGTCACCTTCTTCTCGATCCTGCTGTTCTCGAACATCGTCACCACGCTGTCGACGTTCTTCCTGTCGCGCGAACTCGATCGCCTGGTGGCGGCGCCGGTGCCGCTGCGCCGCCTCTTCTATGCCCGTCTGGCGGAGACGGTGATCGACTCCTCGTGGATGTTGCTCGTCTTCGCCCTGCCGGCCTTCATCGCCTACGGCGTCGTGCACTCCACCGGACCGCTCTTCTACCTGGCCACCGCCCTGGTGTTGCCACCGTTCGCCCTCATCCCGGCGGCGCTCGGCGTCATGACCACGACGCTGCTCGTCAACGTTTTCCCGGCGCGACGCACGAAGGACATCCTGGTCCTGCTCTCGGTCGTCGCGGTGGCGCTGCTCTACCTGCTGTTCCGCCTCGTCCGCCCGGAACGACTGGTGAACCCCGAGGGGTTCGCGGATTTCGGCGCCTTCCTGGCCGCCATGCGCACTCCCGACGCCAGCTTCCTGCCCAGCACCTGGGCGACCGAGATCCTCTTTCCCCTGCTCGGGCTGCGCGACGGCAGCCCGCTCTTCTACTTCGCCCTGCTGGTGACCACGGCTGCGGTCGCCGTGATGGCCTGTGAGGCCGTCGTCACGCGCCTGTTTCTGCGCGGCTGGACCAAGGCACAGGAAGGCCGCCAGGCGCGCTTCACCGGACACGCGCTGTGGGAGCGCGCCCTGCGCCTGCTGACGGCGCCGCTGCCGCGCCAGACGCGCATGCTGGTGATCAAAGAAGTGAAGACCTTCTTTCGCGACACCAGCCAGTGGTCGCAGCTCATTCTCCTCGCCGCCCTGGTGGTGGTGTACCTGTACAACTTCAGCGTCCTGCCGTTGCAGGGCAGCCCGCTGGTGACCTTCTATTTCAAGAACGTCATCGCCTTCGTGAACCTCGCCCTGGCCGCCTTCGTCATCGCCTCCGTCGCGGCGCGCTTCGTCTTCCCGTCCTTCAGCATGGAGGGGCGCGCGCTCTGGCTGCTCAAGGGGGCGCCGATTCCGACCCGGCGGCTGTTCTGGGCCAAGTTCTGGG
This sequence comes from bacterium, assembly GCA_031401035.1. Taxonomy (GTDB): domain Bacteria; phylum Desulfobacterota; class Binatia; order HRBIN30; family CADEER01; genus JANNRA01. The sequence goes on along the minus strand of JANNRA010000017.1, from coordinate 541 downwards.
TCGGCGCCGTGCCACTGCTGGTCTTCGGTCAGATCCTCGTCCTGGCGACCAATTCCTATCTCCAGGTGATGCCGTTCATGATGTGGCTGTCCGCCGCGACGCTCTTCGGCTTGGTCCTCGCCATCGTCGCGCTGGCACTGGCGGTCGGCGCGACCTACCCGAACCTCGATGCCGACAACGCCGCCAAGGTCGCGGCCAGCGCCGGCGGACTCGTTTTCATGGTGCTCTGCATGTCCTTCATCGGCCTGGTCGTCGTCCTGGAAGCCTGGCCGGTTTATGCGGTCTTCTCCAGCCGCTTCCAGGGCGTGCCGCTCTCGTCGGCGGCGCAGTGGTCGGTGGCGGCTTCGTTCGCCGCCGTCGTCGCGCTCATCGCCGCCGTACTGCTGCTGTCCGTCCGCGAGGGCATTCGCCGCCTCGAAGCGATCGAGCCCTAGTGCGGCGTCGTAGAGCTGCCCCCCCATCCGACTACCAGTGGGGCGCGGGCGGTGGAGGGCGCCGCCCCGTCGGCGCCTGTTGGCGGGATCGACTGGGCCCCGATGCA
>JANNRA010000016.1:0-35767 GCA_031401035.1 bacterium | reverse complement strand
GGCCGCCGCCATCTCGGCGCACGCGGTGGCGGGCGCCGCGGCGCCGCCGCGCGGCGCATACGGCGCCGCCGCGCCGCGTCCACCGCCCTCCCGCGCGAAGCGCGCGCGGCTCCACACCGGTGCCCAGGGCAGGCGCAGGGCCTGGGCGCGGGCGACGAGTTCGGCGACCGGGTGGCATGCCGCCCAGGCGTCGAGGACGTCGAACACGTGCGCGGCGTGGCGGCAGCGCTCGTCGACGTCGTCCCAGCGCGGCGCGTCGAGATCGGCGACGGCGCCGTCGGCGCGCAGCCACTCGCGCAGCGCCGTCCAGTCGCCGAGGTGCGACAGCAGCAGCGGCGCATCGGCGCCGCGGCCGATGCGGAAGGTGCCGTTCCAGTGCAGGCTGCCGCGGCGCCGGCTCAGATCGCCGCGCTCGAACCACTCTCCCATGACGTGCTCGAGCAGCGCCGTGGCGCTCTCCTGCACGCACACATCGACCAGTCGCCCGCGCCCGTCGCGCCGCCGCGCCAGCAGGGCCAGGACGACGCCGAGGGCCGCATGCAGCGCCGCCACGCGTGTCGCCGGCGCACCGGGCAGGGCCAACGGCGGGCCGTCGGGGTGACCGTTGGGCCACACCAGACCGCCGCGCGCCTGCAGCACCGGCTCACCGCCGCGCCAGGCGGCGCCTGCCCCGACGCCGCCGCCGGGCGTCACCGCCACGACCACCAGGCGGGGAAAGACGCGGCGCCGCGCCGCCACCTCCGCCGCCGCGGCGCCGCCGAGCACCACCACATCGGCGGCGCGCAGCGCCGCATCGTCGGGCGTACCGCGCGTCACCGCCGCGCCGAGGGCGGCGAGCAGCGCCACCGTGGCGCGACCGTGCGCGTCGGCGCCGTCGAGCACGCGCACGCCGACCAGCCCGGCGGCGGCGCTGGTCATCGCCGCGCCGGCGCGTAGCCGGCGGCGCGGGCGGCGTCCTCGCTGTCGAAGTAGACCCGATTGCGCGGCGCCACGTCGTCGTAATGACGCTGGCCGGGGAGGTGGTAGAGATTCGAGCGACGGTTGCCGATGACCGGGCCGCCGGTTGCTGCGACGCCGGCCCACAGGCCGCGGCGAGCGGCGCGCGCCGCCGCCTCGTCGGCGACGAACTGCTCGCGGAAGCGGAACGGGTAGCGGGTGAAGGCACGCGCATAGCCCTCGCGCACCAGCTCGCGGTTGAAGAAGGCGCCGTCGGCGAGGAACACATAGGCAAGGGTGCGCCCGTAGCGGTCGAGCCGCTCGCGCTGCTCGTATTCCAGGCGCACCGCCTGGCCGTCCAAGCGGCGCCGGGCGTAGGCGCTGGCCTCGCGGGCGAACCGCTGCGGTGGCGCGGCGGGGTCGTGGCGGTCGGCCATTTCCGGCGTGTCGACGCCGATCAGACGCACCGTGACGGAACGGCCGGCCTGGCGCACGGCGATGGTGTCGCCGTCGATGACCCGCGTCACCACGGCTGGGTCGGCGGCGAGCAGGGCCAGCAGCAGGAGAATGCCGGGCGTGGCCACGCCGTTCGGGTAGCAGGTGACGGTGGCGACGGGAAAGGCCGGCGAGCCGCCCAGATTCTCCAGGATCGAAAGTTTTTCCTCGGCTGGGCTCGGCACCCGTGGTATCCCGACCAGGCACGGGCCTGGGCACGGGGCCGGCACATTTCGGGGGAGGAACCGACGTCATGACACATCTGCCGCGCTTCGGCGCGCTGCTGCTCGCGTTCGCCGCGCCCGTCGGCGCCGCCGAACTCCAGGTGGTCGCCCTCAGCCCCGCCCGCCACGCCATCGCCCCGGCGACGAGCGCCGTCAGCGTCACCTTCGACCGCGCCCTGCAGACCGCCTCGATCACCGCCGCGAGCCTGCGCGTCTTCGGCCGCACCAGCGGCCCGGCGGCCGGCGCCATCAGCTTCTCGAACGCCGACAAGACCGTCACGTTGACCCCGACGCGCGCCTTCGCCGCCGGCGAGACGGTGCTCGTCAACCTGGCCGACAGCATTGTCGCTGCCGACGCCTCGCCGCTGCGCGCCGCCGGCTACGCCTACGCGTTCGTCGCGCAGGCGCAGCCGGCGGCGATGGTCTTCGAGCAGATCGACGTCATGTCCAACCGCACCAATCCGGGCACCGGGACGCGCATTTACGGCGCCATGGCCGCCGACCTCGACGACGACGGCTTTGTCGACCTGACGACCGTCAACGAGGACAGCGCCGACCTGCGCGTGTTCATGAATCGCGCCGACGGCAGCGGCCTCTTCGATCCCTTCCTGACGCCGCCGCGCACGATCGGTTTCGAGTCGAGCCCCAACGAACCCGGCGACTTCGACAACGACGGCCGCGTCGACATCGCCGTCTCCTCGAGCGGCGACGGCCGCGTCGACATCGTGCTCGGCAACGGCAACGGCACCTTCGACGCGCCGCAGTCGATCCCGACCGGCAACGAGCCGCACGGCATCGCCGTGCTCGACGTCGACGGCGACGCCGACCTCGACATCGCCAACTCGGTCCGCAGCGGCGATGTGGTGGCGCTGACGCTCAACAACGGCAGCGGCGTCTTCGCTGCCGCCAGCAGCTTCGACAGCGGCGGCGACGGCGAGTACGGGCTCGCCGCCGCCGACATGAACAACGACGGCATCAGCGACCTGATCGTCGGCGCGCAGGACTCCGAAGAGATCGTCGTGCTGCTCGGCACTGGCAACGGGACCTTCAATCCCGGAATCGTCCAGGTCGCCGGCGGCCAGGTCTGGCAGCTCGTCACCGGCGACGTGAACGGCGACGGCAACATGGACGTGACGACGACGAACGCCTTCTCCAACACCGGGTCGATCCTGATCGGCAACGGCGACGGCACGCTCGACCCGCCGGTCACCTACCCCGCGCCCGGCCACGTCGTCGCCACCGACCTCGGCGACCTCGACGGCGACGGCGACCTCGACTGGGTGCTGTCCGGCTTCGCCGGTGCCGCCTGGCGGCTGTTCACCAACGACGGCAGCGGCGTCTTCACCGCGACGCAGAACTTCCCCGCCGCGTCGAATCCATCCTGTGCCGTGCTCACCGATCTCGACAACGACGGTGATCTGGACATGGCGCTCACCGACGAGATCGCCGACGAGGTGCAGCTGCTACGCAATGGGGTCGTCTCGCCCTGCCCGCCCGCGCCGCAGCTCTGCCGCGCCCCCGTCGACAGCGGCAAGGCGCTGCTGAAGATGAGGGACAAGACGCCCGACAGCGGCGATCAGATGCTGTGGAAATGGGGCAAGGGCAGCGCCACGACCCTCGCTGAGCTCGGCGCGCCGCAGGCCAGCGACGACTACGTCCTGTGCATCTACGACGGCGGGGCGCTGGTCGCCAGCGCGCTGGCGCCGGCCGAGGACAACTCCTGCGGCGGCCCCTGCTGGAGCGGCGACGGCAGCGGCTTCGCGTACAAGGACGGCGACCTGACGCCAAGCGGCGTGCGCCAGCTGAAGCTGCGCGCCGGCGTCGACGGCAGCGCCCGCATGCTGTTCAAGGGCAAGGGCGCGCTGCTGCAAATGCCCAACCTCGGCAGCCTGAACGGACCGATCGAGGCCCAGCTCATCAAGTCCTCCGGCGGCCCCTGCTGGGGCGCGACCTTCAGTCTGCCTTTCCTGCAAGCCGATGGCGTAACGTTCAAGGACAAGTCGAATTGACCGCCCGCCGGCGATCCTGGGGAAACCAACACATGCCGCATCACGTCCGCGCCCGCCTCGCGCGCGCCACCGTTCTGGCCCTCGCCCTCGGCCTGCCGAGCGCCGCGCTCGGCCTCTCGGGAGGCGTTCCGAGCACGATCTTCGCCTCGACCGGCTGCAACGCATGCCACACCGGCGGCATCGCGCCGACCGTCGTGCTGAGCGGCCCGACCACCGTCGACCCCGGCGCCACGGTCAACTACACGCTGACCCTCCTCAGCAACGATGCCGGACAGGACTACGGCGGCTTCAACGTGCGCGCCGGCGGCGGCGTGCTCAACACCGGCGGCCCGTTCAGCGCCGGTACCGAGACCATCGTCGGAACCGGCGGCCTGACCGAGATCACGCAGAGCGCGCCGAAGAAGACCGACCTCCTCAACCAGGTCGATTTCGGCTTCCGCTGGACCGCACCGGTCGGTTTCGTCGGCAGCGTCACGCTCACCGGCTGGGGCAACGCGGTCGATCGCAACTTCAACAGCCTCGGCGACCGCGGCGCGATGGACACCCTGGTCATCATGTCGAGCGGCGGCAGCGCGACGCCCACCCCGACGCCGACGCCCGGCCCCGACTATTGCGCCAACCCCTCCGTCCCCGATCCGCCCGCCGTCAGCGACGCCGAGGCGCTGCGCTGCCAGGCGGCGGTCGTCAAGGCCGGGGCGTTGTTCGTCAAGCAGGGGCTCAAGACGGTGCAGAAGTGCCTCGGCATGCTGCAGTCGAGCGGCGCCGCCGCCGATCCGCTCGGCGTGTGCGCCGGCAGTAGCGCGGCGTCCCTCCCACCGACCGATCAGAAGGCGGCAGTCGCGCTCGCCAAGACCGAGTCCAAGGTGCGCTCCCTGCTCGCCACCAAGTGCAGCAACGCCGCGGTGGCGACGCTCGGCCTCTGCGCGCAGACCGAACCCGGGCTCGAGGATTGCCTGATCGATACCCTGCACGCCGCCGTCGTCGATGCCGTCGTCAGCCAGTACGGCGCCCTCGCGCCCAGTCCGGACAAGGGCGAGCAGAAGTGCCAGGCCGCCATCGCCTCCACCGCCGCCGGCGTCATCAACGCCTACCTGAAGAGCAGCAGCAAGTGCCTGGCGGGCTGGAGCAAGTCCGGCAACCCCGGCGCCGGCGGGCCACTGTGCATCGGCGACGCCATCGCCGGCGGCTTCATCATGCCGACCGACGGCAAAGTCGTCGGCGCCCTGCAGAAGGCCGCCGGCAAGCTGGGCGACAAGGTCAACAGTGCCTGCACTGACGTGCAGGTCGCGGCCCTCGATGCCTGCGGCTCGACGCGCGCCGCCGCCGCCCAGTGCCTGACCTGCGCCGCCCGCGGAATCGACGGCGACATCCTGCGGGCGCTCTTCGGCGACACCAACTGACGCCAACCGCTTGACGAAACCTGCCCTGGAGGGCGCCGCTCCGTCGGCGCCTGTTGAAGGGCGCGACCGCGCCCCAATGCACCCGGCGCCGCCGGAGCGGCGCCCTCCAAGGGGCGAAGCGGTGGCGGCGGTTCCTCGGTAGCGGCGGCCGATCAGCGCCGCGGCGGCGTCCAGGTCGCCGGCGGGACCCAGGCCTGGCGCCCGTCGAGGAGCCTCGGCAGCACCACCCGGCTCCACCCTGACAGCGGCAGCGCCAGGGCCTCGGCGGGCGTCACGAAGCGCGCGTCGAGCGTCTCCTCGCCATCGGACTGCAGCACCCCGCCGACCTGGCGGCAGGCGAAGACGCTGATCACGTACGACACCTCGTCGCCGTTGGCGTAGCGGACGCGGCAGTGCGGCCCGCCGAAAACGCCGCACAGGCCGACCGGCTCGACCAGCAGGCCGGTCTCCTCCCACACCTCGCGCCGGGCCGCGTCCTGCGGCGCCTCGTCGGGATCGACGGCGCCGCCCGGACAGGCCCAGACGCCGCCGTTGGCGTGCTGCACCAACAGCACGCGGCCGGCCGCGTCGCGCACCAGCCCGGAGGCGGCGGGAACAAGCAGCAGGCGTGTCCCGACCAGCGCGCGCAGATCGCGGACATAATCGGAGATCGCCACCCCCGAGGCTCTCGCACGTGCGTCGGCGACCGTCCAGCGGTGCCGGCGACCGGTGCGGCCGCGCACCTTGACTCCGGCACGGCGCCGCGACGAGAAGGGAGCATGCTTGCGCGCGCCTTGGTCGCCGGCCTGCTGCTGCTCCGCACCACCGGCGCGGCGGCGGCGCCCAGCGGGCCGGAGTTCCAGGTCAACTCGACCAGCGCCGGCGACCAGGGCTACCCGGCCCTGTGCGTCACCGCCGACGGCGGCGCGGTGCTCGCTTGGGAATCGCGCGGCCAGGACGGCGCCGGCAACGCGGTGGTGGTGGCGCAACGCGCGGCGGACGGCACGCCGCGCGGCGGCGAGCAGGTGTTGAGCGCGGCGGCGCCGGGCGGCGATCAGCAGGCCCCGGCGGTCGCCTGCAACCGCGACGGTGAATTCCTCGTCGTCTGGGAAGCGCAGCCAGCGCCGGGCGGCGACTTCGTCATCGAGGCGCAACGCCTGCGCGCGGACGGCCTGCCGCCCCGCGAATTCATGGAGCTGCCGGCGGGCAGCCACCGCGCCCCGGCGGCCTGCGCCGCTTCGTCACGAAGATTCATCCTCGCCTGGCAGCGCGAGACGGACGCCGGCGGCTTCGACATCCTCACCGCGACAGCGAGCATCCCCGCGCCGCCGCGGACGGTAAACGCCGCACCCGGCTCGCACCGCCACCCGGGCCTTGCCTGCGACGCGCGCGGCGTCGCCGCGGTGGTGTGGGAGCAGCGCGATCGCGACGGCGACGGCGGCGCCATCGTCGCGCGGCGCGTCGGCGACGTGCAGACGCTCGGCGACGAAGTGCAGGTCAACAGCACCAGCGCCGGCGACCAGCGCCTGCCGGCGGTCGCCGCGCTCGCCGACGGCACCTTCCTGGTGGCCTGGGAGAGCGAGGGGCAGGACGGCGACGAGAGCGCCATCGTCGCCCGTCGGCTCGCCGCCGACCTGACGCCGCTCGGCGACGAGTTCGTCGTCAACTCGGTCGCCGCCTTCAGCCAGGAACAGCCGGCGGTGGCCGCCGCCGGTCGCGGCGCGCTCGTCGCCTGGTCGAGCCCCGGCGACGGCGACGGCTACGGCGTCTTTGCCCGCCGCGTCGGTCTCGACGGCAGCCCCGTCGGCGCCGAGGTGCTACTCAACACCACCACCGCCGGCACGCAGGGGGCGGTGTCGGACGAGGGCGGCGGCGTCGCCGCCGCCGGCAACGCGCGCGGCGACCTGCTCATCGCCTGGCAGAGCCTGCGCCTGCGCGGCGTCGCCGCCGACGGCGACGGCCTCGGCATCTTCGCGCGCCGCGGCACCCTGCCGGGGCGGTGTGCCGGCGACTGCAACAGCGACGGCGCGGTGGCGATCGACGAGTTGGTGCGCGGCGTGACGCTGGCGCTCACCGACGGCGTGCCGGCGGGCTGCACCGCCCTCGACGCCGACGGCGACGACCGCGTCGTCATCGCCGAACTGATCGCCGCGGTCGCCGCGGCGCTGAACGGGTGTGCGCCATGACCGACGACGACGACCTGCCCTTTCCCTTCTCCGACGTCTCCAACGGCGAGTGGTGCCCGCGGCCGCCGAGCGGCGTGCAGCGCACGGCGGTGCGCCGCCTGCTGGCGGAGGCCGACGTGCGCGCCCGCCGCCTCGGCCTGTCGCGCCGCCAGTTCCTGCGCAGCGCCGCCGGCACCGCCACCGCCTACATGGTGCTGAACAGCGTGCACGGCCTCGCCCAGCAGGGCGACGCGGCGGTGCTGCCGGTGACCCCCGAGCAGTGCGACGATCCCGTCGCGGCGCGCACCCTGTTCGCCGCCGACTACTTCGTCATGGACGTGCAGCTGCACCACGTCGACCTCGACCGCTTCGACACGCCGCTGTTCGCCTTCCTGCGCTTCCTCGAGCCGCAGCTGCCGGCGGCCGAGCGCCTGCAACATCTGTCGCAGCTCAACATGGTCAAGGAGGTGTTCGTCGACAGCGACACCGCCGTCGGGGTCATCAGCGGCGTCCCGAACGGCGTGCCGCTGCCGGTCGAGACGATGGCGCGCACGCGCGACCTGGTGAACGAGTTGGCCGGCTCGCCGCGCGCACTGATGCAGGCCATGTGCGACCCGCGCACCGCCGCCGGCGGAGAGACCGCCATCGACAGCCTCGAGCGCCAGGTGCGCACGCTCGGGGCGTCGGCGCTCAAGTGCTACACCGGCAACGGCGCGTGGTGGCTCGACGACGAGCAGGTCGCCTACCCGATGCTGGCGGAAGCGACACGCCTCGGTCTGCGGGTGATCAACGTCCATAAGGGCTTCCCCGCCCTGCTCGGCTCGATGGCCGAGACCTACGTGCGCAGTCGCGACCTGCCGCGGGTATCCGCGGACTGGCCGCGCCTGGAATTCGTCGCCTACCACTCGGGCTACTTCCCCGGTCGCGGCATCGGCGAGTTCCTCGACGTCGTGCGCGGCATCCGCCAGCGCCGCAACGTCCACGCCGAGATCGGCAGCGCCTTCGCCACCGCCTTCACCGAGAGTCCGCTCGCCGCCGCGCACCTCGTCGGCTCGCTCCTGGCGGTGCTCGGGCCGGACCGTATCATCTGGGGCACCGACTCGATCTGGTGGGGATCGCCGCAGTGGCAGATCGAGGCCTTCAAGGCCCTGGTCATCCCGCCGGCGCTGCAGGAGGAGTTCGGCTACCCGCCGCTCGACGACGCCGCCAAGCGTCAGATCCTCGGCCTCAACGCCGCGCGCCTCTACCGCGTGCCGGTGCGCGAACGCCGCAACGCCATCGCCGCCGACCAACTGGCGCAGGCGCGCGACGCCCTCGGCGGACCCGAGGCAACGCGCAGCCACGCCATCTACGGTCCGCGCACGCGGCGCGACTTTCTGCGCCTGCAGGGGCGCGGCTGACTCTCCCCCTGCCGGCGCCACGGCGGTGACGACTTGCAGAAAGCGCACGAGCGCGCGCTATCCGCACGACGGGGGGGCGCCGTTTCCGGCCACGCGCGGTGTCCGTCGGCGCATGGCATCGCGATTGCTCCAGTGGAGAGTCGTCGTGTCGAACACCGGCTTCGAAGTGCGCTTCTGGGGGGTCCGCGGCAGCATTGCCGGCGGCGGGCAGGACTTTGGCGAGGTCGGCGGCAACACCAGTTGCGTGGAGGTGCGCGCCGGCGACGAGCTGATCATCCTCGATGCCGGCACCGGCCTGTTCCGGCTCAGCGAGACGCTGGTCGAGCCGGTGCGCGCGACGTTCCTCATCAGCCACTATCACTGGGACCATATTCAGGGATTTCCGCTCTTTCGGCCCGGCTATCACCCCGACAACCGGTTTGACGTCTATGGTCCCGGCGACAGCGCCGCGGCGGTTGCCGAGGCCTTTGACGAGCAGATGCGGCCGCCGCACTTTCCGGTTGGGCTGTCGGCGATGCAGGCGCAGCTGGAGTTCCACGGCGTGCGGCCCGGCGATGAGCTGGCGCTGGGGGCCGTGCGCGTCAGAGCGGCGGCCCTCAACCATCCGCACGGATGCCTGGGATACCGAATCAGCCTTGGGGACGTCAGCGTCGTCTACGCGACCGATACCGAGCATTGCGAGCGCGGCGGGCTCGATCCGGCCATGCTCGAGCTCGTCCAGGATGCGGATCTGTTGATCTACGACGCCCAGTACACCGACGACGAGTACCGCGGCGTCAACGGCCCGGGCCGCAGGGGGTGGGGACATTCGACCGCCACGGTCGCCTGCGCCATCGCGCGCGCCGCCGGCGTCCGGCAGCTGGCGCTGTTCCACCACGACCCCGCGCATCGCGACGACCGCATCGCCGAGATCGTCCGCGACGCCCGGGCGTTGTTTGGCAACACGGTGGCGGCACGAGAAGCGATGCGCATCGTCGTCGAGCGGCCCGAGTGGGCCGCGGCCGGCGCGTGCGAAGCGCGCGTGGCGTAGCGCGGCGCGACGGCACCGGTGCCAAGCCGCCGGCGGACAGCCCAGGCGCCCGCGGGTCAGTGCCGCGGCCAGAGCCGGGCGCCGTTCCCCACCCACAGCCGCGCGTGCGTCGCTTCGTAGGTGCCGATCTGCACGGTGACGTTGACGCTGTGGCTGACGCGCGCCGCACGCGAGAGGTCGATCGGCATGGTGCTGAGCGTCAGCGTGCCCATACCCGCGCGGGTGATGCGGAGGGCGGCGCGGCGGACGCCGCCGGCGCCGTTGGCGTTCCAGACGAACACGCGTCCCGGCAGGCGCTCGACCATCGCCCCGGCGGGGATCGTGGTGGCATAGATCTGGTCGTCGTCGCTGACCGTGATCGTCAGCGGTTTCGTGCGGACGTCGATCTCGGCCGGTACCTGGGCCAGGCCGAGGGAGAGGGCCAGTGTGTCGCCGCCGGGCGTAGTCCCGAACTTGATGCCGCCGCCGACCCTGCCGATGGCTTCCGGCCGGTACCAGATCGGCGACGTCCAGGCGCGCTCCTTGATGGTCTTTGGGAAAACCGCGTCGCAGCAGGTGGCGAAGTCGGGCGGGACGCTGCCGGGGTTTGCGCAGTCGATCCCCTGCGCGTTGCACACCCGCGTACTCCACCGGCACACCGGGTTCTCGATGATTCGAGCGTAATAGAAGGCGCGCTCGTCCGGGTTGAACTGCGGGTCCTCCCAGACCGTGCAGAGGCTGTCGAAGCCCGCGCCGCTGGGGGTGCAGGTGGTGGTGTCGACCGAGGCGCCGTTGTTGCGATTGCCGGCGACGTCGTAGATCTGCTCGTGCGCCTGACCGGCGGCGTCGACCCACCCCTTGATGATCTGCACCGCCTGGAGCGGCTGGCCTGGATCGCCGTTGCCGCCGGGATCCTTCGTGGCGAGGACCGCGAACCGCGGGCTGTGGCTGCCGCGGACGGCGCCGAGCTCGCCGCCCATCGGCACGCCGCCGCGGTAGCCGCGTTCGACGAAGTCGGGGGCACCGCAGGCGACGCCGCCGAGGGCGCCGCCGAACATCCGCACGATCGGCCGCGTGCCACTGGTGGCGTAGGTCTCGCGGCGCCGCATCGCGGAAAAGATCGCGTCGCGCGAGTTCTCTTCCGCCCAGGCGACGGTGAGGCCGCCGGGCTGTGACTCGATGCCGCCGAGTGGATAGGGCGAGATCATGAACGCGGGCGTCGCGTCGCGGGTCCCGAGCGCGCCGGCCGGGCCGTAGTCGGCTTCGCTCACCAGCCCCGGCGTACCGTTGTGCGAGTCGGTGCCGCCGACGAAGCCGAGCCGAAACGGATTCGTGCCGACGGCCTGCTCCTGCTGCAGGCCGTTCTCCAGGATATTCCGCACATACGACATCGGGAACTGCGTGCGGTTGCCCGACGAATCAGCCAGGGTCGTGCGGATCATCTTCTCGAACCCGCACTCCTCGTCGTTGGTGCTGAACAGCGGATGACACTCGGAGTCGCCCTTGTGCTGGGTCATCTCGATCAGCGGCTCCATCGCGGCACGGAACACGGCCCCCGCGGCGTCGTAGGTTTCCGCAAACATCGTGCCCTGGCTCAGGTTGGTGTTGTGCGGAATCGCCAGGACGTCACAGCCGGGGAGGCCGTCGAGACACTGGGCCTTCAGTGCATTCCAGAGATCGGGCGCGGTGTTCGCTTCGAGGGTGGAGATCGGCACCGGCGGCACGACGCCGTTGCGGAAGATCACGTTGCGGTGGCGGTTGACGCCGAGCGGCGTCGCGGTCCATTCGTACGCGACGAACGAGGAGAACGTGCAGGCATTCGTGCGATCGTAGGCGGCCTCGGCAGCCGCCTGCGTGTCGTTCCACACCAGCGAGGCCCCGGCGAGGCACGAGCCGTCGCCGCACCACGCGAAGCGATGGAACGGCGGCAGGCCGGTATAGGGAACCGCGAACGTCAACACCGCGGGCGGCTGTTGCGGCGGCGGCAGCGGCATCGCGGTGCCAAGCAGCGTCCGCATCTGCACACACTCGGGCTCGCCGTAATGGGGATCGCCCGGCGCTTCGCAGATGCGTACCTCGCCGAACTGTTCCGCATGGTCGGTCACCGCCACGAAGTCGAGCGGCCGGCGCAGCTGGGTGGTGCGCAGCCCATGGCCCATCGCGTCATACGGCGGCAGGCCGACGGCGGCGCCCTTCGCGAATGCATAGGCGTGGCTCGGCGTGTTGGTGATGTCGCCGATGCGGGCATCGAAGGAGTAGGCGGTGTGGACGTGCGTCTCCCCGAACAACGGCGAGCGCAGGGGGTCGTAGGCCGCGCAATCGGCGCGGACCTCGGTGCGTGCCCACGGCGGTGGCGCGGTGGCCGCGGCCACGGGGGTGGCGCTGACGACGGCGAGTGCGAGCATGATTCTGGAGATCGACATGCGAGACCTCAATCGAAAAACCCGGCGACGCGCTGGAAGCACCAAAACGCGGCGAACGAGCCCATCGCGTAAATGGGAATGTGAGAGATCCAGCCGGGGAGGATGCGGACCAGACCACGCAGCCCGCGGCCGAGGGCGAGCAGCGCGGCGACGAACACCAACTGGCCGAGTTCGATGCCGAGATTGAACGCGAACAAGGCGAGCGGAATGTCGCCGTCGGGAAGGCCGACCTCCCGCAACGCCCCCGCGAAGCCGAGTCCGTGCAGCAACCCGAACGCTGCCGCCATGACCCAGGGCCATCGCCGCATCGGCGACGGCGTATCGGCCGGGCGGCCGAGCTCGACCGCCAGCGCCAGGACCGAGAGGGCGATTGCCAGTTCCGCGGGGCGCGACGGGACCTGGAGGAGGTGCAGCGCGACCAGCGCCAGCGTGACGCTGTGCCCGACCGTAAAGGCCGTTATCGTCTTCGCCAGTGTCCACCACGCCGGCACGAGCAGCACCAACCCGAGGATGAAGAGCAGGTGATCGGGCCCAGTCAGGATGTGCTCGATGCCGAGGCGGGCGTAATCGCGGACGACGTCGAGCGACGCGACGCGCTCCGGCACCACGAACGACGCCTCGGTGGGGCGGAGCACCTTCTGCACCACGCGGCCGTCGCCGAGCGCCAGCCGCACCAGCGCCTGGGTCTCCGCGGCGCCGAGCCCCTCGACACCGACCGTCGCACCGACGAGCCCCGCGGCACCGCAGTCGACCGTCCAACGCGTGACGATCGCGTCGGCGAGGATGGCTGTCTCCGGCGACCCTGTCGGCGCGCAGTGCGAGGGGAAGACGGCGCGCGTGCGGGCGTTGGGAACGACGAGGGTCGACGTCCTCCAGAGCACGTCGATCCTGCCGCCGGGGGTCTCGTGCAGGTCGAGCAGGGCCGGCGCCAGCGGATGCGCGGTCGCCGGCGACGCCAGACAGCCGAGCCAGCACAAGGCGGCGCAGACCAGCGTCCTCACGAGGCGTGGTCTTCCATGCCGTCGACTCGGATCGCATACCGCGTCCGGAGTCGAGCCAGGAATTGCTGCAGCGCGAGTTCGCCACGCTCGGCGACCACCTCGGCGAGCACCTGGCCGCGGACGGCGTCGAGCGCCGGCAGCGCACCGGGCGTGCGGCCCTCGACGCGCACCAGGTGCACGCCAAACGCCGATGGCACGAGCCTCCAGCGATCGAGCGGCTGCGCCGTGACCGCCGTCGCGAACGCGTCGCCGAACGTCGTCGTGATCTGCGCCGGCGACTGGGCGCGGGCGACGCTGCCGCGCGGGAACGCGTCGCCCAGGCGCGCCACCGCGTCGGCATCGTTGGCGCCTTCGGCGAGAGCCAGCGCGGCCCGCGCATCGGCTTCGGCGCGCGCGCCGCGCTGGTCACGAGCGAAGAACACGTGCCGGAAGGTGATCCGCGGCGGCTGGCGGAAGCGGTCGGCGTGCGCCGCGAGATGGGCCTCGAGCGCGGCGTCGTCGATCCCGGCGCGGGCCACCCCGGCCTTAACGATCAACCGCAGCTTCTCCACCAGCATGCGACGAATCACCGGGTCGCCCTGATCGAACCCGAGCGCGCGGGCTCTGCGGTAGAGCGCTTCGCCGTCGACCTGCGACTCGTCGACACCGTCGATGAAGCTCATCTTCTCGACCAGCTGCCAGCGGATGGTGCGGTCGCCTCGTTCGAGGCCGAGCGCGAGCGCCTCGCGGTAGAGCAGCTCGGTGTCGATCTCTCGCCCCAGGAGTGCGCGTTCGTCGTCGCGGCTCGGCGCAAACCCGGTCTGGCGGCTGAAGCTCTCGCGCAGCTCGCGCTGCTGGGCGGCGCTGATGACGACCGTCGACCGACCCGAGGCCGCGCTGGCGCTGCGCGCCGGCTCGAGCCAGCGGCGATCAGCGAGAAAGAAGGCCCCACCGAGCAGGAGGTAGTGGAGCAAGGGCGATCGGAGCCAACGCATCGTAGATCGAAAAACATACGACGGGGCGTCGCGGAGACACAAACCGCCCCCACCCGCGCAGCCGGCCCGCGCGCCTCGGCGCGCCGTCCCTACGCCAGCCGCAGCGCCGTGCGCACCAGCAGCGCCAGCAACAACAACGTGCCGATGGCGAAGGCGGCGAAGCGCAGCGGGATGACGTTTGCGGTCGCCTGAATGCACGAGTGCACGACGCGCGCTGCGACGTAGGCCCAGGCGAGCCCGATGCTCAGCGGATCCGCTGCCCCGGCGGCCTGCGCGGCGAGCGCCAGCGCGTAGAAGATCGTCGGCTGCTCGTGCAGGTGGTTGTAGTTGTCCGCGACCCGGGAGACGGTCGGCGGCAGTGCCAGCTTGGCGCCGGTGCGCGCGAGTTCCGCCATGTCCACCTTGGCCTCCCGCATGGCCGGGATGCGCGTCGCATACATCCAGAACCACATCACGAAGGTCCACCCGACGAGCGCCAGGATCGGCGCGATCATTCCATGTTCGAGCATGCGAACCTCCGCTGTCTGGAAGCGCGACCCGGCCTCGGGTGAGGCGTGCAACGCAACGGCGCCGCGACGATCATCGCCGCGGCGCCGCGGCGGCGCGCCCGCCGCGGCCCTCGGGGCCGGGACGCGCCCCGGGGCTCTTGGTGCGGTCCAGCGCCGGCCAGCACTGGGTCGGCGCCGGCAGCGGCGTCTCCTTGCCGCTCAGGCGCTCGATGGCGATGGCATACACCGTCACCTGATCGAGGCGCGGATAGAAGGCGCGCGGCCGCGCCCAGGCGGGATCGGCGTACTTGGCCATGAACGCGTCGAAGAACGCCGCCTTGCGGACGGCGTCCTCGACGACGCGGATGCGCCCGAAGGCGACGACGCTGCGATACGCCAGCGCGGTGTCGCACTCGAAGCGGCCGTACGGGAATACCGCCCCCGCCTCGTCGAGCTCGAAACACACCCGCGCCTCGTGGTCGACGTTGTCGCGCAGGTGGCCGCGCGCCTGGGTGTTGTGGACCCAGATCTCGCCATCGACGTACACGTAGAGCAGCGGCACGACGTAGGGCCAGCCGTCCGCCCCAACGCTGCCCAGCCTGCCGCAGGTACCGCCCGCCAGCAGCGCCGCGACGCCGGCGGCGCTCAGGTGCTTGTCGGTGCGCCGCACCGTCCGTCCATCACTCATCGGTCCGTCACTCATCGACGCCTCCTCACCCGGCGCCGGGCGGCAACTGCGGTAACGTGCATGATCGACCTCCGTCGGCCGCGCAGTGTCGCCCCCCACCGGTGGCGCGGCAAGCCGATTCGACGCGTGAGGAAGCGGCGACATCGCTCACGGCTGCGCGCAGCGCTCGCGCAGGTCGTCGGGCGTATCGAACCCGCCATCCGGGCCGCCCGACTGCAGGGTGAGCGCGTCGCCCGCCACCGCGACGCGGACACTGTTGCCCCAGGCGTCGAGCACGCGTGCCGGCAGCGGGCTCTGCGCCGGCAGTACGGGCGCCGCCGGCGCCGCGCGCGGCTTGCCGCAGGTCTGGCAGCGCGCGGCGACGCGCGCGCACAGCGCCTGCAACTCCGCCCGCGCCTGGTCGATGTCGACCGCTGGGGTCTGGCAGCCGCCGACGGCGAGACCGCCGGCCAGCAGCAGCCCCGCCGCCGCGGCGGCGGAGCTCGGTCGCACACGCCTGGTGAAGAGAGGCACCCGGTTCCCGTGCAGGAGTGCGGCCGCGAAGGCAACTCGTGCCAGCGGCGAAGGACGCTCGACGGCCGGCGATCTCGGCGATTGGCGCGCCCCTCGATCACTGCAACAATGCGCTGCGATGCTCGGGAGTCGCAGACGCCGCGGCGCGGCGCTGGTGGCGCTGCTGGTCGCCTTCGCCGCCGTCGCCTGGGGAGTGCGTGGCCTGGTGCCGATCGAGGCCAGTGCGGACGCGGTGCGCGACTTCGTCGCCGGACTCGGCTGGTGGGGCCCGCCGGCATTCGTCGCCCTGTTCGCCGTCCGATCCGTCCTGATTCTGCCCTCGGTGGTACTGCTCGCCGCTGGGGGGATCTGCTTCGGCGTCCTCGGCGGCACCGTGCTCGGGGCCGCCGGGCTGACCGGCTCGGCGGCGCTCAAGTGGGCGATCGCGCAACTGGCCGGCCGCGACCGCTTGCTCGCCGCACTGCCGGCGCGGTTGCGCCAGCGCCTGGCGCTGGCCGACGCGCGCAGCAGCGTCGGCGTCCTGGCCGTCGCGACGGCGTATCCAGTCGGACCGGCCGAGATGCTGCACACGGCGGCAATTCTCGCCGGCATGCGGGTGATGCCGTTCCTCCTCGCCGTCGCCGGCGGCTCCCTGGTGCGGGCGGCGTCGTTCAGCCTGTTCGGCGAAGCGCTGGCCGACGGCCAGGGGATGATCGCGGCGGTGGCGGTGCTGTCGGCCGTCGCCATCCTGCCGCTGTTCGCGCCCGGCGTGCGACGCGCCCTGCGCGGCGCCGGCCCACCGCCTGGCCGGTGAGGGCAACGCCGAGCAGGCGGGTGACGCGGTTGTCGAAACGCCCGGCGTTCATGCCCGCACCTCCAGCATGGTTGACCCCGCCGTCATGGGTGTTCGCGGCCAGTGATGGCGAAGGCGAGCCCGGCGACGCTGAGTCCGATGAGCGCCCCGGTGACCGCGTTCCAGAACTGGCAGGTGAAGCCGCAGCCCGGTGTCGCCAGCGATACCCAGCCGAGCGGAAGCATCATCAGGAGTCCGCACAGCGGCCCGCGCAGCCACCAGCGCCGCGGCCAGACGGTGATGCCGACGACGAAGCCGATCAGCAGCCGGGCGCTGTACCAGCCCCAGACGGCGACAGCGCCGCGGATGTACAGAACATCGTACTTCTGGCGATCGGCCCGTGCAGCAGCATCGGCAACCAGCCGAGCGCCAGCCCGAGCAGGGTGCAGAGGATCGTGTAGGGGAGGCGCACGGCGGTCGCTGATCGGGGATTCGACCGGTCCGACGACCGATCTGCTGCTGCGCCTAGCGAGTCTGGCGCCGAGAGACAAACCTCGGCGCCCTGCCGCGGCGGCCTCAGTCCGCCGCCGGCAGCTTGAACACCTTGCGCGCGTTGCCGGCCAGGAAGCGCGCCTGCGCCTCCGGGGTCAGGCCGAGCGCCGCCAGGCCCTGCAGGCAGGCCGCCGCCGTGAGCATCGGATAGTTGCTGCCGAAGAGCACCTTGGCGCTGCCGCGGCCGCGCAGGAAGTCGACGAAGTCGGCCGGGTAGCGGCGCGCCTTGTACGCCGAGGTGTCGATGTAGACGTTGGGGAACTTGGTGGCGAGCGAGATCATCTCCTGCGTCCACGGCGCGCCGATGTGTCCGGCGACGATACGCAGCTCGGGGAACTCCAGCGCGACGTGCTCGAGGTAGGGAATCGGGCGACCGAACTCGGAGCTGAGCAGCGGTCCGGTGTGGCCGACCTGCAGGCAGAAGGGAATGTCGAGTTCGATGCACTCGGCGTAGAGCGGGTAATAGCGGCGGTCGTCGGGCGGCAACTGCCACAACCAGGGCAGCAGGCGCAGGCCGACGAAGCCGCGCTCGCGCACGCAGCGGCGCAACTCACGCACGGCCTGCATCGGGCGGGCGATGTCGACCGAGGCGAGACCGCGCAGCCGATCGGGGTGGGCGCGCACGCAGGCCTCGACCTCGTCGTTGTCGATCAGCGCACCGGATGGGCCCCACCATGCCGACAGCAGCCCCAGGCGTACCGCCGCCTCGTCCATCGCGGCGACGGTGAGCGCCAGGGGCAGTTCCGGCGGCGCCTGCTCCTGCCGGGTCCAGCGCCGCAGCGATTCGAACATCGGCTGTTCGAGGAAGCGTCGCGTCGGGTGCTGCATCCAGGCGTCGATGATCTCCATGGCGCTGTCGTACCGCATCGCCACCGCGCGGGGCCAGCGGCCGCGCGCCGTCCCGCGCGTGCCGAGCGTGACAGCCGCGCAGGCGGTCGCTACGCTGCGCCGCGTGTCCGCCGCCAGCCGCGCCCCCGCCCGTCGCCGCCGCGCCCTGCGCCTGCTGCCCCTGCTGCTGGCTATCGCCGTCGCGCTCTGGTGCACGTGGCCGCCGCCGGCGCCGCAGCGCCACCCCATCAAGCTGTTCCCCGATTCGCCCTCGTACGTCGGCTGGGGCTACGGACGGCCGCCGGTGCCGTTCCTGTTCTACTCGCTGGTCGGTAGCGAGCGCGGCGCGGTCATCGCCCAGACCGTCCTCTCCTGCACCGCCTGGGGGGCGCTCGGCTGGCTGACGCTCGGTCTACCGGGCGCCGTCGTCGCGCTGCTGCTCGCCGCGGCCCTGCCGGTGGTGCTCTGGAACTACACCATCCTGTCCGAGTCATTGGCGCTCAGCCTCGGCGCGGCGCTGCTCGCCGCGACGCTGGCGCTCGGGCGCCGCTGGTCGCCGGCGCGTTACGCGGTCTGGGCGTTCGTCCTGCTGATCTATACCGGGGTGCGGGCAGAGAACTTCTTCCTCGTCCCGCCGTTGTTCGCGGCGCTGCTCGTCTGGCAGCGCCGCCACTGGCTCGCCCTGGGCGTCGTCGGCGCCGCCGCCGCGGCGCTGTTCGTCGTCTTCAGCGTCGTCCTCGACAAGCAGAACCGCAATTGGCAGATCCGCATGACCAACATCGTCCTGACGCGCGTCTTGCCGGACGCGCCGCTGGCGCAGCACTTCGACGCCGCCGGCCTGCCGCGCGAGCCGGCGCTGCTCGCCGCGCGCGGCCGCATGCTGGCCGCCTACGACCCGACCTTCGTCGCCGCCACGCCTGCGTTCCAGCGCTGGCTCGACGAGCAGTCGCGGCCGATGTACCTCGCCTGGCTGGGCACGCTGGCGCCGCAGCGCATGCTGTTCCAGTCGATCGACCACACCCTCAAGCACTGGCCGTACGCGTTCAACTACTACATCGCCGGCGTCCGCCTGCCCGGCACGGCGTGGGACGCCTATCCCATCTCGCACGCGCTGCAGATGCCGGTCGCGCAGTGGCTGTGGTTGGCGGCGATACCGTTCGCCAGCGCCCTGCTGACACGTCGCGTCGTCTTCGGCGACCTCTTCGTCCTCGCCTATCTCGCCGCCGTGTACCTGATGGCGTTCGCGGTGTTCCACGGCGACACCGGTGAGATGGACCGCCACATGGTGCTCACCGCGACGCTCTACCGCTTCGCCCCGGTGGCGGCGCTGGCGGGAGTCTGGGAGCGCGTTCGTCGCTTGCAGCCTGGCTCATGACGCGGTACATACCTGCTTCATGAAACCACTCCAGGTCTATCTCGAAGACGCGGAGCTGGCCCGTCTCGACGCCTGGGCCGGCGCGCGCGGGTGGACGAAGTCGCAGGCGATCCGGGCCGCGGTGCGCGCCCTCACCCGGCATGGCGAGACCGACCCCCTGCTCACGCTCAGCGGCATGATCCACGACCAGTTGCCGGCCGACTGCAGCGCCGACTTTGACCGTTACCTGCAGGCCACCTTCGTTGCCGACCCCGCGGCATCATACGCGAAGCCCCGTCGCACGGCGCGCGCCCGCACTCGTCGATAGCGGCGTCTGGATCGCGTTCGCCCGCGCGCGCGACCAGCACCACGCCGCCGCGGACGCGCTGCTGCGCGCGGCGCTGCAGGCGGGCACGCCGCTGTTGACCACCAACCTGATCCTCGCCGAGGTGCACCGCTTCGTCCTCTTCCACGCCGGCATCCGGCCGGCCGCGGTGCTGCTCGAACACCTCGACGCCAGTCCCAGCCTGACGGTGGTATACGCCGAGGCCGACCACCACGCTGCGGCGCGGCAGTGGCTGACGCGGCTCGGCGATCAGCGCATCACGTACACCGACGCGGTGAGCTTCGCGATCATGCGCGCGCACCGCTGCGCGGCCGCCTACACGTTCGACCGCGACTTCGTCACGGCGGGGTTCGTGGTACGACCGTGACCCGCGGCCGGCGTTTGTGCGTTCGCGACGGCCGGGGCAGGCTCCCGCCGCATGATGACGAACCCGCCTCCCGACGCCATCGCGCTCGGCGCGCCGAGCTGGCGCGCCGCCACCGGCATCGTGCCGGCATGAGCGACGACGCGCTGCCCGACTGGCTGCGGGCCGCGCTGCTCGCCTCGGTGCCGCTCAACGTCGTCGGTGCGATCTCGTTCGCGCCGCCGTTCACCGCCGCCCGCCATATGGTCGGCCTGCCCGACGCGGCGCCGTTCTACCTGTGGACGATCGCCGCCTGGATCCTGCTCTTCGGCTACGGCTACCTGCGCCTCGGCATGAGCGGCCGCGCGGACCGCACCTTCCTCGCCGTCGCCGCCGGCGGCAAGGCGAGCTTTGGCGCCCTCATGCTGGCCGGCGCGCTGGCTGGCCAGCTGCACTGGCTGGCGGGCGTCGGCGCCCTGCCCGACCTCGTGCTCGCCGCGGCGTTCGCCGCCTGGCTGCGCGGCGCGGACGGATGACCGACCGCGTCGCGACGGCGGCGCGCAACAACGCCGCCTGGTGCGACGCCGTCTGCCGCGCGCACGGCGGCGCCGGCGAGTTCCGCCCCGCCGTCTGGGTCAGTCGCTTGCCGGCGCCGCCGCGCTATCCGAACGCGGTGACGCTCGCGGACGCGGCACATGCGGCGGCGCAACTCGCCGCCGTCGACGACCTGCAGGACACCACCCTTCCGGCCGGGTGGGCGGTGAAGGACAGCTTTGCCTGCCTGCCGCTGGCGGCGCGCGGCTTCCGCGTTCTGTTCGAGGCCGAGTGGATCTGGCGCGCCGCCGAGACGCCGGTCTCGGTCGCGGACGAGACGGCGCCGATCTGGGTGCGTGTGACGACCGACGACGAACTCGCCGCGTGGGAATCGGCCTGGGCGGGCGACGCCGCGGCGGGCGGCGCGCGCGTCTTTCCGCCCGCCCTGGCGCGCGACCCGGACGTCGCCTTCCTCGCCGCGCGGCGCGACGGCGCAATCGTCGCCGGGGCGGTGGCCAATCGACACGCGGGGGCGGTTGGCCTGTCGAACGTCTTCACCTGCGAGGCCGGTGCGGCGTCGGCCTGGGCGACCTGCGCGCCTGCGGCCGTGCGGCTGTTTCCCGCCCTGCCCGTGGTCGGCTACGAAGCGGGGGCAACTCTGGGTCTGGCCCGCGCGGCCGGCTTCGCCGCCGTCGGCGCGCTGCGCGTATGGGTGAGGGAGCCCCAGACATGACCGTGCCGCTCTGCCTGGGGCTCGGCCCCGGCTTGCTCACAAAACCTTGTCAACTTCTCCGTGTCTCCGTGCCTCCGTGTGAAAGTGCTGTTCTCTGATCGAGATTGAGATGGAGGTGGGATGAGCGATCTGCCCGACTACGTGCGGCGCAATCGCGCCATGTGGGACGAGTGGGCGGCGAAGTACGTCGCGTCGGGGGAGCGCGGCTGGGCCGACGACGCGCCGGACTGGGGCATCTGGGGCGTGCCCGAGGCGCAGGTCGGCATGATTCCCGACGACATCGCCGGCCGCGACGCGATCGAGCTCGGCTGCGGCACGGCGTACGTCTCGTCGTGGCTGGCGCGGCGCGGCGCGCGCGTCGTCGGCATCGACAATTCGGCGCAGCAACTCGCCACCGCGCGGCGCCTGCAGGCCGAACACGGCCTCAGCTTCCCGCTGCTGCACGGCAACGCCGAGGCGGTGCCGTATCCCGACGCCAGCTTCGATTTCGCCATCTCCGAATACGGCGCCTGCCTGTGGGCCGATCCGTACCGCTGGGTGCCGGAAGCGGCGCGGCTGTTGCGCCCGGGCGGCCGGCTGCGCTTCCTGGTCAACTCGATGTTGATGATCCTCTGCACGCCGGCCGAGGACGGCGTCGCCGCCAGCGAGCGGCTGCTGCGCCCGGCCTTCGGACTGCACCGGGTCGAGTGGCCGACCGACGACGGCGTCGAGTTCCACCTGACACACGGCGAGTGGATCCGCCTGCTGCGCCAGTGCGGCTTCGAGATCGAGGCGCTGCTCGAACTGCGCCCGCCGGAGGGCGCGACGACGCGCTACCCGTTCGTCACCCTCGAGTGGGCGCGCCAGTGGCCGTGCGAGGACGTCTGGATGGTGCGCAAACGGGGCGGCTGAGGGCGGCTAGAGCCGCTGCATGTCGACCGACACCTCGAGCGTGTGCGGGCCGCCGCCGAAGATGATGCCTTTGAGCGGCGTCACGTCGCCGTAGTCGCGGCCCCAGGCGGTGGTGACGTGGCGGTCGCTCGGCTGCAGGTCGTTGGTTGGATCGAAGTCGACCCAGCCGACCTCGGGCACATAGACCGCGAACCAGGCGTGCGAGGCATCGGCCCCCTGCAGGCGCGGCTGCCCGGGCAGCGGCACGGTCTCCAGGTAGCCGCTGACGTAGCGCCCCGGCAGGCCAAAGGCGCGCAGACAGCTCAGCGCCAGATGGGCGAAGTCCTGGCAGACACCGTGGCGCTGCTCGAGCACCTCGCGCAGGGGGGTGGCGATGGTGGTGCTCTGCGGCTCGAAGGTGAACTCGCGATGGATGCGGCCGCTCAGGTCGGCGACCACCTCGAGCAGCGGCCGTCCCGGCGCGAAGCACGGCTGCGCGAACTCGCGTGCCTCGGCCAGGGCCGGCGCACCGAGGGAGTCGACAGCGAACTGGCGCGCCAGGCGCACCTCGGGATCGGTACTGGCGCGCAGGACGCGGCGCGCCTCCTCCCACGCCAGCGAGCGCGGCAGACTGCCGGTCGGCGGCGGCATCACCTCGACCTCGCTGGTGGCAGTGACGATCAGCGCGTCGTGCGGCGCCTGCAGGGCGAAATAGAGCACCTGGTTGCCGAAGGCATCCGCGCGCACGTCGCGCTCGGCCGGCAGCGGGGCGATGTCGACCGTGCTCTGCAGGCAGGCCTGCGTCGGCGTCGCGCGCGGCTGCAGGCGCGCCTCGCTGTGCGCCAACGCCACCGGCTGGCTGTAGTCGTAGCGGGTGTGATGCACGACGCGGTACCTCATACGATGCGCACCAGTTGTTGCGGCCGCGCGCCGCGCGCGAAGTACGACGCCGCCAGCGCCTCGGCGGCCTCGGCGAGCTGGGTGGCGGCGCGGCCGAGCGACTCATCGAGCGCGCGGTCGAGGGCCCGTCCACCCGCCGCGGCGCCGCGGCGCACCTCGGCCAGCGCGGCGCGCACGCGCTCGCGCTCGACGCCGCGGTCGGGCGCAGCGGCGCCGGCGAGGCCGTCGAGCAGCGTCTCGAGCTGGACGAGCTGGTAGATCAGGGCGCGCGGATTGCTCTCGTCATCGACCAGCAGGTCGAGGACGGCGCCGGCGTCGGCGGCGGCGCGGTAGCGGCGGCGGTAGGTGATCGACGCGTCGGCGACCGCCAGCAGCGCATCCCAGGGCACGGCGCCCGCCTCGCTGCCGGGCGGGCAGAGGGCGCGCAGCAGGCCGATGGTGCCGAGGCCGCGTTCGAGGCGGCGGCCGATCTCCAGAAAGCGCCAGCGCTGGCCGCGGCTCAGGCTGTCGGCGCTGAGACCGCCGAAGGCGGCGAGCAGCGTCAACAGGCGGTCGAGCTGGGCCAGCGCGTCGTCGAGATTGAGCGGCTCGACGAACTCGCGCGGCAGGGCGCCGAGGACGCGCCAGGTGTCGGGCGAGAAGCGGTCGCGCACGGCGCGCGCCGCGCGCCCGAGGGCGTCGAGATTGAAGCGCACGCCGCCGCAGCGGCCGGCCGAGAAGCAGACGGCGCGCAGCTCGCTCTCGGGCGCCGCCAGCCGTTCGGCGGCGCCGGCGCCGACGAAGCCGGGATAGGTGGCGGTCGCGGCGGTGACAGCGCGCAGCAGCGGCGGCAGGTACGGATCGTAGGGCGCCGCGTCGAGGTCGACGACACGGCGCAGCGCCTCGCGCAGCAGGCGCGCGGCGCCCTCGGCGCGTTCGGCGTAGCGGCCGACCCAGTACAGATTGTCTGCGACGCGGCCGGGCACCTCCTGGCCACCGCGTACCACCGGCAACGGCCGCGCTGCCGGCAGCAGCAGGCCGCTGTCGCGCTCGGGCTCGGAGGCCAGCACCCAGATGTCCTTGCTGACGCCGCCGTGCTGATTCGACACCACCAGCGTGTCCGGTGCGGGGGCGACGCGGCAGAGGCCGCCGGGCATGACCGCGTAGCCGTCGCGTTCGGCGGCGAGGAAGGCGCGCAGCACCATGGCGCGCGGCTCGAGTCGATCGTTGACCCACACCGGCGCGGTCGACAGCGGCACGCGCTCCTGGCCGACGAACGCGTGCGGCCGCGCCGCGATGCGGTCGAGCAGCGCCGCGCGCGCGGCGGCGTCGAGGGCGTCGCCGAAGACGATGCGCTCGGAGACGTGCGGGTCGATCGGCTTGACGACCATCGCCGCCAGGTTGTCGAGCACGTGGGCGCGCGCGCTGTCGTCGCCGCACCACCACGTCGGCACCGACGGCAGCGCCAGGTCCTCGCCGAGCAGAGCCCGCGCCAGACCCGGCAGAAACGGCATCAGCGCCGGGTTCTCGACGGCGCTGGCGCCGAGCGGATTGAGCAGGGCGACGCGCCCGGCGCGCGCCGCCTGCAGCAGGCCGGGGGTGCCGAGCAGCGAATCGGGGCGCAGCTCGAGCGGGTCGCAGAAGCCGCCGTCGACGCGCCGCACGACGACGTCGACCGGCCGCAGCCCCTCCAGCGTGCGCAGCCACAGGCGTTGGTCGCGCACCGTCAGGTCGTCGCCCTGCGCCAGCGTGCAGCCGAGCTCGCCGGCGAGGAAGGCGTGCTCGAAGTAGGTCTCGTTGCCCGGGCCCGGCGTCAGCAGCACGGCGTGCGGCGCCTCCTGGCCGGCCGGCGCCAGGTCGGCGAGCAGCGCGCGCAGGCGCCGCAGGAAGGGCGGCAGGCGGTGCACGTGCGCATCGCGAAACAGGCTCGGCACGACGCGCGCCAGCACGGCGCGGTTCTCGAGCGCGTAGCCGACGCCGCTCGGCGCCTGGGCGCGGTCGCCGAGCACGCACAGGCTGCCGTCGGCGAGACGGGCGAGATCCGCCGCGTAGAGCGGCAGGGCGCGTCCGCCGGGCGCTGGCACGCCGGTGCACGGACGCGCGTAGCCGCCGTGCGCGAACACCACCTCGGGCGGCAGGAGGCCGCGGCGCAGCAGCATCTGCGGCCCGTAGAGGTCGGCGAGGATCAGTTCGAGCAGCTCGGCGCGCTGCACCAGGCCGTGTTCGATCGCCTGCCACTCGGCGCTCGGCATGAGCAGCGGCACCGGGTCGAGCGGCCACAGGCGCTCGGCCGTCTGCGGGTCGTCGTAGACGTTGTACGTGACGCCGTGCTCGCGCAGCATGCGCCGCGCCTCGCGCTGGCGTTGCCCGAACTCGCCGGCGCCGAGCGTCTCGAGCGCAGCGAGCAGCGGGCGCCAGTGCGGGCGGATGGTGCCGTCTGGCGTGACGCACTCGTCGTACGCACCGCTCGGCCGATAACCGGCGAGCAGCGACGGCGCCGTGGCGGCGGCGAGCGGATCGAGCATGGCGGTCACGGGATACACGAGGAGGCGGTCGCGTGTCATCTCACCGGCGGGCGCCGCCCCGGAGGCGCTTGAGGAGCGAAGTCCGTGCCGCGGCCCGGCTGGCGCACGTGCGAAGCGCGCCGGCCGCGCACGCCGTCTGTCGCTGCCCACTTTGTACCCACCTGCCCATGCGGCAGCCGTCGCCCCGGGGGAAGGTCAGGATGGGGGGTGCGCAACAACCAACCGGCCCCGCTACCGGCCGCCGAAGAGGCCGCCGAAGAGCCCTTGCCCACACCGTCCCTGCCGCAGTAGGGAGCCCGGCGAGGGCCGCGGCGTCTTGGAAAGGTAACAGGGGGAGCATGTCACACCGACCGGGCCATGCGATCGAGAGCGCGAAGGCGCGGCCCCCATACGTCGCCGCCTGCGCCGCTGCGGTGGCCACTCTGGTCGCAATCGGTGCCGGCGCCGCGCGCGGGCAGGAGTGCGCCGGCGACTGTGCAGGCAGCAACACCGTCGCCGTCGCCGAGCTCATCGGCTGCGTCAAGATCGCGCTGGGCCGCGCGGCGCTTGCGGCGTGCGATGCATGTGACGTCGGTGGGGACACGCTGGTGTCGATCGACGAGCTGGTCGCGGCGGTCGATGCAGCGCTGCGCGGCTGTCCCTCCCCGCCCGCGCCAACGGCCCGGGCGCATTTCGCCCTGCCCACCACCGGCGCGTTGGACTGGGGAGCCGTGCCGTTCCCCAGCGATCTGTACCGCGACGAGACCGGCGCCATCCGCATCGCCGCCCTGCCGACGCTGAAGGCCGAAACGCCGCTGCATGCCGCGATGCGCGATCTGCTGCAGGCGCGCGACGGATTCTGCGCGACCTGCAACGTCTATTTCCCCGTCGCGGGCGAGATCGACGGCGCCACGCTGCCGGCGCACGACACGGCGGCGGGCAGCGATGCGGTGGTGCTGGCCGACGTCGATCCGGCGTCGCCCGAGCGGGGACGGCTGTTTCCCCTGCGCGTCGAGTGGAACGCCGAGCGCCAGCTCCTCGCCATCAGGCCGGTGCGCGGCATCGCGCTGCACCGCAAGCGGCGCTATGCGGCGGCCGTGACGACCGCCGTGCGTGCCCCCGACGGCTCGCCGCTCGCTCCGAGCGAGGGGTTCCGCCAGGTGCGCCGCCGGTCGAGCGCGGGGGACGCGGCGATCGACCGCGCCCGCGCGGTGCTGGCCCCGGCGCTCGAAGAGCTCGAGCGCCTCGGCATCGGCCGCAATCGCATCGTCGCGCTGGCGTCGTTCACGACCGAGGACGTCACCGCCGACGTCGTGGCGGCGCGGGCGGCGGTCCAGGGCGGCGCGCCGCTCGCGGTAGCGATCGAGCGCCGGCGACGCGGGGAGGCAGTCGACGCGCTGCTCGGTATCCCACGCGAGGACCGACCCGGCATCGACGTTCCTCCCGCCAGCGGTATCGCGGGAACGCGCTCCATCGCCCACGGCGCGATCGCCGACGTCATCACCGGGACCTTCGTCGCACCGCGCATTCTGAGCGGCACCGCTACGGACATTGGCACGGCGCTGCGCGACCAGCACGGCGCGATCGTCGCGGGACCCCGCGAGCCCGTGCCGTTCCTGCTGACCCTGCCGGCGGCGCACGCCGGCGCGCGGGTGCCCGTGGTCATCGCGCACCACGGGTTCAACGCCAGCCGCGTGACGGGCTTTGCCAGCGCCGATACGGCAGCGCGCGCGGGCGTCGCGGTGCTGGCCATCGACGCCTTCCAGCATGGCGAACGCGCGGCCTCGGCGCACGACGACCTGCACGCGCTGCGCGGCGACCTCGCCGGCGCGGATGGGTTCGCCGAAACGTCGCCGCTCGACCTGTCGGCGCGCGTCTTCGGGCTGCTCGGCGCCGCCCCCGGCCTCGAGCTGTTCCCCGCCTATTCGCTCGGCGCGTTCCTGCAGTTCGGCGCCGACGTCGCGTCGGCGGTGCGCGTGGTGCGCGACGGCACCCTCGCGGCTGCGCTGCGCGAGGGCACGCTGGAGGATTTCGAGGGCTTCGATGCGCAGCGCATCGGGTTCATCGGCAATTCGCTCGGCGCCGTGGTGGGAGCCTCGGTGCTGGTGGCGGAGCCCGACGTGCGCTTCGCGGTGCAGAACGTCCCGCCGGGATCGATCGTCGAAACGCTCGCCGAGTCGCCGGAGTTCCGCCCCCTCGTCGAGGCGCTGTTCCTGCCGGCCTTCGGCGTCGAGGGCCCCTTCGACGAGATCGAGCGGCAGCTGCTCTTCGACCCGATCATCGACCTGTCGCGTTGGATCCTCGAGCCGATCGACCCGCTGGCGCTCGCCCCCTACCTGCAGCTCGATGCGGTCGGGCCGCGGATGGCGGCGGAGATCCTGTTTCAGGTCGCGGTCCTCGACGAAGTCGCCGCACCGCTCGCCACCCAGTCGATGCTCGCCGCGACGGGCGCCACGCGCGTGACGCGCTACGACCCGGCGGCGCATGGCATGCTCGAGGTGCTCGATCAGACGTCGCGCTACGAGCCGCCGGCCGCGCCGCCGTTCGTCCTGCGGCCGGCCGAGGTGCCCGTCGTGAACCCCATCGTCGAGGTGCACCGCGAGATCGAGGCCTTCCTCGCCGAGAACCTGTAGCCCGATCACGAACGACGGCACGCGCCACGCCCCTCAGAGGTCACCGACCGCTTGGCCATGCCGATCCCCCTGTCGATCCTCGATCTCGCCTTCGTCGCCGCCGGGCAGACCGCGCGCGACAGCTTCCTCGCCAGCGTGACGTTGGCACGGCGCGCCGAGGCGCTGGGGTATCGGCGCATCTGGTACGCGGAGCACCACAACATCCCGACGATCGCATCGTCGGCGACCAGTGTGCTCATCGCGCACATCGCGACCCACACGGAGTCGATCCGTCTGGGCGCGGGCGGCATCATGCTGCCGAACCATGCCCCGCTTACGATCGCGGAACAGTTCGGCACGCTCGAGTGTCTGCACCCGGGGCGCATCGATCTGGCGCTCGGGCGCGCCCCCGGCTCCGACCAGGCGACGCTGCGGGCGTTGCGCCGCACGCCGGGTGCGGCGGACACCTTTCCCGAGGACGTGCTCGAGCTGCAGGCCTACCTCGGCGCTGAATCACGCATTCCCGGCATCGACGCGACGCCGGGCAAGGGGACCAACGTTCCGCTCTACATTCTCGGCTCGTCGCTGTTCGGCGCGCAGCTCGCCGCGGCGCTCGGCCTGCCGTACGCCTTCGCGTCGCATTTCGCGCCAGATGCGCTGCAGGAGGCCGTCGCACTGTACCGCAAGCAGTTTCGCCCCTCCGCGCAACTGGCGCAGCCCTACGTCATCGCGGGCGTCAACGTCGTCGCGGCGGACAACGCCGACGACGCGAAAGCGCTGTTCGCCGCCGTGCGACGCTGGCGCGTCAGAGCGCTGCTCGGCCGCGGCCGAACCCTCAGCGACGACGAAGCCGACGCCCTGCTCGAATCGCCCGAGGGCCGACACCTGCGGCACATGGGCCGCTACGCCGCTGTCGGGACCGCGGCGCAGGTGCGCGACTACCTCGCCGAGTTCGCCACGCACGCCGACGCCGACGAACTGATCACCGTGCACCCGTCGCCCAGCGTCAGCGCGCGCCTGCGTTCGGTGGAGCTCGCCGCGGATTCCCCGCTGTGACGCCCGCCCCCTCGCGACGCTCGGATCGCCGTATCCCGACGTCCAATACCTGGCGGTCCGGCGCGATTCTCGGTTAATGCGGCCTATCTACAATCGTCAGGCGGACACGTCGTGTCTGGCACCTGCCAAACACAACCTCACGCTCTTTTGACGCCCGCGTTCCTGGCGGCGTGGGGCTGCCCCCGGGGCTCACCCGCCGGGAACGGTCACCGTCTGGGTGTCGCGATTGAGGCTGTCAGACGCACTCAACCTGCGCGGCGCAGGAACTTCATCGCGAGCATGGCAAGGATGCCGGCGAGAACGACCAGCCCTACGTTTCCAACTGCGGGAGCGGCAGCCGGGGACGCCGGTACGGCTCGCACGAGCGTGACCTGCCAATTGTCGATGCCGGCCGCCAGGGTGTACGCGCCGCCATTGATACCAGTGCCGTTCGCCCGGAAGAATCCGAATTGGAGCGGAGCGCCGCCAGCGGAGAAATCCGGATGCTGCGTGTTGTCGAAGATCGTGAGCGGTGTCACGTCCACCCGCCCGAAATCCGCCGCGGTCAGGGCACTCAGTGCATGCGGCAACCATGCGAGACCTGGCCCGGTGACGACCGAGCTGCTGCTCAGGATGTACAGGATTCCGCCCTGAATCAGCGCTGGCCCGGTGGACTGCCCATCACCGAAGCACCCTGCCGTACACGCTGCGTCCTCGGAATAGTCGAGCGAACTGAGGGCACCGGAGATGGACGGGTCATAGGTGAAGGGATCATAGATGTGGGTGCTGAGAACGATCGTCTGGCTTCCCGCGGGCGCTGCATTCAGTTGATCGGTCACGTTACGAAAAGGCCCCGGATCGCCGCCGGCCAAGACCTGAACGCCGGTGCTGGAGCCGCCGCTACCGGAAACGAACTGGGTGCCGGTCCAATTGGCGTTGAGAAATGTGCTGTCGGAGATCGTTTGCGCCGCCGCATACGCTGGAAAGAGCGCGAGAAGAATCCAAACGGCAGCAGGCCCGCGAATCAATCGCACCAACGTATTTGTCGAGCGGAACATAGGTGCCTCCGGTCAGTTACGAATCCGATTCCAAGCCGGTGCAGTGTCGCGGCATGTCACCGCGCGGATTGCCACTTCCAGTTCAGCGGACCTAGTCCTGCCCTTATGGCGATGTCAACCAACAGGGACCGATCCAGCTGGCCGTCGGATGCCCGTATCCCACGTGCGATACTCGGCGTTACGTCGCAGTTCACAGCGATCCTTGTAGGTGCCGCCGCTCAGCGACTGAACGTTCCAGGTATCGACCAGACCGAAGATCAGCGGGGCGAGTCCGGGACCGAACCTTGATGTGGCAATAGCTTTACACGGAGCAGCGGAGGCATCGGTGCTCGAGACGCGGTGGATGGCGGATCTCGCGAACGGCATCGCCGATGATCCTAAGGAACCGTGCAGGTGCGGCTGCGGGGCCGACGCAACGTCACCGGTGGCAGGTCGTCTCCGTTGCTCCGTTCCTCCGTGTGCACTGTTTATTGTCACATCAAGGCTCAGGCGCTGGCGGGAGGCGGTCCAGATCGAGCAGCAGCAGCGGGCCGGCCTCGTAGACCGGCTCGCCGGCTTCCGCCCAGAGCGGCGCGGGCTGTGCGGGCGCCTGCCGCGCCGCCCGCGCGATGATCGCGTCGAAGGGCTTGAAGTAGCTTGGCGGGCGACCCGCGTAGTGCTCGCGGTCGACGAGCAGATGGGTGACGCCGAACTCCTGCCGGAGGCGCCGCAGGGGCGCCAGGTCGGCGGCGAAATAGGCGTCGATCAGCGCCGTCATGCGCCGGCGCATCTCATCGAGATAGCCGCGGTGAAAGGCCTGGTGGGTCTCGTAGCCGATGAGGATGCTGCGGCCGCTCAGGTAGGGGACGTTCTCGATGGCCTCGCCCGGCCAGCCGGCGATCACGGCGTCCGGCGGCAGGCGCGCCAGGACGCCGTAGAGCGGGCGCGAGGCCTCCGCTATCGGCTCCATCAATCCCTGGGTCCCCGGCCCGCGCCCACCCAACATCAGCACCAGCGCGGCGACGACGACCACGGCGATCGCTCCCGCGGCGGCGCGGGTGAGGCGCCAGCGTTGGGCCAGCGAGACGATCGCGGCCGGCACGAGCACGGGGACGACGACCCCCAGGCTGTAGGCGACGTAGCGGCTGGGAACATACAGGTGCGGCCACAGCGCCAACGCCAGTCCGTACAGCGCCACGGCCGTCCCGACCAGGGCGAGCAGCCGTCGGGCGCCGGCGCGGGCGAGCAGCAGCGATACACCGCCGGCGAGGACGACGGCGCCGAAGAGGAACGGCAACCAGCTACCTCGGGCGGCCTTGCGCGCCCGGTCGCGCAGCGCCGCGTGCCAGGGCGGCCCGGTCGACAGCAGCGGCTGGGCGATCGATTCGCCGACCCGGACGAGGAACTGGCCGTAGAGCGGCAGGTCGACGGCGCCGTAGCGGCCGCCCGGCCCCGCTTCCGGGTATGCAGCGATGTCGGCCGCGCCGAGTCGGGGGCCGTAGGCGCGCCCGGCGAGCAGGGCCGGGCCGCCGAGCAGCGCGACCGCCGTCGCGGTCGCGGCGAGGTGGGCGAAGCGCCGACGCAGCGACCACGACCGCGCCGCGCCGCGCGCGGCGGCCGGGATCAGCAGGAGGTAGGCGGCGGTGGTGGCGCCGAGCAGGACCGCGGCCGGATAGTAGAACGCGGCGGCGGCGACGGTCAGGGCGCAGAGGCTGCGCGGCGCGCCGCGGACCAGCGCCAGCACCGCCAGGGCGACGAGCGGGAACGCGAACGAGCGCGGCAGCCCGCCCGCCATGCGATCGAGATAGACGCCGGTCGACAGGCACAACGCCCCGGTGCCCCAGGCGGCGCCGGCGCCGGCCAGGGCCCAGGTCGCCGCCGTCAGCGCCGCCACCACCACCAGCAGCTCGACGGAGGGCAGCACCTTGCTCACCGTCCTCGCATCCGCCACCAGCCCGCCCAGCGCGTACAGGGGGCGAACCCCGCGCGGCAGGAAGGCGAGGTAGTAGTCGGCGATGTAGTCGCCGCGGAACAGTTCCGCGTCCGCCTGGCGGAGCAGCGGCCAGATCTGCTGGCGGACGTCGTCGTTGAACCGCCACGGATCGGCGGCGTAGCGCAGGTGATCGGCGAACCCGGGCGCGAAGAGCAGCGCCAGGGAGGCGATCAGCAGCGCCAGCGGCAACGCCCGGCGGAAACCTCGCACGACGCGTTGCCCCGTCTGCGCGGCCGATCGCTCCACCGTCGAGCCGCCCGCGGCGGCGGGAGGAACTCGATTCGTACGCGGCATGGCGCCGGGGAGTAGCAGGCGCAGCGCGCCGCCGCACACGCCGCCGGCGAGCGTGCGGTAGCGCGCTTGACTGACTTAGTCGGTCATGTATACGTACGCCCATGTCGCGCATGATTCCCCCCGACCGTTTCCAGCAACTCGTCGACTGCGCCACCCAGGTCTTCATCGAGCGAGGGTACGCACACACGCAGATGGCCGACGTCGCCGCGGCGATGGGCGTTGGCAAGGGCACGCTCTACCTCTACGTCGAGAGCAAAGAGGCACTCTTCGACCTCGTCGTGCGCTCTGCGGATGCCGAGCACTCGCTGACGATCCCACGCACGCTGCCGCTGCCCACGCCGCGGCCTGGCGAGACGCTCCAGCACGTCCGCAACCGGGTGGCCACGCTGCCGCCCCTGCGGGCGCTGGTGGCCGCGCTCGGCCGCAAGCGGGTCACCGACGGGCGGGCGGAGCTCACGGCGATCGTCCGCGAGATCTACCAGACCTTGAGTACGAATCGCCGCGGCATCAAACTGATGGATCGCTCGGCGCAGTTCCATCCGGAACTCGCGGCCGTGTGGTTCGCCGGTGCCCGCGGCACCGTGCTGGAGGCGCTCGCCACCTATCTGGAGAACCGGATCAGGCTGAAACAGTTTGTCCCGGTTCCCGATACCGGGGTCGCGGCCCGCGTCATCCTGGAGACGATCGTCACCTGGGCCGTGCACCGCCACTGGGATCCATCCCCGCAGAGGATCGATGAGCAGGTCGCCGAGGACACGGTCGTCCAGTTCGTCGTCGGCGGTCTGATGAAGGAGGCACAACCATGAATTCCAACACCCGCTCCGACGGCGACGCGCGTCGCTCCGACATCGACTGGCTGCGGGTATTCGCGACCTACCTGCTGCTGCTCTTCCACGTCGGCATGGTCTTCAACCCGGCGCCCTTCTACCACGTGCGCAACACGGAGGTGTCGTTCGTCTTCCTCATCCTGTGCGGCTTCATCGGCCTCTGGCACATGCCGCTGTTCTTTCTGCTGGCGGGGTGGTCGGCCTTCGCGTCGCTCTCGAGGCGCGGCACCGGCGAGTTCCTGAAGGAGCGCTTCTTCCGTCTCTTCGTCCCGTTGGTGACCGGCTGCATCCTGCTCATGCCGTCGATCAAATATCTCGAGCTCTCGAGCGGGCTCGACGCGAACTACACCGGCCTGTACGTCGCCCCGGCGCTGCAGGAGA
Organism: bacterium; assembly: GCA_031401035.1. Lineage (GTDB taxonomy): Bacteria > Desulfobacterota > Binatia > HRBIN30 > CADEER01 > JANNRA01. The sequence goes on along the minus strand of JANNRA010000016.1, from coordinate 2,169 downwards.
GCTTCCTCCAGGTGATCCCTTCCGGCCTGCCCGTGGCGGCGCCGTTCACGGAGGGCTTCTTCGAGTTTCTGCCGAGCTTCTTCAGCGATCTGTCGCGCTTCACCTGGGCGCACCTCTGGTTCGTCGTCTACCTCCTCACCTTCACCATCCTGTACCTGCCCCTGTTCGGGCGCATCCTGCGCGCGCGGGAGTGGTTCAAGGACGGGATGTCCCCCGTCTGGGTCTATGCACCGATCCTCCCCCTGGCGGTCATTCAGGTGACGATGCGCGAGCGCTGGCCGGGACTTCAGAACCTCATCGACGACTGGGCAAACTTTGCGTACTACAGCCTCTTTCTGATCGCCGGGTTCCTGCTGGCGCGGTTTCCACACCTCGAGATGGCGGCGCACCGTGAGCGCAACCGGGCGCTCGCGATCGGACTCCTCGCGACGCTGGTGCTCCTGCTCGGCGTGCTCGGCGTCTTCGCCTCGCCGGCGACACTCCTTGCCCACACCGCGATCGCCGGCTGGTGCTTCGTGCTCGCGTTCCTCGGCTGGGCGCGCCGGGTCCTGTCGTTCACGACGCCGGCGCTGCGCTACCTGAGCGAATCCGCATTCCCGGTCTACCTGCTGCATCAGGCGGCGATCGTCATCCCGGGCTACTTCCTGATCCAACTGCCGCTGGGACTGTGGACCAAGTTCGTCCTGCTGTTCGTCGTCTCGTCGGCGCTGACGCTGGCGATCTATCATTTCCTCGTGCGGCCATTCGCCGTGCCCCGCTTCCTGTGCGGGATGAAAGCGAGGACGTGGGCGCTGCGTCCGCGCCTTGTTCCGGGCCTGACGGCTGCCGGGGTGGTGCTCGTCGCCATGATCGTCGTCGGGGCCGCCGTCGGGGCCGCCGTCGGGGCCGCAACGTCCAGCGTCGCCGCTCCCCAGTTTGCCGCATCGCCGATCGGTCGCTGGCATGCGGAAGGCGGGGCCGCGCAGGTCGACGTCAGCGACTGTGGCGGCGACCTGTGCGGACGGGTGACGTGGCTGCGGTCTCCGTTCGACGAACACGGCTGCGAACTGCGCGATCGGTACAACCCCGACCCGGCGTTGCGCGAGCGGTCGGTCGTCGGGGTGCAGATCCTCTCCGGTCTCGCGCCTGCGGAGGATGCGCACGTGTGGACGGGGGGAACGATCTACGACCCCGCCAGCGGCAACACCTACCACTGCACCCTGTCCCTCGACGGCGAGAATCGTCTTCACCTGCGCGGCTACATCGGCGTTCCCCTCTTCGGCCGAACCACGACATGGATTCGCGTCGGCTCGGAGAGCCAGATGTGCCAGCGGTGACGCGCCGCTATGGGCCCTGCGTGACGCGGCGACTCACAGCGCACCGTGATCTGACAATACCTCCTCACCGCAGAGACGCGGAGGCCGGCGCGGGGCACGGAGCATCGGTTGAGGTCTTTTCGCAGATCAAGGCTAATCGGGGCTGTCCTCCGTCACGCCGGAGCGCGCCGAGGCGTCGTACCTGCATGTCGGCGACATCGAACAGCGCGGCAGCGGCGAGAGCGTCGCCTCGACCTGGACCGTGCTCGACGGCGCCAACCGCCTCCGCCGCTGAGGCGGTCTCGGGCACCGCATCGACGAGGTCGTGCGTCGCTGCGATCGCGAAGGCTGGCGTGCCCGGACTGCGGCGGGCGCCTGCGCCTGGTGGCGGCCATCGCCGCGCCGCGCGTGATCGCCCGCATCCTCGCCCACCTCGGGCTCCCGCTCGAGCCGCCGCGCCCCGTGCCGCCGCCCCAACCGAGCTGGCTGCCCGACGACGCGCGCTGAACACCGGCCCACCGCCGGCTCCCCACGCGCGGCCTCCAGAGGTCGCGCCGCCGCCCGCGTGCGCCCTTGCCAGCCCGGGAGCCCCAGCCGCTGCACGCTCAGCCGCGGGCCGGGGCCTGATTCCCCCTTGCTAACGCCTGGCCCCGAACGCTGACCGCGCCATCGACCGCTCGGGGGCGGGCCCGAGGGGACCGGGGGCGAATTCGAAATCGCCGCTTATGTCAATTCGCCAGCTCATACGGCCTGTTATGGCGGCCCGCGTCAAGTCGATGTTGGGAGCACGTTTTTCCGGTGTACGAAGGTAGTGGCGGCGGCGTGCGGCGAAGCCGCTGTGCGCCGAGGGCACGGTGAAACCGTGCGCGGCTGT
>JANNRA010000015.1:0-28244 GCA_031401035.1 bacterium | reverse complement strand
TTGGCCGGTGCCGGAGCGCAACTCACCCAATAGCACAGGTCCAAGCGCGCGCGTAAATTCATCGGCATAATATTCTAACGCTGGCTCTACGGTTGGCGAAAGACGATAACGTAGCTGCGCGGACAGCTCCCGATCAAATTCATTTTTTATCGCGCTGCCGTATTCGAATTCACTGGTTAGATTTAGCCGACGGGGCGGCGCCCTCCAGCGTGAATATCAGGCGAGGGGGAGGTCCTGCGGATCCGGCCGCACGGCCTCATCGAAGGTGATCGGCGCGTGCGCGACGAACGGCGTCAGGCGGATCGGGCAGGGGGCGACGTCGCAGCCGGTGCAGAACTGGCGGTGGCAGGGATCGACGTGGAAGACGATCTCGCCGTCGAGATCGAGGCTGCGCACGACGCGGCGTTCGAAGGCGTTGCCGAAGTCGTGCCCCTCGCCGACGCTCCAGAACTCGGGCACCACCAGGTGCGCGTCGACGTGCGTGTAACGGCCGGCGCGGATGGCGCGCAGGAAGTGCACGCGCACGACGCCCGGCAGCAGGCTGGCATTCACCGCCTCGACGACCTTGCGCAGCAGGGCCGGATCCTGCTCGTCGAGCAATCCCCCGGCGGCGTGGCGCACCAGGCCGAGGCCGGTCCAGATCAGGTTGAGGCCGACCAGAATGGCGACCACAGGGTCGATCCACACCTGGCCGGTGAACTGCACCAGGGCGAGGCCGACGGCGGCGGCCATGCTGGTCCAGAAGTCGGCCAGCACGTGCGTCGCGTCGGCGACCAGCGTCAGCGAGTGGTGCGTGCGGCCGACGCGCATGAGATAGAAGCCGAGCGCCGCGTTGGCGAGGCCGGCGCCGACGGTGATCATCAGGCCGAAACTGATCTGCCGCACTGTGTGGCCGAAGAGCAGCGCCTCGCCCGCTTCCTTGATGATCAGGATCGCGGCGAAGGCGATCAGGCCGCCCTCGAAGGCGGCGCTGAAGTACTCGATCTTGCCGTGCCCGTAGGGGTGATTGCGGTCGGCCGGCCAGCCGGCGACGACCAGCCCACCGATCGCGAACATCGCCGCGACGACGTTGACGATGCTCTCGAGCGCGTCGGAGAGGATCGCCGTCGAGCCGGTCAGTTGGTAGGCGAGGTACTTGAGCCCGAGCAGCAGCGTGCCGACGACCAGCGACAGCACGCCGGCGCGCAGTCGGACGCCGTCCGGCGCCCCACCCGCTTCGGCGCCGCGCGCGGCGCGGCGCGCTTGCGTCATCCAGGGATCGAGTGCCGGACCGGCCTTCGCGGACATGACGCCCATACTGCCGTGTCGGCGCGGCGGGCGGAAGCGGCCGTTCATCCCGGTGCAACGGCCGCTCGCCGGGGAAGGTTTGACAGGGCACACCCCCGCCGATACGGATTGTCAGTCTCACCGAAACCTTTTGTGACCGCCGACCGAATGCCTCGCGACCGCTGCGCCTCGCCGCACGGCCGACCCTGACGGGCTGGCGCGACATCCACTGCGAAGGAGGACCGTACCCGTGGAGGGTTTGAGCATCCTGGAAATGATCCATCAGGGGGCACTGGCCACCTACCCCCTGATCGTCTTCTCCGTCGTCACCGTCAGCATCATCTTCGAGCGCCTGTGGGCGCTGCGCAACGTCGTCACCGACACCCTGAAGCTCTCCGGCGGCCTGACGCCGAGTCTGGAAAAGGGGCAGGTGAGCGAGGCGCTGCAGACGGCGCGCGCGCAGGTGGCGACGCCGGCCGGGCGCATCTTCACCGACGTGCTGTCGCGCCACGCCACCGACTCGCTCGAGTACCTCGCCGCTCTCACTGAGGAAAAGCGCTTCGAGGAGATCGAGGCCCTGAGGGGGCCGCTGTGGGTGCTCGGCACCGTCGGCGCCAGCGCGCCGTTCATCGGCCTGTTCGGCACCGTGGTCGGCATCATCAAGGCCTTCCACAACATGGCGGTGATGGGCAGCGGCGGTTTCTCGGTGGTCGCCGCCGGCATCTCCGAGGCGCTGATCGCGACCGGCCTGGGCCTCGCCGTGGCGATCATCGCGGTCATTTTCTACAATTACTTCCAGACCCGCGTCGAACGCATCGAGGCGGCGCTGACCATCGCCTCGCACCGCGTCCTCGACGCCATCCACATCGGCCGTCAGGCGCATGGCGCTCGGTAGCCTGCAGAAGCGCGGCCGGTCTCCGATCATGTCGGAGATCAACATCACGCCGCTGACCGACATCTTCCTGGTGCTGCTGATCATCTTCATGGTCAGCAGCGCGGCGATGATCGAGTCGGGCGCCAAGATCAGCCTGCCGGAGGTCGACAGCACCTCCTCGCAGCCGCGCGAGATCACCGTCAGCGTCACCTCGGCGGACGAGATCTACGTCAACAACCAGCCGGCGACGATGGATCAGATCGAGGAGCTGCTGCGCGGCCTGGTGGCCGCCAACCCGGACGTGCCGGTGGTCCTCGAGGGCGACCGCGAGGTGCTCTTCGGCGAGGCGGTGAAGATCCTCTCGCTGGCGCAGAAGGCGGGTGCCTCGCAGGTGGCGATCGCGGCGCAGCGCAGCAAGGCCGCGAACTGAGCGGGATCATGTCCGAGCAGCCTGACGACGGCGGCGCGCAGCCGGACCCGTCGCGTTTCGATCCCTGGGCCGGCAATCATTTCGGCGGCACCCGTTTCTTCGCCGCCTCGACGGCCATCCACGTCCTGTTGCTGCTGCTCTTCGCCGGCATCTCGTTCACCGTCATGCGCACGGTCGAGAAGATCACCGTCAAGATCGTCGAGCCGGAGGTCGGTGTCGACGGGGCGCCGTCGCTCGAGGACTACGCCGGTCTGCTCGAGGTGGCGAAGGCACCGCGCAAGGACGCGCAGCGGCCGGCCGGCCCGGTGGTGCGCAACGTCAAGGCGCCGCGCGTGCCGACGCTCGGCGGCGTCGGGCCGAAGCTCGGGCGCGGTCCGGCGGTGGATCTCAATCCCGCCGCCGTGGCGCTCGGCGGCGGCGGTGTCGGCGGCCTCGGCGGCACCTTCGGCGAGTACATCGGCGGCCTGCGCAAGGTCGGCCTCGACCTGGTGCTGGTCATCGACACCACCGAGAGCATGCAGTTCGTCATCGACGAGGTGAAGCAGCACTCGGCGGCGCTGGTGGCGAGCATCCAACGCATGGTGCCGACCAGCCGCGTCGGCATCGTTGCCTATCGCGACCAGGGCGACGAGTACGTCGTCAAGTGGTCCGACCTGAGCTTCAAGACCGACAAGCTGCAGAGCTTCATCCAGAACCTCACCGCCTCGGGCGGCGGCGACTGGGAGGAAGCCGTCCTCGAGGGCCTCGACGCCGCCATCTCCGAGCTGACCTGGCGCAAGAAGTCGAAGAAGATCGTCGTCCTCATCGGCGGGTCGCCGCCGCACCCAGAGGACCTCGAGCCGCTGGCGGCGCTGATTCGCGAGTTTCGTGCCGATGGCGGCTCGCTCTCGGCCATCGACGTCACCGACCACCTGCATCTCGAGTTCCAGAAGGCGATGTGGCGCTCGCTGCACGGCAACAAGCCGTTCGAGCCGCCGACCAAGCCCGAGTTCTACCAGCAGGTCACCGCCGTGTACGGGGACCTGGCCAAGGACGGCGGCGGCGAGATGGTGCAGTTGAGCGACGACAAGAAGCTCATCCGCGATGTGCTGGTGCTCACTTTCGGGTCGCGCTGGAAGCTCGAGATGGCCAAGCACCTGAAGGAGCTGTCGTAAGCCGATGCGCTGGCGCGGGGTGGTGGCGGTGTGGGCGGTGGGGCTGCTCGCGGCGGCGGTGGTGCAGGCGCTTTCGGCCGGCGAGATCCGCGCCCGTGCCAAGGCGATCGGCGGCGCCAGCGGCGACGCGACGGTCGAGCGGCAGCGCGTCGGCGAACTCGGCGACCTGGTGTTGGCGTTCATCGAGCTGAGCGACGACGCGGCGCGGGCCGGTGGCGAAGGCGGCCGGCGCGACGAGTTGCGCGGTGCCTTCGAGGCCATCGACGCGCCGCTGGAGTCGATCTACCAATCGCGCGCCACCCAGCTCGAGGCGCTGACGCGCGGCGTCATGGACCAGGACGGCGACCTCGAGGCGCTCTACGAGTCGGCCGAGTTCCGCGACTCACAGGGCGTCGCCGCCGCCTCGCTCTACTACCGCAACTGGCTGCGCTACTACGGCGCCCGTCTCTACGACGGCGCGCGCCGCAAGGAACTGCTGGCGGCGGCCGAGAAGGGCTTCTCCGAACTCGCCACCGCCGACCAGAAGCGCGACCTGCTGACCGAGAGTCTGCTCGGCCGCGGCCTGTGCCATCTCGAACTCGGCGACACCGACGCGGCTGTGCAGGACTTCAAGCTCGTCATCGCCGACGCGTCGGTCTCCCCCGAACGCCAGGCCAAGGCGCGCCTGGCGATGCTCGACGCCTACGGCCGCGCCGGCCGCACCCAGGACGCGCTGCGCTTCTCCGAGGAGATTCTGCGCGGCGGCGGCGTGCCGGCCGGCGACGTGACGCTGGTGCGTTTCGTGCGCCTGCAGACCCTCTTCGACGCCGCCGACAAGGCCAAGGGCGCCGACGGTGAGCGCTACCGGCGCGAAGCCGCGGCGCTGATGGACACCCTGCGCGGTGCCGGCAAGGGCTGGGCGGACCGCGTCGACGCGCTGATGGTGGCGCGCGTCGACGACCCGCGCGCCTGGGCCGGCAAGGCGGAGACGCCGCGCGTGCAGTGGGAGCTGGCGCGCCTGATGCTGACGAAGAGCGACTACGAGGGCGCCGTGCCGCTGCTGCAGACGCTGGTCGCCTCCAGTGATCCCGACGCCAGGGCGCTCAAGCCCGAAGCCGAGTACTGGCTCGGCGTGGCGCGCTTCAAGGCCAACGATCCGGCCGCGGCCGCCGCGGCCTTTGACGCCGCGCTGGCGACGCCGGGCGAGTGGGCCGGCGAGGCGCGCTATCTGCGCTTCAAGGCCCTCGAGACCCTCGTGGCGCAGCCGGCGGTCATCGCCGCACCGGGGGCCGCACCGGGGGTCACACCGGGGGTCACACCGGGGGCCGCACCGGGGGCCGCACCGGGGGGCACACCGGGGGGCACACCGGGCGCGACGCCCGGCGCGACGCGGGCGGGACCGGGCGCGGTCGATCGGGTTCTGCAGGAGCGCTACCACGTCGCGTTGGTCGAGTTCCTCGACAAGAACCCGACCCACCCGTTCGCCTACGAAGCGCGCTATCGGCTCGGCGAGTATGAGCAGTCGGGCGGGCAGTTCGAGATCGCCATCGCCACCTACGCGAGGGTGCAGGGGGACGCCGCGACGGTGCTGCGGGCGCGCTTCGGCACCTTGCAATCGCGCTTCGAGTTGCTCAAGGGCGACGTCGATCCGGCGGCGCGGGCGGCGCGGCTGGCCACCATTGGCGCCGACCTCGACGCCGTCGAGGCACAGAGCAAGGCGCTGCCCGCGAAATCCAGCGACGTCGCCCTGCAGGAGCTGCAGGCGCGCACGACGCTGCTGCGCGCCGTCTACCTGTCGCTGCGCGGCGAAGGCGGCGACGCGCAGGTCGCGGCGCTGCTGGCCGACTTCGCGCAGCGCTTTCCGCAGCAGACCGAGTTGCTGCCGCAGGCCGTGCGCCTGCGCCTCGGCGCCCTGCTGGCTCTCGACCGCTTCGACGACGCGCAGAAGGCGGTGACCCAGTATGGCGCGGCCCTGCAGGCGGAACAGCGCGACGAACAGCTCGACGGCCTGGCCACCGGCTTTGCCCGCGCCGCGGCGCGACGCAAGGCGTCCGGCGACGCCGTCGGTGCCGCCGCGGCCGCGAAGACCGCCCTGGCCCTGTACGGACTGCTGGGCGCGAGCGGCGGTGGAAAGCAACAGCTGGCGATGGCGCACCTGCAGGAGAACAGCGGCGACCTCGCCGGCGCCGCGCAGATGTTCGCGGCCGCCCTCGCCGCCGACCCCAACAATCTCGTTGCCCTGCGCGGCCTGGCGCGCATCGAGGAGGCGCAGGGCAAGCGCGCCGAGGCGCAGGCGCGCTGGGCGACCTACACCTCCCGCTCGCGCCCCGGCGATCCCGGCTGGTTTCAGGGCGAGTACCAGCAGGCCCGCCTCGAACTCGCCGGTGGCAAGAAGGCCGAGTCCTGCGCGCGCCTCTCCAAACTGCGCCCCGCCATGCCCGGCCTGAGCGACGCCGACCTGCGCCGCGACCTGACGACGCTGTACGACCAGGCCTGCGACTGATCCGCCCCGGAAGCATGCGGTAACCGGGACGTACGAACAGTTCTGCAACTGCGCCGCCCCGCGCGCCAGCAGGGGCCGGGAGCGCGGGCGGCTCGCCCGCAGCGCAGCGCGCCCCAATTCAACGCCCGCCGCGTTACTCCGACGCCTGCAGCACCACTCCCACCTCGCGCGACTGCTTCCCGCGCCCCACCGTCAACCTTACCGTCTCGCCCACCTCGCGCTGCTCGAGCAGCAGCAGCAGATCTGCCGCGGACGCCACCGGCTGCGCATCCAGCGCCGTGATCGCGTCACCGAGCACCAGCCGGCCGCGCTGGTCGCGCGCCGTCGGCCGCAGACCGGCGCGCGCTGCACCGCCGCCCTCCGTCACCTCGAGGATCAGCGCACCGCGCACGCCGAGTTGGCGCGCCACCTGGTCGGTGGCGAGGCGCACGCCGAGGGCCGGGCGCATGACCCGGCCGTGCTGGATCAGATCCGGCACCACCCACTGCACGGTGTCGACCGGAATGGCGAAGCCGACCCCGGCATAGGCGCCGGAGGGGCTGAAGATCGCCGTGTTCACGCCGATCAGTCGACCGCTGCTGTCGAGCAGCGGGCCGCCGGAATTGCCGGGGTTGATCGCCGCGTCGGTTTGAATGACGTCGCGGATCGGCACCGCGGCGGCCGATGCGATCTCGCGTCCGAGGGCGCTGACGACGCCGGTGGTCAGGGTGTGGTCGAGGCCGAACGGGTTGCCGATGGCGAAGACGCTCTGGCCAACCTGCAACTCGTTGGCGGTGCCGATCGGGATCGCCTGCAGCCGCTCGGCCGGCGCCTCGATGCGCAGCACGGCGAGATCTTTCTCTGGTGCCGCGCCGACCAGCTTGGCGTCCCAGGTCGACTGGTCGGCCAGCGTCACCCGCGCCGCGTCGGCGCCCTGGATGACATGGAAGTTCGTCACCACGTGCCCCTGGGTGTCCCAGAGAAAGCCCGAACCGTTGCCGTGCGGGATCTGCGTGACGTCGAAGCGGAAGGCGTCGCGCCGCAGCGACAGCGAGGTGATGAATACCACCGACGGCGCGGCGCGGTGGAAGAGCGTGACGGTCGCCTGCTCGAGGTCGTTCAAGGACCCGGCCGCCGCCGCGCGTTGCCCGCTGCGCGTGGCGACGCCGGGGCCGGGCGCCAGCAGGCTCCAGCCCACCCCGCCCATGAACCCGATCAGCAAGAGGATGACGGCTCCGATCCGCGCACGCAGCATGCGTCTCAGTAAACCGGACGGCCCGGTCGGATGAAAGCCGGCAAGCGCAGCGAGCAGGGCCGACAGCCGGCATCAGCTCGAGTGGCTGGCAAACGATTCCAGATCCGCTTCACCTCCGAGTTCCAGGGCGCCAGGCCGCGCGCATCGACGGGGAGATGTGCGGCGCGCATCGCCAGCGCGACCGCGCCGCCGCATCCACCCGCCGCTGCGCCGGGCCACGGCCGGTGGTCGCCGTCGCGCGCGGCAACCTGCGGACGGCGTCGTCAACCGCAGAGTCTGCGAGGCGTACCGACCCCTCGCGCCCGAACGCGAGCACGGTTGACACCCGGGAAACCGGTCCACTACTTCGTCCGCACGGAGTGGTGCCAGCCGCATGATCGAAGCGATCGAGCCGTATGGATACCGAGAAGCGGCATGGGCTCGCGTGCCGGCACCGCCCTCAACGGTGTGCGAGCCCGAAGAGACGTACGGACCGCTGCGCAAGCCGCGGCTGCTCGACCAGGTCCGCGAAGCGATCCGCACGCGCCACTATAGCCCGCGTACGGAAGAGGCTTACGTGGGCTGGATCAAGCGGTTCATTCTCTTTCACGGCAAGCGCCACCCGGCGGAGATGGGCAAGCCGGAGATCGAGCAGTTCTTGACGGCGCTGGCGGTCACGCGGCGCGTCGCCGCCTCGACCCAGAACCAGGCCCTGGCGGGCATTCTCTTCCTCTACAAGGAAGTCCTCGGCACGGACCCCGGCCGGCTGGAGGACATCGTTCGCGCCAAGCGGGGGCAGCGGTTGCCGGTGGTCCTGACCCGTGCCGAGGTCGACGGGCTGCTTGATGGGCTCGACGGCGTCGCGTGGATCATGGCCATGCTCCTCTACGGTTCGGGACTGCGGCTGATGGAGTGTTTGCGCCTGCGAGTCAAAGACCTCGAGTTTTCAAGGCACGAGATCCTCGTTCGCGAGGGCAAGGGCAACAAGGATCGCGTCACCATGCTCCCGGGGGCCGTCGAGGAACACCTCCGAACCCACCTCGATCGCGTCCGCGCCGTTCATCAACGAGACATCAAGGCGGGATGCGGCCGCGTCCAGATCCCGGACGCCCTAGCGCGGAAGTATCCCAACGCCGATCGCGAGTGGAGCTGGCAGTGGGTCTTCCCGGCGGCGCGGATCTGCACCGACCCGCGCTTCGGTTCACCGCAGCGGTTTCATCTCCACGAATCGGTTCTCCAGCGCGCCGTCCACGACGCCGCACGCAAGGCCGGGATCGCCAAGCCGGTGGGTCCGCACACGCTGCGCCACTGTTTCGCGACTCATCTCCTCGAAGCCGGCTACGACATCCGTACGGTGCAGGCGCTACTGGGCCATCGCGATGTGAAGACGACGATGATCTACACGCATGTCCTCAATCGAGGCGGGCTCGGCGTAAAGAGTCCAGCCGACCGCCTGCTCGCGGGACGCTCCGGCGTGATAGGTCGGTTGGGCGAGCGGCGTAGCAATCCAGGCGGCGAGCAGCCGGAGTGAGCCAAGTACAGGATCGATCAGGCGAGCGTTACCGATGAGACCGCCACGCCGAGCGACGTTAGGCTGCGGAGACGCGCGGCCTATGCAGCCTCCCGTCGCGGTCGTCGCAGATCCAGCCTGTTCGCGCCCAACGCCACGCCGCGTAGCAGCCCGGTCGGCGGCCCGCTGTCCCACGCTAAGCAGCGGATCTGTGGAGGGATTCCCGTCGCAGGGCGGACCAGTCCGAGGCACGCTATGCCGCATGTCTGGTGGTCTTCTGAAGGTCAACTATTGTTAGGCTCAGTCAGCGAGTGGTGGTAGGGTCATGCCGATGAAAACGCAGGGGAGCGTGGTGCACAGGGATCCAGAGATTCTCGGTGGTACACCGGTGTTCGTGGGCACGCGCGTGCCGGTCAAGTCGCTTCTGGACTACCTCGAGGCTGGTCATTCGCTGGACGAATTCCTCGATGATTTCCCGAGCGTCTCACGAGAGCAAGCAGTCGCCGCGCTCGAGCAAGCGAAACAGTACCTGGTCTCCGGTGCGCGTGCTGCTGGATGAATGTGTCCCAAGGAAGCTGAGCCGCGAGCTGCCGGGACATGACGTCCGAACGGTCGCGGAGATGGACTGGGCAGGGACAAGGAACGGACCGTTACTCCGATTGGCCGCCACCGGTTTCGATGTATTCCTGACGGTGGATCAGGGTATTGAGTTTGAGCAGAGCCTCACAGGTCTCGCCCTCGCGGTGATCGTGATGGTTGCCCGAAGCAACGACATTGAGGATCTGCGCCCGCTCATACCTCGAGTGCTGACGGTGCTCACCACGGCAAAGGCCGGCGAAGTCGTCGTCGCGAAAGCCTAACCAGGCGATGGACCCGACCGGCTTGAGCTGGCCTGCTTATCGCGTGGCATCCTGCGCCGGCGGGTCATCGCCAACGCGTTAGGCCGCTCTGGCTGCCGGGGGGTATGATCAGCGCGGATGAAGATCCGGTTCTACGTGGATCCAGAGACGGGCGCGCCGCACGTTCACAACCACGAGGTGGACGAGGATGAGGTGGCGGACGTTCTGTCGATCCCAGGCGAGGATCGTGTAGGACGCGAGGGATCTCGGGTGGCGATCGGGCGGACCCGGAGCGGGCGCCACCTGAAGGTGATCTACGTTCCGGACCCGGAGGCGGCGAGCGTGTTCGTAATCACCGCATACGAGGTGGCGGGCAAGGCGCTGTTGGCCTATCGTCGCCGACGGAAGCGAAAGGGCAAGCGATGAAGCAGGCGAAGTTTCCAGCAGGTTGGAATGAAGGACGCGTGCGTCGCGTTCTCGCCCACTACGAGCACCAGACAGACGAGGAGGCCGTCGCCGAGGACGAAGCGGCCTACGAGGACTCGGGTCAATCGATGGTCGAAGTTCCCAACGATCTGCTTCCGGCGGTGCGCCAATTGCTCGCGAAGCGGTCGGCCTAACAAGCGCTTGGAGCCGACCGGCTTAAGCGGTGTGCTTGCCCGCGTGGCGCTCTGCGCCGGCGGCTCAAGCGCCAGGCGTTGGGCGTCATACAGCACGTCGCCGCATACTCAGGCGCTCCGAACTGTTTTTTCTCAATGAGCACTTTCTCACCGGAAGGAGAACACGATGAAACTCTTCAATCTCAATGACACCGCCGTCATCCTGATCGACCACCAAGTCGGAACCAACACATGGGCCAGCTCTACGCCGCTTGCCCTCCTGCAACGCAACGTCATGATCCTCGCGCGATTTGCCGCTGGCACAGGGATGCCTGTTGTGCTCACCTCTAGCCAGGAAACGAACGTCAACGTGCAGGGGCCATTGATGCCAGAACTGCAGGATGCGTTGCCAGAGGCGTTCGCGGCGCGAGTCAAGCGCCAGGGTGTAGTGAACGCGTGGGACGATGCCGCCTTCGCTGATGCCTGCCGGAAGACGGGCAAGAAGAACTTCGTGATGGCCGGCGTGACCACTGACGTCTGCATGGTCGGACCGGCTATCAGCGCCAAGGAAGAAGGCTTCGATGTGCAGGTGGTGTGCGACGCGTGCGGTTCATCAAATCCTATCGCTGAGGCAATGTCGTACCGCCGTATGGAACTGGCTGGCGTGCGCCTGACCAGCACCAATGCGATGGTCGCAGAGTTGGTTAAGAACTGGGCAACACCGGCAGGTGCGGTTGCTTTCCCGTTGTTAACTTGAACGAGGGGCGTGGCTAACCTCACTGACTGGCGCCGTTACCTTCAGCAATGACGCCCAACCCTGCCTTCCAGCGGACCGCCTTCGGCGTCCGCTGAACGCAAACGTTAGGCGCCTCAGAGGCAGTCGGTGCCGCCGAAGGTTAGGGAGCTCATTGCGGACCTCGAGCGCGCGGGTTTCGTCAACCGCGGCGGCAAGGGCAGCCATCGGAACTTCGTCCACCAGCACGTCAGCAAGCCCGTGGTGCTTTCGGGGAATCTGGGCGATGATGCGAAGCGTTACCAGGTCCGTGCTGTGCAGCTCGCAATGGAGGAGGCGAAGAGATGAAGGAGAGCGCGCGCTACGTGAAGATCGTGGAGTGGTCTGAAGAGGACCAGTGCTATGTGGGGAGCTCGCCAGGGCTGATCTTCGGGGGGTGCCACGGGGCCAACGAGCGGGAAGTCTTCGACGAGCTTTGCAAGATCGTCGACGAGGCGATTGCCCTCTACGAGCGAGAGGGCAGGCCTCTGCCAGCACCGACATCGGGACGTGACTTCGCGAACAAGATGCAGGACGTCGCCTAACAAGGCGTATCAATGGACCCGACCGGCTTGAGCTGTTCTGCTCGCCGCGCGGCATCCTGCGCCGGCGGGTCATCGCCCAGGCGTTAGGTCGCCTCAAGGTGTCGTGATGAATGAAGAGATTCTCGAGAATCCAGTGACGGGCGAGTCGATGCGGATACTCGAGTCGAGCGCGCAGACATTCAAGGCCCGGTATTCGCTCCGTCCCCACGGAGAGATCCCTGGAGAACACCTCCACCCGCACAAGGAGCAGGTGATCTCCGTCCTGTCCGGAGAGATGCATCTCCGAATCAACGGCGAGCATCGGATCGTGCGAGCCGGCCAAACGACGACCATTCCCGTTGGTGCGCGGCACTTCCAGTGGAATCCGTGCGACTCTGAGGCCGTCGTCATCGAGGAGATCCGTCCGGCCGGACGCATCCACGATTTCTTCAAGGTTCTATTCGGCCTCGCGCGGGACGGCAGGACGGATGTGAACGGGTATCCTTCGCTCGTCTTGTCCGCTGCCCTGTTCTCGGAGTTTAAGGACTCGATCCGGCCAGCGCCTCTCGGGTTGCGACTCTTGATCGAGGTGCTGGGACCAATTGTCTTGGCGTTGGGCTATCGACGCCAGGTCGATAAATACCTGGCTGAGAGACGGGCAACCTAACAAGCGGTTGGAGCGGACCGGCGGGCAGGCGGGCTACTCGATGCGGCCGGCCACTCAACCGCCGGTCGTTAGGCGGCTCGGGGACGCCCTGGTAGATTTCCCGCGTGAAGGTTAGGGATCTCATCGCGTTGATCGGATCGGACGGGTGGCAGGAAGTCCGGACGAGAGGAAGTCATCGGCAGTTCCGACACTCGCAGAAGCCTGGTACGGAAACGATCGCGGGCAAGCCTGGTGTCGATGTTCCGCCGGGAACGCTCAACAGCGTGCTGAAGCAGGCAGGCCTCAAGACGTAGGAGAGAGCATATGCGCTACCTGGTAGTGGTCGAGCAAGGGGCCACCTCATTCGGGGCGTACGTTCCCGATCTGCCGGGCTGTGTCGCCGCCGGCGAGACGCGCGAAGAGGTGCTGGACTTGATCCGCGAGGCCATCGAGTTCCACATCGAAGGGCTCAGGCAGGAAGGTCAGCCCGTGCCGCCTCCGTCTTCGAGCAGCGAAGTCATTGACGTTGCCGCCGCCTAACAGGGCGTATCTGGAGCCGACCGGCTTGAGCAGGGCTGGACGTGGCGATCGCCATGGGGCCGGCGGCTCATCGCCGGGGCGTTAGGCGGCGAAGCGAGGATCAAGTATTCTCCACGCATGACCTTCAGCCTCCAAGTTGATCGCGAGAGTGACGGGCGGTGGATCGCCGAGGTGGCCGAACTGCCTGGTGTGCATGTGTACGGAGACAGCCGAGAGCACGCGCAGGCCAAGGCGCAGGCGCTGGCGTTGCGTGTCCTTGCCGATCGACTTGAGCACGGCGAGGCCGTCCCGTTTGAGAGCGTGCTCTTCTCGGCGGCATGAGCGCATGGCCGAGCGCACCGGCTCGTCGTGTCCTTCGTGCCCTGCTGAGAATCGGGGGGGCGAGAAGCGGCGAGCCGGCGGTTCCCACGTCGTCTTTTCTCGCCCGGGGTGGCCAGACTATGTGTGGGCATTCCACGATCGCGAGGAAATCGGTCCGAAGATGCTTGCGCGCATCTCGAAGCACACCGGCCTGGAACCCCGAGATCTTTAGCGCGCCTAACTGAGGCGCTGCAGCCGACGCGGGCCGCGAGGCCGAACGAGCGACGCGAGCCGGCGCGTCTCGGCCCGCGCGGCTGACCGCTGGCGTTCGGCGAGCCCAAGAGCAACGCCAGATAATGCAGACTGTCCGTGGCGCGGTGTGTTGACTGATGAACTCCGGCACGCGGTTGCCGGCAGCAGGGGGAGCAATTCGCATGTGCCGATTCGCTTGCTTGTTGGTCACTGTCGTTCTGGCCTCGGCGCCGGTGTGCGCCGAGCCGCAATGGCAGACATTGCCGCCGACGCCAACCCTGCCGACGGCGGTGCAGAGCGGTTACGCGCCGGTCAACGGCATCAGGATCTGGTACGCCACTTTCGGCCGCGGCGAGCCGGTAATCCTGTTGCACGGCGGTCTCGTCAACGCGAATTGGTGGGGCAACCAGGTTCGCGAATTGCAGAAGCATTACCGTGTCATCGTTATGGACAGTCGCGGCCATGGACGCAGCACCCGCAACGCCGAGCCCTATCGCTATGATTTGATGACCTCGGACGTGATCGGGCTGATGGATTTCCTGAAAATCTCGAAGACCGCAATGGTCGGCTGGAGCGACGGCGCGATCGTCGGCCTCGACATCGCGATGAAGCATCCCGAGCGGCTGACCAAATTGTTCGCGTTTGCCGCGAATTCCGACCCGAGCGGAGTCGCCGACATCGCCAGCAGCCCAGTCTTCAATGCTGCCATTGCCCGCGCCAAGAAGGAATACGAGAAACTGTCGCCGACCCCCGGGGAGTACCCGGCCTTCCTCGCTCAGATCACCAAAATGTGGGAAACCCAGCCCAACTGGACCGCCGATGATCTGAAAAGGATCGCCGTGCCGACCTGGATCGTCGACGGCGACCACGACGAGGCGATCAAGCGCGAGAACACCGAATTCATGGCCGCCCAGATACCCGACGCCGGTCTGCTGCTGCAGCCGGCGGTCAGCCATTTCTCGCTGCTGCAGGACCCTGCGCAGTTCACGTCGGACGTGCTCCATTTCCTGCAGCACGTGAAGGCGCGGTAAGCGGAATTGATTGAGGGGCGAAGCGACGAGTCAGCCAGTTGACAATGAGTGAGATCAAAAAAGAGCCGAACAAAAGCGTGGAGCCGACGCGAAAGACGCGCGGGTCACGCTGAGGCGTTAGCCTCTTCGAGTGGCCGGTGGGCCCGCCTTGCGGTATGGTCGCGACCAGGATGAACGATGGAGCACAGAGCGATTTCTGAGCCGCCGGGATTCGCGGAGCTCTCGAAGGCCGAGCAGGTCCAATACCTACAGGCCCTGTGGGATCGCATCGCCGAGCAGCCTGGAGAACTTCCGGTCCCAGAAAGCCATGTCCTTCTCGCAGAGGAACGCCTCCGCGAATACCGACGTGACGCGACCCGCGCTGATTCGGCGCACGAAGTCCTCAACCGCCTGGCCAACAAGCGGCGGTGACCGGGCATCGGTTGGTCTCGGCACCACGCGCCGATCTCGATGTGGAGGCGGCGTTTGAGTGGTACGAGAACGAACGGTCAGGTCTTGGCCTGGAGTCCCTGGATGAACTTCGCGCAACCTACGATCACATCGCGGACGGACCGCTCAAGTACCAGCTCATTCGCTCCGGGATCCGTCGAGTGCTTCTCCGGCGTTTTCCGTACGCCGTGTATTTCGCAGTCGAAGGGGACGTCCTTGTCGTCCTTACCGTGCTCCGCGCAAGTCGCGATCCCGCCGAGTGGCAGCGACGACGAGGCTAACCAGGCGATGGAGCCGACCGGCTTGCACGTCGCTGCTCGTCGCGGACGTCGGTGCGCCGGCGGCTCATCGCCAGTGCGTTAGGCAGCAACGACGTCGTGAAGAGATCCTTGGCATCGCTTCCCATTGTTGCCGATCCCAGTATCGGCCCACGTCTTCCCGGGCTCCTCCGTGAGGGCGGATTCGATGCTGTCGAGATGAAGCTCGTTCATCCCGCCGCGCTTGCGGGTGGGATCAAACTGCTCACGTGTGTCACGCTGGAGAACATCGCCGACACCGTACGCGAGGACGGCCTTGCCACCGAAGAGGAACTCCGCAGGACGATCGACGAACTCTATGCGTTCGCGCGTGATCCTCACACCGTGATCGGAGGTCCGCGCGTCTTCCAGGCGTGGGGTCGCAGGGGGACATAGGGCCGTGCGGCTCTCGGTCGCCCGACGCGCGTCGTGTCCCCTGGCGATGGAGCCGGCCGGCATCAGCTTCGGCGTGTTGGGTGATCCGTATGACGCCTTCGCGTTTCACCGGCGGAGGCGGCTAACGCCTCACCGCGCTTGGTGCGGCGCGTCGGTCGCCGCGCCCTGCACGGTAGTCGGGGGGGGCCACTTGCCGCCTCCGCCGCGCGGTCGCGGCGCGAGACGCCGGGGCTGCTGGCGAGGTAGAAACGCCACGGTAGGTCGACGTCGGCGCGGATGCCGATGCGCGTCGACACCACCACCGTCTCGCCGCGCTGGCGCCGCCCGCGCGCGTGCGAGGCGGCGTCGTCGGTGGAGGCCTCGACCTCGACGATGCGGCCGCGCAGGACGCGGTCGCCGTCGCGGCGACAGAGCCAGGTGCCGAGCAGCGCCCGGGCCAGGCGCAGGGTCGGCCGGGCGTAGAAGCGGCGCCCGAGCGGGCGCGGCGGCGTCACTCGCCGAGCACCTTCACGACGACGCGCTTCTTCCGCGTCCCGTCGAACTCGGCGTAGAAGATCTGCTCCCACGGGCCGAGGTCGAGGACGCCGGCGGTGATCGGCAGGATGACCTGGTGGTGCACCAGCGTGCGCTTCAGGTGCGCGTCGGCGTTGTCCTCGCCGGTCTGGTGGTGGCGGTAGTCGGGCCGCGCCGGCGCCAACTCGTCGAGCCACGCCTGGAAGTCGTGCTTGAGTCCGTCCTCCTCGTCGTTGACCCAGATCGCGGCGGTGATGTGCATGGCGCTGACCAGGCACAGGCCCTCGCGCACGCCGGAGCGGCCGACGATCGCCGCCAGCTTGTCGGTGATGTTGATCAGCTCGCGCCGCTGGCGGGTGGTGAAGACCAGGTACTCGGTGTGCGCGGTCATGACGGCTTGGCGCCGAAGCGCTGCTCGAGCGCGTAGTGGCGGTCGAGGTCGATCAGCGTGTTGAACTCGTCGAAGCTCAACAACGTGTCGAGGCGGCCGCGCATGGTGCCGACACGGCGCAACTCGGCGTAGGCGTCGCGCACGGCACGAGCCGAGGCGAGCAGCGCCGCGAGCGGCGTGACGATGAGGTCGAAGCCGAGGGCGTGTAGCTCGTCCGGCGTCAGCAACGGCGTGCGCCCGCCCTCGACCATGTTGGCGACCTTCGGGCCGGGGATGGCGCGGGCGATCGCCTCGAGTTCGGCGACCGACTCCGGCGCCTCGACGAACACCGCGTCGGCGCCGAGGTCGCGCGCCGCCTGCCCACGCGCGATGGCCTCGTCGAGACCGCGCGCGGCGCGCGCGTCGGTGCGGGCGACGAGGAACAGGTCGCGCTCGCCGCGCTGCGAGACCACCGCCTCCAGTTTGCGCAGCCACTCGTTGCGCTCCACCACCTGCTTGCCGCGCATGTGGCCGCAGCGCTTCGGCCACACCTGATCCTCCAGGAACAGGCCGGCGGCGCCGGCGGCGTGGTAGAGCTCGACTGTGCGCAGCACGTTGAGCGGGTTGCCGTAGCCGGTGTCGGCGTCGACCAGTACCGGGTGGCGCGAGAGGCGGCAGACGCGTCGCGCGGCGTCGGCCATCTCGGTCTGCGTCAGGTAGCCGAAGTCGGGCTCGCCGAGCAGGGTGGCGGCGACGCTGAAGCCGCCCATGAAGAGCACCTCGAAGCCGGCCTGCTCGGCGAGGCGCGCGGTGAGGCCGTCGTAGACGCCGCCGAGGACGAGCGGGCGGTTCTCGGCGAGGAGGTCGCGGATCTGCTGTGCCTGAGTGGACATGGCAAATCGGGCTAGCAGCTTTCTGGACGGCGTGCGACGCGCTGCGCTGCGGGCGAGCCGCCCGCGCTCCCAGCCGGGGTGACCTCATGCAGCGCGCGACATCGAGGCTGCCCGCCGGGACCGCGGGCGCCTCGCCCGCAGCGCAGCGCGCTGGGACTCAAGCCGGGAAGCGCTGCCGCAGCCAGTCGACGATGTGCCCGACGGCGATCGGGGCGCCGCTGCGCTCCTGCGTGCCGACGCCGAAGCCGTAGTGATCGCCGGGCGCGCTGACGAGTTGCTTGTCCGCCGACCCGAGGGCGGCGAAGGCGGCCTGCGCGTCAGCGGGGAAGATGGCGTTGTCGCCGGTGTAGTAGGTGACCAGCGACGGCACCGTCACCGCCGGCGCGGTGTGCTCGACGGCCGCCTGCGACGACGGCCCCGACCAGGTGCTCAGCCATGCCCGCGGCGTCGTCACGCGGGCGAAGCCGAGCTCCATGTAATTGGTCAGATCGGGTCGGTAGGAGTACAGCGTCCCGGCGTCGCGCTCGGACGGATCGAGCGACAGGTCGAGGGCGCGCAGATCGGCCTCGGTGCGGAAGATGATCATGTGCGGGTGCGCCACCGAGGCGCGCAGTGCGCGCGCCTGCTGCGCCCACGGCCGGGCGGCGAAGTCGCTCGACGTGAGCTCGGCGCGGCCGGCGCTGCGGGCGGCGAGGTGGGCGCGCGCGCTGGCGTCGAGCCGCGCCACGCGCGCCTCCTGCGCGCTGCGGTAGCGGGCGACGAACTCCGGCGCGTAGCGACTCGACGCCGGCGGCGGCCGGTAGCCGTTCGCCGTGTCGTAGGCATCGAGCGAGGCGTCGCACGACAGCGGGTCCCGTTCGTCGCTGAGCGACGGGTCGATCATGCGCATCAGGATGCGCCCCTCGCCGAGATGCGCGGCGAGCAGCACGACGCCGTCGGCCGGCGGCAGCTCGTGCGCGTTGAGGTCGAGCGGTTCGCCGGAGGGTGTTGCGCGCAGCCGGTTCGGCGGCACCGTGGCCGCCTGCGACTGGTAAAAGCAGTACAGCGAGCCGCCGCCGCTGTTGCCGCACAGGACGATGTGCTCGAAGCCGCGCCGGCGCAGGCAACGCAGGCCGGCGGCGACGTCGAGCAGCAGGCGCTCGTGGATGCACAGCGCGTCGTTGTTGAGCCAGCGGCTGTTCTGCGCGAAGACGGCGTAACCGGCGGCGGTCAGATACGGCGTCGCGTAGTGGCGGCTCATGTCCGCCTGCGGGTGCATGAAGCAGACGACGGTGCGCGGGCGGCCGGTGCTGTACAGGATGCCGCTGCTGAGCGCGCCGTCGGCGGCGTCCAACGCGATCGGTTCGCGCCCGACCGACGCCGGCAGGTCGGCGAAGGTGACGCTGCGCCAGGGATTGTCGTAGCGCGCCAGACGCACGGTCACCGACGCGACGCGGCGCGCCGCGGCCGCGTCGCCAGGGCGTCGAGCACGGCGGCGCAGAGGAGCGGGAACATGATCTCGTGGTGGCCGGTGAGCTGGTAGCCCTTGCCGTCGCCCTGCGTCGGGCGTTGCACGACATTCACCGCCGGTCGGTAGTGGCGCGTGAAGTCCATGTCGACGGTGACCAGCTCGCCGACCCGGTTGCCGACGTTGCGGGCCAGGTTGAGCGCCTTGAGGAAAACCTCGGGGATGATCACCGCCGAGCCGAGGTTGACGAAGACGCCGCCGTGCAGGTCCTGGCAGACACCGGCGAGGCGGCGGAAATCGGCCAGACTGGCGGCGCCGATGGCGGCGCCGTCGGCGGTTGGATGCATGTGGATGATGTCGGTGCCGATGGCCACGTGCACGGTCACCGGCACGCCGAGCCGCGCCCCTTCGGCGAGAATGCTGAGGCGGCGGTGCGGCAGGCGGGCGGCGCGGATGGCGGCGCCGACGGCGGCGCCGAGGCCCTGCTGCGGCGCCGCCGCGACGGTCTCGTTCAGGAAGCGGCCGGTCTCCTCGGCCATGCCGAAGGCGCCGCTGCCCAGCGCGGCGGCGACGTCCTCGGAGGTGGCGCCGTGATAGGCGAGTTCGAAGTCGTGCACGATGCAGGCGCCATTCATCGCCACGGCCGACACGATGCCGCGTCGCATGAGGTCGATGATCAGCGGGCTGAGGCCGACCTTGATCGGATGCGCGCCCATGCCGAGGACGATGGCGCGACCGGCGCGGTGGCGCGCGGCGATGGCGGCGGCGACGGCGCGCAGGTCGCGCGCGGCAAGGATGTCCGGCAGCGTGCGCAGGAAGTGCGCCAGCGACCGGCCCGGCACCGGCACGCGGCCGAGCGCGGTCGCGGCGACTTTGCTGTGGCGGCCGATCAGCGGGTAGGTGCGCACCTTGCCCAGATCGAGCGGCCGGCCGCCGGGGCGGCGCGCGGTGCGGCGCGGCGGCATCAGGTCGGCGGCGCCGCCAGGGCGTTCTCGACCAACTCGCAGATGACGTGGCCGATGACGCTGTGGGTTTCCTGGATGCGCGCCGTGCTGCGGGTGGCATCGACGCACAGGACGTGATCGACGCGGGTGGCCAGGGCGCCGCCGCTGCCGCCGGTCAGGGCGACGGTGACGACGCCGCGGGCGCGGCAGGTCTCGACGGCGCGCAGGACGTTGGCGGCGTTGCCGCTGGTCGAGATGGCGAAGGCGACGTCGCCGGCGCGTGCCAGCGCCTCGAGTTGCTTGGAGAAGACGAGCTCGTAGCCGAAGTCGTTGGCGATGCTGGTCAGCGCCGAGCTGTCGGTGGTCAGCGCGATCGCCGGCAACGGCGCGCGCTCGAGCACGTAGCGGTTGGTGAACTCCGCGGCCAGATGCTGGGCGTCGGCGGCGCTGCCGCCGTTGCCGAAGAAGAACAGCGTCTGGCGCCGCCGCAGCGCCGCGGTGGTCAGCGCCACGACCCGAGCCAGGGCGTCGGCATGGCGCTCGACGAACAGCCGCTGGGCGTCGGCGGTGGCGGCGAAGATGCCGCGAATCTCGTCCTCGACCACGCGCGGCCTATAGCCGAGGCGGGGAAGGGGGCGCCAGCGCCGGCGCCGAAAACATCAACGGCGCGGCGGCAGAGCCGCCGCGCCGTTGATGCGAATCGATCTGTTCGGCGACCCGTTACGGGCGCTTGAACAGAGTCTGCATCTTCATGGCCATGCCCATGTCGCCGGCAATCTTCAGCTTGCCGCTCATGAAAGCCATCTGGCCGTTCAGCTTACCGCCGATCAGGTCGACGTAGTCGGACGCCGCCAGCGACATCGTCATGTTCGGCGAGGCGTGCACGCCCGGCGACACCGTCGCCGCGCCGTCCTTGATCTCGACGTAGTACTCGCCGCCGCCATCGCCCGAAAGCTTGAACTGGATCGTGGAGTTCATGCCCTTCGCCGCGTCAGGGTTGAGCTGCGTCGGCATCGCGTCGAAAATCGCCTTCACATCGTCTGCAGTTGCCATGAGTCTCTCCTCCTTTGAGTGCGGGGCGTCTGGCGGAAGCCCGTTATCGTACTGATGTGAGGGGGGACGACGAGGTCGACTACCGCCCCAACCCCACCGCCGTCCGCCTTCCTATGTGACGAGGAAATAGTTGTCAATCACTTGCCCTAGGGAGATCCGCGGCGCGTCCCGGGCAGGATCGCGGTGAGATCGGAGGGCAGGTTCAGCGTGCCGCCGATGTTGGAGTACGGATAGTAGCGGGCGCAGACGTGCGCGTGCAGCGGCACGCCGAGCCCGTCGTGAATCTCGTAGTCGAGCGGCAGCGGTCCGAGGATGGACACCGCCTCGTGCAGCAGGTCGGCGAAGGTGTCGAGCAGGGCCGGCGGGAGGTTGGTGATGCGTCCGTCGACGGTTGGGCAGACGATCTCATAGGTGCGGGGAAAGACGCCGAACGGGCAGAAGTACAGGTAGCAGCCGTGGCGCTGCGCGATCAGGAAGCCCTCCTCCTCGACGAAGGCGAGGATCTCCCGCCACAGGTGCGGCTGGCGCGCCAGGGCGGCACGTTCCTGCGCCACCGGCGCGAACTCCTGGTCGGCGCCGATCACCTGGTTGTGCAGGTGCGGCTGCGAGGCGCCGGATTCGCGACCCTGATTCTTGCGCACCAACACGGCGCGCACGGCCGGGTTGGCGTAGGCGCGGCGGGCGACCGCGACGTCGGCGTGCAAGATGGCGCGGAACTGCGGCGGCGGAATGAGCGACGAGTAGAGCAGGTCGTCGTGGCGCTGGGCGCCATCGGCAAAATGGCGCGGATCCTCGACCACCACATACGACTCAGCGCGCCCGCCCGTGCATACCTCCGGCACGCGTGGGAAGAGGTTGGTGAAGGCGCGGATCAGCCAGCTCGACTCGGTCGGCAGCGCGTCGGGCACCTCATTCGGCCGCACGCGCAGCACTTCCGCCGTGGTCAGTTCCTCGTTGCCGGGACAGAATGGGCAACCGCGCTGCGCGGCTTCCAGTTCGGCCAGACGCGCCGCTTCGGCCGCCGCGAAGTCCGGCGGCAGTGACGCCGGGAGCACCGCCGCGCGGCGGGCGAAGCCACTCTGCTTCTTGTGGACGTCGGTGAAGTACGTCACCACCCCGGTGAAAGGGCTGCGCACCCAGATCAGCCGCCCCTCAGCCTTGTAAAACTCAACCGGCATGACGTCGAACCGCCCGCTCTGTAGCCGAAAGGGACCCTGGATGGAAATGAAAAACCCGTGTCTACCCGATCACTTACGGGAAGCATCAGGTCATTCAGCAAGCCCACGCAAGAAATTGGATTGCAAATCCATCTTGATGGGTAGATTATCCCATGCAAACGGATCGAATCCCCAAAAAAGCGAGACCACCGCCTTGGTGCAGGCCGGACGGCTGTGGCAATCGCCTTGAGAGGGAACCGATAGATCAACGGGAGGGAATCATGCGGATCACGACGAGAATTGGACTCACGGTACTGATGACAGTGGCATTGGGGTTGCCGGGTCTGGCCTTTGGCCGCGGCCCTGGCGGCGGCCCTGGCGGCGGCCACGGCCGGCCGGGGCCGGGTGGCGACGACCGCCCGCGCCAGGATCGCGAATGCGTCGACGAGTGCCGGCAGGACGCCCGCACCTGCCTGGCGGGGGCGCGAGAGGATGCGGCGCCGTGCTTCGAGGCCTGCCAGCCGCTGGTCGAGGCGGCCCGCGCGGCGTGCGCCAGCGACGCCGACAGCGCGGCCTGCCGCGAGGCGAGAACGGCGGCGCACGCCTGCGTCGATCCGTGCAGAGCGGCGCTGAACCCGATTGCGCGGGCGTGCATCGCCGCCGGGAACGACTGCCAGCGCGCCTGCCCGTACGTTGGTGAGACGGCGTGCCAGTCCGAGTGCCGCGCCGCCAATGCGACCTGTGTGTCGGCGGTGCGGACAGCGATGACCGAGTGCCGCGACGGCTGCGCCGACGAGCTCGCGGCGGCGCGCGAGGCCTGCGCGGCGGACCGCAACAGCGAGGCTTGTGCGACGGCACGGGCGGCGGCCGCCGGCTGCCTGCAGCCGTGCCGAGAGCTGGCGCGGGAGGACCTCGAGGCCTGCAAGACGGGGACGCGAGCCTGCGTCGAAGCCTGCGAGGCAGACGAAACCCCCAGCGAGGAGTAAGCAGGGCGCAGCGCCGGCGCGGCGTCCGGCATCCATGTGCCGCCGGACGCCGCGCCGATGCCCGCGCCGGATCTGCCGCGAATGTTGCCGAGAGCCCTGAAGAACCAGTTTGCCGCCGCCGTGCGCCGGCTGTTGCGACCGATCGTGCGCCAGATGATTGCCTACGGCCTGACCTATCCGACCTTCGTCGCCCTCGCCAAGCAGGTATATCTGGAGGTCGCCGACGATGACTTCGCGCTGCCGTTCAAGCGCCAGACCGACAGTCGCGTGGCCCTGATGACGGGCATCGCGCGCAAAGAGATCGCCGCTGTGCGCAAGCGCCCGGTCAGCGCCGCGGCGCTGCCGGAGGTGGCGGAATCGCCGCTGACGCACGTCATCGGACGCTGGATGGCTGGACCGCCGTTCGCCACCCCGGACGGCATCCCGCGCCGCCTGCCGTACGAGAGCGCCGACCCGCAGGCGCCGAGCTTCGCCCGACTGACGCGCGATCTCGGGCTCGATCTGCCGGTGCGCGCCGTCCTCGACGAGCTGCTGCGCCTGGATGCAGCGACGCTGTCACCCGACGGCGAGGTCGAGTTGCGCCGCGAGGTGCATATCCCTGCCGGCGCGGGTGACGGGCGCTTCACCCTGCTCGGCACCGACCCCGGCGAGCTCTTCGCCACCATCGCCCACAATCTCGAGCGCCCCGACGGCCCCTGGCTGCAGCGCAAGGTGGTGTACGACAACATCGGCGCCGCGGCCCTGCCGGCCCTGCGCGAGGAGTCCCGCCAGGCGGGGCTCGAGTTCGTCCGGCGCGCCAACGCGCTGGTCGCGTCCTACGATCGCGATCGCAACCCCGCCGCGTCGGCCGGGGCGCGCTCGCGCGTCGTGGTCGGCGTCTACTACTTCGAGGAACCCGTCGAGCCGCCAGCGGCCGGCGAGGCCGCGCCGCCGCCGCCGCCGGCGCCGGGCCGCATCCGGAGGAAACCATGAGGCAGCTGCGACTGCTGCTCGCCTGTCTGTGTGCCGCCGCCCTCGTCGGGTGCGCCTCGGAAGGCGGCGTCACCGGCACCGGCGTGGCCGCCTCGGTGAGCGGCAATGTCGTCCTGGTCAGCGCCGCCGCCAGCGCTGCCGAGGCCCTGCCGTTCGCCATCCGCGTCAGCGTCGCCGAGGCGCCGGCCGTCAGTGCCGTCACCGACGCCGCCGGCACGTTCGTCCTCGCGGGTGCCTTCTCCGGGGCCGTGACGTTGCAGTTCGTGCGCGCCGACGACGGCGCCGAGCTCGGCCCGCTCGACCTGGAAGTCCCGTCCGGCTCGGCGACCCTGCTCGAGAACATCGTCATCGACACCGGCGCGCCGCTCGGCGAGCGGGTCCGGCCGGGTGCCGTGCGCCAGTTGGACGCCTTCGGGCGCCTCGCCATGATCGAGTGCGCGGCGGACGGGAGCGGGACGATCCTGCTCGTCGACGACGCGCGGCCGCCGCGCCAGTTCCTCGTCCGCCTCAGTGTGGCGACGGCGATCGAGACGCGCGATGGCGTGCCCCTGACCTGTGCCGACCTGCGCTTGCGTCAACTGCTACGGGCGCAGGGGCTGCTACGCCTCAGCGACCTGACGCTGCTCGCCAGCGAGATCGTCGTCGATCCCGGTCGCCGGCCGCGGCCGCCGCTCGACGAAGCGCGCCCCGAGCGTCTGCGCGGCGCCGTCGTCACGGTCGCCTGCGGGCGCGGATTCCTCGAGATCGAGCAGGCGACGCAGCCGGCCGCGACGCGGCGCGTCGTCCGCCTCGAGCCGACGACCGTGATCACCTGCGGCGCGGCGGAGATTCCCTGCGGCTGCGGCGATATCGGCGTCGGCGCCGGCGTCGCGGTGGAGGGGCTGATCTTCCCCGAGCGGCCCGGCCTGGTGATCGCCGAGACGATCCGGGTCGGGCGCCCGGCGAGCCGTCTTTCGCCGTGATTTGAAGCGTCCCAGCCCGTCCAGTATAGACAGCAGACGTCTTGAGTGAGCCGGCGCGTCGCGCGGCGGTGCAGGGAGCTTCGAGCATGCGGGTGATGGGTGCAGTTCTTTTGGTCGGCGTCGTCCTGGCGGCCCCGGCGTTCGCCGAGCAGACTGTAGTGAAGGATCCGGAGGGGAAGGCGTTGGCGGTCATCGTCGACTGCAACAGCTGCCCCGACCCCGCCACGGGTGCCAACTGCGCCAGCGGCGCCGAGACCGGGTTCAACGCCGGAGGGCCGTGCGGCAAGTGCCTGCTCGACGCCAACTTCCCGACCCGGATCGCCTATCCCTACGATCTGCAGTTCATGGGCTACCTCAAGGACGAGACCGGCAAGCCGCTGAAGGGCAAGTTCGTCCGCCTCTACCTGCCCAACACCTGGACGGTGCGCACGCGCACCGGCGAGGACGGGCTGTTCCGCCTGCTGCTCGGCGCCACCGCCGAGCGCAAGGGCAAGACGCAGGTGATCCAGCTCGGCGACAAGGTCGTGAAGTCCGACAGCAAGGCCGGCGAGTATGCGCTGTACATGCTGCCGGATGGCTTCAAGCCCTGTTCGGCGGCGCCACCCGGCGAAGCAGCGAAGTAAGCCGTCGCCGCCCTTGCCGGTCTGGGCGCCGCGCTTCTAGAGTGCTGCGCATGGGAGTGTGGGGCTGGCTCGGGCGCAGGCAGGCCCCCTCGGAGCGGGTCAGCGAGGCGGCCGGCCCGCTGCTCATCCTGCGCGTCGTCGAGGGGCTTGTCGCCTGGCTCTTCTTCAACGAGTACTTCTCCGTCCAGCCGGTGCGCTGGCTGGTGCAGGGCGCCTTCGCCGCGTATCTGCTGGTCAACCTCGTCGTCATCCTGCGCTACCGCCTCGGCCGCGCCTCGGGGAAGCTGCTGGCGGTCGACATCGGCGGCAACGTCCTCGCTCTGGGGCTGCCCATCGCCGCCTCCGGCGGCCATCTGAGCCCGCTGCTGCTCCTGCTGCCGCTCAAGGCCATCCCCTATGGGCTGGTCTTCGGACCGCGCGTCGGCCTCGCCTATCTCGGCGTCGCCGCCGCGATGATGGCCGGCATGGAATGGGCCGACCGCGCGGTGTTGATCTCGGTGGTGCCGCTCACCGACCTGGTGCAGGGATCTTTCGACCACGTCGTCGCCTTCGCCATCGTGCAGACGATTCTCGGCGGGCCGCTCGCGACGCTGTGGCTGCGCAGCGCGCTCGGTCGGGTGGAGACGCGCGTCGCCGGTGCCAGCGAGCGCGACGCGACGCCCTCGGCGGTGGCCAACGCGCTGCTGATGGTCAGCGAGGCGATCAGCAGCCTGACCCGTCTCGACGAGATTCTCGAGAAGGTCGCCGAAATCGCGCCGCGTGCCATCGACATGGACCACTGCGGCATCGCGCTGTGGTCGGAGGACAGCGGCCAGTACGTTCGCGCCGTCGCCTCCGGCCGTGTCGGCGCGACGCGCGACACCGCCCGGGTGCAGCTGTCGGCCGAACAGGTGCCGGATTTCGAGTGGGTGCGGCGGCTCGGCCACTGCGCCATCGTGCCGGTGGCGGAGAGCCTGCAGGTGGCGCCCACCGACGTCCCGGCGGTGCTGATCGCGCCGCTGTCGAGCGGGCCGCGCTTCTTCGGCGTCATGGAGTTCGCGCGCCGCCGTGCCCGCGGCTCGTTCACGCAGCGCGACATGACCATCGCCGACGGCATCGCGCGCCAGACCGCGGTGGCGATCGAACGCGCCCGCCTGGTCGAGGAGAGCCGGCGCCTGGTGCGCGCCGTCGAGAGCACCGAGGAGGCGGTGCTGATCACCGACGCCAAGCGCCGCGTCATCTTCGCCAACCCGGCCTTCCTGCGCACCATGGGCGTGACGCGCGGCGAGGTGGTCGGGCACGACGCGCTGGAGTTCGCCGCCGGCCTCGGCGAGCCGATCGCCTCGTTCAGCGAGAACCTGCAGCGGCGCAGCTGGCGCGGCGAGACCGTGGTCCGCCGGCGCGACGGCACCGCCATTCCGATCATGCTCAACGCCAGCCTGATTCGCGACGGCGACGGCCGCGTGCAGGGCGCCGTGGCGATCCTCGAGGACATCTCGGAGGAGAAGCGCTTTCAAGCGCAGATGCAGCGCGCCGACCGTCTCGCGGCGGTCGGCGAGATGGGCGCCGGCATCGCGCACGAGATCAACAACGCCCTCACCGCCATCTTCGGCCAGACCGCCGCCGACCCTGGGCGTGCCCCGGCGGAGCTGCAGGCGGCCCTCGGCCGCATCGACGCTCAGGCGCGCCGCATCGCCGACATCGTCCAGGGAGTGCTCGGCTTCGCGCGGCCGCGCGCGCCGCACACCCTGCCGGTCGATCTCGCCGAGCTCGCCGGCCGGACGCTCGAGCTGGTGCGCCACGACCTCGTGCGCTACGCGGTGCGCCTCGAGACCGCCTTCGCGCCCGCGTTGCCGCCGGCGCATGCCGATCCCCAGCAGCTGCAGCAAGTGCTGCTCAACCTGTTCGGCAACGCCATCCAGGCGATGACCGGGCGCGCCGACGCCTGGCTGCGGGTCGAGTTGACGCTCGCCGGAGATCAGCTGGCGTTGCGCGTCAGCGACAGCGGTCCGGGCATCGCCGCCGACGATCTGGCGCGCATCTTCGACCCCTTCTTCTCCACCAAGGCGGAGGGCAGCGGCCTCGGCCTGTCGGTGAGCTACGCGATCGCGCGCGCCCATGGCGGCGACCTGCGCGTCGAGAGTCCGCCGGGCGGCGGCGCGGAATTCGCGCTGCTGCTGCCGATCGCCGTGCCGGTCGCCGCGTCGCCGGGCGAGCGCGCCTTGCTGGTCGACGACGAGCCCGACGTCGCCGAGGCCCTGACGCTGATGCTGGCGCGTGAGGGACTGGACGTCGTCTACGCGCCGACCGCGGCGGAGGGGCTGGCACGGCTCGCGGCTGAGTCCTGGGATGTGATCTTCCTCGACGTCCGCCTGCCCGACCTGCCGGGCCCGGAGATCTACCGCCGCCTCGCCGAGTCGAACCCGACGCTGGCGCGCCGCGTCGTCTTCGTCACCGGCGGCGTCTGGCGCAGCGAGAGCCGTCTGCGCCAGGAGCTGCCGCCGCAGCCGGTGCTCGCCAAGCCGTGCACCCAGGACCAGGTACGCGATGTACTGCGCCAGCTGCGCGCGCAGCGCCAGGTGGCGGCGGCGTAGCTGTTGCAGAGCTCCGGGTATTTCTGGGAGGAGGGCGCCGCCCCGTCGGCGCCTGGTGCATCAGGTCGCGGTGGCCCCATCCAACAGGCGCCGACGGAGCGGCGCCCTCCTCCCAGAAATACCCGGAGCTCTGCACCAGCTACGCCGCCGCCACCTGGCGCTGCGCGCGCAGCTGGCGCAGTACATCGCGTACCTGGT
>JANNRA010000014.1:0-5186 GCA_031401035.1 bacterium | reverse complement strand
ATCGCAAGACTTCGTCGCCTTCGATCCGCTGGCGATCCTGACCAGCCTGCGTGACGTCGAGTACCTCGTCGTCGGCGGCTTCGCGGCGGAAGTGCCCGTTTCGCCCCAACGTCCCCCTCCCTCCGTCACACGGCGCTCACTCCGCGCTCGTTTATGTTCCGCTGCTCAGAAAGGCGCGCAGGAACTTGGCGGTGTGGGAGCGCTTCGACTTCAGCAGCGCGGCCGGCGGGCCCATCGCCACCACCTCGCCGCCGCCGGCGCCGCCCTCGGGGCCGAGGTCGATGATCCAGTCGGCTTCTTTGACGATGTCGAGGTTGTGCTCGATGGTGACGATGGTGTTGCCGCGATCGATGAGGCGGTGCAGGACGCCGATGAGCTTCTCGATATCGGCGAAGTGCAGCCCGGTGGTCGGCTCGTCGAGGACGTACAGCGTCGCGTCGCGCGACGGCTTGCCAAGCTCGTAGGCGAGCTTGATGCGCTGCGCCTCGCCGCCCGAGAGGGTGTGGCTGCCCTGGCCGAGCGTCAGGTAGCCGAGGCCGATGTCGGTCAGCAGCTGCATCGGCTGCGCCAGGCCGGGCACGGCGGCAAAAAAAACCGCCGCCTCCTCCATGGTCATCGCCAGCACGTCGCCGATCGAACGGCTGTTCCAGGTCACGGCCAGCGTCTCGTCGTTGAAGCGGGCGCCGTCGCAGCTGTCGCAGGCGACGTAGACATCGGGCAGGAAGCTCATCTCCATCTTGATGCGCCCCTGCCCGGCGCAGCTCTCGCAGCGGCCGCC
This sequence comes from bacterium, assembly GCA_031401035.1. Lineage (GTDB taxonomy): Bacteria > Desulfobacterota > Binatia > HRBIN30 > CADEER01 > JANNRA01. Next base: position 4,408 of record JANNRA010000014.1, on the reverse strand, counting down.
CTTGACGTTGAACGAAAAGCGGCTCGCCGTGTAGCCGCGGCTGCGCGCCTCGACGGTCATGGCGAAGAGGCGGCGCAGCTCGTCCCAGAAGCCGACGTAGGAGGCCGGCGTCGAGCGCGGCGTGCGGCCGATCGGCGTCTGGTCGACCTCGACGATGCGCTGCAAGGCCGCCTGCCCGGTGAGCTTGGCGAAGGTGCCGACGCGCCCGCCGGCGAGGCCGAGGGCGCGGCGCAGGCCGGCGTAGAGAACGTCGCGCACCAGCGTCGACTTGCCCGAGCCGGAGACGCCGGTGACGCAGGTCCAGGCACCGAGCGGCAGCGCGACGGTGACGTTCTTGAGATTGTGCTCGCGCGCGCCGCTGACCGTCAGGCGCGGGCTCCGCGACACGTCGCGCAACGGACCGAGACGCGGCCGGGCGCGGCCGAGGAAGCGGCCGGTGAGCGACCCCTCCTGCTGCGCCAGGCTCGCCGGCGGGCCGATCGCCACCAGCTCCCCGCCGCGCGCGCCGCCGCCGGGACCGAGATCGACGACCAGGTCGGCGGCGGCGATGGTCGCCTCGTCGTGCTCGACCACGACCAGGGTGTTGCCCTTGTTCTTCAGCCCCACCAGCGTCTCGATGAGCATGGCGTTGTCGCGCGGGTGCAGACCGATGGTCGGCTCGTCGAGGATGTAGCAGACGCCGCGCAGGTTCGAGCCGAGCTGCGCCGCCAGGCGGATGCGCTGCGCCTCGCCACCGGACAGCGTGTCGGCCGACCGGTCGAGGGTCAGGTACGGCAGCCCGACCTCTTCGAGAAACTGCAGCCGCGGCATGATCTCCTTCATCACGTTGGCGGCGATGGCGGACTCGCGGGCATCGAAGCGCCAGCGCGCCAGGCTGCGGCGCGCGTCGGCGACCGCTTCGCCGGTGACCTCGGTGATCGGGCGGCCGAGGACCCGCACCGCGCGCGCGCGCGCGTTGAGGCGCGTGCCGGCACAGGCCTGGCATGGGCGCTCGCCGAGGACGCCCACCAGGGCCGCGCCGACCTCCTCGTCCTCGACGATCAGCTCCTCGAGCGCCGCCAGTAACCCCGGCGCGCCGGGCTGCCCGGCGAACAGCGCCTGGCGTTGTTTCGCCGTCAGCTTGCCGACCAGCTTCTTCAGCGGCACGCGGTGCCGCTTGGCGACTTCCTTGACGACGCGTTTCGCCGCCAGACCGCCGGGCGCGAGCGCCGCCAGCAGCGCCTCGCCGATCGGCTGCGCGGGGTCGGGGATGAGGGCGTCGACGTCGACGGTGGCCTCACTGCCCAGGCCGTCGCACTGCGGACAGGCGCCCTGGCGCGAGTTGAACGAGAACAGGCGCGGCTCGAGCGCCTCGTAGCCGATGCCGTCGCGGCCGCAGTAGAGGCGCTCGCTGTAGAGCTTCTCGACGCCATCGCCGCCGCGCGCGATGACGGCGCCGCCGCCGAGCCGCAGGGCGCTGGCGATCAGCTCCGCCAGCGGCGCCGCGCCGTCCGCGCCCCGGCCGCGCGCCGGCAGCTCGACGCTACCGACGACGAGGTCGATGTCGTGCTCCTTGTAGCGCGCCAGCGTCGGCAACGGCGCCAGGGGCACCAACGCGCCGTCGACCCGCGCCTGGCGCAGACCGAGCTTGCGCGCCGCCTGGAAGAGCTCCTTGTAGATGCCCTTGCGGCCGCGCACCGCCGGCGCCAGCAGCGTCACCTCGTCGCCCCGGAACTGCTTGCGGATGCGCGTCGCGATCTGGTCGCGGTCGAGCGGGCTGAGCGGATCGCCGCAGTGCGTGCAGTGCTGCACGCCGATCTTGGCGTAGAGCAGGCGCAGGTAGTGGTAGATCTCGGTCACCGTCGCGACCGTCGACTTGCGCGAGCCGCGGCTCAGGCGCTGCTCGATCGCCACCGTCGCCGGCACGCCGGCGAGCAGCTCGACGTCGGGACGCGGCAGCACCTTCACATACTGGCGCGCATAGGTGGACAGGCTGTCGAGGTAGCGGCGCTGGCCCTCGGCGTAGAGGAGATCGAAGGCGAGCGTCGACTTGCCCGACCCGGACAGGCCGGTGACGACGATGAACTGATCGCGCGGCAGGTCGACGCTGAGGTTCTTCAGATTGTGCTCGTTGGCGCCGACGACGCGCATCACGCCGGTGCCGTCGCGCGCCGCCGGCGGCTCGTAGACGGCCGGCGGACGCGCGGCGGCGTCCGCTCCGGCCAGCGCGGCGCGCAGAAAGCGGCCGGTGTGCGAGGCGGGGTTGGCGGCGACATCCTCGGGCGTGCCCTCGGCGACCAGGCGGCCGCCGCCGGCGCCGCCCTCGGGGCCGAGGTCGATGACCCAGTCGGCGGTCTTGGCGACCTGCATGTTGTGCTCGATGACCACCACCGAGTGGCCGCGCTCGACCAGCGCCTGCAGCGCCGCCAGCAGCGTCGCGACGTCGGCGAAGTGCAGGCCGACCGTCGGCTCGTCGAACAGATACAGCACCTGGCCCTTGGTCTGATGGCCGAGCGCGGCGGCGAGCTTGAGGCGCTGCGACTCGCCGCCCGAGAGCGTCGTCAGCGGCTGGCCGAGGCGCAGGTAGCCGAGGCCGACGTCGAGCAGCGGCTGCAGACGCGCGGCGATCTCCGACGACGCGCCGAAGAAGCGCAGCGCGTCGGCGGCGGTGAGGTCGAGGACGCCGCGCACCGACAGGCCCTGGTAGGTCACCTCCAGCACATCGGCGCGGAAGCGGGCGCCGTTGCAGGTCGGGCAGGTGACGTAGACGTCGGAGAGGAACTGCATCTCGATCTTCTCGTAGCCCTCGCCGCTGCAGGTCTCGCAGCGGCCGCCGGCAACGTTGAACGAGAAGGTCGCGGCGCTGAAGCCGCGCACGCGCGCCAGCGGGCTGGCGGCGAAAAGGTCGCGAATCGGCTCGAAGGCCTTGAGATAGGTGACCGGGTTGGCGCGCCGCGTCGTGCCGAGCGGCGACTGATCGACCAGGATCACCTCGCCGACGCGGTTCCAGCCTTCGATGTCCTCGTGCTCGCCGGGGACGCCGTCGAACTTCCCCAGGCGCTTGGCGAGGCCGCGATAGAGGATGTCCTCCATCAGCGTCGACTTGCCGGAGCCGGAGACGCCGGTGACGCAGACCAGGCGCGCGAGCGGCACGTGCACGTCGATGTCGCAGAGGTTGTTGGCGCGGGCGCCGCGGATCACCAGCTCGACGTGGCGCAGCGGCGGCCGCCGCCGCGCCGGCAGGGCGATGCGCTCGCGCCCGGTGAGATAGCCGGCGGTGAGGGAGCGGGGATCGTCGAGCAGGCGCGCGTAGGGCCCGGCGAAGAGGATCTCGCCGCCGCGCTCGCCGGCGCCGGGGCCGAGGTCGATGATGTGATCCGCTTCGCGGATGATCTCCTCCTCGTGCTCGACGACGACGACGGTGTTCTCCTTGGCACGCAACTCCTGGAGGATCTTCACCAGGCGCTGGCTGTCGCGCGGGTGCAGGCCGACCGAGGGCTCGTCGAGGATGTAGAGGGTGTTGACCAGGGACGAGCCGACGGCGCGCGTGAGATCGACGCGTGCCAGCTCGCCGCCCGACAGCGTGCGCGACTGGCGGTCGAGCGTCAGGTAGTCGAGCCCGACAGCGAGCAGGTAGCGCAGGCGGTGGCGGATCTCGGCGAGGATCAGCTGCGCGATCTCGGCCTGCGTCGGCGTCAACGGCAGGGCGGTGAAGAAGGCCGCGGCGTCGGCGACGCTGAGGCGGTTGACGTCGACGACGGTGCGGCCGCCGACGCGGTAGAGCAGGGCGTCGGGCTGCAGGCGGCCGCCGGCGCAGGCGGGGCAGACGCGGTAACTGCGGTAGCGCGCCAGGAAGACGCGCACGTGCATCTTGTAGGTGCGCCCCTCGAGCCACTTGAACCAGCCGCGCAGGCCGAAGTACTTGCCCTCGCCGTCGATGACGCGACGGCGCTGCGCCTCGCTCAGCGCCGCGAACGGGCTGTCCATCGCAATGCCGGCGCGGGTGCAGAACTTCGCCAGCTCATCTCGCTCCCACTCCGTCGACGGCGTCGACCACGGCTTGATGGCGCCGCCGGCGAGCGACTTGCGCGGATCGGGGATGATCAGCTCGAGATCGATGTCGACGACACGGCCGAAGCCGCGACAGGTCTCGCAGGCACCGAGCGGACTGTTGAAGGAGAACAGGTTGGGACTCGGCTCGCGATAGGTGAGGTGGCAGCGCGCGCACTCGAGCGCCTCGCTGTACGGAGCCGCGGCGAAGCCGTCGTCGGGGAACACCAGCGCCAGTCGGCCCCTGCCGAAATGGAACGCCTGCTCGATGGAATCCACCAGGCGGCGCTTGTGCTCGTGGCGCGCGACGACGCGGTCGCCGACGACGGTGAGGTTGGGGACGTTGGGGCGAAAGTGACACTTCTAGCGGCGAGAAGTG
>JANNRA010000013.1:0-79325 GCA_031401035.1 bacterium | reverse complement strand
TCGAGGAGGTGCCGGGCGTCAATTGCCAGGAGCGGACGCGGGAGGAACTAGTCGACACCCTCAAAGTGACGCTCGCTGAGGCGATCGACTTGAATAGAGCGGAAGCGAGAAGGGCCGCGGGGAGCGGATTCGAGGAGCTCGAAATCGCGGTATGAAGCGCCGCGATCTCCTCCGACACCTGACAACGCACGGATGCGTGCTGCTTCGGGAAGGTGGAAATCACTCTTGGTGGCACCACCCGGCTCTGGGCAAGCGAAGCGCCGTGCCGCGCCACACCGAGGTCAGCAACCACCTGGCGCGAAAGATCTGTAGCGATCTCGGCGTCCCAGTTCCGGAGAAGTTCTAACAAGGCGTATCTGGACTCCGCTCCAAGCACCTGACGCCGTGAACTCCAGGGCACACCACTCCGGCAGCGTTGAGTCCGCCGGCCGCAAGGTGGTGCGCACGCAGCCGCCGTTCGACGCGGCCGGCCTCGCCGCCATCGGCCAGTGGCCCTGCACCTGAGCCCGCACGAACCGTCGCCGCGCTGGCAGGAATGCGCTACAGTCTCGTCGCGATGACTCGCCTCGCGCTCCCCCCGTGGGTGGTGGACAATCGGACCTCGGTCGCTCGCGAGGCCGAACCCTACCGCACCATGACCGCGGCGGCGCGGGCGCAGGCCCTCGCCGCCGCCTGCCGCGCGGCGGCCCGCCAGCTCGCGGCGCGGCCAGACCGACAGCGCCTGCGCGAGTATCGCGATCCGCTGCCGGAGAGTTCTCTCATCGCGCTGCGCCGATTGCGCGCCGCGGCGCGCCGCATCCGATGAGTACCCCCGAGGACGCCTTCGAGGCCGGCATCCAGATCGCCGCGGCACTGGAGGGCCACGGCGTTCCGTACGCCCTCGGCGGTGCGCTTGCCTACGGCCAGTACGGCATCCCGCGCGCCACCAACGACGTCGACGTCAACGTCTTCGTCGCCCCCGCGCAATTGGATCCGGTGTTTGCCGCCTTGCGCTCGCTCGGCGTCGCCGTCGACGCGACGGCGGCGCGCGCGGCCGCCGAGCGGGACGGCCTGATGGTGCTCTGGCTGGGGCAGTTTCGCCTCGACGTCTTCACCCCGAGTATCGAGTTCGCGTGGGAAGCCGGGCGCACGCGCGTGCGCTTCGAGATCGACGGCAGCGGCGTCTGGTTTCTCTCGGCCGAAGCGCTGTGCATCTTCAAGCTGCTGTTTTTTCGCGGCAAGGATGTCGTCGATCTCGAGCGCCTCGTCGCCGTGCAGGGCGCGGCGGTCGACGCCGCGTATGTCCGCGACCACGTCGCCGCCATGCTCGGCGAGGATGACGAGCGCGTCGCCACCTGGGACCGGCTGTGGCACGAACACGGCCCGGCCGCCCGCTGAATCGGCTCGGCTCAGTCGCTCCACCCCAACGCCGCGACAATCGCGTGGTAGACGTAGTTCTGCTCGCGCACGCCGTGGAACAGAGCGGCGCCGGGCCCGCCCGCGTAGATGGGAACGTCCTCGCCGCCGTGCGTCTCGGCGCCGAGCGGTAGCGTCGACTCCTGCAGGAAATCCGCTGCCTCGGTCGCCACGCTGGTGAGATCGGGGCGGCCCTGCGTCACGCCGCTCGCCGACGTGGGCTCGTGCGGGAAGTGCTTCGGGCCTTCCGGTTGCCGGTCCGACTTCCCCGGATACCCCGGACCGTTGGCGTAGCCGAGCGTCGTGTAGGCGCGGCCGCTGAGATCCTCCGATGGGACGTCGCTGACCGGCCCTTCGCCGGAGGAGCCGCGCACCAGGCCGAGGATCGGATTGCCGCGCTTCGCATAGCCCGCCAGGGTCAGGGTGTGGCTGTGGTCGGCGGTGACGACGATGAGCGTCTCGGTGCCGGCCGTGCGCTCGAGGGCGACGCGCACCGCGTTCGACAACTCGACCGCTTCGCCGAGGGCTCGGTAGGCATTGCCGGCGTGATGGGCGTGGTCGATGCGCCCGCCCTCGACCAGCAGCAGGTAGCCGCGCGGCGCCGGCGCCAGCAGGGCGATCGCCGTGGCCGTCATTTCGGCCAACGACGGCTCGCCGGCGCCGTCGCGGGCGCGATCGGCCTCGTACTGCATGTGCGACGGGTCGAAGAGCCCGAGCAGACGCGGCGGCGTCGCGGCGGTGACCGCGAGCAGCTCGTCGCGCTTCCAGACGTAGACGCCACCCGGGTAGCGCGCGCGCCACTGCGCGACCAGGTCGCGCCCGTCGAGCCGGGCGCCGCGCTGCGCTGGGTACTCCGGGTCGGCGACGGTGTTGGGGAAGAACATGGCGCGGCCGCCGCCGAGCGCGACTTCGAGGCCGTCGCCGTGCGCAAACTCGACGTGTTGCCGGGCGATGTCCCTGAAGCCGGCGGCGCGCGCCGCCACGGGCATCCTGCCGTCGAACTCCCAGTCGCGATTCGGCGTGTGCGCATAAGCGCCGGCCGGCGTCGCGTGGGTGATGCGGGTGGTCGTCACAACGCCCGTCCACAGGCCGCGGTCCTCGGCCTGCTCGAACAGCGTCGGCACCGCGCCGGCGGCGGCGGCGGCGAAGTCGTCACGCGCCACCGTCTCGTCGACGCCGAGCACGCCGCTGCGCGTCTTCACGCCGGCCAGCAGGGCGGTGATGGTGCCGGCCGAATCGGGCACCTGGAAATCGGTGCTGTAGGTCTTCGCCAACGCCGTGAACGGCAGCGTCTCGAAGGCCAGTACGTTCTCCTCGCCACTGTGGCCGCGCAGCTGCCCGTCGCGGATGCGTGCCGCGGTGACGGTCGCGATGCCCATGCCGTCGCCGACAAACAGGATGACGTTTCTCGCCCGCGCCGGCGCGCCCACCTCCGTCCGCGCCTGCACCACCGCGGCGCGCCCCGCCTGGTACCAGGGATTGGCGTTGACGTCGCTGGCGCCGGCAGGCGCGGTGCAGGTCAGGGTCAGCAGAGCGGCGGCGATTGATGATCGGAGCATCGGCAATCCTCCTCGACGGTGGGCCTCGCTGCGTCGCTTGACACGCCGGCGCGGATAAGACGATCGATTTCAATGCCGTTGCGTCCGCCGCTGCCGAGCGTCGAGCCGATGCCGCCGCGTCTTGGCGGGGCCCTGCCCTGGGTCGAGGCCGGGCGGCGACTGCTGCGCGACCCGACCGCCTGCTTCAGCGACGCGCGACGACGCTGCGGCGACACCTTCGTCATCGACGCCTTCGGCTACCGCCTGTTCTGCGTCTTCTCGCCGCAGGGCGTGCGCGGCCTCTACGCCCTCGCCGAGCACGAGGCGAGTTTCGGCCTCGCCACTTTCGAGCTGGTGCTCAAACACAAGCTGCCGCCGGAACTGCTCTGCGGCCGGCGCACGTTCCCGCACGCGCTGTTCGGCGGCCAGGAGGTCGAGGAGTACCTCGGCCACCTGCACGAGGCGGTGCGGCTGCAGCTCGACGAGCTCGGCGCGCGCGGGACGTTCGACGCCTTCGCCCTGGCGCGGCGGCTCGGGCACCGCCTCGGCCTGGCGGCGTGGGCCGGGCGCGAAGCGGCGACGGCGGGGACGCTCGATCGACTCATCCCGCACCTCGACCGCCTCGATAGCGGCGACTCGTTCGTCCGCCCGGCGCAGGCCTTCGTCACCGCCCTCACCCGCAAGGCGCCGGAGCGCCGCGCCATGCGCGCCGTCGAGGCCATCCTCGCTGACATCCTGCGCGCCCGGCGACGCGCCGGCGTGCCGGTCGGCGACTACCTCGAGCGCATCGCGGCGCCGTTCGCCGACCTGCCCGAGGCCGAGCGCGACGTGCAGACGGCGCGCGACGTGATGGTCATCCACATGGGCGCGCAATCCAATCTGCACGCGGCCCTGGCCTGGACCCTGGTCAACCTGCTGCGCCACCCAGCCCTCTTGGCGCGCGTGCGCGCCGGTGACGACGGGCTCCTCGAGCAATGCGCCAACGAGTCGATCCGACTGGCGCAGCGCTCGATCACCCTGCGCTATGTGCTGAGCCCGCTCGACTTCGACGACGGCAAGCGCACCTACCGCCTCGCCTCCGGCGTCATGCTGACCACCATGCTGCCAGTGACCAATCCCAGCGCCGCGCCCGGCCTCGAGCGCTTCGATCCCGACCACTACGACGGACGCAAGCTGTCGGCGCGCGTGGCGCTGCCCGCCCGCGAGCTGGTCAGCACCTTCGGACACGGGCGCCATGCCTGCCCGGCGCAGCGCTTTTCCATCTCCGCCATCCGCATCGCCGTGCGCGCCCTGGTCGACACCTATGAGCTGACGCCGCGCTACACCGACGTCCAGCCGCGCCGCCGCCAGATCGGCGGCGTCGCACGGGCGGCTGCGCCTTGTCCGGTGGCGTATCAACGGCGGTGACCAGACCGCTTGGGCGGCGGCGCCGCCGCCCGGCCCCCTGGAGGGCGCCCCCCCGTGGGCGCCTGTTGTGTGGGGCTGCAACGACCGACTGCAACAGGCGCCGACGGGGCGGCGCCCTCCATTGACATTGGTGCGGTCGTCGGGGACGGTCGGGGAGGTTCATGACGCGCGGATTTCGCATCCCCGGTGCCGCCCTGGCGGTGCTTCTCGCCCTGACGTTGGTCGCCGCGCCGATGCACGGCGCGCTGCGCGCGAGCTGCGATCTCTGCCCGCCCGACTGCCCGATGCACCAGGTGGGTGAGGGCGGCAAGCGACTCAAGTGCCATGGCGGCGCGGGCGTCGGTCACGATGACGCGCAGGCCGAGGGCGGCATGCCGCGTCTCTCCAAGCCGCCCTGCGGCAACCACGGCGCCCTGCCCGGCCTGGCGCTGGCGCCGATGATTCTGCCCAGCGCGACCAGTACACTTGTCGCGCCGCTGGTCCAGGCGTCGCCGCGGACCGCGTTCACCGCGCCGCGCCGCGGCGCCGATCCGCCCGACACACCGCCGCCGATCCGGCTCGCCTGAGCCGGATTCGACAGCCCGAGGTGACGCGGGTGCCGCAGGGCGCCGCGCGTCGTGTTTCCCGGCGGAGAGGCTCGCGCCTCTCCGGAGGTGTGCGTGCATTCGAGGACGAGTGGCGCGCGCGGTGTGGCCGCGCGCCTGATGGCGCTCGTCGCGGCGTCGGCCGCGGCGCTCGCCGGTGCTGCGGCGCCGGCGCGGGGGTGCGACCCGTGCGCCATCTACCTCACCAGCGAGGCGCGCGAGGACCAGGTCGGCTTTCGCGTCGGCCTCGCCCAGCAGTTCACCTACTTCAACACGCTGAAGGTGGACGGCGAGACCGTGCCCAATCCCGACAACGAGCGCATCGCCAGCTCGATCACACAGCTCATGGCCGGCTACGAGTTTCTGCCGCGCCTGAGCGTCCAGGCCAACCTGCCGATCATCAGCCGCAGCTACCGGCGCATCGAGGCCGCGGGAGTGGATAGCGGCGACACGAGCGGCCTCGGCGACATGTCGCTGCTGTTCATCGGTAAGCCGCTCAGTTGGTCCGACCTCGACCGTATCGCCCACCTCGTCCTCTTCGCGGGCCTCGAGCTGCCGACCGGCAGCACGTCATTTCTGAAAGAAGAGGTCCCGCCGCCGCGCTGCGTGCCGTTTCCCGATCCCAACGCCTGCTCGCAGCGCCTGCGCCTCCCGCTACCACCCGACGTGCGGCCGCATCACGGCAGCGGGCCGCCGAGCGGCATCCATGGCCACGACCTGACGCTCGGGTCGGGCTCGGTGGACGGCATCCTCGGCACACAGCTGTTCGGCGCCTGGGATCGATGGTTCGCCACCGCCTCGTTGCAGTACGCAATCCGCGGCAGCGGTGCCTATGGCTACCGCTTTGCCAACGACATCCTCTACGCCGGCGGCCCGGGCGCCTATCTGCTCGCCGGCGACCAGTTGTGGGGTGCGCCATACTCGCTGCGCCTGCAGCTCCTGCTCAGCGGCGAGAGCAAGGGTACCGACAAAGTCGACGGGCAGAGTGTCGGCGACACCGGCATCACCACCCTCAACCTCGGCCCCGTCATCGGCTTCGCCTGGGGCCTGCACCTCGCCACTGAGCTCGGCGCCGAGCTGCCGGTGCTGCAGAACAACACGCAGTTGCAGATCGTTCCCGATTACCGCCTGCGCGGCGGCTTCACCTGGCGTTTCTGACCATTCGGCTCAGGCGTCATTGACACAATCCAACCTGAGACATTGAAATGAAGGGAGATGGAGGAATGATGCATCGATTCACGGGACTCATGTTCGCAGCGGCCGTCGGTCTCGCCGCACCCGCCTGGGGGCACGTCGACGTGCCCGGCCTCGACGTCAACGGCCAGTGCGTCGGCGACGCCGACGGCGACGCCGCCGTGGCCATCAACGAACTCGTCCAGTCCGTCAACAACGCGCTGCAGGGCTGCGCCCTGCGTCCGGTGGAGATCACCTTCCGCGCCACCGTCGGCGACGAGACCTTCGCCTGCGGCCAGACCTACGGCGGCATCGGCACCGGCGCCGGCCAGTTCGTGCCGGCCGACTTCCGCTTCTACGTCCACGACGTGCGCCTGATCACCAACGGCGGCGAGGAGGTGCCGGTCGAACTCGAGCAGGACGGCCAGTGGCAGTTCGAGAACGCCGTGCTGCTCGACTTCGAGGACGGCACCGGACCCTGCGCGACGGCGGGCAACGCGCCGATGAACGCCCTGGTGCGCGGCACCGTGCCGGCCGGTGTCTACACCGGCATCACCTACACGCTCGGCCTGCCGTTCGACCTCAACCACGGCGACGCCAACACGGCGCCGCCGCCGCTCAACGCCACCTCGATGTTCTGGGTGTGGCGCTCGGGCTACAAGTTCGTCCGCATCGACACCGCCGACGACAAGTTCCGCATCCACCTCGGCAGCACCGGCTGCAGCGGTGGCGGCGCCCTGCAGCCGCCGACCAGTTGCGCGGCGCCGAACCGCGCCGAGATCACGCTGAGCGGCTTCAACCCCGATCACAGCGTCATCGACGCCGACCTCAAGGCGCTGTTGGCGGAGAGCGACGTCGACGTCAACGAGCCCGACACCCCGCCGGGCTGCATGTCCGATCCGAACGACGCCGAGTGCCCCGCCATCTTCGCGGGCTTCGGCCTCGAAGACGGCCTGCCACATCACGGGCAGCGTTTCTTCCACCTCGCCTCCGACGACCACGGCGGCGAGGATGACCACAAGGAGATCGTCATCGCCGCCGCCGGCGAGAGCGGCGGCGCGCTGGTGGCGCATGCCGAGTTCGACACCGCCACGCCGATCCGGCTCGCCTTCAGCGACTGCTTCGGCGGCACCGGCGACGAGTGCGACGGCGGCCAGCGCCTGTTCACCGCCGTCAACCCCGGCCTCTCGCCGCTGGCGGAGAGTGAGCCGGAGGAGTCGCTGTACACGATCGCCGCCGACGCGCCGATCATCCTGACCGTGACCGCGCTCGACGCCGGCCTCTCGCTGCGCCTCGGCGAGGAAGCCCTCGACAGCGTCGGCGACAGCGTTCTGCTCGGCTCGACGCCGGACTTCCATGCCGACCTCGAGGCGCAACTGCTGATCGCCGGCGGCGGCGAACCGGGCGGCACCTTCTCGGCGACGTTCACCGTCTCCACGACGCCGGCCGGCTACACCACCTCGGCGCCGTTGACCGTGTCGTTCACCCCGACGCACGACGACGACCACGACGATGACCACGACGAGGAAGGATCCGGCCAGCACTGACCGGCAGCCCCGCCCCCGCGCCCGGCGCGGGGCGGGGCGCGAACCCGAGGCACCACCGCGGCCGCCGCTCTCCCCGTGGCGGGATGCTATAGCGGCACGGATGCAGTGCTTCGCTCTCGCCCTGCTCGCCTCGGTCCTCTGCGGCGGCTGTGCGGCGGCACCACCGGCGCCACCGCCACCTGTCCGAGAGGTCGCCCTGCTGCCGGTCTGGAATCCGCCCGGTCGCAGCGCGGTCATCGGCGTCTTCACCTTCGACGCCTGGATACGATCGACGCGCGACGCCGTCGGCGATCAGCTCGCCGTCGCGTTGCGCGCGCGCCTGACGGCGCTGGGCCTCGACGTCACCGCGGCATCAACGCCGGGTGGGTACGCCCCCGTGGCCCTGCGCGATGCCGTCGCGATCGCGGCAGCCGCCCGCAGTCAGACACCGGCGCTCGACGAGCCGGGGCCGCCGCGTCCGCTGCTGTACGTGCGCGTCCTGAAGTGGGAGGCCGACCATGTGACCAGGCCGGAGCGGGTCGACGTCCTGGTCGAGGCCGCCCTCCTGCAGAGCGGCAGCGGAAAAGTGTTGTGGAGCGCACGCGGACCGGAGGGGCCGGTCGTGACGCGCGGCGCGACGAGCCTCGGCGAGGGGTATCGGCGCGCCGCCGACGCCGTCGCCGACTGGCTGGTCGGTCGCTGGCGCACCGTTCGGTGAGACGACGATCGGTCCGTCAAACGCGCGATGCCGCGGTCAGCGGGTTGCGCCAGCGCAGACCCGGGAAGCGCTCGAAGTCCGCGTCGTTCGAGTGCAGCTCGCACTGGTGCTCGATGGCCAGCGCCGCGAGGTGGGTGTCGGTCGTCAATCGACCCGCCACCTGCGTGGCAGCAAACAGGTCGCTCACGATCGCCAGGTGACGCGGCCCGGGGTCGAGCGGTTCGACGCTCGGCCGGTCGAACCACGCCGCCGCGCGCTGGATCGCCTCGCCGGGGTCGAGCGGCCGCAGCAGGACCGCCGGGTGCGTCAGGAGTCGCACGAATCCAAAGGTGACCGCCCAGGGTATCCCCACCGGTTGCTCGCGTGTGAGGAGATCCTCCCACCAGCGCCGCGCCGGCGCGTGCAGTGGAGCAGCCGCGTTGTGGGCGTATACGAGCAGGTTGACGTCGGGAACGATCACCGACCCGGCACCAGAGACGCCGCATCGTCTGCCGCGAGGTCGTCGATGAGCTGATTCAGCTTCAACGGGTCGACGCCGGCGCGGAACGGGCTGTCGAAAACCTGCACCCGCACGGGCTTGCCAGCGCGTGCATCCTGCATCACAAATCCTCGCCTTATCAGTGTGTTGACAGCTTCCTTGAAAGGCACCCGTTTACGTCGCGCGTAGTCCTTCAGTTTGGCGGCAACGTCGTCGTCGAGGGTCAGTGTGGTGCGCATGCAGGCATCGTGATGCTACGCAATTGTGATGTCAAGATGTATCCCAAGTCGGCGCATCCCTCGCCTCAGGAGCGCGGCAGCGTGACGCCGCGCTGGCCCTGGTACTTGCCACCGCGGTCGCCGTAGGAGGTCTCGCAGACCTCCTCGGCGCCGAGGAAGACCATCTGGGCGACGCCCTCGAAGGCGTAGATACGCGCCGGCAAGGGCGTGGTGTTGGAGAACTCCAGCGTCACGTGCCCCTCCCACTCCGGCTCGAGCGGCGTGACGTTGACGATGATGCCGCAGCGCGCGTAGGTGGACTTGCCGAGGCAGATGGTCAGCACCTCGCGCGGGATGCGGAAGTACTCGACGGTGCGCGCCAGGGCGAAGGAATTGGGCGGGATCAGGCACTGCGGGGCGCGCACGTCGACGAAGCTGCGCTCGTCGAAGTGCTTGGGGTCGACGATGGTCGAGTTGATGTTGGTGAAGACCTTGAACTCGTCGGCGCAGCGCACATCGTAGCCGTAGCTCGAGGTGCCGAACGAGATCACCTTCTCGCCCTCGACCTGACGGACCATGCTCGGCTCGAACGGCTCGATCATGCCGCGCTCGGCGGCCATGCGCCGGATCCACCCATCGGACTTCACGCTCATCGCTGTGTCACTCCTGTCGGCGACGGCTAGCATGTGACGGCTGGGGGCGTCACGCGGGCAGCCCTCCGTTGCTCGACCGCGCCGGTACGAATAGGAGAGCACGCGTGCGTGAGTGCGGTCCGATGGCCCGCGCGGCACCGGTGGCGGCACCGCTGCCGAACTTGCCCTGCTGCTCACCGCCCCGCCGTGCCACGGCCGGCCGCGGCGCGCCCGTGTCGTCACCGGCGTCGGAGCGGCCGATGCCTTCAGCCGCATCGGCAATCGTCTCGGCGAGGAGGACTTCAGCCTCGGCGTGCAGGCGGCGCTGAACGATCTTGCCAACAACCTGCGCGTCGCCCTGCGCGACCTGGCCCCGGCGGAGTGATGCGCAGCGTCGCGCTTATCGGGCTGGCAGTCGCCGGCGCGTCCGCGCTCGCCGGCGGCGCCGCCACCCTGGTGAGCGGCAGCACGCAAGACGTCCGCATCCTCTCCGACCCACCGGGTGCTGCCCTGACGGTCGGCGACCGCGAGGCCGCCACACCGGCGGTCCTCTCCCTGTCGCGCGACCAGGATTACGACGTCGTGCTGCGCAAGCCCGGCTACGTGGTCGCACGGCGCAAACTCCTGCAGCACAGGAATCCGTGGCTGGACGGCAATGTGCTCAGCTTCGGTTCCCTCGGTGTGGCGATCGACCAGTTCAGCGGGGCGGCCTACCAGTTCCCAGAGCCGACGCTCTTCGTGTCGTTGATCCGCCAGCCGGTCGATCCGGCGGGCCGGCGCGTACGAATTCTGCATCCCCGCGCTGGCGGAGGAAGAGGCGGTGGTACGCGCCATCGACCCCGCCCCCTCGGTCTGACGCCGCCGCCCGCAGTGAATTGACATCTGCCGGGCCGTGCTGGAGTGCTGACCGGCCGCCGTGGACACCTACGCCCGATTCCTCGTCCGCCACGCCTGGCTGGTCCTGCTGGCGGTGGCGCTCGCCACCCTCGGCATCGGATCGGGCATCGGCAAGCTGCGCACCGAGTTCTCGGTCGAGTCGAGTCTGCCGACCAACCACCCGCTGGTGGCGATCGACCGCACCATCCGCGAGCAGTTCGGCGGTCGCAACACGGTCATCGTGTTGATCGTACCGCGCGACGGCGCGGTCTGGCGCCCGGCGTTCCTGCAGGTGGTGCAGGACGCGACCTTCGCGGCGCTGCGGCTCGAGGACGTCATCGCCCAGAACGTCGTCAGCCTGGCGGCGCCGGGCGTGCGCTACGTGCAGGACATCGACGGCCGCATCGAAGCCGACCCGTTGATGCGCGACGTGCCGCAGACGCCGCAGGCCGTCGCGGCGCTGCGCGCCAAGGTCGAGTCGGACCCGCAGTTGCGCGGCATGGTGGTGACCCCGGACCAGCACGCCGCCGTCCTGGTCCTCGACTTCTGGCAGAGCGGCGACAGCGACGCGCTGTTCCAGCGCGTGCGGCGCATGTCCGAGGCCTTCCGCGACCAGGCGGTCGACTTCTACTTCGCCGGCGAACCGGTGATCCGCCTCACCGACGTCGAGCAGTCGCGCGAAGTCGCCTACCGGCTGCCGCTCACGTTCGTGATCATCGGGATCATGCTGCTGCTCTCGTTCCGCAACCTGCAGGGCATGGTCATCCCGATGCTCACCGCGCTGCTCACCACGGTGTGGGGGCTCGGCTGGATGGGCCACACCGGCGTGATGATCGACACCTGGAATGTCGCCACGCCGATCCTGCTGGTCGCCATCGCCGCCGGTCACTCGGCGCAGATGCTCAAGCGCTACATCGAAGAGGTCGAGCGGCTGGGCGACAACCACGCCGCCGTCGTCGCCTCGACGGTCGCCGTCGGGCCGGTGATGATCGCCGCCGGCGGCGTCGCGGCGCTCGGCTTCGCCGCCCTCGGGCTCACCGGCATTCCGGCGATCGCCGGCTTCGGCCTCGCCTGCGCCTACGGCATCGCCAGCACGGTGGTGCTCGAGATGACCTTCATCCCGGCGCTGCGCTCGCTCCTGCCGGCGCCGCGCCCGAGGGCGCGCCGCGCCGACCTGACGCAGCGTCTGCTCGACGTCCTGGAGCGCGCCATCCTCGATCGCGGCGGCCGCCCGGTGCTGATCGCCACCGCCGTCGCCCTGCTGCTCGCCGTCGCCGGCGCGACGCAGATCCGCGCCTACGGCTCGACGCGCGAGTACCTCGCCAGCGGCAGCCTGCCGCGTCAGCACCTCGAGGAGATCGAGCGCCACTTCCCCGCCACGGTGACCATGACCATCCTCTATGCGGGGCCGCCCGAGAGCGTCACCGGGCTCGCGGTGCTGCGCCACATGGACGGCTTGCGCGCCGCGCTCGAACAGGACCCGCTGGTGTGGCGCACCGCGTCGCTGGTCGATCTCGTCAAGACCCTGCACCGCACCTTCAACCCCGACGACCCCGAGCCCTACCGCCTGCCGGACACCCAGGAGCTCGCCTCGCAGCTCATCTTCCTCGGCAGCTCACCGGCGTTCGAGCGCTTCATCGACCGCGAGAACGCTCACTCGCTGCTGGTCGCCTACCTGCGCGACGACGACTCGGCGCGCGTCGGCCCGCTGCTCGACCTCGCCCGCGCCTGGGTCGCGGCCCACCCGCCGCCGGACGGCATGCAAGTACTCATCGCCGGCGGCGTCGGGCCGACGGTGTTCGCCATCAACGAGCACACCACGCACACCAAGGTTCTCAACATCGCCCTGGTGCTGGGCGTCATCTACCTCGTCTCCTCGCTGGTGCTGCGCTCGCCCCTGGGCGGGCTGTACGTGATCACACCGTTGGCGGCGAGCCTGCTGCTGCTCTTCGGCCTGCTCGGTTGGACCGGCATCCGCCTCGACATGGGCTCGGCGTCGATCCTCGCCATCGCCGCCGGCGTCGGCGCCGACTACGCCATTTACTTCCTGTACCGCTTGCGCGAGGAGCGCGCCCGCGCCAGCGACGACGCCGCCGCGCTGCACGCGGCGATGCAGACCTCCGGCCGCGCCGTGGTCTTTGTCGCCGCCAGCATCGGCGCCGGCTTCGCCGCCATGGGTCTCGGCTCACGCTTCCTCGGCCTGTGGCTGTTCGGCACGCTGATGCCGATCGCCATGGCCATCTCGTGCCTGGCCGCACTGTCGATCATGCCGGTGCTGGTGCTGCGCACGCGGCCGGCGTTCATCTTCGGCCGCCGTGCCGGCGCGGCGGCGGCGTTGCCCGAGGCGCCGCCGGCGGCATCGTAGGCGGCGCGGCGGATCAGCGCCCCTCGAAGGCCAGCGCCAGCGCCTGTTCCGGCGACGCCGTCAGCCACTCTCCCGGCGTGGGATCGTCGGGCAGTGCGGCGAGGTCGACGCCGGGATCGACCAGGGGTGCCGCCGGGCGGCCGTTGAGCGACACCAGCACGTCGGCGTACACGTGCACCGGGCGATCGGCGCGTGCAGCGAGGCGGCGGGCGTAGCTCAGCAGCATGTCGGGCTGCGTCGCCAGCATGCGCGCCTGCAGCGGCGTCAGTTCGTCGAGCGGCCGCGCCGTCTGCACCGCCCCGCTGGCGGCGTCGACGACGGTGAAGACGGCGCGGCCGAACTTTTCCATCGCCATGATCTGCCACGACCAGCGGAAGCCCGCCTCGTGCCAGTACAGATCGCCGGCGAGGACGTGATGGCGCAGCGGCAGGCCGACCTGCAGCAGCACGAACAGCCCGACCAGGGCGGCGATCGCCGGACGCCACGGCCCGACGGCGGACGCCGACGGCGGCGCCGCCGGCAGCACACGCGCGAAGACTCGGCGTGGCCAGTCGGGGGCAAGGAAGATCGGTGTCAGGCCGATCATCAGCCAGGGAAAGAGGCCGATCGGAAAGAGCAGCGCGGTGAAGAGGTGGAACGCGATGACGGCCGCGTAGGCGAAGGTACGGGCGCGCGGCCAGAGCAGCAGCGGCACGATGCAGGCGTCGAAGAGCAGGCCGGCCCAGCTGGCGGCGAACGCCACCCAGGGTAGCTCCAGCCACGGACCGAGCAGCGGCAGATCGATGTTGGCGCCGAGCCACAGGCGCAGCGGCTGCGCCTGCAGCAGCCAGTCCGGCGTCAGCTTGGCGAGCGCGCCGAAGACGTACACGACGGCGAGCTGGAAGCGCAGCAGCCAGACCGCCCATGCCGGCACCGTGCCGTCGCGCGGCGCCGGCAGGACCGCGAGCAGGCCGCTGAGCAGGCTGACGAGGTAGTAGTGGTTGAGGTAGTTGCTGCGGTCGATGAGGTGGGTCCAGGTGAAGCCGAGGCAGAACACCGCGGCGCAGGCGCGCGGGCGGATGCCGAAGAGGATGGCTGCCGCGCAGACTGCCAGCGCGACGTAGAGGATGTGCATACCGGGCGCCCGCAGCGGCGCGATCCACTCCAGGCCGGGATAGGGGAAGAAGACGCGCGGCGTGACGAAGAAGTCGGTCACCCAGCCGTAGGCCAGGTGGCGCGCCACGGCGACGAGCAGCAGCGCCCCGAAAGCGACGCGGAACGCCGTCAGCGAGGCGGCGTCGACACGCCGCAGCAGGGCGGTGCGCACCTCAGTCGCCATCGTTGGGGTTGAAGCGCAGCGTCGTGCCGAGGACGCTGACGAGGTCGATCTCGAGCCGCTGCATGAGCTCCTTGGCGCGCACCTGGGTGCGCTCGACCGGCGGGCGCGCCTCGACGACCGCCGCCTCGAGCGGCGGCGGGATGCGTCCGGCGTTCTCGAAGACGCGCTGCAGCGCCAGCCCGAGCGCGGCGTCGGCGGTCGGACTGAGTTCGACGATGACGTCGCTGAAGCCGTGGCCGCGCCGACCGGCGTAGGCCGCGAAGTAGACGTTCTGCAGGCTGCTGACGCTGTCGACGACGTCGGCGAGCCCGTTCTCGCTGCGGCTGGCGTCGAGCGCGTCGGGCCGCGGCGTGCCGCCGGTACGCGTGCCGAGGGCGGCGAGGAGCTGGGCGTCGGCGACCTCCTCGGCGAGGAAGATCATCTGGTTGACGAGCTTGTCGACGGCGCTCTTGACGGTCGGAAACGTCGCGTTGCCCGGGCCGGCGCTGCCCAGCACGGCGGCGAAATCGCCAGCGCCGGGCGACCAGGCGTCGCGCAGGAGGATCGCCTGATCGCGCAGATTCTCGGCCAACGCGCGCAGGTAGGCGCGGCGCCGCGCCGCGCCGAGTGCCTGTCGCACCGCCGCGTCGCCGGCGGGGTCGAAGAGCAGGTACTCGAGGGCGAGGAAGCCCTTGACGTTGGCGCCGAGGTCCTCGATGTCGGCGGCGGTGAACTCCGCGGCGGCGGCGATGGCCTGCTCGACGCGGTCGGCGCGGATCGGCGACCAGTCGATCTTCGCGGCGCTGCGCAGGGTCTCGGCCGGACCGAGGCTGAACGCCGCGCTCTGCTTCCAGACGGCGCGCGCCGCTCGCCAGGCCGCCTGCGTGTCGGCCAGCGCCGCGGCGTCGGGTGCGCGCTCGAGCGCCGCCGCCGCGGCGGCCAACTGCGTCGCTGCGACCGCGAGCGCAGCGTAGGTCGGCACGATCACGATCGCGCCGACGTCGTGCAGCATGGTGCGGCGCGGCCCGGCTTGCGGGGCGCCGCTGGCGCCGCCGCCGCAGGCGCTGAGCGCGGCGAGCAGGCAGAGCAAGGGCAGATGATGGCGGAACATCACAGCGACTCCAGGAAGCGGACCAGCGCGGCGCGCTCCTGGCGCGGCAGGGTCCGGAAAGCCTCGCGCGCCACCTCGGCCTCGCCGCCGTGCCAGAGGATCGCTTCGGCCATGCCGCGGGCGCGGCCGTCGTGCAGGAGGAGCGCGTGGCGGTTGACGGTCTCGATCAGGCCGATCCCCCACAACGGCGACGTGCGCCACTCGCGTCCGTCGGCGAGGAAGTCGGGCCGATCGTCGGCGAGGTCGGGGCCGAGGTCGTGCAGGAGGAGATCGGTATACGGATGGATGCGCTGCGCCGCCAGCGGCGCCTCGGCGTCGGCGCGGGTGTGCAGCGTCGACGCGTGGCACGCGGCGCAACCAATGGCATGGAACAGTGCCTCGCCCTGCTGCACCTGTGGGTCGGCGACCTCGCGGCGTGCCGGCACGGCGAGATAACGGGTGTAGAAGGTCACCGCGTCGAGCTTGGTCTGGTCGATCTCCGGCTGGCCGCCGTCCGGCGCCGCCGCACAGGCGGCCTGGACCGGCGTGCAATTCTGTTCCGGGAAGAGGTCGGTGGTCATGCCGATGTCGCCGAGAAAGGCGCCGGCGTTCTGCTGTTCGAGGGACGGCACATTTGCCTTCCAGCCGAAGCGGCCGAGCACCGTCTGGTTCAGGCGGCGGTCCCAGACGTAGTTGGCGCGGCCCGAGATGCCGTCGCCGTCGCGGTCGTCGGGGTCCCCGCGCGCCAGGACGTCAGCCTCGGCGACGACCTCGAGCAGCCCGAGGCCGATCAGGAACGGCGCGCTGCGCGGCGAGACGCGGATGTCGGCGGCGAGGGGACCGAAGGCCAGATCGACCAGCGCGTAGTCAGGACGGCGCAGCGAGAAGGGCTCGCCGTCGCCGTAGGCGCCGGGCAACTCCTCGTAGGTGGCCGTGGCACGGCCCTCGGCCGCGACGCGCAGGATGGCCGCCTGGTTGAGCTGGCCGCCGTAAGTCGGGTCAGGCCGCGGGCCGCCCTCAGCACTCTGACCGGTGATGCTGAGGCGGAACAGGAGGCCCACGTACGGACCGTCGGGATCCTCTGGCGGGCGGCCGCGGCCGTCGCGGAAGTGGCAGGCAGAACAGGAGCCGGCGTTGAAAACCGGGCCGAGTCCGTCGCTGCCAGAGGTCGACGACGGTGCGATCACCCAGCCGCGGTTGAACAGGGCGTTGCCGACGAAGAAGTCGGTGCGCTGCTCGAGCGGCAGGTTGCGGGCCGGCTGACTGAAGGCGCTGATGGTGGCATTGTTCACCGTGCCGGCGCCTCCCGAGAGTGGGTGGCCGAGACTCGGGTCAGGCGTCGCGGTGGCGGTAGGGCGCGGGCTGGCGGTGCTCGTCGCTGTGCGGCTCGGCGTGGCGCTCTGGCGCACGCCGCCGCCGTCGCCACACGATGCGACAAGCAGCAGCACCGCGAGGGCGGCGCCGGCGCGAGCGAGCCGGCGATGTCCAACCGCACCGGGTGCCGTCGCGTGATGCGCGTCGCCACAACCGGCGGCGCAGTCTGCGTTCATGGGACGGTGGTGCTGATCGGGATCCCGAGCGCCTCGGCGCACCCCGCGATCAGGTCGGTCTGCGCGTTGAGGGCGGTGATGGCGGCGCTGATCGCCTGTCGGCCGGGTGTCGAATCGGCGCCCCGGATCGCCTGGTCGAAGGGCACCGGGATGGCGAACAGTGCGACGCGCGCCGCCTCGATGGCATCGCGTGTCTGGTCGGCGAGGGGCGCGTCGACGGCGCGCACCAGATCGTAGATGCCGGGGCCGGTGAGCGTGCCGTAGCGGCCGAGGAAGGCGTTCTGGATGCCGATCTGGTCGTTGCGGTGATCGACGTGGGTGTTGTCGGCGAAGCAGGAGTGCTCGTCCTCCTGGTCCTTGGTCTCGAAGGCGACGCCGAGGCGCTCGCCCGTCAGTTCGCCGCCGCTCAGCGTGCCCATGCCGGTCAGGACGCGGCGCAGCGCTTCGTCCGGGTCGGCGGCGAGGAAATCGTCGCGGTAGTTCGCCGCCGCGCCCTCCTCCCAGGCGGCCCGGACCTCGGTGAGGTGGTCGATCAGCAGGGCGGCGGCGGCACGCAGGTAGGCGCCGCGACGGGCCTGGTTCGCCGCGGTGCCGCTGCCGTCGCTGCGGTAGTCGGTGAACGGGCGGGCGCCGGGGCCGCTGTCGCTCAGGTCCTGGCCCCAGAGCAGGAACTCAATGACGTGCCAGCCGGAGGCGATCGTCGTCTCGTCCTCGCCCTCGTTGAGTTCGAGCAGGAGCGCCGCGTCGATGGCCGGATACAGGTCGGGCGCGTTGATGATGCCGGCGGCGGCGTTGTCGACGACGTAGTCGACGTAGGCCTCGTTCATCGGCCAGGCGTTCACGAAGCCCTCGACGCCGGTGTCGGCGTTGTCGATCGGGCCGTCGTAGAAGCGCGCCATCTCGGTCTGCAGGTAGGCCGGGCGCGCTGTCAGCCAGGCCGCCTTCGCCGTCGCAAGGCCGGCCGCGCTGGGTACAGCGACGAAGGCGTCGATCGCCACCTGCAGCGCCTCGGCACCGGCGATCGCGTCGCCGTAGTTGGCGACCAGCAGGTCGGCGTAGCGTCGCGCCACCGATGCCCGCGTCGCCGGCTCGCCGCGGCAGCCGGCGAGCGCGTTGGCAACGCCGCCGACGAGCTCGTTGATCTGCACGGCACCGTCGCCGTCCGCGTCGATCGCGGCGCAGGCCCCCTCGCCCACCCCGAGCGCCAGGTTGACGCCGAGGATGAGCTCGTTGATTGCCACACCGCCGTCGCCGTCGCAGTCGCCAGCGCACGGCTGCGCTGCCGCCGTCCCCACCGCCACCGCCAGCCACACCAGGACCCCTACCGTCGCGTTCATCATTGCCATGGCCCAGACCTAGCCCTTGATGAAAGTGATTTTCAATACCAGAATTGCCCCTGACGGACGGAGATGCGCTCCCCGTTGTGCCACATGGCTTTTCCGAGACCTCCTCCGCCGCGCCTTGACTTCCCGCCGAGCCGATGAAATTGACAGTGACAATCGTTTTCAATTTAGCCGGTCCGTCCGGCCGACATGGGGGAAGCATGAGTCGATTGCGGGGGGCGCTGGTCTGTCTGGTCGCGGCGCTGGCGCTGACGCCGGCGCTCTCGGCGCGTGCCGACGAGGCGGCGCTGCAGAAGCGCATCGAGGAACTCGAGGCGCAGCAGCGCGAAGTGCTGGAGCAGTTGAGATCGATGCAGAAAGAGCTGCAGGCCGAGCGGCAGCGCGACGGGGCGCCGCCGGTACCGGTCGCCGCGCCCCTCGTTGCTCCGGCGGCCCCCGTGCCGGCGGCGTCCGCGCCTGCCCCGGCGCAGGCGCCGGCGGTGCAGGCAGCGCCGGCGGCGCCGGTCGCCGCCGAGACCGTTCGCGTCGGCGAGGTCGAGCGGCGCCAGGGCATCCTGACCGACGAGATCCGCAAGATCCGCGAGTTCCTGGTGCTGCCCGAGACGCAGGAGTTAAAGGGCTTCTACGGCCTCGGCCCGGCGGCGTCGAAAGTCTACGGTGTGCCGCGCGGTCTCTCGATCGGCGGCTACGGCGAGTCAAACGTCAACATCATCACCAACGACGCCAACGGCGCCCAGTCCGACTTCGACCTCGTCCGGCTGGTCGCCTACCTCGGCTACAAGTTCACCGACAAGATCGTGTTCAACTCCGAGATCGAGTTCGAGCATGCCAGCACCAACAGCACGGTGTCGTCGTCCGGCGGCTCGGTATCGGTCGAGCTGGCCACTCTCGACTACCTGTACGCCGAGGCGCTGAACGTGCGCGGCGGCCTCGTCCTGGTGCCGATGGGCTTCATCAACGAAGTGCACGAGCCGCCGTTCTACCTCGGCAACGTACGGCCGCCGGTCGAGACGCAGATCATCCCGACCACCTGGCGTTCGAACGGCGTCGGGCTGTTCGGGCAGCCACTCGAGGGCCTCGAGTACAAGCTGTACGGCGTCACCAGCTTCAACGCCAAGGGCTACCGTTCGCTCAACCTGCGCAGCGCGCGGCAGAACGGCAACCGCGAGATCGCCAACGACTGGTCGTTCGTCGGCAACACCGACTACGAGATCCTGCCCGAATGGTCGGCCGGCGGGTCGATGTATCTCGGGGACCAGGGGCAGGACGAAGAGTACGGCAACGAGGACATCGGCTTCCGCAAGGTCGGCGCGTTCACGCAGATCTACGAGGTGCACAGCGAGGTGCTGACGCAGGGCTTCGAGTTCCGCATCCTCGGCACGACGGCGTTCATCGACAATGCCGGCATCCTCAGCCAGGACGAGGATATCGCGCGCGCCACCGGCGGCCAGCCCGTCGGTGAGGTGCTGCTCGGCATTTACGGCGAGGTCGCCTACAACGTCCTGCCGCTGATCTGGTCGGACACGACCCAGTACCTGGCGCCGTGGTTCCGCTACTCCTGGCTCGACACCAACAACAAAGTGCCGAGCGGCTTCGCCCGCAACAAGGCGGCACGGCGCGAATATTTCGAGTTCGGCCTCCAGTACAAGCCGATCCCGCAGGTGGTGCTGAAGGCCGACTACCACATCCAGGATGCGCAGGAGGGAACCCTCCCCGACGAGCTGCGCCTCGGCGGCGGCTTCGTCTTCTGAGGCCGTCCGGAGCCGCCGAAAAGAATCTGCAGATTGATCTTGATAATGGATTTCAGATTCAGCTATCGGTAGGAAACGGCTTGCCTGTTCCAAGAGGAGTTCTCGCGATGATCGTCTGCCACTGCGCCGGAGTAACCGACACGGCCATTCAGCAATTGATCGCCAGCGGCGCCCGCTCGGTCAAGGACATCGTGCGTGAGACCGGGGCGGGCCGCTGCTGTGCGCCGTGCCGCGACGAAATCGCCTCGCTGCTGGTTGCCGGCCAGCCCGCCGCCTCCCTGCGCGACTGACGCAGCGCCCTCGGGGCCTTTCCTTCTGCGCGACTTCGGCTATTCTGCGGCCGAGTTCACCGGGAGGGTTTGGGTATGAAGGGCAACGCGAAAGTGATCGAGTCGCTGAACGAGATCCTCACTGGCGAGCTGACCGCCATCAATCAGTACTTCATCCACGCCAAGATGTGCGCCAATTGGGGCTTCGAGCGCCTGGCGCACAAGAACCGCGAGGAGTCGATCGGCGAGATGAAGCACGCCGACTCGATCATCGAGCGGATCCTCTTCCTGGACGGCGTCCCGAACATGCAGCGCCTCGAGAAGGTGCGCGTCGGCGAGACGGTGCACGAGCAGCTCAAACTCGACCTCAAGCTCGAGGAAGTCGCCATCGCGCGCCTGAACAAGGCCATCGCGCAGGCGGTGGATGCGGCGGACAATACGACGCGCGAGCTACTCGAGGAGATCCTGGTCTCGGAAGAGGACCATGTGGACTGGCTCGAAGCGCAGCTGGGACTGATCAAGCAGGTCGGCGAACAGAACTATCTGGCGCAACAGATCCGCGGCTGAGCCGATCGCGGCGCCGCGGATCGGCCGGCGGCGAGGCCGAGCACCCGCGGCGCGCCGGATCAGAAGAGGCAGCCGGCCCAACAGGCGAGCTGATAGGTGCAGGCTGCGGCGACACACATGCCCGCCAGCGACAGCAGTTCACTCAGCACCATGGGTCCTTCCCCCGTTCCTCAACGATTCGAAATCATCCCAACGCGGCCGCTGCTGCAAATGAAATCTTCGCGTGCCCGGTCTTCCCTGGCGATGGCGAGCAACTGGCCTGCCACATGACCTGTGGTGGAATAGCAGGGCTCGGCCGGCCATCGCCCCGCCGTTCGCCGACATTTTCGTCGCCCCAGCCCTCGCCAAGCGGTCGCAACGCGTCGGGCGACGATCGAGGTGCCGGCTAGCGCCCGCCAGCCGGGCGGCGGCACGCGAAGGGCACCAGCACCTGGGCAAAGGCGCTGCCGAAGCTGGGCTCGCCGGGGCGGCGCCCGCCGACGCCGCGCGCCACCAGGAGCATGGTGGCTGCCCGCAGCGCCGTCGAGGCGAGGAACAGGCCGTGGTAGCTACCCTCGCCGAGGCCGCGCAGCACCAGGCCACCGAGCACCGAGGCGACGACGATGGCGACGCCGTTGAGCAACGTGTACAGCGACAGCACTTGCGCCCGATCGGTGTCGTCGGTCGCGTCGAACAGCGTGAGTATCGTCGCCAGCTCAAAGCCGGCCCAGGCGAACCCGGCAAGTAGTTGCAGCCCGATGAGGTACACGAAGGCGTCGGACACCACCCACAGCGCGGCCAGCGGCACCAGTAGAGTCCCGGACACCTGCAGGACGCGGCGGTTGCCGATGCGTGTCGCGACGCGGCCCCAGTAGGCCGAGGCGAGAATCCGCGCCAGCAGCACCGTGGCGCTGAGGATGGTGAACTCGGCGTACGACAGGCGCAGACGGCGAAGCATATATGGCGTGAAGTACGGCGCCGACAGATTGACCGCGCCCATGACGAGTATCAGCAGGGCGATGACGCGGCCTGCCGGGCGATTGGCGAGGGTGCGCAGCGTGCCGACCAACGGTGGACGACGCGGCGGCTGGCCGATCATCGGATCGTGCTGGCGCGACAGGAACCAGGCGCCGGCGAGTCGGCAGACGGCGGCGAGCGCGAACGTCGCGACGAAGCCCAGCGCGGCGGACCCGGCGCCGCGCGCACTGGTCTCCAGCAGCGTGCCGCCGACGAGAGTCGAGGCCAGCAGCGCCGCGTTGATCGCCGCGTTACGCCGGCCGAAGAAGCGACCGCGCAGGTGCGCCGGCATCATGCGCCCCATCCACGCGCTCCACACCGGGTTGATGCCGAGCGCCAGCAGCCAGTACAGCGTCACGCCGGCGAGCAGCGGCGGATAGCGATCGCCGCCGCCGAGCGCCAGCGCGCTGATCGGCACGAAGCACAGCGCCTGGACCACCGCCGCGCCGACGACGAAGCCGCGCGCCCCGACGGTGTACGCCAGGCGCGGCGCCGCCAGTTGGGCAACCGCGGCGCCGAGCATCGGCAGCGTCGTCAGGAGGCCCACCTGAAAGGCACTGGCGCCGAGGAAGAGCCCGAAGGCCGGCAGGTAGACCTCGCCGAAGCCGATCATGGCGGCGTGACAGGCGCCGTCGGCGACGCTGGCGCGCAGACTGCCGCGCAGCCGCGATGGCGGCGGCGTGGCAGTGACGCGCGGCTCTGCTAGCGTGCTGTCGGCCATGACCCGATCCCCGCTTCCACGTTCGCGTCCGGTCGCGTCCGTGTCGCGCCTGCAGTACCGGCTCGCCGCCGGGAAGCCACTTGCCGCATGACGTTCCTCACCGATCAGGACCTCTATCTCTTCAATGAGGGGACGCACGCCCGAATCTACGATCGTCTCGGCGCCCACCCGCTGCGCCACGAGGGCCGCGACGGCACGCACTTCGCGGTCTGGGCGCCGAACGCCGAGCGGATCTCGGTCATCGGCGACTTCAACCATTGGCGACGCGATGCGACGCCGCTGGCGCCGCGCGGCGGCTCCGGCATCTGGGAGGGCTTCGTGCCCGGCGTCGGCCCCGGCGCCGTGTACAAGTACCACATCGTCTCGCGCCACAACGGCTACCGCGTCGACAAGGCCGATCCGCTGGCGCGGCGCACCGAGATGCCGCCGCGGACCGGGTCGATCGTCGCGGCGCCGCAGCACGCCTGGGGCGACGGCGCCTGGATGGCCGCGCGCGCCGACCGGCAGCGCCTCGATCGGCCGATGGCGATCTACGAGGTACACCTCGGCTCCTGGCAGCGCGATCCCGGTAATCCGGCGCGTCTGCTCAGCTACGGCGAGGTGGCGCCGCGGCTCGCCGCCTACGCGCGCGACCTGGGCTTCACGCACGTCGAGTTGCTGCCGGTGACCGAGCACCCGTTCTACGCGTCGTGGGGCTACCAGACGACCTCGTACTTCGCGCCGAGCGCCCGCTACGGTGCGCCCGAGGACTTCATGGCCTTTGTCGACGTGCTGCACGAGCACGGCCTCGGCGTCATCCTCGATTGGGTGCCGTCGCATTTCCCGAGCGACGAACACGCCCTCGCCTACTTCGACGGCACGCACCTCTACGAGCACGCCGACCCGCGCCAGGGATTCCACCCGGACTGGAACAGCCTGATCTTCAACTACGGTCGCAACGAAGTACGTTCGTTCCTACTCAGCAGCGCGATGTACTGGCTCGACCGCTTCCACATCGACGGCCTGCGTGTCGATGCCGTCGCCTCGATGCTCTACCTCGACTACTCCCGCCAACCCGGCGAGTGGATTCCGAACGTCTACGGCGGGCGCGAGAACCTCGGCGCCATCGAGTTTCTGCGGCAGCTCAACACCGCGGCCTACACGGAGTTCCCCGGGGTGCAGTTGATCGCCGAGGAGTCGACCGCCTGGCCGATGGTGTCACGCCCGGCCTACGTCGGCGGCCTCGGCTTCGGCCTCAAGTGGGACATGGGGTGGATGCACGACCTGCTCGCCTACCTCGGTCACGACCCGATCCACCGGCGCTACCACCACACGGCACTGACCTTCCGCATGCTGTACGCCGGCAGCGAGAACTTCGTCCTGCCCCTGTCCCACGACGAGGTGGTGCACGAAAAGGGGTCGCTGCTCGGCAAGATGGCCGGCGACGACTGGCAGCGCTTCGCCAACCTGCGCGTGCTGCTCGCCCACCAATGGACGCAACCGGGCAAGAAGCTCCTCTTCATGGGGGGCGAGTTCGCGCAGCGCGGCGAGTGGCGGCACGACCACAGCCTCGACTGGGATCTGCTCGCACAGCCGCCGCACGCCGGCGTGCAGGCCCTGGTACGCGACCTCAACCGCGTCTACGCCGCCGAGCCGGCCCTGCACGAGGGCGACCACCAGCCGAGCGGCTTCGAGTGGGTCGACTGCAACGACGCAGAGACCAGTACCATCAGCTACCTGCGCCGCGGCGCCAGCGCCGACGTCGCCGTACTCGTGGTCTGCAACTTCACGCCGGTACCGCGCCAGGGCTACCGCGTCGGCGTGCCCTGGGGCGGCGTCTGGCAGGAACTGCTGAACACCGACGCGCGCGAGTATGGCGGCAGCGGCCAGGGCAACCTCGGCGGCGTCACGGCGACCGCGATGCCGCAGCACGGCCGCCCGCAGCACCTCGCCATCAACCTGCCGCCGCTGGCGGTGGTGCTGTTTCGCGGCGCGCGCCCGGTGCCCTGACGCGCGTCAGGTCGGCGGCGACCCGCCGACCTGGCTCGACGGCGGCATCGCCGCGCGCGCCGTACTGCCAGGCGACGCCTCGTAGAGCTTGGCGACGTACTCGAGCAGCATGCGGTGGGCGCTGAAGAAGGGCACCAACCCGCGCATCGAGGCCTTCACCTTGCGCAGCCAGAGATGCGGGATGCCGTCCGGTCCGCGCGCGTAGAAGAGCGGGACGATCTCGTTCTGCAGCACGCTGAGCAGGACGTCGGCATCGTGCTCGTCCTGCATATGCGCATCGCCGGGCGGGGTAACGATGTTCCACCCGTTGGTGCCGTCGTAGGCCTCCTCCCACCAGCCGTCGGCGACGCTGAAGTTGAGGCCGCCGTTCAGCACGACCTTCATGCCGCTCGTGCCGCTCGCCTCGAGCGGCGGTCGCGGCAGGTTGAGCCATAGGTCGACGCCAGCGACCAGCGGCGGCGCCATCGCCAGGTCGTAGTCCTCGAGGAATACGCCGCGGCCGCCGATGCTGCTGCCGCGCGATTGGAACAGGCGGTTGAGGGTCTGCTTCCCCTCCTGGTCCTGCGGATGCGCCTTGCCGGCGATGATGAGCTGAATTGGCGTCGGGCCGTCGGCGAGCAGGTGCCCGGCGCGTTCGGGAAACCGCACCAGCAGGTAGAGGCGCTTGTAGGCGGCGACGCGGCGGGCGAAGCCGATGGTGAGGACGTTGGGATCAAACTGACGTGCCGCGGCTTCGACGTACTCGGGCGCCTCGCCGCGCGCCAGGCGATCGACCACCGAGCGCTCGCGCACCAACTCGACCAGGTGTCGGCGCAGCTCGCAGCGCACCGCCCACAGCTCAGCGTCCGGAATTCGCCCGATCGCCTCGAACACCGCCGCGTCGGCGAGCCGCGCCCGCCAGTCCGCCGGCAGGTGACGGTCGAGCAAGCGCTGCATCGGGTCGGCCATCCAGGTCGGCGTATGCACGCCGTTGGTCACATGAGTGATCGGCACGTCGTGCGCCGCGACGTGCGGCCACAGCGGTCGCCACATTTCACGCGCCACCTCGCCGTGGCGTTTCGACACGCCGTTGGCCGCACGGCTCGAGCGCAGGGCGAGCGGGGTGATGCTGACCATATCGCCGCCGCTGCCCGGGTCGATGCGACCGTAATCGTAGAAGGCATGGCGCGGGATGCCGAGCGAGTCGGCGAAGCCGCCGAGAACCGGGTCGACTTCGTCGTGGTGGTAGCCTTCGTTCCCAGCCGGCACGGGCGTATGGGTGGTGAACACCGTCGTCTCGCGAACCGCCGCGAGCGCCGCGTCGAATGCCCCCCCGGCGGCGCGGGCGCGCTCGAAGCTGCTCAGTGCCGCGTGCCCCTCGTTCAGGTGGACCAGCAACGGATCGATGCCGAGCGCCCGCAGGGCCCGGACGCCGCCGATGCCGAGCACCGCGTACTGAGCCAGCCGCACGTGGCGGTCGCCGATGTACAGGCGCCCGGTGATCCAACGGTCGATCGGATGGTTGTCCTCGCGGTCGGTGTTGAGCAGGTACAGCGGTACGCGGCCGACATCGATGCGCCACACATCGCAGCGGACCGTACGATCGCGCACCTCGACGGGCACGATGATCGGCTGCTGGTCGGCGCCGCAGACACGCACCGCGGGCAGCCGTTCGAAGTCGGCGTTGATCCAGTACTCGCGCTGCCAGCCTTCGAGGTCGAGGCGCTGGTGGAAGTAGCCCTGGCGGTAGAACAGGCCGATGCCGACCATCGGCGCGGCCAGGTCGGACGCCGCCTTGAGCGTGTCGCCGGCGAGGACGCCGAGGCCGCCGCCGTAGAGGGGCAGCGACGCATGCAGGCCGAACTCGGAGCAGAAGTACGCCACCGGCCGGGCGCTCTGCCCGGCGATCGGCAGCGCCGGGCGCGCCAGATCCGCTGCCACCGAGGCGGCGAGGGCGCGGACGCGATCGACGTAGCCGCCGTCGCGCGCCAGCTCCTGGAAGCGACGCGGGGCGGTCGCCTCGATGACGTAACGCGGGTTGCCGCCGCCGCGCCGCCAGGCGTCGGGATCGATGTCGCGGAATACCTCGAAGCCGCCGACCATCCATGCCCACCGATAATTGAACGCCAGGTTGGCGAGCGCCTGGATCGGCTCCGGCATACGCTCCGCCAGTTCTACGACCGCGCGGGCGATGTCGCGATGGCCGTCGGTGGGGCTGAAAGGCGCGGGCAGCGGCAGCGCATTCGACATCGGCGGTCTCCTTCTGGTCGCGGACGAACCACGCCTATGTCGAGCGCCGCAGCCCTGCAACCCGGTGTTCGCCGGCCCGCCGCTAGTCGTCGTCGCGCGATCGCATCGGCGGCGGTGCCTCGTCCTCGGCGAGCGGTGAGCTGACGCCGTCGAGGGGGCGCAGCGAGATGCGCACCTGTTCCGGTTCAACGTCCTCGACGGTGAGGTCCGCTGGATGGCGGATCTGCTCGGGTGCGATGGTGAACGTCCGGCGCCCGTAGCGCGCCAGGCTGGCGTCGACGGTGACCTCGATGCGGCTCGGGTCGAACAGATAGAACGCCCGCCGCTGTCCGGCGAAGACCGCCATCACTCGCTCGGGTTCGACGCCCTCGAGCGCGAAGCCGGGCGGCAGGTTGACGACCTTGATGTCGATCGGAAACGCCTCGCTCGCGGGGCGCGAGCCGGGTACGAAGAGGTACCAGAGCGCGATCACGAGCAGCAGCGCGGTGATCTTCTCGACCCAGTTTTCGCGCACCAGCGCCATGAGGACGCGCCGACGGTCGGCCGGCGGCGAGACCTTGCTGCGGAACGCCTGCACTTCGGCGGCCACCGCGGCTGGATCGGCGAGCCGTCGCAGGCGGCCGCCGTGCGCGAGCGAGACGAGGCCGCGCTCTTCGGATACCACCAGGCAGAGGGCGTCGCTGCGCTCGGACAGTCCGAGCGCCGCGCCGTGGCGCGTGCCAACGCCCTCGAGCTGGCGGAAGTCCGTCGACAGCGGCAGCTGCGCGCCGAAGCGGCGCAGCCGATCGCCCTCGATGATCACCGCGCCGTCGTGCCCGGCCGAGTGCTTGTCGAAGATGCTCTTCAACAGTGCCTCGCTGAGGATGCCGTCGAGGGCGACGCCGCCGGAGAGGTGCCGATCGATCGGCTGACGCCCGACGAGGACGATCAGCGCGCCGGTGTGCGCCCGCGCCAGATCGCGCACGCCGGCCAGCACGACGTCGGCGGCGCCCCCCGACGGCCCGGCCTCGGTCCGCCGCCGCAGCCCCCACAGGGCCAGGCGCTCGAAGAGCTGGCGCAGCTCCTCCTGGAAGATGACCACCAGCATGACCACGAAGACGGCGAAGAAGCCCTGCAGGAGCCAGGTCGTGAGCCGCAGATCGAGCGCCCGCGCGACGAGAAACAGGCCGACCAGGAGGACCACGCCACCGGCGACCAAACGGGCCCGCGTCCGGCGCACGAGGGCGATGGCGGAGTACAGAAAGACCGTCACCAGCGCGATATCGAGCAGGTCGGCCAGGCGCAGGTCGCGCGCGACGGCGAGCAGCGCCTCGGGCATAGCCTCGGACTGTACCGGCGCGGTGGCGGAAAAGCGACGCCGGCCTTCCGTCTCCTCGTGGCGGCAGATAGACAGCGGAGGTGCCCCGCCGCCTCTGTTCGCCGCGGGCCGGCGCCCGCGCCGGTCTGGCCGCGGCCACCCTCTGTCTGTTTGCCGCCCTGCCCGCGTCTGCCCGCCCCGCCGCGGACGCGCGTCTCAGCCGCGTGGCGAGCGCCCTGCGCGCCGTCGATCCGGCGGCGCCGCCGGCGCTGTTCCCGTCCCTGCCGGCGCTGCAGCTCGACCGCGACGAGCGCGTCGTCGAGCTGCGCTTCCGGCGCCTGACGCCGGCCGTGGTCGCCCAGGCGAGCGCCATCGGCGCCCGCCTCGAACGCGTGTCGTATCGCTATGCGCGTCTGGTGGCAGGCGTGCCCCTGACGGCGCTGCCGGCGCTCGCCGCGCTGCCCGACCTGACCGTCATCCATCCCCTCTACGGCGGCGTCACCGCCAGCGGCTCGGTGCAGACCCAGGTCGACGCACTCCTGGCGGGGGACGCGACGCGCGCCCGCTTCGGCGTCGACGGCAGCGGCGTGCGCATCGGCATGCTGTCCGACAGCATCGCCAACGACCTCGGTGGTTCCAGCAGCGGCAGCGGCTGCGATCGCACCCTGCGCGGCTCGGCGCCGCAACGCAGCGGCGATCTGCCAGCGGCGGTGACCGTCCTCGACGCCGGCCCGCGCGGCGGCACCGACGAAGGCAGCGGCATGGGCGAGATCATCCACGATCTCGCACCGGGGGCGTCACTTCTGTTCGCGACCGCATTCCCCGACGAAGCGACCTTCGCCGAGAACATTCTGGCGCTGCGCGGCTGCGGCGCCGACATCATCGTCGACGACGTAATGTTCTTCGCCGAGCCCATGTTCCAGGATGGCATCGTCGCGCAGGCCGCCGCCGACGTCGCGACGGATGGCGCCGTCTTCGTCTCCGCCGCCGCCAACAGCGGCCAGCACGGCATCGACCAGCGATTCCTCGACAGCGACCCGAATGGCGATGCCGGCGAGCGCCCGAATGGCGATGCCAGCGAGCGCCCGAATGGCGCCGACCTGCACGACTTCGGCGACGGCGATCGCTTCGCCGCCATCACCATCCCGGGCGGCTGCAGCGTGCGCGCCGTCCTGCAATGGGCCGAGCCCTTCTCCGGCGTGCTCGGCGGCGGCGCAACCACCGATCTGGATCTCTATCTGTTCTCCGCCGCCACGGCCCAGTCGCGCATCGTCGCCCAGGCTACCGATACGCAGGGGTGCGCCGCGCCCGGCGGTGGCCGCGGCGGCGACCCGCTGGAGATATTCACCTTCCACGCCGCCACCGCGACGACCGTCCACCTCGCCGTCGACCACGTCTGCGGTGCCGTCGGGATTCCGTTCCGCATCACGGTCAGCAGCCCGCGCTGCCCAAACGAGGCGGGCCAGATCACGTTCGAAACGGGCCGCTTCGACGCGGCGCAGCTCTATGGCCATGCGGCGAGTGCCGGCGCCATCGCCACGGCGGCGATCGATGTCCGCGAGATCGCCAGCGCCGGAGCCTTCGCCGGCGGCGACGCGGTGATCGACGTGCAGGCCTACAGCGCCCGTGGTGGCGCGCTGCCGTTCTACTTCGACGGGACAGGCGCGGCGCTGCCGGACGCGCCGGTACGGCGCTTCAAACCCGATCTCGCCGCACCCGATGGCGGCGACACCGCGTTCTTCGGCATCGACCGAGACGACAACGGGCTGCCGAACTTCTTCGGCACCTCGGCCGCCGCGCCAGTCGTTGCGGCGGTCGCCGCGCTGCTGCGCCAGGCCGCCCCAGGGCTGACGCCGGCCGAGGTCGCAGCCCTCCTGCGCGACACCGCGCGCGATGTCGCGGCGCCGGGCCGAGATCCGTTGGCGGGCGCCGGGCTGGTCGATCCGGGCGCCGCCCTCGCCGCGCTGATCGTCACGACGCCAGGGGACTGCGACGCAGACCGGCGCGTCTCCGTCGCCGAACTCCTGATCGCCGTGCGCATTGCGCTCGGCGACGCCAGCGCGGCGAGCTGCGCGGCGGCCGACAGCGACGGCGACGGCGCGGTGTCGATCGCCGAGCTGCTCGACGCCGTCTCCGCGGCGCTCGTCAACGCGTGAGCCGCACAGGCGCCGCGCCCGCCACAATCAGCGTCCGGCACAACCGTCGAGGGCGCGCGAGACGCTGGCGACGAGCTCGTTGACCGCCACGGTACCGTCGCCGTTGGCATCGGCCGCCGCGCACGATGTGGCCGGGGCGGCACCGAGGGCGATGTTCACACCGATGACGAGCTCGCCGATGTCCACCGCAGCGTCGCCGTCGCAATCGCCGGCGCAGGTCGGCGGCTGCGTTGGCGTCGGCACCGGCGTCGCAGGGACCGTCGGGCCGGGCGTCGCCGCCTCGCGGCCGGCGGCGCGACTGAGGGCGACGGCGTCGAGCACGTAGGCGTCGCCGGCCTGCGCCAGGCGATCCTCGAAGCCGTCGCCGCCCATGGCATTGAGGACCAGATCGCGCAGCCCGTCGCCGTTCAGGTCACCGACCGACATGCTGTAGGCGAGCAGATCGCCAGCGCCGGCGCCGTTGACGACCAGGTGCGCCAACTCCGCCGGCACCGCCGCCAGGTCGATGGTCGCCGGCAACGGCGCCGCCGTCCCGAACAGCACCAGCACCGTCCCCGCCACCGAGCGCAGTGGCAGGACATCGCGTGGGGCATCCTGCGGACTGGCGATCACCAGTTCGTCGCGGCCGTCGCCGTCGACGTCGAGCAGCAGCGCGGTATCGCCGGCGATGGCCGAGGAACGGGCACCGTAGAACAGAGTGACGTTTGCCGGCGGCTGCGCCAGGTCGATGCGCGCCCCGCGCAGACCGTTGGCGTCGCCACGCACCAGCGCCAGCTCGCCGGCGGTCGGCCGGGTGTTGTCCGGCCCATCGGCGGTGAGCGCGCCGATGGCGACGTCACCGCGCCCATCGCCATCGAAATCGCCGGCGAAGAGCTCTTCGCCCCAGGCGTCGAAGCGGTCGACGCCGTAGATGATCGCCGTCGATGGCGGCGGCGCGGCGAGATCGACCGTCGCCGGTCTGGTACCGCGCGTGCCGAAGACGATGTACGCTTCGCCGATCTCGCAGTTGAGGCCGATCGGGTCGCACCGATTGTCCGGGCCGTCGCCGCCGGCCAGGCCGTGCCCGCTGAATCCGCCGCTGGCGTCGCTCTGCGCCGACAAGCGGTTGAGGCCGGCGCCGATCAGCACGTCGCCGACACCGTCGCCGTCGACATCGGCGCCGCGCACCGTCGCGCCGCTGTGGTCCTCGGCATCGATGCCGTGAATCTCCGTCACCGGCACCAGCGGCAGGCGCAGGTCAATGACCGCGCCGGCGCGCACTCCGGTGCCGCCGTACAGCACGTACGTCGCGCCGGCGTGCCGGCGCGCCTCGGCAGGGCCGTCGGCCTGATCGGCGCCGAGCAGCGCATCGGCGACGCCGTCGCCATCCACGTCGGCGGCGCTGACCCAGACGCCGAGCCGGTCGCCGGCATCGGCACCAACCACCTGCGTCACCGCCCCAGCCGGCGGCGCCTCGAGATCGAGCACGCGGCCACCGCGCTGGGCGCCGCCCCAGACGATCCACACCTCGCCAGCATCCAAGCGCTGGTTGTCGGCACCATCGCCGTACTGGGCGCCGAGGATGGCCTCGTCGAATCCGTCGCCATCGAGATCGGCCGTCGCGACCTCGGTGCCGAGATTGTCGAACAGTCCGGCCCCGTAGATCAGCAGTACGTCCTCCGGCAGGGCGGCGGCATCGAGAGCGGCGAGGTCGCGGACAGCGGTCGGTGTCGCGCCGCTGAACACGATTGCCACCTCGCCGGCGCTGAAGCGGTCGCGCGTCGGACCGCTGTCGGCGTTCATCGGCGTCAGGATCAGGTCGTCGCGGCCGTCGCCGTCGAGATCGCCGGCGGCAAGCGGCAGGCCGAGTCCGGCGCCGCCGGCGGTGCGGAGATAGACGGTGGCCTGTCCCGTTTGGGCGGTGTCACCGACGTCCCAGGCGGCCCCGGCTGGGAGGGCGGCGAGCAGGAGGGCCAGGCAGGCGGCACGGCACGGCGTCGGCACGGTCATTCACATTGACGGTACCACCGCCGACCGATTGAGGCACGCCGGTTGCAAAGTTCTCGCCCGGCGGGCGAAACACCGGAGGACAGCTGGCGCCATGAGCACGGATCGACGACCCAGCGCCGCGCCGCCGCGCGCGACCGACCCGCTCGCCGAGCAGGCGAAGTTCCGGGCCATGGTCGAACTCGGGTCCGACGTGGTGGTCCTGGTCGGCGTCGACGGCACCATGCTCTACGTCAGCCCGGCGATGGAACGCCTGCTCGGCCACCCGGTGGCAGAGGTCGAGGGGCGCCGCAACCTCGAGTTCATCCACCCGGACGACCACGCCATGTGCGAGGCCGCGCTCGCCGAGTTGCTGACGGTGCCGCGGCGCGTCGTGCGCCTCCGCTATCGGGCGCCACACCGCGACGGAACGTACCACTGGATGGAGGGCGTCGCGACGAGCCTCCTCGACGAGCCGCATGTCGGCGCGATCTTGGTCAGCGTGCGCGACATCTCCGAGCAACGACGGGCCGAAGATCTCCTGCGCGAGAGCGAGGCGCGCTTCGCGCTGGCGGTCGAGGGGGTCAAGGACGGCATCTGGGACTGGCATCTGGGTGCGCAAAGCCTCTTCCTCTCGCCGCGCTCGCGCGAGCTTCTCGACCTGTCGGCTGACGAACCCGCCGGCCCGAACAACTTCGCCGAGCGCGTTCACCCCGACGACCAGCTACACGCACACGAACGTTGGCAGCAGCACCTGGAATCCGATCAGTCGCACTTCGAGATCGAGTTCCGCTCCCGCAAGGCTGGTGGGGGGTACCGCTGGCTGCTGGCACGCGTCCGCACTGTCCGCGACGCGCAGGCGCGCCCGGCACGCATGGCGGGATCGATCTCCGACATCAGCGCCCGCAAGCACGCCGAGGAGGAATCGCGCCAGCGGCAGGCGGAGCTGGCGCACGTCCTGCGCGTCAGCGCCATGGACGACATGGCGGCCAGCATCGCGCACGAACTGAACCAGCCGTTGGCCGCGATCGTCAACTACGCCCGCGGCTGCACGCACCGTCTGGACGGCTTGGGGGTGGCGCCCGAGGTGCTCGAGGCGCTCGACCGCATCGCCTCCGAGGCGCTGCGCGCCGGTGAGATCGTGCGCAGCCTGAAGCGCGTGGTCCGCAAGGAACCGCCCGGCGAGAGTAGCGTCGACATCGGCGCCCTGGCGTATGAAGCGGCGCAATTGGTACGGCCTGACGCCACCGAACGCGGCATCGCTGTGCGCCTCGACATTACCCCCAGCCTGCCACCCGTCCTGGCCGACCGCGTCCAGATCGAACAGGTGATGCTCAATCTGCTGCGCAATGCCGTCGAATCGATCACGCGACGCCCAGGGCTGATAGCCGTGCGCGCGCAGGCGACGCCCAGCGGTGGCGTCAGCGTGGCGGTGAGCGACACCGGTATCGGCATCCCCGCCGCCTTGATGCAGCGCGTCTTCGCCCCGTTCTTCACCACCAAGACGAGCGGCCTGGGCATGGGGCTGTCGATCAGCCGGACCATCGTCGAATCACACGGTGGCCGCCTGTGGGCGGAACCCAATGCCGGCGCAGGGATGACGTTCTCGTTCACGCTGCCAGCGGAGCGGGCGGACCAGCCCTGATGTGACAATACGACTGCGACCGCCGGCAGGCTCCCCCGGCCCGTCAGTTGGACTCGATTCGTGTCCCTTCAAGGGCAGGCCCGCAGCCGCTCAAGGCGCCGGAGACAGCGCCGACCAGTTCGTCGACGGTGACGCGCGCGTCACCGTTGACGTCCACGGCCGGACAGGCAAGCGGCGGGCGGCCGTCGAGGGCGATGTCGACGGCGATGACAAGGTCGGTGATCGCCACCTGGCCGTCGCCGTCGCAATCTCCGGGACATGGCAACGCCGTCGGCACCCGGCTCGGCGTCGCGCTCGGCGCGGCCGTGTCGGTCGCTGCTGGCGTGGGCGAGGCCGTGTCGGTGGGCGACGCTGTGCCGGTCGGGCTGGCCATCATCAAGGACGTCGCGGTCGCCTCGGCGGCGGCCGTCGGCGTGCTGGTCGCACTCGGCGTGGCCGATTCGCTGGCGGTCGGCGGCGGCGTCGCGCTGCGAGAGGCCGTCGGGCTCGCGGTCGCCGAGGGCGGCGCGGTCGCCGTCGCGCTGGCGGTGGCGCTGGCGGTGGCGGCGGGCGCATCCGTTCTCGTCGCCGTCGCGACGGGGGAGTCGGTTCTCGTCGCCGTCGCGGTGGGTGAACTGGTACGAGTCGTCGTTGGCGTCGGCGTGTCCGTGCTGGTCGACGTCGGCGCCGGGGAATCGGTGCCAGTCGCCGTCGGAACCGGGGTGTCGAGCATGGTTGCCGTCGGCGCCGGGGCATCGGTGTGTGTCGGCATCGGCGGCGGCGAGTTGGTCCTGGTCGCCGTGGCACTCGCGGTCGGCGGGGCGGTGGCGGTGCCGCTGCGGGTCGCGCTGCTGGTCGGCGTGCCGCTCGACGTGGCGGTCGGACTGGCGGTCGCGCTCGGCGGTGGTGAGGCCGTGCTGGTCCTGCTGGGTGTGCGGGTCGGGGTGGCGCTGTGACTCGACGTCGCGCTGACCGTGGCGGTGGCGGCGCGAGTGACCGAGGCGGTCCTGGTCGGCGACGGCGTCGCGCTGGGCGTCGCGCTGAACGTCGCGCTGGGGGTGGCGGTCGACGACGGCGTGCTGGTCGCCGTGCGCGTTGGCGTGGCGGTGCGCGTCCCGGTGCCGGTCGGTGTGCCGGTGCGGGTCGGTGTCGACGTGGCCGTACTCGAACTGGTCGGCGACGCCGTGCGCGTGCGACTCGGTGTCGCGGTCACCGTCTCCGTTGGCGTCGCCGTCACACTCGCTGTCGCAACCGGAGTCGCGGTGCGTGTCGGGGTGCCGGTACGGCTCGGCGTGGCGCTCGGCAGCGGTGTCGGATTGATGGCCGCAAAGCGCTGCGCGAAGATATCGGCGTCATCAGGGCCGCCGCCGCGGCGCCAGGCGACGATCTGGCGACCGTCGCTCGCCGCAGCCACGGCCGGCGACAGGTGATCGACCGTTGAGGTCGCAACCACCGCCTCGGCCGGCCCGAGGGCCGCGCCGCCGACGTCGTAGCGCCGCGCCAGGATGGTTGTCGGCGCCCCGGGCGTCGCCTCGGCACTCCATGCAACGACGAAATTGCCGGCGGCGTCGGCCGCGACCTGCGGGCTGCCGGGATCGGCCGATGGCGTCGGATCGATACGGAAGTCGCCGGCGACCGGCGTGCCCGCGGCATCGAAGCGGCGGCCGAAGAGGCCGACATCGACGTCCTCTTTCACCGGATAGCCCTGCCAGACGACCACGAATCCGCCGCCGGCGGCCGGCGCCAGGGAAACCGCATACTGGCCGCCGGTGCTGACTTCGTTGACCTGTAATTCGCCGCCGGCCGGCGCGCCGCCGCCGTCGAAGCGCTGCGCGAAGATGCCATAGCCCGATCCATCTGCGCCGGCGCCGCTGCCGCCGAAATAGCCGTCCTCCCAGGCAATGACGAATCCGCCGTTGCCGAGCGGGGCGACGGCCGCCGAGCCCTGAAAACCGTCGGTGGTCGTGTTGACCCGGAAGGCGTCCCCGAGCGGTGCGCCGCTGGCGTCGAGGCGGCGCGCGAAGACGTCGTCGTAATCGTCCCAGACAACGACGAAGCCATCGCCCGTCGCCGCCAGCGCCGCCGCGCCTTCGAAGGCGCCGGGGTCCTGGTTGACGAGCGTCTCGCCGCCACTGGCGACGCCGTTGCTGGCGAATCGTCGCACGAAGATGTCGGCGTTGTCGCTCGCCTCGCTGTCGCCATACCCCTGCCAGGCGACGACGAAGGCGCCGTCGGCGGCGACGCTGACGTCCGGTACTGCCTGCAGTCCGGCGCTCGAGGTGGGCGCCTGGAACTCCGCACCTGCCGCCACGCCGGTGCTGCTGAAGCGTTGCCCGAAAACCCCGCAGTAGTCGCCGTCCTGGTCGAAGCTCTCCCAGACGACGACAAAGCTACCGCCGGGGGCGGCACCAACGGCCGGCGCGATCTGCTGGTCGATGGTGGTCGTATTCACCGCAAAGGCGCCGCCGAGCGGTTGCGCGGTGCCGAGCAGCGGACGCAACAGGGTCATCGTACCGACCACCAGCACCAACCCCACCGCTCTCATCACGCTGCCACCCGCCTCCCAGGCCACTCTGCCGCAGGCGACGGCCCGGCGAAAGAGCGAATCAGGCCGGCCGATCAGAGGGCGCAGATGCGGATGTCGCGAAAGGCGACGCGCGCACCCGGATTGACCTGCAGGCCGATGTAGCTCGGCACTGCCGCCGTGCCTGGCCTGCCGCGCAGCGGATCGCTGTTGTGGAAGATGGCCACCGGCGTGCCGTTCATCGCGGCGCGGTAGAGCTGACCGCGGACGCGAATCTCCACGGCGTTCCATTCGCCCGGCGGCCGTGCCGAGCGCGGATAGCGATGCTGGACCGGCTGGTTGACGATGGCTGCGGTGCGGTGGATGGCGCTGGCGCCGCGGATTCCCACCGCGTCGAGCTGCATATCAAAGCCGCGCTGCATGGCGACAAGGGCCGGATTGCCGTCGGGCGGCGCCGCCGGCTCGGGGAAGCGGACCCAGACCCCGGCGGCATCCTCGTCCCGCCAGCGCAGCCAGTCGAGGCGGAGGACGAAGTCGGCCGATGTCGGCGCGGTACACCAGAAGAGCCCGAGGTCGGTCCCCGGAACCGATTCGAGGCGCCCATCCACCCCGACGAAGTCGCCGCTGCCGGCCATACGCCAGGACGGACCGGCGATGGCCCCGAAGAGCAACCGCTCGCCGCCCGCGGCTGACTCCGACAGCGGCGGTGGCAGAAGCCGTCGTGGCGGCGTCGCCGGGACGTCACGGGTCAGATCGACGGCATCATCGGCGAGCACCGGCGTCATCGGATCGATGGAACGGAGTGCGGCGGGCCCGCTCAGCCCTGCAGCGGGCGGAACGAATCGCCGGCGGGTTGGACGAGCAGGTCCATACGCACCAGCTCCGCCAGCGACGTGGCCCCGAGCTTGTGCATGACACGAGCGCGGTGCACCTCGACGGTCTTCTCGCTGATGCCGAACTCGTAGGCGACGACCTTGTTGGCCTTGCCATGCACGACCTGCTCGAACACTTCGCGTTCGCGGGCGGTGAGGCAGGCCAGACGGATCGCCAGGGCATCGCGGCGAGCGCGCGCGGCGCGGCGGGTGGCGTCGACCGCAATCGCCTGCTCGA
Organism: bacterium; assembly: GCA_031401035.1. GTDB lineage: Bacteria > Desulfobacterota > Binatia > HRBIN30 > CADEER01 > JANNRA01. The sequence continues at coordinate 41,937 of JANNRA010000013.1, read as the reverse complement.
TGCGCTCGAGCAGGACCTGATCGGTAAAGGGCTTCTCGAAGAAGTCGAAGGCGCCGGCCTTGAGCATGCGCACCGCGGTGTCGACGTCCGCGAAGCCGGTCATGACGATCACCGGCAGCCGCAGCCCGGCGCGCTGCATGGCCTCCTGAAGTACGACGCCGCTCATCCCCGGCAAGCGCACGTCGAGCAGCACACAGCCGGCACGGCTGCGGTCGACCGCGGCCAGGAAGGCTGCCCCGGTCGGGAACCCGATGCTGACGATGCCGGCCGCCTCGAGTAGCCACTGCAGCGACTCGCGCAGTGAGCTGTCGTTATCAATGATGAATACCGTCGCCTGTCCGTCAGACATGGTCGCTCCTTTGGCGTGCTCGCCCCAGCGTCGCCGCGCGGCTACCGCCTGCCCTAGTCCACGTCCCGTGCCAGCCGCGGGGCACCCATCCGTCGGGGGGCCGACCGCCGCGTCGTCCGAGCGAGTGGACACCCCGGCGCGCCGGCGGTCCTTGCGGCTGGACAAGCCGCGGGGCGACTGGTCTAAGCGCCCGGCTGGGACACGCCAGCTGGGACGCACGATGTGGGACACACGATGAGCGCCGCACGCATCGACGACACCGACCTGCGGCAACTGCAGCGGGAATACGCCCTCGCGTTGCGCCTGCTCGAGCTCGGCCAGCAGCGCGACCTCGAGCCGTTTTTGCGCGAGGCGCTGGTGCTGGTCGTCGACGCGGTGGGGGCGCGGCAGGGATACCTGGAGCTCGAGCACGACGACCTGGCGGCGGCGACGGCGCCCTGGTGGATGGCGCACGGCTTCACCGATGAACAGGTGTCGACGGTACGCGCGGCGGTGTCGCGCGGCATCATCGCCGAGTCCCTGGCGACCGGGCGGACAGTCTCGACGGCGTCGGCCCTGCTCGACCCGCGCTTCAGCGCCCGCGACAGCGTCCGCCTCGGGCAGATCGAGGGCGTCCTCTGTACCCCGATCGGCTGCGACCCGCCGCGCGGCGTGCTGTACCTGCAGGGTCGGTCAGAACCGGGACCCTTCGTCGACGAGGAGCAACGGCGGGCCGAGAGCTTCGCCCGCCATCTCGCCCCGCTGGTCGACCGGCTGTTGCTCGAGTACCGGCAGCGCGAGCAGGCCGACGCCACGGCGCCGCTGCGCGCGACGCTGCGTCTCGACGGCATGATCGGGCGCTCGGCTGCGCTCGCCGCGGCGGTGCGCCAGGCGGCGCTGGTGGCGCCGCTCGACGTCAATGTCCTCATTACCGGCGAGACCGGAACGGGCAAGAGCCAACTGGCGCGTATCATCCACGACAACGGCCCGCGCGCGTCCGGGCCGTTCATCGAGATCAACTGCGCCGCCATCCCCGAGAACCTGGTCGAGAGCGAGTTGTTCGGCGCCAAAGCCGGCGCCTTCACCGGCGCGACCGGCCCGATCGAGGGCAAGGTGACCGCCGCGGAGCACGGCACGCTGCTCCTCGACGAGATCGGTGACCTGCCGTTGATCGCGCAGGCAAAGCTGTTGCAGCTGTTGCAGTCGAAGACCTACTACCCGCTCGGCAGCAGTGCGCCGCGCATCGCCGACGTGCGCGTCATCGCGGCGACCAATCATGAACTCGGCGCTCTGGTAGCCGAGAAGCGCTTTCGCGAGGATCTGCTCTTCCGCTTGCAGGTCCTGCCCATCCGCATGCCGTCGTTGGTCGAACGCCGTGAGGACGTTGGCCTGCTGGCGAAGCACTTCGCCGCCGCCGCATGTGCGACGCACCGTTTGCCGCGCGCCGTGTTGTCGCCCGGGGCGTTGCGCGCCCTGGAAATGGCGCCGTGGCCGGGCAACGTGCGGCAACTGGAGAACTTCGTCCAGGCGGCGGCGATCCGCGCCGCCGGCGAGCGCGTCGAGCAGATCGAACCGGCGCACGTCTTCCCGGAGACGGCCGCACCCGCCGCCAACGCATCGCTCACCTTCCAGGAGGCGACCCGACGCTTCCAGCGCGACCTCCTGATGTCGGTGCTGGAGGAGACGCAATGGAATGTGCTCGAGACAGCGCGCCGCCTCGAGCTCGCCCGCTCGCACGTCTACAACCTGATTCGCGCCTTCGGTCTCTCACGGCACGGCTGAGCCGGCGCCCCACAGCCGATCGCGCAGGCCCGAGGCGCGTTCGACGCGGTGCGCCACGGCGTGCTCCACCACCGCGCGCGGGCCGACGACGAGGACCCGATCGCGCGCCCGCGTCACCGCGGTATAGAGCAACTCGCGCGAGACGATCGGCGACGGCAGCATCGGCAGCAGCACGGCGACGCGGTCGAACTCCGAGCCCTGGCTCTTGTGGACGCTCATCGCGAATACCGTCTCGTGCGGCGGTAGGCGCGCCGGCGACAGCTCCCGCACGCCGTCGCCCTCGGCGAAGACCGCGACGCGCCGCCGCGGGTCGTCCGCCGCCTCGGCGATGACGCCGACGTCGCCGTTGAACAGCCGCAATTGGTAGTCGTTGCGCGTCACCAGAATCGGCCGGCCCACGTACCAGGCGCCGTCGAGGCGCAGCCGGCCGCGCTCCGCGAGCAGGCGCTCGACCTGCTGGTTGACGGTCTCGACACCGTACGGTCCGCGGCGATGGGCGCAGAGAATGCGGAAGCGCTCGAGCGCAACCAGGCGTTGCCGCGCCGAGCCGGCGGCCAGATAGTCCGCGAACCCCGCTTCGATGTGCGCCTCGAGCGCCGGCCCCAGCAGCTCGGGAGATTCGGGTACACGCCACGCCACCTCGGCCGCAGGCGCACCCTCGAACGCCGCCCACATCGCCGGGGCATCGCCGGCTTTGATCGCCGCGGCGAGGCGGCCGATACCGCCGTCCGGGCGGTAGCGGTGGCTCTCAGTCAGTTCGACGATGCCGCGTGCGAAGTCGCTCCGCTGCGGCGCGCCGGTGTTGCAGATATCCCCGAGGACGGCGCCCGCCTCGACCGACGCCAGCTGGTCCTGGTCGCCGAGTAGCACCAGCCGCGCCGCCGGCGGCAGCGCATCGACCAGGTGCGCCATCAGCGCCAGGTCGACCATCGACGCCTCGTCGACCAGCACCAGGTCGACCGGCAGCGGACGGCCGCGGCCGCGGCTGAAGGAGGCACCGCGCCCGGGTCGGGCACCAAGGGCGCGGTGGATCGTCGCCGCCTCGGTGGGAATCGCCGCCGCGACATCGGCGCTGCACGCCAGGTCGCGCTTGCCGGCAATGATCGACTCGCGCAGTCGCGCCGCCGCCTTGCCGGTCGGCGCCAGCAGCAGCATGCGCGGCGCCGGGGCGCCGGCCGCCTGCGCCTGCTCGACGAGCAGCGCCAGGATCCGCACGACGGTATAGGTCTTGCCGGTGCCCGGACCGCCCGAAATGACGCAGAAGCGCCGCGCCGCCGCCATCCGCGCCGCGACGCGCTGCATGTCCGCGCCGGGCCGTCCCGCCAGCGGCGGAAAGAGCCGCTCGAGGGCCCGCTCGAGGGCATCCGGCGCCACCAGTGGGGCGGCGGCGCCGGCGCGCGCCGCGATCGCCTCGGCCAGCGTCTCCTGATGCAGCCAGTAGCGGCGCAGATAGAGCCGGTGCGCGTCGTCGAGTACCAATGGCGCTGGCGGTGCGTCGCGCCGCGCTGGCGCGACCAACGGACTCGTCCGCAGTGCGGCCGCCCACGCGCCCACACGCGGCGCGGCCTCGATCTCGATCAGCGCGCCGCTGTCGTCGACGATCGGCGCCCCGTCGGCGTAGCGGATCAGATCGAGGCACACGTGACCGAGCCCGACCGCACGGCTGGCGAGCGCCACGGCGAGCAGGATCTCCGCGCGCGACTCCTGGCCGATGCGCGCCATGCTGAGCGCGAACGCGACGTCGAGGTCGGAGAGCACACCCCGGAGGCGGAGCAGTTCGAGCGACATGCTCACCCGTCCGCCCCGGCGGGTGCGGCGGCAAACAGAGCCGACAGCGTGTCGACGAGCAGCGGTGGCGGGCGGTCGAAGACGACGCCGGTGGCCGGCCCGCGCGACGGATGCATGCCGCGCACGAACAGGTACAACACGCCGCCGAAGTCGCGCGCATAGTCGTAGTGACGCAGGCGCTGCTGCAGATAGCGGTGCACGGCCACCACGTAGAGATGGTACTGCAGCACGTAGTCGTGGCGGGCCATCTCCGCATCGAGCGCCGTCGGCGCATAGGCGCCCAGCGTGTCGCCGCGGTCGTTCGATTTGTAGTCGACCACGTACCACCGGCCCTGGTGCTCGAACACGCAGTCGATGTAGCCGCGCAGATAGCCTACCAAGCCGCTGACTCGCAGGGCGCGCAGACGGCCGGCATAGGCGCGTACCGCCGGGCTGGTGGCGTGGCGATCGAAGGCGGCGGCGAGGGCGGCGGCCGAGACGCCGGGCCGCGGCATGCCGCCGCCGTCGAGCGCCACCGGAAAGGCGAACTCCATCTCCGTCAGCCGCCGCGCCCGCGCCACGTCGCGCAGACGCACGGGCGGCGCCGACTGCGTCAGTGGCGTGTCGAGCACATCGTCGACGGCGCTGCAGAGCGGCTCGACCCACGCCGCATCCATGCCGAACGCCGCCACCCAGTGCGCGGTCGTGGCCCGCAGTATGGCGCGATCGCGCACCGTGAAATCCACGTGCTCGAACAGGGCGTGGACGAGGGTACCCGGGCGGCGCCCGCGCGGAAAGCCGCGCAGCGGGCCGTCCGGCAGCGCCTGCTCACCGCTCACCGCCTGATCCCGATCGATGCCCTCCTCCGCTCGCGCATCATCGCCGCCACTGCCCGCGAGCGCGGTGAAGCTGCTGACGCGCCACGTCTGCGCGATCGCCCGCCGCGCCACGCGCGCGCGCAGCGGCGGTGCGTCCGCCGCCGCACCGCCATACGTCTCGCCGATCGCCTCCGGCATCGGCAGGATCGCGATGCTGCCGCCGGCGCCGGCGGCGAGACGGAGCAGATCGGCCTCGATCTCGGCGTCGCTCAGCTCAGCGGCGCGCACCCGGGTCGCGTCGATCAGCTCCGCGTCGGGGACATCCCCCGGTTGGTGCAGCAGGTAGCCGAGCGCCGACTCCTCGAAGCCGCTGAACGCTCCCCAGGCAACCACACACAACTGCCGCGCCCGCGTCAGGGCGACATAGAGCAGGCGCAGCTGCTCGGACAGCGCCTCGCGTGCAGCGTTGGCGGTGCTTGCGGGGCCTGGCGGCCGGTTCAGATCGAGCGTCAGGTGGCCGCTGCCCCGGTCGTGATAGCGCGGCCACGCCTTCTTCGCCGTGGTGCTCATAGCGCCCGCGCCCAGGAACGGGCAGACGACGACGTCGTACTCCAGCCCCTTGCTGCGATGAATTGTCACCAGCGTCACGGCGCGGTCATCGCTCTCCAGGCGGATCTGCGTCGCGTCGCTGCCAAGATCGTCGCGCGCCGCCGGATCACTGCGCCGCGCCCGCAACCACTCGACCAGCGCCAGGGGCCCGCGCCGCGCTTCCATCGCGGCGCCCTGCAAGAGTTCGCCGAGATGGAGCGTATTGGTCATTGTCCGTTCGCCCCCGGGCAGCGCCAAGACGCGCTCCGGCACGGCGCACTCGTCGAGCAGGTGCTGGAACGCGATCGCGAACCCCTCCGCGCGCCAGCATTCGCTCCAGCGGTGGAACCGTTCGACCCAGGCCTCCCAGCGTGACTCGTCGACCCGCATTGCCGCCAAGTCATCGCCGCTGACGCCCAGCAGGGGCGTGGTCACGGCGGCGCGCACCGCCCCGGCATTGCCGGGCGTCGCGAGCGCGCCAAGGATCCGCTCGAGCGTCGCCGCTTCCGGCGCATCGAAGACGCTCGCGCCGCCCTGCACGACGGCAGGCACACCGACGCGCCGCAGGGCGGCATGCATCCAGTGCAGCTCTTTGTTCCTGCGACACAGGACCGCAACGTCGCCGGGCAGTAGCCGGCGCGCACCGATGGTGCTGCCGTCGTTGAGCAGGCCGACGACGGCCGCAGCGCTGGCGTCGAAGATCCAGTGGCGGCCGTCGCCCACCGCGGCGAAACGCCTCCGGGTCGTGGTGCGCTCGCGCGTGCGGCGCGCGAAGAGCATGCGCAGGGGCGCCGTATCGGCCGCGGCGCCGCCGAGGACGTCGTCGGTACGCGGCTCCGCCGCCGCCGCGTTGAAGGGAATCTCCGCTTCCACGAAGGGGGCGCGCGCATGGCCGAACAGGGTGTTGACGGCCGCGACGTAGGCGTGGCTCGAGCGTCGATTGGTGAGCAGGGTGTAGTCGGCAACCGCGCTCTGCTTGGCGCCCAGGTAGGAGAAGATATCGGCGCCACGGAAGCTGTAGATCGACTGCTTGGGGTCACCGATGAGGAACAGGCCGCCGGAGCCCTCACGATAGATGCGGCGGAAGATCCGGTACTGGACTGTGTCGGTGTCCTGGAACTCGTCGATCAGCGCCACCGGGTAGCGCGTGCGGATGCGCCCGGCGAGGGAGCCGCCGTGCGGCCCGGCGAGGGCTTCATCGAGGCGCAGCAGCAGGTCGTCGAAGGACTGCACATTGGCCGCCCGCTTGCGCGCCTCCAGGGCGGTGACGATCGCAGCGCCTGCCTCGCCGAGGATGGCATGCACGCGCTGCGCCACCGCATCGTCATCGGCGGCCGGGTCGAGGAGAACCCTCAGGTCGGGGCGGGCGGCGTGCAGGCGCGCCAGGATCACCAACTTGTCCAGACTGATCGCGGCGTCGTTGAGGGCGGTAACGACCGCCGCCGGGGCGTCGAACAGCGCGCGGCTCCAGTAGTCCTGCGCGGCGTCGGTGATCAACGGACCGTGGTCGCCGATCAACTCGGCGTCGAACGTGGCCCCGCTCTCGAAGGCGAATTCCTGCAGGACGCGCTGACAGAAGCCGTGGATCGTGAAGATCGCCGCATCGTCGACCTCGGTGAGGGCGAGGCCCAGCCGGCGGCGATCCGCCGCCGCACTGGTCCGGCGCCGCTGGGCATACGTGATCAGCTCCGCGGCGCCTGCCTCGGACCGAGTGAGCCGACCATCGATTGCCGCCAGCGCCTCCTGCACGCGCCGGCGGACGCGGCCGCGCAGCTCGGCGGTGGCGGCGGTGGTGAACGTCACGACCAGCGGCCACGGCGCCGGCACCGGGCTCTCGAGGAGGCAGCGCACGACCAGAGTGGTGATGGCGTGCGTCTTGCCGGTGCCGGCGCTCGCCTCGACCAGGCGGATGCCCGTCAACGGAACCGTCAGCGGATCGAGCGGCGTCACTGGGCACCGTCCGCGAGGTGGGCGAGCATCGGCTCGTACACCTGCAGCGCGACCTCGGCGAACGCATCCCGCTGCGGGCCGGCGTCGGCAAAGGGCGCGCCGTTTGGGTAGAGTTGAGCAACCGACGGGTCGTCGGCATCGCCGGCGGCGTAGTCGCTGGAGGCGAACTTCTTCGCCGCCTCGGCGATCGCCACGTCCGGACCCTTCTGCTTGGCGATTCGTGTCGCATACTCCCGCGAAGCCTTCTCAAAGAACGGCAGCGGTCGCTCGCAACCGCGGCGAAACAGAGCCAGCAGCGCGACGAGATGGCGCCGCGGATCGCTGACGGCTGTGTAGCGAGTTACCGCCGCCTGCGGCTTCGAGGCGTGCCGGCCGAAGAGGCTCGACGTGGCGGGCGCGCCGCTGGCCGCGAGCGCCAGGTGGCGGACCCAGAAGCGCAGCTCATGGCGCCCACCGAGCTTGGAGAACTGCGCGCCGACCAGACCCTGCGGCCCGATACCGGACAGGCTGCCGAGGAGGCGGATCCCGTCGAGGGTCAGATCGATGTCGCGGCGCGATGGCGCAGGGCCGCGGGCGGCTCGCGCCTGTTCGCCGATGTCGGTCGCCAGGGGCGCGATGGCGTCCAACAGCACGACGCCTGGGGTGCCAAGCGGCAACCGCCCTTCAGCGATGAGCCGACGTTGCGTCGCCGTCGGATCCCCGCCAGTCGTGGCGGCTGTCATCAACTCGTCGCCGAGGCCCCAGCGCTCGAGCGGGCCGAGTGTGATCGGTTCGCGGTCGTCGCACGCGTCACGATCGTCGTCGAGAAACAGGCCCAGGTAGCGCAGAAAGGCTCGCGACGGGTTGTCGAAGAAGCGCACCAGGTCGTCGAGATCGACGGTCTCGAGCGCGCCCGCCTCGAGCGGCTCGGTGCAGAACGGCGGCGCCGTCGCGCGCGGCGCCTGCAGCGCTCGGGCGCCTGCGCAGTGGCGCTCGGAGTAGCTGAAGAGCGCCGAGCTGCCGTCGAAATAGCGATGGCTGAAAGGCTGCAGCGGATGGCGGACGGTCAGGCACTGACTGGCGGCGCGACCGTCGTCGGAGTGGAAGGTCTGGTCGATCGCATCGCACAGCTCGCTCACCACGACCGAGGGCGGCACCGCGACATTGTCGCTGATGCGCTGACCCACGTAGGTGATCAGCACCCGCTCGCGCGCGGACAGCAGTGCCTCGAGGAACAGGTAGCGATCGTCCTCACGCGGGCTGCGATCGCCGCGGCGCGGCGTCGCGGCAATCAGGTCGAAGCTCAGCGGGCGGCGCGGGCGCGGAAAGGCGCCGTCGTTGAGTCCGATCAGGCAGACGACGCGAAACGGAATACTGCGCATCGGCACCAACTCGCACAGCGTGACGGCGCCGGCACCAAAGCCGCGCGGCGGTCCGGCGCGATCGAGGGCCTGTTCGAGCAGGCGGCGCATCGTATCGAGGTCGACGGTTTCGACGAAACCTGCCGCCGCGGCCCGATCGGCGAGGTCGGTCAGGACGGTCGCGATCGCCTCGTGCTGCGCGGCGTTGGCGGCGGAGCGCTCGACGAGCTGGGTGAGCAGCGCGGTGAGCGCCTCGTGCCAGGCCCGTGGGTGACGCGGCGCGGACAGCGTCTCACACTGGCTCGTCAGCGTCTCGACGAAAGCGGCCAGACGGCCGAGCACGGCGGCCTCGCCCCCTTCGATGCCGTCGATGGCGCGCACGGCACCGAAGAGCGCCTCACCCTCGGGCGGCAGCGCGTAGCCGAGCAGCAGGCGGTCGAGGCCGAAGCGCCAGGTATTGAGGTCGCAGTCGGGCTGTCCCTCGGCACGGCGATGAGCGGCGTCCGCGCCCCAGCGGATGTTCGCGTCGCGCACCCAGCGGCGGAGCGTCTCCATCTCCTCGGCGGCGATGTCGGCGCGCGTCCGGACGGTATCGAGGCCGAGCAGGTCCAGGACGGCAGAGGCACCGAGGCGGCCACCTGCGACGTCGATCGCACGCAAGAGCGCGTCGAGCACCTCGTTGTCGGCGCGTGCCGCGCGATCGGCGGTCCGAAACGGGATCCGCGGGCGGCTGGGGCTGCCAAACACCGCCTCGATCAGCGGTGCATACGTCTCAATCGACGGCGCCATCACGACGATGTCATGCGGGTGCAGGGAGGGATCGGCCTCGAAGAGGCCGGTGAGCTGATCGTGCAGCACCTCCACCTCGCGCATCGGACCGTGGCAGGCATGTAGCGCGACCGAGTCATCGCCGCGCGGGAGCGCGACGGGCGGCTCGGCGTCGGGATCGGCGCCGCGTGCGCGCATGGCCAGCATCTCGGCCTGCAGGGTGGCGAGGACGCTGCCGCCGTCGGGAGTTTGATACGCATCGTGCGCTTGGTAGTCGCCGGCTTCTTCGAGCCCGTCGGCGAAGTCGCGCCCGACGGCGCCCAACGACGCAAGCAGCGGGTGTCCGTTGCCGACCACCGCGGTCTCGCCCAGCCGCGCCTGCGTGCGCGCCGCGCGCCGCGGCGACTGCACATCACCCCAGTAGTGCTCGGTCGGGCTCAGCACGAAGAGGTGGACGTCGACCGTGGCGGCGAGCGCGGCGAAAATGCGAACATATAGTGGCGCCAGCGTCGACAGTCCAAAGACGCTGACGCGGCGCGGAAACGGCGCCGCCGGCACGCTGCCGGCAGCCAGCGCATGGAGGAGATCACGGGCCCGCGCGGCGGGATGCGCGGATCCAAGGCGGGCGATGAGCCCCCGCCAGAGAACAGGCTGCCAGGGTTCGTCGGTCGCGCCCTCGGCGCGGCCGGCCTGCCAACCGAGCAGCATCTCGGGCCGGAAGAGCGCGTACTGGTCGAAGAGGTCGGCGATGCGACAGGCCAGTTGCAGGCGTTTGCGGCCGTTGGTGTCGCCCGCGAGGTAGCTGTGCAGCGGCGCGAATGGCGCCGTATCGAGGTGCTGGGGCAACTCGGCGGCGACCGCCCACAGGAGGGCGTCGGCGCTGAATGCCGCGGCGCCGGGGGGAGCGGGCCCAAGCACCGCCGCGGCGGCGTCATCGACCAGCTTGCGCGGAAAGGGGAAGGCGGGATTGGCCCAGACACCGAGGTGGCGGGCGAGGGTGAGAGAGAGCCAGCGCGCCATGCCGGCGCCCTGCACGACGATTGTCTCGGCGGCGAAAGGATCGTCGGGCGGCGTTGCGACCACCGCGACCAGCGCTTCGAGGAGAGCCTCGGTGCGGTTGCTGCGGTGGACGATCATCACTGACGTCGCGTTCACCGCGTCATCCTAGCAGGTGCCGGGTGACAGCGGCTGGCCGTGCGGACGTCAGACGCGCGCCGCCTTGCACGCCGGCCGGCTCGTGCACCGGGCCAGCCAGGCAGCGACCTGCGGCCAGCGAGTGAGGTCGACGCCGCCGGGAATGGCCCAGCTCACGACCGACGCGACATTCAGGTCGGCCACCGAAAAGGCGCCGCCGAGCAGGGTCTCGCGGCCGCGCAGGGCGCCCTCGAGGACGCCAAACGGGCCGGCGAGCTTCGCTTCGTTGGCGCTTTCCGCGGTTGCGTCGCGGTGCTCGGGCGGCAGGATTCGGCGGTGCGTGAGGACGGCGAGAAGCGGCGCCTCCACTTCGGTAAGCGCCCAGAAGCTCCACTGGAAGGCGCGACCCTCGTCGGCGATGGTGCTCGGCCACAGCGAAGCGGTGCCGTACTGGCGAGCCAGGTAGAGGGTGATCGCCAGCGACTCCCACAGCACGGTCGTGCCATCGACGAGCACCGGAATGTGCCCGTTCGGGTTGAGCTTGAGGAACTCCGCCTGGCGGGTGTCTCCCGTCGCATAATGGGTGGGCACGTTCTCGAACGGAAGATCGAGTTCGCGCAACATCCAGAGCGGCCGAAACGCTCGCGACGCCGGCACCCCGTACAGCTTGATCATGGCTCCTACCTCCGCAGTGATGCGCGGAGGTAGCCAGAGAAGCCTCCGGCGGGCAAGCGGTGGGCGCTCAGTAGTCTTGGACGTGCTCGCGCACGATCAGCCGAACGAGCGCATCGTAGCTCAGTCCGCGCTCCGCCGCGCGCGCCTGCAACGCCTCCATGACCTCGGTCTCGATCAGCAGGAATGCGGGCTCGAGGCCGCGGCGCGCCGACACCGGCCGCGGCCCGGCGAAGATGCGCGAATGATCGTACCAGCGCACGACCCCTTCCGGCTCGGGAAGCGGATTGGGCGCACGGGGCGATTCGGGGACCGAAACGGGGCGGCGTGCCTTACCCGACTGGGCACCGGATTTTCTTGACATTAGACCCTCCGTCATCGACGAGAGTGTTCAAGCGGCCGATTCCGCGGACTCACCTCGCATCTTCCATGGCGTTACTTTCGGCGAGACACTGTTACGTCGGCCGGATCGGCGGAAATTTAGGTCGAAATCGTCGGATCAGGGGGATTCGGAGGCGATGCCTGAGGAGATGAAGGACTCCACGCCGGGCGCGGGGCGTGAGACGCATCCCGCCGGCGGGGCGTTCGTAGGGCGCGATCACGAACTGACGGCGCTGTCTGCCAGCCTGGCCTCGATTGCGGCGGGCGGAGGCCGGCTGGATATCGTCTCCGGCGCCCCCGGAACCGGCAAGACGCGGCTCGCGCAGGAGTTCGCCGCCATGGCGGAGGCGGAGGGGTTCCGTGTCCTCCGGGCCAGCTGCTGGGATGGCGACGGGGCGCCGCCCTTCTGGCCGTGGATTCAAGCCTTGCGAGACATCCTCGGTGATTCAACAAGCAATGGCTCGATGCTCGCGGCGCCGGAGTTGCACGGACTGCTGCAGCGGGCGCTTGCGGCGCGCGGGGTGGACGGCCTGGCGGCGTTCGTCGAGTCGAGCGACGCGCAGCAGGCGAGGTTTAACCTGTTCGATCGCTTCGCGACGCTGTTACGCGACCTGGCCGAGGAGCAGCCGCTGGCGATCGTCGTCGACGATGTGCACCGCGCCGACAGCGGGTCGATCCTCTTGCTGCAGTTCCTTGCTGGACGGTTGGCCGACGCGCCGATGGCCGTATGCGTCACCAGTCGCGACCCGGTTCCACCACTCATCACGAATGGCTGCCGGCATCCGTGGTCGCGCCAGTTCGTACTGACGGGCTTGAGTCGATCGGAGGTGTGTACCCTGCTCGAAGCGCGGGCCGGCGAGCCGCCGAAGTCGGAACTGGTCGACCGCCTCATGGCGTTGACCGACGGCAATCCATTCTACCTTCGCGAGCTCGGCCACGTCCTCACCGCCGACGCCGATTCGATGGCCATGCTGTCCCTACCGCCGAGCTTGGCGGGCATCGCAATGCATCAGTTCGACGCCCTGTCGCCACCCTGTCGGACCCTGTTGCAAGCCGCGTCAGTCATCGGCCGCGAGTTCGACGCTGATGTCGTCGCCGCGGCCTGCGGTCTCGCGACCGGCGCGGCACTCGACCTGCTCCAGGAGGCGTTGGCCCACCGTGTCGTCGCCCGCTCCCTGCCCATGCGTTACCGCTTCGCCGACGCGCTTGTCCGCGAAGGCACGTACGACCGCTTGCACAGCTCGGAGCGGACGCACCTGCACGAACGGGTGGCAGCAGTCCTCGAGGAACGCTTGGGAACGCCCGTGGAAGTGTCGTTTGCCAGCATCGCCCACCATGCATTCCTCGGCCTGCCTCGCACCGACCGCGTCAAGGCGGCCATGTTCGCCGTTGCCGCCGGTCGCGAAGCCCATGCTGCCTGCGCCTACGAAGAAGCCGTCGCCCTTTTCCATCGTGCCAAGGAACTGATCGACACCCACAGCACAGATAGCGACGCCTGCGACCTGCTGCTCCTCCTCGGCGCCGCGCAAGCCGCCGCCGGCGAATGGGTCGCCGCCCGTCGGACCTTCGAAGACGCGGCCAGCCGCGCCCGCCACACCAACGACGCCCCCCGCTTCGCCCGTGCAGCACTGGGCTTCAAGGGGTTGATGTCTGGAACCCTTCCAGTCGACTCCGCCGCCGTCTCGATGCTCGAAGAGGCAAATCACCGCCTTGGCGAGAACCACGCTGCAGTTCGTGTCGAGGTCCTTAGTGCCCTGAGCCGATCTCTCTACTTTGCTGGAGATCCGTCGTCCGTCGACCTTTATAGCAATCACGCCCTACGCCTGTCGGCGGAGTTGTGCGACGACCGATTGCGGGGAATCGCACTCGAAGCACGCAGCCTAGCCCAATGGCAACCGCTCTTGGTTGAAGATCTTCACGATACGGCCACCGATCTACTCCGAATCGGCACGCATGCCCACGAGCCGCTGCTCTCCTTCCACGCCCGTCTATTGCGCTTCTGGACAAATGCCACCCGCGGCTCGATGCCTGATGCCGACGCCGAACTCCTGGCAGCATCGCAGATCGCCGATGGCGCCCGACATCCGCGGCTCAACTGGCAGGTCGCACTACTTTGCGCCTCTCGTGCAATTGCTCGCGGGGACGCCGCGGCCGTGGCCCACTGGCACTCCCTTGCCCAGAGTCTCGGACAGCGAGTCCATGATGCGAGCCCAACGCAGCACCACCTAGCCCAATCCTTCTATCGGAACCTGTTGGCTTCCGATCTCCTTGGCTGGGACATCATCAGTGATCAGATCTGCAGGCGCTATCCAACGGTCATTGCCTATCGGGCTGGCCTCGCCCTAGTTCACGCCCGCCTTGGACACGACTCGGCTGCTGGTGCAATCCTCAAGCCCTTCATTATCAGCGACTTCACCAGCATCCCCCTAAACAACCTGACGCTATTCATTTACGCGCTACTGGCAGAAGCATTAGCCATCACTGAAAACACGGAGGGTGCAAGACTTCTCTACCCTCGCTTACTACCATTCGCCCATTATCAGGTGGTCGCGGGCTGGGGCACGGTTCTCGGGGGAAGCGTCTCAAGGCTATTGGGTCTCCTGGCCGATGCCTCGAACGATACTGACGCGGCCGCGCTCCACCTCTCGAACGCCCTTCGCTTCGACTCTCTACTCGACTCCCCAGTCCTGGCCGCCCGTACCGCAGTCGCATATGCGCGTCACCTTTGCCGCCATTCCAACCCATCCTCGCTCACATTTGCACTGGACCTGGTACGCCAGGCATCGTCAGCCTATTTTGAGGCGGGCCTACCCGAGGCCGCCGCCGACGCCCACTCAGTCGCGGCGACGATCGCGGCAAGAGCGAACGGCGCGCAGAGTACACGTGCACTGCGATCAGAATCCACCTCGCACCTATTACCTCAGGAACACGACTATTCGCTGACTCGCCACGGTGACTTCTGGATTCTTGTATTTCAAGGAACTACAGCTCAGCTTAAGCATACCCTAGGACTCTCTTATATTTGTCACATACTTTCCGCCAGGGGTACCCCGCTACATGTTCTTGATCTGACGAGTCGCTTTGCAGACTCTCGCACGCATGTCTTACCGGGGCTACCCGACACTCTGCTCGATGCCCAAGCGAGGAATCAGTATAAAGGGCGCATGCGAGAGTTGGCCTCCGACATCGAGGCCGCGGAGGTAGCCAACGACCTGGGTCTGCTGGCGCGACTACGCACCGAACACGAGGCGCTTCTCGATCACCTAAGCGCATCCCTGGGATTATCGGGCAGGGCACGCCGCGCACCACACATTGTTGAGCGGGCACGAATAGCCGTAAGAAATCGTATTTCCGTTGCAATCTCCCGCCTACAAGGCATCAGCCCTTCGGCGTGGTCTCATCTTAGGCACAGCATCCGCACCGGAACATTCTGTAGCTATACTCCTGATAGGCCGACCCACTGGCACACTTAGTGTGATTCTCGAGCGGCATGCACCCTACGAACAGCAATGACTTCCACTAATGCGCTAGCCTCCTTCCTTCTCACAATCCGCACCCGCGATATTTAGGGCCGGAAAATTGACGATAAATCGGCTGCCCCTGCCCTCTTGGCTTTCAACAGCGATGAACCCTCCAACCTCCGACACCAGTTGATATGACACTGCCAACCCGAGGCCAGACCCCCGATCCTTCGTCGTGAAAAAAGGATCGAAGATTGCCTCCTTGATACTGTCGGATATGCCAGATCCCGTATCTCGGATCTCAACCTGGCAGTACCGGCGACCTTCGTGGACGATCTCCCGCGCCTCAAGCGACACCTCTCCACCTTCCGGCGTCGCTTGGATCGCATTAAGTGCAAGATTGATGAACACTTGCATAACCTGATCGGAATCGGCCCAAACGGGTCTAAGTCCCCCCGACCGCGCCCAACGCAGGGCCACGCGTGCGGCTCTTGCTTGGGGCTCCAGCAGAACTACCGTCCGCTGGACCGCCTCCTCAAGATCAGTCTCACCCAATGTCGCCGTTGGTGATTTCGCAAACATAAGTAGCTCTGAAATCAGACTGCTGATTCTCTGAACTTCCGTTTCAGCGAGGCGAAGAAACGAAGTCATAAATTCTTCGTCATCGAGCCGATCTGGAGCGAGTTGGAAGAATGTCTGTATAGACACTAATGGATTGCGAATTTCGTGCGCAATGCCAGCTGCTAATGTCCCCAGGGCAGACAAGCGACCTGTGCGATTAATTATTTCCCGCGACCGACGCAGTTCTAGGTACAACCTGGCGTTCTGCAACGCGATCGCCGCCTCCGCGCCAACCTTCGCTAAGAGTGCCATGTCGCCGGTGCTATACGCTTGGCGTGCCGCCTTCTTTCCTAAGCAGAGAAATCCGATCAAGTCCTGGCCGCCAACGAACGGGACACATGCCTCCCATTCATTCACGCGCATAATCTCACCCGCGCGGCCCCCTCCTGAGTCAGCGCCGGTCGCAGAAGCTTCGCCCCGCAATGCGGGTTCACCACGTAGCGCCAGCCAACGAACAAGCGCACTTTCTGGCGCAACATCCGGGGGGACAGCGCGTCCCCCTCGATGCACCTGCAATTCATATTGCCCACGGACGTCTTCCCGAAGATAAAGAGCAAGTGTCTCCAGGCTAAACGCTGCTTCAACCGCTGTTGATACAACCTCCAGCAGGCGATCGCGGTCGAGAATCTTGACCACCTCTTCAGCCAGATCGATCAATCGACTCCGGCTCTCGGTCTTCTGGGGGAAGAGAGACTTCTCGAGCCTACTTTCAATTGAAAGGCGGACGCGTGAGAAAAGAAGCCCGACCACGAGAAGGAGCAGGATGAGAAGTGCCGACAGATCAAAATGAATCTCGGCGAAGGCCCGGCGCTGAAACACAAGCGCTGCAACAGCAGCCGGACCGACAACGACAAGAGAGGCCCCCACATAGGCAAGACTTTTGGCCACGACCAGCTCGATATCCATCAACCGGTACCGCACGATGCCGTATGCAACGACGCCCGCCCACAGCGCTACAGCTAGATTCCCGAGAGGGTAAACTGGGATCCCGTATGATGGGAGGAGATTTGTGAGGCCCAGAGGCAGAGACAGCGCAAATCCGAGTATCCAGAACCTCAGTTGTTGGCGAATGCGTGTATCATCCGTAGTCCAGTATTCGCGCGCTAGATAGCCGATTCCGAGAATGAATGTGTAGAGTACCAAAAGTGGGAACAGATCGTAGTACTTCGTTCCTACCGAGTAGTATCCCCAGCGAAAGTGAGCGAGGCTTTCGACGAGGAGACCCCGGACGTTCAGAATTGCCAGCATCGCAGCCCAGGCGTAAGCGCCTCCCAAGATCCACGTCCATCCTAACGCGATAGGTCGCCCAGGAAGGACGAGAGATAGTTGGAGTATCGCGGGCAGAAGGAAAACGGCGCCGGTTCGCAGGATCCAGCTATAGAGGAATGCCGTGTCGTAGTCAGAAATTCCGTAGAGTACGAAGAAATTCAGGTTCCAGAATACGAGAGCAGTCGCGAGAACTGCGAAGACTATTCCCAGTCGTCTGTCTGGAGCTCTTAGGTACACAACGACCGCCAACATGGAGCTGGTGATTGCTGCGATAAGCGGAACTATTTCGGGGAACTGGGCCATTATGCGGAATCTAGTTGTGACGCATCGCTCTTGCCCGCTTGGTCGCTAGGCGCTGGATGGCGGTCGCTACCTTGAGGCGCATTAAGCGAACCAACCCCCAATCTCCATGGCGAAAAAGCACACCGGTATCTTCGAAAAGCGCGCCCCTGTAAAATGATACGAGATGCTCGTAGGTGTAAAGGAAGAGGTCAGTGATAGATGAGGCCTCTGCGGTCGCAATCGCAAATCGGAGGAGGCCATCCTGTATGGGAATGCTATTCGCAGCCGATCGGTACTCTCGCCGAAGGCACAGTCTGCCTACCAGCGCAGGACGACATGTTGGTCCCGCGAGACGGTCGAGGCTCAGATGACGTTCGAAATCGAAGGGACGGAGTTCCGGACCGGCAAGACGGAACGACGCGACCACTTCCTCGAACGGAGATAGCGCGACGATGAAGGCCGCGACAGCATCCAAGCCGTCGTCCGGAATGTGCCCCAGGTCTTCTGAGTATACGAGGGCCTGCAGGCGACGAGCGTCCAGTCGCTGCGGGCCAAAAGCTACCGAGAATCTGAGCATCTTCGGTACCTGATTGCGTCGGGCACAGCTGAATAGTCAGGCGCACTCGCGCTCGGCCGATTGCCTAGCATCCATGCAAGGCGTATAGACCGCGTGGCTGGGAAATTCCATTTGGAGCGGACAATGGCCTTACGGGACGTTGGACTTGACGACGTACGACTACTTTTAGCTGGGTTTCTGGTCGACATCGGAAGGGTTGATGGAACCCTCGCCCGGGACGGTGCAACCATCGATGGTGACCTCCAAATGGATTCGGTTGCTTTCCTTGAGGTGCAGGTAGCTCTCGAAGACGAGCTTAACATCGAGATCGACCCGATTCAGGTTGTCGAATTGAATGAGTTCGGTGCTATTGCACGGTACATTCACCTACTGATCCATCCACGCTGATGGCTCTACTCTTGGACGTGCATCAGGCCTTTCGACCAGTCGTTAATTCGGCGATCCTTGAGTTGATCTCGCCGAACACCGAACGCTGGGAGTCCCTTCGAGAATTGCCACGGAGCGTGTTTCGCGACCTTGGCGAGCGCGGGCTGCTCGGATTGACCCAACCGCTCGAGTACGGCGGGCGCGGTTTGGACTTCGGATACACGGTGGTGCTGGCAGAGGAGCTGCCGCGCTGCCATATGGGGGGCGTCGCGCTCAGCATCCTCGCGCAGACGAACTTCTTTTCGCCGCTTCTCGCCCGGTACGGCACCGCTGCCCAGAAGAGCCAGTTCCTGGCGCCGGCGATTCGAGGTGAAAAGATCGGTGCGCTCGCATCGACGGAACCGACCGGTGGGTCCGACATCTCCGGGGCTGTGCAGTGCCGCGCCGAGGACGACGGGGATTTCTGGGTGGTTTCGGGCGAGAAGACGTACATCACCAACGGCCCAATCGCCGACTTTGTGGTGACCCTGGTCCGTACACGCCCGGATCGCGGACCGAACGGGATGTCCCTGCTGCTCATCCCGACGGACACGCCCGGCTTCGCAGTGAAGCAGACGCTCCGCAAGCTCGGCCTGCACTCATCCCCCACCGGTTGGCTGACGTTCGACCGCTGCCGGGTTCCGAAATCATACACGGTTGGTAAGGCCCATCTCGGGTACTACTACCACACGCAGAATCTCCTGGAGGAGAGGCTGATCGGCGGCGTGTGCAGCCTCGCCCTCGCCGCACTCGTCCTCGAGGACACGATCACCTATCTGAAGGCTCGCCAAGCCTACGGTAAACCGCTGACGGCCCTGCAGACCATCCGCCACCGCATCGCGGAGATGTCGGCCGAGATCGAGATGGCACGTGCGTTCGTGTATTCCGTCTGCGAACGGTTCCGCGACGGGCACGTGGACGCGAAGCGCATCTGCATGATCAAGTTCCAGGTGGTAGACGTGGTCCAGCGGGTCATCGAGCGCTGCATCCAGCTCTTTGGCGGTAACGGGTTCCTCGAAGAGAACTGGGTGACCCGCGCGTACCGTGACGCGCGCGTCCTGAGTCTTGGCGGCGGCACATCCGAGGTGATGAAGGACCTGGTGGCCAGCCACCTTCGGCTGTGAGGCGTACCGTGGGCCAGCGTACGACGGTCATTACCGGGCTCGGCGTTCTCGGGCCTACCGGGGCGGGCCACGAGCGTTTCTGGGACGCGGTGTGTAGCGGCCGCGGTGCGATCCGGCTGCTCGATTGCTTTGACACCAGCGGCCTCCCGTGTCGCATCGGGGGCCAGGTTGCCGATGCCGACTATGTCGGCCTCCTGGAACCACGTACGCTCCGAACGACTACTCGAGCGGCACAATTGGCGCTTGCGGCAGCGAGCCTGGCCCTCGCCGATGCGCACCTCGGGCGCGATGCGGTCGCACCGACCGCGATGGCCGTGACACTCGGCACTGCACTGGGCGGCTGGATCGACGCGGAGCAACAAGCGGCCATACTGCTCGAACGCGGCGCGCGCAGGGTCAACCCGTTCATTGTGGCGGGGGCAGGCAACCACGGCCCCGGCGTCGAGGTGGCTTCTGCGGCGGGCGCGCAAGGACCACAGGTCACCTTCTCAAGCGGCTGCCCATCGAGCCTACAAGCCATCGCCCATGGCGCCGCCCTGATCGAGTCGGGCATCGTCGACGTCGTCCTGGCCGGCGGCACCGAGGCGCCGCTGAGCCCGCTCGGTTTCGCAGCCCTGTGCCGGACGAACGAACTCTCGACCGCCAACGACGATCCGATTCACGCCGCGCGCCCGTTCGACGCTGCCCACGGCGGCATGGTGCTGAGCGAAGGAAGCGCTTTCCTGGTGCTCGAGGAAGCGACGCACGCGCACGCCCGCGGGGCTCGCGTCTATGCGCGCGTCGATGGCGCCGCCTTCTCGTGCGACGCACGCGGACTCTATGGAACGGATGAATCGGGCGGCGCCGGTGCGACGGCCCTGCGCCGCCTGCTCACGGTCGCCGCAACCGCCCCAGGCGCGATCGACTACGTCTGCGCGCACGCCAACGCGGCGCCGCTGTTCGACCGCAAGGAACTCACGGTGCTCAACGCGGCGCTCGGCGAGTTCCTTCCGGCGATCCCCATCAGCTCGATCAAGGGCGTTCTCGGACATCCGTTCGGCGCCGCGGGCGCCTTTCAGGCCGCCGCAAGCGCCTTGGCGATCGCGCACGGCTGCATTCCGCCGACCGCCAATCTCCTCACCCCCGCTCCGGAGTGTCGGGCCCTGCACGTCATCGGCGAACCGCTGCGACGTCCGGTCCGCACCGCGCTGGTGACGAGCTATGGATATGGCGGCGTCAACGGCTACCTTCTCCTGAGCGCCGCGTAGATCACGAGTTGCTCGCGCTCGCCGTGCGCGGGGACGGCGCGAGCGGCTCCGCCGTGCACAGTCCCTGCCCAGCGCTTACCACCTCCGGCCGCGACAGAAATCGGGGGCGTGTGAGCAGGATCAGCGCCGGGAGCAGTGCACAGGTCGTCAGCGCGCTCATCGCCACGGTCAGCGATGTGAGCACGGCGAGCCGGATCCACACGCTGAACCCCGACAGTGTCAGCGTCAGGTACCCAGCCACCACAGCCGACGAAACGTACACCGCAGCCTTGCCTGAGGTGCGCAAGCCCGTCCGCAAAGCCTCCTCGAGCGGCGCGCCGCGGCGTAACTCTTCTCGAACCCGGAAGAGCAGATAGATGGCGAAGTCGGCGCCGATACTCACGCCCATCGCAGTGATCGCCGCGGTACTCATGTCGAGCCACACGCCCGTCCAGCCCATACCGCCAAGGATGACCAGGCTGGCCAACGCCAGCGGCGTGAGAACGAACAACGCGCCGACGAACGATCGCAGGACCACCGCACACAGAACCAAGATGATCGCTGCGACCTGCAGCATGTTGAGGATCTTGTCATGCACGACCAGGTCGTTCATCGCGGTCTGGACGCCGAGGGTCCCGCCAGCAATGCCGACGCGGACCGGCAGGCCGGCGAAGCGCACCGTGGCGTAGGCTTGCAAGCGTGCGAGAAGCTCGCGTGAGAAGGCCGCGCTGTCGGTCTTGCTCAGCGCCCGGATCACCGCACTGCGATTGCGCACGTCAACGAACGCCCCGAGCCCGTCCGGCCCTGCGGCCGAGGCATACAGGAACAGGTACTCGCCGATGACCGCCGGATCGTCGGGCACGACAAAGAACGCCGGGTCGCCGTCATGCATCGCCTGATGCATGCGGCGCACGTGGTCGACAATCGACGTGATCCCGCCGATCTCCGGAGTCCACGCCATTTGCAACTGCAGGTCGCTCATGGCCTCCAAGACCGCGGGTTGCAGCATCGCATCGTCGGCCTCGCCTTCGATCAGCACCCGCAAGGTCGCCGTGCCCGGCAGCTCGTCATTGAGCAACCGATCGTCGATCCGCACCTGCGTCCCTGGCGCGAACCATAGTCGGAAACTGTTGTCGACGCGCAGCCACAGGGTTCCAACGCCGGCGCCGAGCACCACCGCACAGGCAATCGCCACGACAGTCCGCGGACGGCCGATCGCCACTCGCGCCAGCGCGTCGAGGCCGCGATCCAGCCGGCGCGCCCCGCCCTCGCGGAGGAGCTCGCGACGCCGCGGCGGCCTCAGCATGGACCGACAGGCCGGCGTGAAGGTCAGTTCGATGATCAGCGCACTGACGATGCCGGCGGCCAGCAGGGTCCCGAATGCCCGCACACTCGCGATGCCGAACGATGCCAGCGATGCAAAACCTGCGGCCGCGATGAGCCCGGCAGTGACCATGACCGGCCCAACCGCGGCGATCGACCGGACCACCGCTTCGCTGCTGTCGCCGACCCGCCCGTACTCCTCGTAGTACCGCTTCAGGATCTGCACCGCGTGGCCCGCCGCGATGGCGAGTATCAACACGGGTGTCATCGCACTCCACGTGTCCATCGGCAGCCCGAGCAGTCCCATGATTCCGAGCGCCCACACCACGCTGAGCACGGCTGTGACGAGCGGCAACAGCATCGCCTGCAGCGTCCGGAAGGCTTCGTAGTGGACGAGTCCGATGATCACGACCGCGAGCGGGAACAGGAACGCCATCATCGCGGTGTACCGAGCGAGTTCACGGCGCAGGATGGGCGCCCCAGCGAGCGCGATCGTCACATGTTCATCCCGCTCCGGCGCCACGGCCTGTTCGATCATTGCCGCGAGATCGACATCCCGAATCCGATCATCAAAGTCGGCCACGATCATTGCCGCCCGTTGGTCGGACGACACGTGGTTGCCGCGGAGGAGCGGATCCGCGGCGATCCGCTCACGCGCACGGGCGATGGCGGCGGCAGTCGGGGCGGCGGCCGGGAAGAGCGGCTCTATGCGCATCGCCCCACTTTCGCTGGTGACCACCGTCTTAACGTACGGCGCCGAAATGCTGAAGAGGCTCGGAACGATGACGTTTGGCGAGGCGGCCAGACGATCCGTGATGCGTCGGATCTTGGCCAAGATCTCCGGCTGGAACACATCACCGGTGCGCGCGATCACGCCGATGATGACGATCGCCTCGCCGCCGAACAGGTCGGAGATACGGTTCTGGATCTGCACGTACGGATGCCCGTTTGGCAGGTTGGCGCGCCGCCGGATGTCGAGGTGGAGGTTTCCCAGCTGCACCGCCAAACCCGCAGTAATGGCCAGCACCGCCGCGACGACCATCACTCGATGGCGCACCACAGAGCGCGCGAAGCGCTCGAACCACGGGGTCCGTAGACCAGCAGACTCACCGTCCGCCCCCGGGACTCTGTCGCCTGCTCCGAGACTCACACGCCCCCTGCGTCCTGATCACCGTGAATCGATGCTTTGAAGTCAACCTACTGCGAAGCGGTCGCCGCGAGCAAGGATTCGCTGCACCGGGGCGAGGCGCCAGCCCGTCATGCAACAGCCGAACTTATTTGACGATTCAACGTTTTTGTGTCATTCTGCGGGTCTATGCCAAGCAAAGGGAAGACTGACTCGATTTTTAAGGTTGGTGAGAAAGTCGTTTACCCTGCGCATGGCGTCGGGGTCATCCAGAGCATCCAGACGAAGGTCGTCTCTGGGACCGAAAAGACGTTCTACATGTTGCGGATTCTCGACAGCGACATGACGATCATGATCCCGACCGAGAACGTGACCTCCGTCGGCCTGCGCCGCGTCATTGGCCGAGAGATGGTCACCAAGGTGTACAAGATCCTGCGCGAGAAGCGGGTCGAGATCGACCAGCAGACGTGGAATCGCCGCTACCGGGAGTACACCGAGAAGATCAAGACGGGTTCGGTGCTCGAGATCGCCAAGGTATTGCGCGACCTCTTCGTGCTCAAGGGCGACAAGGAACTGTCGTTCGGCGAGCGCAAGATGCTCGACACGGCTCGCAACCTGCTCGTCAAAGAGCTCTCCATCGCTCGCTCGCACCCCGAGGAGAAGATCATGGAAGAGCTCAAGACCATCTTCGCCCGCTGACCACCGCGGTCATCGTCGCTGCCGGTCCGGGATCGCGGCTTGGCGCCGGGATCCCCAAGGCGTTCGTTCCCTTGGGGGGAGAGCCGCTTTTCCTGCGTGCGGTGCGTGCCCTTCTGGCAGTCCAGGAAGTAACGCGCGTCGTCTTGGTCGTACCGCCTGGCTGGGAGGAACGTGCCAAGGGGGCGATCGCCCGCGCCGATCCGCTCCCCTTGGAGCCGGCCATCGTGACCGGTGGGACCGAACGCGGTGACTCCGTCCGCGCCGGACTGGCGGCTGCCGGAGCCGCGCCACTGATTGCCATCCATGACGCGGCCCGTCCGTTTGTCACTGCGGAGGTCATCCGCGCCGTGATTGGCGCGGCACGCGTGCATGGGGCGGCGGTGCCGTGCATCCCCGCCACCGACA
Organism: bacterium; assembly: GCA_031401035.1. Lineage (GTDB taxonomy): Bacteria > Desulfobacterota > Binatia > HRBIN30 > CADEER01 > JANNRA01. Next base: position 17,891 of record JANNRA010000013.1, on the reverse strand, counting down.
CAATCAAGCAGGTGCACGCGGAGGGTTGGATCGAAGCGACGCCACCGCGCGCACACTTGTGGCTGGCGCAAACGCCGCAGGTGTTTCAGGCGGACATTATCCGCGCCGCTCACGCCGGCGTTGCGGCTGACGCCGCGACCGACGATGCGATGCTCGTTGAACGCCTCGGTCGGCGCGTCTACGTGGTGCCCGGCGATGTCCAGAATCGAAAGATCACGACGCCGGAGGATCTGCGTTGGGCGGAGTGGATCCTGGCGCGCCCGGCAGTGCCTCGTTGAGGCTCCCAGACCTGAACCCCTGCAGATCGACCGTGACATAGAGGAAGCCGGCCGCCTTGACTTCGCGGACCACCGCCGCGCGCACCTCGTCCGCAGCAAGCCGCGACACATCGTGCGCCGGCACTTCGATTCGCGCGATCGGATCATGCGAACGCACACGGCACTCAGGAAACCCGAGACGCCGAAGCGCCTGCTCCGCCAGCGCCACCTTGCGTAGTCCGTCGAGGGTGATGCGCGTACCGTATGGAAAGCGCGACGAGAGGCATGGGCTGGCGGGCTTGTCGGCTGTCGGCAGACCCACCCGCCGGCTGAGCACCCGAATCTCAGCCTTCGTGAGCCCGACCTCGGCCAGGGGGTGGCGAACGCCGTACTCCTCCGCTGCGCGGAGACCCGGGCGGTAGTCGGCAAGATCATCCAAGTTGACGCCATCGACGATCTGGGCAATCCCAAGGCGCGCCGCCTCGGCGCGACAGATGTCGTACAAGCTCCCCTTGCAGAAATAGCAGCGGTTCGTGGGATTGTCGGCGTAACCGGGAATGTCGAGTTCGTTCGCATCGAGACAGACATGGTGCACGCCGAGGGTTGCGGCCAGCGCCCGCGCCATGGCCTCGTCCTCCTCCGGCGCCGTCGGCGAGTGCGTCGTCAGCGCCACGGCGCCGTCGCCGAGCACGTCGACGGCGACCTGCAGGAGGAAACTCGAATCGACACCGCCCGAAAACGCGATCAGCACCCGCCCCATGCCCTCCAACGCATCGCGCAGTGCGGCGAGCTTCGCGTCGATATCCACGTCAGATGCCCTCACCGCCGAAGATGTCGGTTGTGAGATAGCGTTCCCCAGTATCGCAGAACACGGTCGCCACGATCTTGCCTGCGCCGATCTCACGCGCGACCTGCAGGGCGGCATAACAGTTCGCACCGGCGGAGATGCCAACCAGCACCCCCTCTTCGCTCGCCAACCGGCGCGTGCATGCGGTGGCTGCCTCATCGGACACCGTGATGATCTCATCGTAGATGCCCGTATCGAGTACCTCAGGTACAAATCCCGCACCGATGCCCTGGATCCCATGAAAGCCGGCGGTGCCGCTCGAGAGAACCGGGGACGCGGCGGGCTCGACGGCGTAGATGCGGACCGCCGGCAGCGCCTCGCGCAGTGCGGAGCCGACGCCGGTGATAGTACCACCGGTCCCGACACCGGCGACGAAGGCGTCGATACGCGGCAATTGCTCGAGCAGCTCGCGCGCCGTCGTCTGTCGGTGCGCGTCCGGATTCGCCGGATTGCGGAATTGCTGCGGCATGAACGCGCCGGGGTGCTCGGTAAGAAGTTCCTCAGCCTTGCGCACCGCCGCATGCATGCCTTTGGAGTCTGGCGTCAGCACCAGGGTCGCGCCATAGGCCGTGAGCAGGCTGCGCCGCTCCTCGCTCATCGTGTCGGGCATGGTCAGGATCAATCGATAGCCCTTGATCGCCGCCACCATTGCAAGGCCGATCCCAGTGTTGCCACTGGTCGGTTCGATGATGGTCCCACCGGAACGCAGGCGCCCGTCCCGCTCCGCCGCCTCGATCATGTGCAGGCAGATTCGGTCTTTCACGCTGCCGCCGGGATTGGCGGACTCGAGTTTGCCCCAGACTTCGGCGTCGTCTGGTCCGGTCAGCCGATTGAGCCGAACCACCGGCGTGCTACCGATCAGATCGAGTGGGGTGTGCGCGATGGCGGTACGCATGGCCGGTACAGGGATCCGCTCCGACCAAGTAGCGGCGCCGTCCTGGCCAAGTCAATCGAGGTCGTGGCGTGAGGCGACGCACATTGGTGCTGTTCCCGGGTGCGTTGGGCGATCTGCTGTGCTGCTGGCCGGCCTTCCGCGGCCTGGTGCGCACCGGCGAAGCCATCACCCTGTGCAGCCGCATGGCGTGGGTCTCCGCGTTTCCTGCCGACGTCTTCGCCGCGTGCATCTCCATCGATCGCCGCGAGATCGCGGAGATCTTCGCGACGGGCCCGCTGAGTGCGGGGCCCGCGGCGCTGCTCGGCGGCTGCGACCGTGCCGTGAGCTTCACGGGATCGGGTGATGCCAACTTTGCGGCGCGCCTCGCCCACGTCGTGGGCGGCGTCCCATTCTTCCACCATCTCCGCGGCATGTCCCCCGGCGTGCATGCGGCAACCTACCTGGCGCGCTGCCTGGATGTGGCGCCGCACGAGGACGTGCTGCCGGTCGCCGCGGCGGCGCAATCGTGGACGGACGACTTCTGGAGCACGCACTCGCTCGGGGCACGTGTGCTCGCCGTGCACGCCGGCAGCGGTGCGCGTCAGAAGAACTGGGAAGGCGCCGCCGACGCCGTGGCGGCGTGGCGGCGCGACGGCGGGCAGGTGGTCGCAGTGACCGGCCCAGCTGAAGTCGAGTGTCCGACACCGCTCGAAGCAACGGCCTGGCTGCGAGACGAGTCGCTGGATCGTGTCGCCGCCGTCCTGCGACGCGCCGCGCGCTACCTGGGTAACGATTCTGGCATCAGCCACCTGGCCGGACTGGTCGGTGCCCGCGGCGTCGCGGTCTTCGGCGGGACCGACCCGTCCATCTGGCGCCCGCTCGGCAGCGGTATCGCCGTGCTACACGCACCTTCGCCCTGCCTCCGCTGCGGCCGCGGGCGCCTGTGCACGCACCGTATCAGCGTCGACGAGGTCCTCGCCGCGCTGGTCCGCCCTTGACCACCCAGTTGCAGCGCGCCGTCGTGCGGCGTAGGCAGCCAACAGCCGCGCTCTGGTTCGCCAGCCGGCAGGAGCCTCCTAAGTGTTCGATCTCATCATTCGCGGCGCGGAGATCTGCGTCGGCAGCGGCGTGCCGCGCGCGTCGGGCGACATCGCCGACGCCGGCGACCGCATCGCCGGCGTCGGAGCGGCGCGACTCATCCAACGTCCCATCGGCATCGAGCACTTGCTGGTAAACGGCGTGTCACTGATCGACGCTGGCCTACAGACTGACGCCGGCTCGGGCGCCGTCCTACGGGGCGCCTGAGTGTTGCGCCACAAGGGGAATCCGCCTTGAAAACCCGACGGTCACCATCTACAAAACGCGAAGCCTACTCAATGATTCGTCCGGTCGAATGGCGCAGCGGCGCCGTGGTGCTCCTCGATCAGCGCATCCTGCCCATGCAGGAGGTGTACCGCGTGTATCGCGATCACCGCGAAGTGGCGCGGGCGATCAAGGACATGGTCGTCCGCGGCGCCCCGGCGATCGGCGTCGCCGCAGGCATGGGCATTGCGCTCGGCATGGCGCAGGCAGGCGACGGCGACCTCACCCGCGCCTTCGAGCGCATCTGCCGCCGCTTTGCGGCGACGCGCCCGACGGCCGTGAACCTATTCTGGGCCATCGATCGCATGCAGCGCGCGTTCGCGCGGATCCGTGGTCGCAGTGCCGAGGTGGTCCGGGAGATTCTCCGCCAGGAAGCCCTCGCCATCTACCACGAGGACATCGCCGCCAACCGCGCCCTCGGCGCCCACGGGGCGGCGCTCCTGAAGCCGCGCTCGACCGTCTTGACGCACTGCAATGCTGGTGCGCTGGCGACGGCTGGCTACGGCACCGCCCTCGGCGTCGTTCGCGCCGCGCACGAGGCTGGCAAGCACATCGCCGTCATCGCCACCGAGACGCGCCCCTTTTTACAGGGGGCGCGCCTGACGGCCTGGGAACTGAAAAGGGATCGCATCCCGGTGACGCTGATCACCGACAGCATGGTCGGCCACATCATGCATCGTGGCACGATCGATGCCGTGATTGTCGGCGCCGACCGTACGGCTGCCAACGGCGACGTTGCCAACAAGATCGGCACGTACTCGATCGCCATCCTGGCGGCCCGCCACCGAATTCCGTTCTACGTCGCCGCGCCAACGTCCACCGTCGACCTCACTTGCCACGACGGCGACGCCATCCCCATTGAAGAACGCGCCGCGCGTGAGGTGACCCACATCGGTGAGCGCCAACTCGCGCCCAGTGGAGTGAAGGTCCTCAACCCGGCATTCGACGTCACGCCACATGCGCTGATTGCCGCGATCATCACGGAGCGCGGGATCGCGCGCCCCCCGTACAGGCGTTCGCTGGCGCGGCTGGCCGGCGGTGAGCCGCGCGAAATCCGCAAACGCGCAAGTCGGCCCTGACCCGACCACCCTGCCGAGATCAGCGCCAGTTCGCCACGCGCAGGTCAGCCTGCCCGGGCCGTTCCGCTCCGTGACGGGGTATGGGACGGTTCTCCGCGTCGACAAAGACCAGCTTCGGCTCCCAGGCGCGGGCCTCCGCGTCAGTCATCCAGCCAAACGTGGCGATGATCACCAGATCGCCGGCGCGCGCCTTGTGCGCGGCTGCGCCATTGATGCAGATGACGCCGGAATGGGGTTGGCCGCGCAGCGCGTACGTCCGAAAGCGCTCGCCGTTGGTGACGTTCCAGATCTCGACCTCCTGGTTGGGCAGGATGTCGGCGCCCGCGAGCAACTCGGCGTCGATCGTGACGCTGCCTTCGTAGTGGAGGTCGGCCCCGGTAACCGTGGCGCGGTGAATCTTGCTGCGCAGCATGTTGCGGTGCATGCGATCAATCTCCCTTGGCGAGATAGACGTCAGTGCGGCTCGGCCGCGAGCACGGCGTTGTCAATCAGGCGCGTCCGACCGATGAACACGGCGAGCGCCAGCAGCGCAGACGAGTCCAGACGCCGCACCGGTTCGAGCGAGTCGAGGTCGACGAGCTCGGCGTAATCGACGCGCGCCAACGGCTCCGCGCCCAGCACCGCCTCGGCGGAGGCCAGCACCGCGCTCGCCTGCCGCGTCCCAGCGGCGACCGCCGCGCGCGCACACTCCAGCGCCCGCGACAGGCAGCGCGCCGCCAGTCGTTCGGGCGGAGACAGGTAGGCGTTACGGGAGCTCAGCGCCACCCCGTCGGGCTCGCGAACGATCGGCATTCCGACGACCTCGACACCGAAATCGAGGTCCGTCGCCATGCGGCGGATCGCCGCGAGCTGCTGAAAATCCTTCTCGCCGAACACGGCAACGTGCGGCCGCACCGCATTGAAAAGCTTTGCGACGATGGTGGTCACACCGCGGAAATGGTCTGGGCGCGAACGACCGCACAAGCCGGCCGTGACCCGGGTGACCGCCACCTCGGTCTGAAAGCCCGGCGGATACAGGGCATCGGCGGCGGGTAGGTAGAGTACCTCGACGCCCGCAGCAGCGAGCGCGAAGCGATCGCGCTCCACATCCGATGGGTACTGCGACAAGTCCTCGTTAGGCCCGAACTGGATCGGGTTGACGAAGATCGACGCGACGCAGGCATCCGCGCGCCGGCGTGCCTCGGCGACCAAACTGAGGTGTCCGTCGTGCAGGTACCCCATGGTGGGCACGAAACCGATACGGCGTCCGGCAAGGCGCGCCTGCTCGGCCCACGCGCGCATCGCCGTCGCGCTGGTAAGGTCGCGCATCGACGTCAGCCCTGCGCTACGCCCTTGCCGGGCACCGTGGCGAGCGAGGTGAAGCCGTGCGCCGCCGCGGGAAACGTCCCACCTCGCACCTCGGCCGCGTAGGCCGCGACGGCCTGACGCGCCGCGCCCCACAGGTTCGCATACGACTTCGCAAAGCGCGGCGGCGCCCCCTCGCTGAGGCCGAGGACGTCGTGCAGGACGAGAATTTGTCCGTCACAGCCAGCGCCGGCACCGATGCCGATGGTCGGGATCGACAGCCGGGCGGTGAGCTCTGCCGCGAGGTCCATCGGAATACCCTCCAGGACGACGGCGAACGCGCCCGCATCTTCGACCGCGAGCGCATCCGCGATCACGCGTTCGCGCTGCCCCGGCGCCTTGCCCCGCTGGCGGCCCTGTACCTTGTGCCCGCCCATCCGATGGACCGACTGCGGCGTCAGCCCGATGTGGCCCACGACCGGAATGTCAACGGCGGCGATGCGCGCTATCGTCTCAGCCACAGCCGATCCGCCCTCGAGTTTCACCGCCTCGGCGCCGCCCTCCTTGATCAGGCGACCGGCGTTCGCGACCGCATCGGTCGGACTGATCTGGTACGAAAGGAACGGCAGATCGGCCACCACCAAGGCGCGCCGACGAGCGCGCACCACCATGCGCGTGTGGTAGACCATCTCGTCCATGGTCACGGGCAGAGTGGTGTCGAAGCCCTGCACCACCATGCCGAGTGAATCGCCGACGAGGATGACGTCGATACCCGCTTCGTCGACGAGTCGAGCGAACGGGAAATCGTACGCCGTCAGAGCGACGATCGGCTGGCCGGTGGACTTGGCCTTGACGATCTCGGGAACGGTTACTTTCTGCTCCATGCGAAAGCCCTCCGAGACCGAGTGCCGGAAGGCTTATCGGGAGCAGGGTCGGAAACAACGGCGCAGGGCTTATCCGTTTCGAGCGCTGTGAGTCGGGTTCGTGTTCCCGCTCGGCTCGATTCGGGGCGATGCGACGATCCGGGCCCGATGATGCCGTCCGTCTCGGTCCAGTCTATCTGGATCCAAGCGGTATGTAGTGCTGAACGCCTTGCCCCATCTCGCAGATTTCCCGCATCAGGTCGGCCGTCTCCTCCGAATGGGCGACGAAGTCGATCTCCGAGCAGTTGACCACCAGAAGGGGCGTCTCCTCATAATGGAAGAAGAAATCCTTGTATGCCTCCGCTACGCGCCGGACGTACTCCGGGGTGACGTGCCGTTCATAGTCCCGTGATCGCTTCCTGAGTCGATCAATAAGCACATCGGGCCTGGCTTGCAAGTACACAACCAGGTCCGGCTTGGGAATGCGGGCGCCGAGCAGGTGGTAGAGTTGTCGGTAGAGGGCCAGCTCATCGGAGTCGAGGTTGAGCTGGGCGAAGAGGTGGTCCTTGGCGAAGAGGTAGTCGGCCACCAAGCTTTGGAGAAAGAGCTCCTGCTGCGCCAATTCCTGCTGCTGGCGGAAGCGCGTCAGCAGGAAGAACATTTGCGCCTGGAACGCGAACTTGTCGGGCTCGTCATAGAAGCGGCGGAGGAACGGGTTGTCGTCCACCTGTTCGAGCACCATGCGGGCCTGCAACTCGTCGGCGAGCAGACGTGCAAGCGTCGTCTTGCCGACGCCGATGGGGCCCTCAATGACGATGTAGCGCGTCTTGCTCACCCACCCTTCCCGTTGGCGTGCGAGCGACTAGCACGCGCCTCGACGAGGGTCCAGGCGCGCGCGACGGCGCGTGGCGAGCACGACGGCCGCCTGCTAGCGTCAGGGGCCGTGAAGAAAAACTCACCCCGCGATCGCGACATCGCCGTCAATCGACGCGCCCGACACGAGTACCATGTCGAGGAGTCGATGGAGGCCGGCATCGTTCTTACCGGCAGCGAGGTCAAGGCGCTGCGCGAAGGGAAGGTCAACCTGAAAGACAGCCACGCGCGTATCGAGCGCGGCGAGGTCTGGCTGTGGAACGTGCACGTCAGTCCGTATGGCCCGGCGTCGCAGTTCGGCCATGACCCGACCCGTACGCGCAAGCTCCTCCTGCATGCGAACGAGATCGAACGCCTGCAGGGCACGGTGAAGGAGCGCGGCCTGACGCTCGTGCCGCTGCGCATGTACTTCAAGAACGGCCGCGCCAAAGTGGAACTGGCGCTGGTGCGCGGCAAGAAACAGCACGACAAGCGAGAGGCCATTCGCGAGCGCGAGGTTCGGCGCGAGGTCGACCGAGCCCTCTCGGCGCGGCGCTACAACAGGTAGCGCAACGACAGAAACACCTCATCGTTGTCCTTGTATTGGCCGACGACCGATTGCTGCCGCCCGGCGATGAACAGGTAGCCGAGCCGTGCCTCGAGCTGCTCTAGTATCCGGTAGGTGACGCGCGGCATGAGCATCGTGTAGCTGCTTTCGATCCCCTGGAGGGCGGTGAGCTGGAGCGTCAGGTCCTCGTGTAGGAAGGCGCGCGACACGTTCGCGGTGAGGACGGTGTCCACGTTCTGGATGAGCAGGTCGACGTGGTTGTGCAGCACGTCGGTCTGGTTCAGCTGCAGCAGGAACGTCGTGTCGCTCCAGGTGTAATCGACGGCGACACCCCATTCGAAGGCGCTGCGCACCGCGAACGCCGGCGGCAGCGCCACCGGTGTGGGCGAGTTGCCGCGCGCAATCTCGCGCAGGGCGGCTTCGATTGCCGGCGCCAGCTGGCGTGGTGAGCTGACCAGGAAGCGGATGTCACGGCTGAACGGTCGCCCGCTGACGAAGGCGAGCTCGGCGCGAAAGGTAAAGTCCCCCCACGCGTAGGCGGCGTCGGTGCCCCACAGGTCGATCTTGCGGAAGACCGGGGACAACCGCGTCGTCGCGGAGACGTCGGTGACGAAGGGCGGCACCGGTAGCGGCGCGCCAGCGGCTTCGGCCGTCAGGCGGAACGCCGGCCGGTTATCGAACCCGTGATAGTAGTACAGTGCGTAGTCGACGCCGGCGGTGAACGCCGATGCGCGGGCCGCGTAGCCGGAGTTGCCGAGCTGGAATCCGGGCGCGGGCGAGTTCACCACCCGAAATCCCACCGGCACGCTGGTCGTGAGCGCCGGCACCGAAAACGTCGCCGGCGGGGTGCCGGCCGGCGGGTACCAGCGCTCCCCCGGCAACGGAAACCAGTAGGGGAAGTACTGCGGGATCCAGGCGATCGTCAGGCGCGCCTCTTCGGGCACCCAGGCAGCGGCGGGTAGGTACTGAGCGCCCTGAATGGCGGGAACGCCGATCTTGCGTTCGTCCTCGTCGAGCAGGAACGGGTCGCTGAAGCGCTCGACGTTGAGCACGTCGACGGCCTGGACGCGATCGAGCTTTCCCCAGGCGAACTTCTGCAGACCGACGCGTAGCTCAGTGGCGCCAAACGCGATCTCCGCGAACGCCTCCTCAAAGATCACGGCGGGCGAGATGCTCTGGAACACGGCGCGGTAGCTGTACAGACCGGATCGCGTCTGCTTGGTGGCAGGGCCGCCATTCTGGAAATTGATGGTGGCGTCCAGGGACAGCCATCGCACCGGGGCGTACTTCGAGCGCAGCCAGAGCTGCTGGAGGGTCCGCTCGCTCGGCGTCGCGTCGTCGGTCTTGATGGTCTGCCGCAGCAGCGCCCAACCGGTGAGTTCAAGCGGACGGCCAGCTACTGGGACACTGACGGCGACCGCCGGCGCCGTCGGCCGAGATGCGAGCGCCAGGAGCACGCCGCTAACTACCGCTGCAAGCTGCCGTCGCACACCGCCTCCCGAGGCCTCCTAACTTGAACCGCGCCGCCGCCGCAAATATGGATGGGGGGCTGCGCGGCGACGGGCGGCCTGGAAGGAGACCGGATGAGCTCGACCGATCTGCTGCACCGCGCGCTCGACGGCGACATCGCCATGGCGCACGCGCGCTTCGTCGAAGCGATGGAGGCACGCCTTCCCACCCTCGAACTACCGTCGAAGGAGCGCTACTTTGCCGTGCTCGCCACCCTTGTCGGCAAGCTCGAGACCCAGGACAAGACCATGCGCGAGGTCTTGGTCGAAATGATGACCGAGGCCGGCCGTCACATCATGGAGGAAATGAGCGCACCGCGCTGAAGGTCAGTTCTCTTCGGGCGCCGGGGTGGCGGTATTGGCGGACGTCGGAGTTGCCGGGACGTCACCGGGAAAGACCAGGTCGCCGGACCCGCAGGCTGTCGCCCCCGCTGCCAGGCAGGCAGACAGCGACAGCGCAGCGAGCAGCGTCCGCCCCTCGGCTCGGTGGGTGTTCTGGGTCGATCGATGCATGGGTCGCCTTCCGCTCATGTCGCCTCACCGAGGATCGGCACCACGGCCGTCTGCAGCGGTTGTCCTGTCACGATGAGCGCGCGACCGTCAACGAAGGCGTTGAGCTCGCTGCGGACACCGAACTCGCCGGGCAGGTACACGCCCGGCTCGATGGAGAAGCAGGCTCCAGGCAGCAGGCGGCGGGTATCCGGAGTTTCGAAGCCATCGATGTTGGCCCCGTTGCCGTGCACCTCGATGCCGATGGAATGCCCGGTGCGATGCACGAAGTACGCCCAGAATCCGGCCCGATCGATCACCGCGCGCACCGCGGCATCGACGTCACAGCCGCGGGCCGCCGCGCCGTTCGCCAGCGTCGCTCCGAGGCCAAGCACCCGCGCGGCGACCGGGTCGCTGCCGCGGAAGTCTGCGAACAGCCAAGCGTCGAACCCGTCCTCCGTCAGCGCCGCCTGAATGGCGCGCAGGTCCGCTTCCCGCATGGCCAGCGACGCTACCGGATGCCGCCGAGGCGGTCCACTGCGGGCCACCGCTGCGGGGTTGGGCGACTGGCTCGCCCAGATGATCCACGTTACGCTGAAGAGGATGCCCGCGGCTTTCCTCCCACGACTGGTGAACCACCCTTTTGGCGACCCCGGCCTCTTTGTCGGTCTGCGCGATCGCGGCCGGGCCGTGCTCTTCGATCTCGGCCGCATCGACCGTCAGCCGGCGGCCGCCCTGTTGAAACTGACGCATGTGTTCGTATCGCACACGCACATGGACCACTTCATCGGCTTTGATCACCTGCTGCGCATCTTCCTGGCCCGCGACGCGCACCTCGATATCTTCGGTCCGCCCGGCATCATCGCCAACGTGCGCGGCAAGCTGGCCGGGTACACGTGGAACCTGATCGAGAGCTATCCCCTCACCCTGTCTGTCCACGAGGTCGGGCGCGAGACCATCGAAGCGGTCCGCCTGCCCGCCCGCACCGCCTTCGCCCCGGAGCCACTCCCGTCGCGCGCGTTCGACGGCACCCTTGTGAACACACCGGAGCTGGCGGTCACCACCACCCACCTCGATCATCGAATCCCGTGTCTGGGCTTCGCGATGACCGAGAAGACGCGCATCAACGTCCGACCAGATCGACTGGAAGCCCTCGGCGTACCGGCCGGCCGCTGGCTCAACGCGCTGAAAGACGCCGTGCGCGCCGGCCGCCCCGCGGACACCCCCATCGTCGCGGAGTGGCGCGAGGCCGGGGCGACACACCAGCGTCCATTTACCCTCGGCGCCTTGCGCGACACCCTCTTGGTGGAGACGCCGGGGCAGAAGATCGCCTATGTCGTGGACACGCTCTTCAGCCGCGAGAACCTGGAACGAATCAGCACGCTGGCGCGCGACGCAGACGTATTTTTCTGTGAGTCGCTGTTCCTGGACGCCGATCGGGACCAGGCGTCGAAGCGCTACCACCTGACCGCGCGTCAAGCCGGCAGTCTGGCCCGAGCGGCTGGAGTTGCACGGCTCGAGACGTTCCACTTTTCATCGCGCTACGATCGCAACCCCGCGCCGCTGCGCGCCGAGGCGCAGGCGGTCTTTCGCGGCGAGTTACCCCCGGACGAACCCAGCTGATTCGACAATGGCACGCAACGCCGAGGACCGGTCCGCCCGCTCTCGGCGTCAGGGGACCGGCGCACCGACCCGCAGACGGGTGCGCCCGGCCGAGATGCGGGTGAGTTGCGTCATGCGGCGCGGCGGGTATGTAGGGTGTCCATGATCGCGATGCGACACATGCTCGTCGGCGCGGCCGCCTTGGCGATGTTCGTGATCGTCGGCTGCTTCAGGCTGGGCAGTGGCGCGCCATCCGGGTCGGTACATCCGGGCGACATCCCGCCGGGGGACTTCACCGTCCGCGCCCTGCCCGTCTACCGGCTGGTCTCCAGCCCGGTGCTGATCGACTCTCCCTCGCGCCTGCTCGTCGTCAGCCTGCGCCTCGAAGCCACCGGCGACCCCAGCTACGCGTACACGGCGAGTGACCTGCACATCGTTCTGCCAGACGGCTCTCGCGCCCGCATCTTCGACCATCCGCGCGCGCTCGAACTGCTGCGCCGTGCGATCATCACCGAAGCGGACATGAGCTACCTGCTCCGCCCCGGACATCAGCCGGGCGGCATCAGCGAGTTTACGCGATCGGCGCTGGCGGACATGGTCGCGGGAAATCTGCTTGACGCCGGCGCCTTCGCCAGCGGACGCCCGTTGCAGGGGTATGTCGTCATCGACACAGGCGTGGCGCTGATGTCGATCGAGGGCGCCTCCTTCGAGGTCGTGGCGCGCCGCCTGGGCGACGATGCGCCTGCCCGGTACGCATACCGGCTACAGCCGGCAACCAGCGTGGAGACGCAGTGAGCGAGCGCGCCGACTGGTTGGCGGAGATCCTGCGACGCGGCTTTGCGCCGACCCATCTCGAGGTCGAGGACGAGAGCCATCGTCATCGCGGGCATCCCGGCGCCGCGAGCGGCGGCGGACACTTCCGCGCCGTGATCGTATCGCCGGCCTTTCAGGGACTCACGGCGGTGGCCCGCCAGCGTGCCGTGTACGCGCTGCTGGGCGACGCCATGCGATCGACGATCCACGCATTGGCCCTGCGCACGGTGACGCCGGACGAGTGGGCGCGCGAGGCGCCCGCCGCCCAGCCGGCACCTGTGCCGGATGCCGACTGACGGCTGGCTCGCAATTGGCGAGCAGCGGCTGCACTACCTCGACTGGGGAAGCCGCGACCGCCCTGCGGTGCTCTTCCTCCATGGCAGCGCAGCCCATGCGCACTGGTGGGATTTCGTCATTCCGCCGCTCGCCGATCGCTACCGCTGCGTCGCCCTCGACCTGCGCGGGCATGGCGACAGCAGTTCCGCCCCCGATGGCGACTATCGCCTCGAAGCGCACGCCGGCGACGTCGCGGCGGTGATCGCAGCCCTGGAGCTGCCTGGCGCCACGCTGGTCGGGCATTCCTTCGGCGGCCTGGTCGCGATGCTGTGTGCCGGCCAGACCGCGGCGGACCTGGCGGCGCTGGCGGTCATCGACAGCCGCATCGGCCTCAGCCCGCGCAGCATCCGCCTCCTCGGAGCCCTGCGCCGCTTCCCGCCGCCGCGCTACGCGACCCTGGACGAGGCCCTCACCCGCTTTCGGCTCCTGCCGGCCGACACGACCGCGCCGGAGAGCGTCCTGCGCCACGTCGCCCGTCACGCCGTGACCCCGACGGCGGACGGATCCTGGGTGCTCAAGGGCGACCGCCGTGCCCTTGGCGGTGCGAACGCATGCGACCTCAGCGCCGGACTCGCAGCCAGTGCGCTGCCGCTCCTGGTGGTGCGTGGTGGCCGCAGCACGGTCGTCGACGCCGCGGCCCTGGCCGCGTTTCGCACCGCGGCGCCGCAGGCCGAACTGGCGGAGATCGCCGAAGCGCATCACCACATCATGCTCGACCAGCCGGCGGCCCTGACGCGCCTGCTGGGCGACTTCCTCGACCGCCAGCACGGCGTTCGCTAAGCGACGGAACGATGGCTCATCGTTGCGAGGTCGTCGCCGTTCGCGGCGTGCGGACCCAGCTCTTCCGGGGCGGGCGCGGCGCGCCGCTGCTGGTGCTGCACCCGGAGTTCGCCGCCGGCATGTGGGCCCCCTATCACGATGCCCTGGCGGCGCGGTTCCGGGTCTTCGCACCCGACCACCTGGGCTTTGGCGGCAGCGAGCGCCCGGAGTGGCTCGATGCGATCGACGACCTGGTGCTGCACTACGCCGACCTGCTCGATCTGCTCGAGCTGGACCAGGTGTCGATTCTCGGCACATCGCTCGGCGGCTGGATCGCCGCGGCCTTCGCCATCGCCCACCCGGAGCGCGTCGCCCGCCTCGTCCTCGCCGCGCCGGCCGGCATCCGCGTGGACGGAGTACCGCGCTACGACTACTTCGCCAACCCGCCCGAGGAGACCCTGCGTCGCCTTTTCCACGACCCCTCGCGCGCCGCGCAACTCGTTCCCACCGAGGTCGGCCCCGACGCCGTCGTGCGCGGCTACCATGAGTTGACCACCCTGGCCCGGCTCTCGTGGAATCCGTACCTGTTCGACCCCAAGCTGCAACAACGCCTGCCCCGCATCTCGCACCCAACCCTGGTGGTCTGGGGCGCCGAAGACGCCGTCCTGCCGCCGGCGCATGGCGCCCGGTACGCGGCACTCCTGCCGCGCGCCACGTTGCAGATCCTGCCCGCCTGCGGCCACCTGGCACCGTTCGAGCAGGCCGACGTATTCGCGCGGTTGGCCATTGAGTTTCTGAGCGCCTGACGATGGACTTCTTCTACTTCCATCTGATGCCATGGCCGCACCTGCCACGCGACTTCGATCGCCGCCACGACTCGGCCTGGGTGACGCTGCCGAACCGCGTCTACGATCCGGCGCGCGGCCACCGCCTGTACAACGAGTACCTCGACGAACTCGAAACCGCCGAGCGGCTCGGATTCGATGGCGTCTGCGTCAACGAGCATCACCAGAGCGCGTACGGCACCATGCCGTCACCCAATCTCATGGCGGCGGCCCTCGTCCGGCGCACCAGTCGTGTCCGCATCGCCGTGCTCGGCAACGCCATCGGGCTGCGCGATCACCCGCTCCGCGTCGCAGAGGAGATCGCGATGCTCGATGTCCTGTCTGGCGGCCGCATCATCTCCGGCTTCGTGCGCGGCATCGGCTGCGAGCACTTTTCCCTCGGCGTCAACCCGACGTATTCGCGCGAGCGATTCTACGAAGCGCACGACCTGATTCTTCGCGCATGGACCGAGCCGGGGCCCTTCTCCTTCGAGGGGAAGCACTTCCGCGTCCGCTACGCCAACATCTGGCCGCGGCCGCTGCGGCGGCCGCATCCCCCCGTGTGGCTGCCCTCGCAGGGCAGCCCGGAGACGATCGCCTTCGCCGCGCAGCACCGCTACCCGTTCGTGACCGTCTTCACCCCGTATGCCAACGCGCGCCGGCTGCTCGGCGAGTACCGCGAGGCGGCCGAACGCGCCGGCTATCGCGCCGCGCCGCGGCAGCTCGGCTTCGCCGTGCCGGTGCATGTCGCGCCCACCGACGAGGTGGCGCGGCGCGAAGCCAAGCCGCACGTCCTATGGCTGTTCCGCCGCGGCCTGAAGATCCCGTCGCACTTCCTCGCTCCGCCGGGCTACCTCAGTGAAGATGCCCTGCGCCGGTTCCTGATGGCCGGCGTTCGCCCCCCTGGCGAGCTCAGCTTCGACGAGCTCGAACGCGCCGGCTACGTCCTCGTCGGCAGCCCGAAGACGGTGCGCGACCGCATACGCGCCATGCAACGCGACCTCGGCATCGGCATCTTCATCGTCGGCGGGCGCATCGGGGACATGTCGCACGCGCGTGCCGCCCGCAGCGCCGCGCTCTTCGCCCGTGAGGTCATGCCGCATTTCCGTCGCCGCCGCGCCTTGCGGCAGGCCAGCGCAACGGTGTAGGCGCGCCACAGCCACATGAGTCGTATCGAGAGCAAGCTGCGTCCGGGCGACGCCACGTTCGCCGCCAATCGTACGCGCATGGAGGCGCTGGCGGCCGAACTGCGCGATCGAATTGCCCAGGCTCAGGCCGGCGGGCCTGCGGATGCGCGCGCCAAGCACGTCGCGCGCGGCAAGCTCCTACCACGCGAGCGCGTCGAGGGTCTGCTGGACCCCGGCACGGCGTTTCTCGAACTGTCGCCGCTGGCGGCGTACGACCTCTATGACGGCGACGCACCCGCGGCGGGAATCATCACCGGCATCGGCACCATCCAGGGACGGCAGGCAATCATCGTCGCCAACGATGCCACCGTGAAGGGCGGAACGTATTTCCCGCTCACCGTCAAGAAGCACCTTCGGGCGCAGGAGATCGCGATCGAGAACCGCCTCCCGTGCGTGTACCTGGTCGATTCCGGCGGCGCCTTTCTGCCACTGCAGGCGGAGATCTTCCCGGATCGCGACCACTTCGGTCGCATCTTCTTCAATCAGGCGCGGCTGTCGGCGCTCGGCGCCGCCCAGGTCGCGGTGGTCATGGGATCGTGTACGGCGGGCGGCGCCTACGTCCCAGCCATGTGCGACGAGGCCGTCATCGTGCGCGGTACCGGGACGATCTTTCTGGGCGGTCCACCACTGGTTAAAGCGGCCACCGGCGAGGAGGTCACGGCCGAGGAGCTCGGCGGTGGCGACGTCCACGCGCGGATCTCCGGCGTGGCCGATCACCTCGCCGCCAACGATCGCGACGCCATCGCCATCACGCGCCGCATCTTCGCGACCCTCGGGGCGCAGCCGCCGCCGGGGATGGCGCCCGACGCGGTGGAAGAACCAGCCTATGATCCGGCCGAACTCTACGGGATCATCCCGGCTGATCCGCGTACGTCGTATGACATCCGCGAGGTGATCGCGCGCATTGTCGACGGCAGTCGCCTGCAGGAGTTCAAGGCGCTGTACGGGCAGACGCTGGTCACCGGGTTCGCCCGCATCCACGGCTACCCCGTCGGCATCGTCGCCAACAACGGCGTGCTGTTCTCCGAATCAGCCCTCAAGGGCACGCACTTTATCCAGCTGTGCTGCCAGCGCCGCATTCCACTCCTGTTTCTGCAGAACATCACCGGCTTCATGGTGGGCAAGCGCTACGAGCACGGCGGCATCGCCAAGGACGGTGCCAAGATGGTGCGCGCCGTCGCCACTGCGGCGGTCCCCAAGCTCACGGTGCTCATCGGCGCCTCGAATGGTGCCGGGAACTACGGCATGTGCGGGCGCGCCTACGGACCACGCTTCCTGTTCACGTGGCCGAACTCACGGATCTCGGTCATGGGCGGCGAACAGGCCGCCAGCACGCTGCTGACGGTGAAGCTCCAGCAACTCGCGGCGCGCGGAGAGGGGCTGGCGGAGTCCGAGCAGGAGCGACTCACCGCGCCGATCCGCGACAAGTACGAGGCCGAGGGGAACCCATACTACGCGACGGCGCGGCTCTGGGACGACGGCGTCATCGACCCGGTCGAGACGCGTGACGTGCTCGGCCTCGCCCTCGCCGCCGCCCTCGCCACGCCGATCGCCGAGACCCGCGTCGGCGTCTACCGGATGTAGTCGGCGATCGCATGCAGCGTGTCCTCATCGCCAATCGCGGCGAGATCGCCGTTCGCATCTCGCGCGCCTGCCGAGAACTCGGCCTGGCGCCGCTGGCGATCTACTCCGAGGCCGATCGAACGGCGCCGCACGTCCTCGCGGCAGCCGCGTCCGCTTGCGTCGGTCCGGCGCCGAGTCGCGACAGCTACCTCAACATCGACGCCATTCTCACGGCCGCGCGCACGCTCGGCGCCACCGCCGTTCATCCAGGCTATGGATTTCTGGCCGAGAACCCCGCCTTCGCGCGGGCGGTGGTGGACAGCGGACTGATCTTCATCGGCCCCGGCGCCGACGCCATCGCCGCCATGGGTGACAAGACGCGCGCGCGCCGGCTCGTGTCACAGGTTGGCGTTCCGGTCGTTGCGGCGGTCGAGGACCTTCCTGCCGAGGCGGCGGCGGCGCAACGCGCCGCGAACGACCTCGGGTATCCGCTGCTGATCAAGGCGGCGGCAGGCGGCGGCGGCAAGGGGATGCGCATCGTGCGCGCGGCGGCAGACTTCGGCGCCGCGCGCGAGGCGGCAACGCGTGAGGCGACGGCCGCTTTCGGCGATGGGCGGGTGTTTCTCGAGCGCTACTTCAGCCGGGCCCGTCACGTCGAAGTCCAGGTGCTCGCCGATCAGCACGGGGCGATCGTGCACCTGGGCGAGCGCGAGTGCTCAATCCAGCGGCGCCATCAGAAGATCATCGAGGAGACGCCCTCGCCCGGCGTGTCGCCGGTGCTGCGCGACCGGCTGGCGGCGGCGGCGATTGCCGCGGCGCGCAGC
>JANNRA010000012.1:0-5976 GCA_031401035.1 bacterium | reverse complement strand
CCCCACCAACAGGACCCTCTCACCTCGGCCGCCGGGTCCTGGGGGGGGCGCCGCCCCCGCCCCGCCCCCGCGGCGCCCGGGGGCCGCGGGCCTCCCCCCCCCCACTCCACATCAGAGCCCCACCCACGTCCCGGCGGCGTAGTCGAAGTAGCGCGCCACGCGCTGGCCGTCCCAGTGGTACTGCAGCATCTGCGCCGGGACCGGCGGGGCGACGGCGCGCGGCGTGAAGGCGGCGATGCACTGGCCGCCGGCGTCGCGCACGCTCGGGTAGACGATGCCGTTACCGCCGGCGGCGCGCAGCGCCGCGCCGAACGGGCGGCTCTCGGCGTATGAGTCGGGCGCCAACAGCGCCGCCTGGCGCGCCGCGGGCAGGCTGGCCACGGCGGCGAAACGCGCGTCGATGTGCCAGACCAGCACCCGCATGTCCTCGTAGCGCGCCGCATCGCGGCTGTCGGCAGCGAGGCGGCCGAGGTGGAAGGCGGTCTCGCGCACCGCCGTGCGCAGCGCGCGTGCCGCGTAGTAGACGCCGTAAGCGCCGTCGCTGAAACGCGAGCCGGCCGGGTTGGCGTGCGTGAAGGCGGCCATGACGTAGGACGCACCCGGCCCGCTCATACGCTCGCCGGGCGGCAGGAGGTGGATCTCGCCCACCGCATCGCGCAGGCGAGGGTTGACCAGCTGCTCGGCGGCGATCAGCGCCTCCCACACCGCCGGGTCGGGTGAGACGCGTTCGAACAGGTCGATGGGCGGATAGCGCGCCGCGATGATGCGCGTCGCGTGGGTCCACGCGACGCGGCGCTGACGCGGCTCAGGACCAGGGCGCGCGCGCGGCATCGACATAGGCGCGCACGGCGGCCAGATCGGTGACGTCGCCGGCCGCCATGCGCGTCAGCGGCGTCTGCTCGCCGAAGTGCCGGTTCGGGCGCTTCACCCACCCATCCGCCTGGGCCGGATCGGCGTAGAGAATCTGCAGCGCCTTGTAGATCCCGGCGACATAGCCGATGCGCCGCAGGACGTCCTCGGGCAGGCGGCGCGCCTGCCCGGCCTTCCAGGCGAAGAACGTCCGCACCGCCGGCGAACCGAGGATCCGGCAGGCCTCGGCGTTGCCGACTCCCCACAGCTCCAGGATGCGGAAACATCCCTCCAGCGCCTTCTGCTGCGGCGCCTCGCCGGGCTCGATCGGCGCCGCGGCGCGCCCGCTCCGATCAACGATCATAACTGCCGATTAGCAGTAATCAGTGGTCTGATGCAAGATCGCATGTTGACACTAAACACTGCGGCGGGCGCAGTCCCGGCCATGCGGCGCGGGCATTCCGCCCACGGCGGCGACGACGCGGCAGGCGCGGCACGGGCGTTGCTCAGCACTGGAGCAATGCGCGGAGACAGGCGCGACGCGCCGGCGGAGGGAGACTCGATGATACGACCAGCACCCGCGGTCTTGGGCGGTTTTGCGATCGTTGCGCTCGCTTTTTTTCTTTCCGCCTCCGGCTGTGGAGCGATCGCGAAGGTCGATATACGGCGGCTCATCACCTCGGGGCGCGACGGCTACCAGCGACCGGAGATGGTGATCGCCGCACTCGACGTGCCGAGCGGGGCCACGGTTGCGGAGATCGGCGCCGGCGAGGGGTATTGGCTTCCGTGGCTATCGAAGGCGGTCGGCAAGGATGGGAGGGTATACGCCGTCGAGGTCGAGGCCGAGGAGGTCGAGCGGCTGCGTCAGTTCGTCGACGACGAGGGCCTCGGTAACGTCGAGGTCGTGTTCGGCCGCTACGAAGATCCCCTCTTGCCGGACGGTTCGGTGGATCTGGCGATCACCTCGAGGACGTATCATCACATCGACGAGCGCATCGCGTACTTCCGCAGATTGCAGGCCGACCTGGCCCCGCGCGGCCGAGTCGCGCACCTCGACGACCGGCCCGACCTCCCGTTTCCCCTGAGCTGGATCACGGCGGGACACACGTCCGACCCGGCCATGATCGAAGCGGAGATGACCGAGGCCGGCTATCGGCGTTTGGCGGAGTTCGACTTCATCTATCCGCAGAGCTTTCTCGTGTACGGACCCGTAGCGGCGCCGGCGGGCGCGCAGGACTGAGCGTGCCAGGCGTCATGCCACATGAGATGGCCGAGTCCAGACAGATCGGAACGCTCAGCGCCGCCGCGCTCGTGGTCGCCAACACCATGGGCGCCGGGGTGTTCACGACCTCGGGCTTTGCCATCGCCGATCTCCATACGCCGGAGCGGGTACTGTTCGCCTGGCTGTGCGGCGGGGTACTCGCCGGGGCCGGCGCCCTGTCGTACGGCGCGATGGCTCGCCAGATTCCGGAGTCCGGCGGAGAGTACACCTACCTCGCCCAGGTCGTTCATCCGTTCGCCGGCTTCGTCGCCGGCTGGGTCTCGCTGTTGGGCGGGTTCACCGCGCCGATCGCCGCCGCCGCGCTGACATTGGAAGCCTACGTCGGTCACCTGATCGGTTCCGACCTGACGGGGAAGTGGGTCGGCATCGGCGCCATCGCGTTGGCGTGTCTCGCCCATCTCCGTCTGCAACGCGGCATCCGCCTGCAGAACATTGCGGTCGCAATCAAGGTGTCACTGCTGATCGCCTTCGCGTCCGGCGGCGGATGGCTCGTGTACAGCCGACCGTCGACGGGTGTGGAGGGGGTTGCCGCGGCCCCACCGTTCGAGGTCGCGAGCTTCGCGATGAGCCTGGTGTGGATTTCGTTTGCCTACTCCGGCTGGAACGCCGCCGTGTACGTCGGCGGGCTGGTGCGCCATCCGCGCACCGCACTGCCACGGGCATTGATGCTGGGAGTCGCGTGTGTCGGGGTCGTCTACGTCGCCGTCAACGCCGTTTTTCTATACGCGGCGCCGATCCAGGAGATCGCCGGGCGTCCCGATATCGCGGTCGTCGCCGCCGTGGCGATCGGAGGACCTGCACTCGGCGCGGCGGTGTCCCTGCTCGTCGCGCTGGCATTGTTCACGTCCATCTCCTCCATGGTCATGGCGGGCCCACGCGTATACGCCAGGATGGCGGAGGACGGCGTGTTTCCCGGCTGGCTCCGCGCCGGCGAGGCCGTGCCGGTGCGCGCCGTCCTGCTCCAAGGGGTGGCCGCCAGCGTGGTCGTCTGGAGCGCCGACCTGGTCGCCGTGCTCGGCTACGTAGGTTTGCTGCTCGGTCTCTCCGCCGCCGCGACGGTCGCGGCCCTGCTCTACATGCGGCGCTGCAGGGGTGGCGCTGCGGTCCCGATTCCGGGCTACCCGTGGGTTCCCGCCGGCTTCATCGCCGCGACTCTGACCATCAGCGCCCTGATGGCCGTGCACGATCCGAAGGCCGTGGCGATTGCGCTGGGCAGTGTTGCGGCCGGATTGCCGATCTACCTGTGGATGGTGAGCCGTCGAACGCTGCAACTGGCGACCATCACGCCCAAGCGCACGGTGAAGGCGCTTGCCGATTCGAATGGAGGTTGTTGATGAACGCGATGAAGATCTGGATCGCCACCGGCATTGCGCTACTCGCGGTGGCGACGGCAGCCGCCGTCACCGACGAGACGGCGCTCGAGTCGCTGCCCACCGCAACGGCGCTTGATGACCTCAGAGTGAGTCGGGGTGTGGTCTTCGTCGACCTGTACGCAGATTGGTGAATGGTCTGCGTCCGGCAGTTGCCGGTCGTCGAGACACTCGCTCGGGAGTTCAGCGGCAGAGTGCGCTTCGTGAAGGTCAAGACGACCGAGGATGACGGCGTGCTGGAGGCCTTCGCCGCCTCGAGTTACCCTGCGTACATCGTCTTTCGCGACGGTCGTGAAGTAGACCGCCTGACCCTCAATTTCGCACCGTGGTTAGTTGAAGAACGGTTGCGCCGCATGATCGAAGGCGCCCTGCATTGAAGGTGCTCGCGGCGCGCGCCCCACGCCGCACTCTGACCCGCTCGGGCGCCCGCTCTCCTTCGGGCACGGTCTCCATTACTGCTCCGGCGCGCAGCTGGCGCGCCTGGAGGCGCAGATCGCCCTCAACCGTCCGCTGGCGCGCTATCCCGACCTGCGGTTCGGCGCCGGCGAGATCCTGTGGAGCGACAACACCGGCCTGCGCGGCCCGCGCGCGTTGCCGCTGGAGGGGTGATGCGGCTGCCGGGAGGAGGCCGCGGCGATGGGCGCCGCCGGCCGCTGGGACTGCTGCGCAGCCCCGATGGGTCTGGAGACCAGACCTACGAAGGGCTGCGACCGACCGTCTCACCGGTACAGCAGCACCGCCTCGCGCTCCTCGCGCCAGCTCGCTTCGTCCGGCAGGGCGAGTGCGTCGAGGTCGGCCGGCGTCGCCGCCGCGTCGTCGACCCACTCGCGCAGCGACGGGCCGCCGTTGAGCAGGTCGATCGCCAGCCGGTCGCGTTCGTACTCGTAGGGGAAGTCGCGCCACAGCTCGCGCTCCGGCGCGAGGCGGCGCAGCGCCTTGAAGGCCAGCGCCTGGAGCCGCCAGGGACGGAACGCCGCGTGGTCGTAGCTGCCGTCGTCGACGTGCACCTGGACACCGGCGCAGAGCGCGCCGGCGTGTTTGTGGAAGGTCGGCTCGAACCAGCACGGCCGCAGCCGGCAGCCGGCGAGCCACTGCGGCGCCAGGGCGCGCATGGCCGCCAGCAGTGCCGGCGCATCGATCCCGGGCGCGCCGAACAGTTCGAGCGGCCGCGTCGTGCCGCGCCCCTCCGACAGCACCGTTCCCTCGAGCATCACCGTGCCGGGGAAGCAGCGCGCCATGGCGAGATTCGCCGCGTTCGGGCTGGGGTTCACCCAGGTGCGTTCGCCGAGCGGCCAGCCCCAGCCCGGGCCCTTCTCCGGTGCCCAACCCTGCATCGTCAGGACGGCGAGCTCGACGTCGAGGCGGCATGTGCGCACGAACCAGCCCGCCAGCTCGCCGAGCGTCAGACCGTGGCGCATCGGCAGCGGGCCGGCACCGACGAAGCTCTCCCAACCGGCGTGCAGGCGGGTGCCCTCGATCGGCCGGCCGATCGGATTCGGCCGATCGAGCACCCACACCGCCTTGTCGTGCCGCGCCGCCGCCTCGAGCATGTAGCGCAGGGTAGTGACGAATGTGTAGATGCGCGTGCCGACGTCTTGCAGGTCGACCACCAGGACGTCGAAGGTGTCCATCATCGCCGCCGTCGGCCGCCGCACCTCGCCGTAGAGACTGAAGACCGGCACGTCGTGCGCCGGGTCGCGAAAATCGGGCGACTCGACCATGTTGTCCTGCTTGTCGCCGCGCAGGCCGTGCTGCGGTCCGAAGGCGGCGGTCAGGCGCAGGTCGTCGCAGGCGGCGAGCGCGTCGAGGGCGTGTGTCAGGTCAGCGGTCACCGAGGCCGGATGGGCGAGCAACGCCAGGCGCCGGCCGGCGAGTGGCCGGCGCAGGGCGGCGTCGGCGAGGAGGCGATCGAGCCCGGTCTGCAGCATGGCGGCGTCAGCGCGGCGGCGCCGGGACGCGCAGGGTTCGCGTCTCGCGATGGTGGAAGTCGGGATTGCCGACGGGATGGGCGAGGGACCAGTACGAGAGCGCCCCGTCGATGGTCTCGATCACGGCCGACAGTCCGAGCAGCAGCGGCGCGGCGACGTACGCGGACGAGAGCTCGCCCAAGGCAATGCTGGCGTGCAGGGTGAGCGAGTCGGCGGTGGTCTCGACGCGGATGCGCGGCGGCGAGGGCTCCGGGTCGAGGGCGCCGATCTCGCGGTAGTCGGTGAAGGCGAAGGCGGCCCATTCGCCTGACGGAGAGAGATTGAACTCGCAGTAGGCGGGGTCGCCGTCGGCGGCGATGAAGGCCTCGAAGCAGGTGTGGTTCCACAGCCCGACGATGAAGCGCGGTGCGACCGGGGGTGGGACGCGGATGCCGGCGAGGTAGCCGTCGAGCCGGACGGTGAGGTGCAGCGTGCCCGCTGCCTCGCGACGCACCGTGGCGCCGATGGCGCGCACCGGCGCGGCCGCGGTGGATGGATGCGGGACGAG
>JANNRA010000011.1:0-1815 GCA_031401035.1 bacterium | reverse complement strand
GGGCGGCGTTGCGGCCGCCGCCGGTCCCGGCGCTGGCCGCCGCCGCCGACGATCTCGCCGGTGAGGTGGCGCGCCGCCGCGCCGTGCTCGGCGCCGATGCGGAGCGCAGCGCACGCTTCCTGCAGCAGCGCTTCGAGCCCTTGCGCGGCGCCTGGACCGCGATGCTCGAGGCGCGCGAGGCGGCGGCGTTGTTGGACGAGGCGGCGGCGCTGGCCGTCGACGCCCTCGGCGACGCGGCGGACGGCGGCGCATGAAGATCCGTGGCTGGGAGATCGCCGGATTCGGCGTCCTGCGCGACGTCGTCAGCGCTGACCTGCCAGACGGACTGACGGTCGTGCACGGCGCCAACGAGGCCGGCAAGAGCACCCTGCTCGAGTTCCTGCGCCATATGCTGTTCGGAGCCGGCGGCGGCAACGGTGCTGCGCCCTACGCGCCGCTCGGCGGCGGGCCCTTCGGGGGCTGCCTGCACCTGCACGCGGTTGACGGGGACTATGCCGTGCGGCGCGACTTCGCCGCCCGCGGGGCGCCACTGGTGACCCGGCCGGACGGCTCGGGTGGCGGTGCCGCCGATCTTGCCCGCCTGCTCGGCGGCGCCGACGCGAAGCTGTTCCGGGCCGTCTTCGCCTTCAGCATCGACGACCTGCAGTCGCTCGCCGGCCTCGATGCCGCCGGTCTGCGCGAGGCGCTCTTCTCCGCCAGTCTGGCCGGCGCCGGGCGCTCGGCGCGCAGCGCCCTCGCGGCCCTTCAGGCCGAGGCCGCGGCGTGCCTCGATGGCGAGGCGCCGGCGCGCATCACCGATCTCATCGCCGCCCTGCAGGCGCTGCGCCCGCGCCTCGCCGCGGCGCGGCGCGCCGCGCTGGCCTACCCGGAGCTGCGCCAGGCTGCCGCGGCGGCGGCGGCGCGGGCCGACGACTATCGCGACCGCCGCGCCGGGCTGGCGGCGGTGCGCGGCCGCGGCGAAGCCGTACTGCGGGCGCGACCGCTCTGGGAGGCTCTGCAGGCGGCGCGCGCCGAGCACGCGGCGCTCGGCGACGCGCCGCCGCCGCCGCCGGGCATCGAGGCCGAGCTGCAGCACGCCAGCGCCGCCGCGCAGACGGCGCGTGGCGCCGCCGAGGCGTTGGCGGCGGAACAGGACGCCGCCGAGGCGCAGCTGGCGGCCCTACCCGGCGAGGACATCGCCGCCGCCAGCGGGCCAGACCTCGACGCACTGTGCGCCGACCTGACGCTGCATCGCTTCCAGTTGGCGACGCTGCCGGCGGCGCGGGCCCGTACGGAGGAGGCCGAGGCGACGTTGCGTGCGCGCTTGCAGCGGCTGGCGGTGGCCGCCGACGAGACGGCGCTGCGCGAATGGGGCCGGCTCGGCGTCGACCGCGAACAGGTGCGCGACTGGCAGGCGCGCCTGCAGGCGGCCGAGGAGCGTGCCCAGCAGGCGCAGCTGCGCGCCGACGCCGCCGCGCAGCACCTGGCCGCCGTCGAGCAGAAAGCCGCTGCGGTGGTCGCCGACCTCCCCGGGCGCGAACCGCCGGCGCGCGAGGTGGCGGAGGCGCAGCGGCGGACGCTGGCGGCGTTGCGCGAGGCGCTCGAGGACATGCTCGACAAGCGCGTTCGCGGCGAGGCCATGGCGCAGGAGCTGCAGGAGCGCGAGCAGGCCCTGCGCGGCCTCGACGCGGAGCCGGAGGGCGGCCCGCCGATGTGGCTGGCGCCGCTGCTCGGCGGCGGCTCGGCGGCGGCGCTGGCCCTGGCCGCCTGGGTGCCGGCGGGCAGCGCCGTGCCGGCGGCGCTGGCCGCTGCCAGCGCGCTCGCCACCGGCGGCGG
>JANNRA010000010.1:0-6890 GCA_031401035.1 bacterium | reverse complement strand
CCGCTGTACTGATCGCCGGCTCCCTCTCCCGCACTGCTGGCGGCAGAGGTGACCTGCTCGACAATCCACGGGGCCAGCCTCCGGCTCCCTCTCCCGCATGACCTGCGGGAGAGGGTTGGGGTGAGGGAGCCGTTGCAGGAGAGGGAGCCGAGTGCTGGCATGTCTGTGAGCCGACACGCCGTCGCGCCCGGTCGGATCGTCGCGTCGCAGGCACGCACGAGGCGCAGCGGATAGCCCGTACCAGCTGCGACTCGTGACGTAACGCCGAGTATCGGACGTAGGATGCGGGCCTCCGGCGGCCCGCTGGATGGGGCACTGCTGCTGGCGATTTCACATAACGCGCGGTCTCGGACGGGTCGGCGGCCGGGTCCCCGAGCGACCGATGACGCTCCGAGCGCGGGGCGCGAGGCACGGACACGGGTGCCGAGGCCCGGCCCAGCGTCCCTGACGCTCGGCAGCGGTCAGCGGCAGGGACCCGGGGCGAACGCAGGGCGCACGCGGGCGGCCGCGGCGGCGGCGGGGGCCGCGCGAGGGGAGCTGTGGTGGGCCGGGGCTCAGGTCGCGTCCCGTGACAGCCAGCTCGGTTGACGCGGCGGCACGGGGCACGGCGCCTCCAGCGGCAGCCCGAGGTGCGCGAGGATGCGGGCGATCAGGGCGCGGCTCATCCGCAGAGAGAGATTCGGTTTTTAAGGGATTTTGCTCCGCAGCCGGTGCGGCTGGGCGAACCATTTCTGAGAGAATCTCTGAAAGATTCAACTCACTTTCAGCAGAGAACGCCTGCGGATTCATAGGGTTGCGTGAGGGCTCCATTCGCGGCCGAAATATGCAGCCCGATTCGGTCACCGTACCCATCGCCGTGGCCCCCTTGAGGAGTCCGGAGCGATGCCGGGACCTGCACGGATCGGCCATACGAGGCGAGTCCAGCGCGCCGAGCCGCCCTTGATGTGGGTGGTACACCAGTGTTACACTTTTAGTCGAGGACCATCCGATGCCTACCGCGAAGAGACGAATCAATATCAGCGTTGACGATGAAGTGTACGAGGCCCTCGAGCGCCTGTCGGCTGAGCGGGATCAACCGGTCGCCGGCGTGAGCCTCAGCCTGATCGAGCAAGCCCTGGAGTACCAGGAGGACATTTATTTCTCGCGGGTCGCTGATGAGCGGCTCGTTCAGAAACAGAAGCGCGTCTCTCACTCCAAGGCGTGGGAGTGAAGTATCGAGCCGAGTACCTGAAGAGCGTCGTGGATGACGATATCCCGAAGCTCACCAAGTCGGTCCGCAAACAAATCAAAGCGGCGATAGAAGAGAAGCTCACCTCGCACCCTATCGAGTTCGGAAAACCACTTCGGTACAGCTTGAAAGGTGCACGGCGGCTGCGCGTCGGCGACTGGCGGGTGATCTACAAGATCGAGCCTCCGGATGTCGTTCTCGTCGTGAAGATCGGACATCGGCGGGAAATCTACGAGGCATGACCCCGGGGTGGGGCTACCTGCCGTTCTCGAGGGATAGGTAAGACAAGCGGCCTATTCCGTGTATCCGCGCCGTATCCCACCCAGCCCGTCGGGCCGATAGCCCGGACAAGCGGCGCGGCGCGAACTCGACGACGTGCGTCTCGAGCCCCATGTCGCGCACCGCCTTGGCCGCCTCGAGGCCGAGCAGGCCGCCGCCGATGACCACCGCGCGCCGCGCCCGCGTCCCCCAGTCGCGGATCGTCTCGAGGTCCTCGATGGTGCGGTAGACGAACACTCCCGGCAGCGCCGCGCCGGGCAGCGGCGGGACGAATGGGGCGGAGCCGGTGGCGAGCACGAGCGCGTCGTAGGGGACGCGCGCGCCGCCGGCGGTAACGACGACGCCGGCGGCGCGGTCGAGTGCGACGACGGCATCGCCGAGGCACAGCGCGATGCCCTGCGCTGCGTACCACTCGGGATCGGCGAGCTGTAGGTCGGCGGCGCTACGACCGGCGAAGAACTCGCTCAGATGCACGCGGTCGTAGGCGGGACGCGGCTCTTCGCCGAGACAGGTGATGAGGAAGCGCCCGTCGCCGTTGCGCGCCGCCAGCTCCTCGCAGAAGCGATGGCCGACCATGCCGTTGCCGCCGCCGACGACGCGGCCGATAGCCCGGACAAGCTGGAGCTGTTGATGGAACATCCCTTATCGGACCCCCCGCGGACGGTTCCCAGCGGAGCGGGCGGCGGCGCGATCTCGGGAGGCTGCGCGTGGGGAGCCGGCGGGTGGGCCGGTGTTCAGCTCGCGTCGTCGGGCAGCCAGCTCGGTTGGCGCGGCGGGCGAAAAACTACCGGCGCCACGCTCACGTAGTAGTGACGATCGGCGAAGACGAACGTCCCATCGTCCTGCCGCGATCGTACGGCGCGATGCCGGCGAGTCCCCTGGCGCGATAGGCCTGGTAGCGCGCCAGCAGCTGGTTGCGCAGCTCCGCCTCGACCGCGGCGGTCGTGCGTGCGGGCAGGGCGCGGAACGCCGCGATCTCGGCACTCGACAGATTGAGATCGGTGCCGCCACGGGCGTCGGCGAAGCGCCGTGCCTCGGCGTCGCCGCCGGGTGTCAGGCGCAGGCCCCGTAGGTCAGCCAGACTGCCGTTGCCGCGCAACTCGCCATGCGCCGTCGCAGTCCGGTCGACGTCGTAGCCGTAGGCCTTCTCGAACATCGCCACCAGATCGGCCGGCGGGTTGTTGATCAGGAACGCCATGGTGATCGCCAACTCGCGGTCGGAGGTCTGCTCCCGGCTCGCCGTGGTCACCAACTGGCCGGCCAGGATCCGCTGCCGCTCGCCGCTGCTGAACGGGAGCTGGGTGAGTAGCGCCTCGGCACGTGGATTCGTCTGCGCCACCGCCTGCACGGGGAGCAGCGCGAGCGCAGTGAAGGCGCAGGCGGCGACGAATCGTAGGACGGCGACCATACACATCACCTCGTCGGGGCTCCATCAGCAGGCACTCAGTTGTGGCCTGCGCAGGATGTGCCCCACCAGCTCAGACGTGAACTGGCGCATACCATTCTCGCCGAGACGTGCCGAACGGACAGTGTGGGCATGGGCCCTACGCCGGGCGGCCCACGCCACGCCCATATCGCGGGCTTCGATCTGCACGCCAACGTCGCGGTGCGCGCCGGGGAGAACGAGCGGCTCGAACACCTCTGCCGCTACATCTTGCGTCCGCCCATCGCGCAGGATGCACTGGAGTTGACGCCGGACGGCAAGGTGCTGCTGCGCCTGCGCCGGCCCTGGCGCGACGGCACACAGGTACTCTGCTTCGAGCCGTCCGAGTTCCTGGAAACTCGCGCGGTCATGATTCCGCGTCCGCGCATCAACCTGCTCCTCTCCCACGGCGCCTTCGCGCCGCGCGGGCGCTGCCACAGCGGCCCGGTCGTCGTCGAAGACCCGCCGCGCCCGGCGCCCGGCTCGCCCGGCGCGGCACCGGAAGCGGAAGCGACACCGGCCGCCTCCGTGCGGTCGCGCTATGTCGCCTGGGCTGACCTGCTCCGCCGCGTCCTCGCGTCTGACGTGTTGGCGTGCCCCGACTGCGGCGGGCGAAGGTGGTCCGCACCTCGCCGCGCTGCTGCGCATGAACCTCTTCGTACATCGTGATCTCTGGCGCTGGATCGACCAGCCGTTTGACGGGCCACCCGACATCCCGGAGCCGGTCCAGACCACGTTCGCGTTTGCGTAATTTGGACAGCCGCCGAGAGACCTGCCCAGCGAGATGCCCCAGCCCCGTCCCATTCGGCTTGGAAACTCAGGCCTCAGCCCGCCCGACCCCGGCTAAGTTGGACAGCAGTGACTGCGGATAGGGGCCTCACCTCTCGGCACCGGCGGCTTTCCTGCCCGGGTCCGTGCGTGTAGACTCGTGTGTGAGGAGCCACACATGTCGACCAATCTCTCTCTGGACCCTGAACTGCTGGAGCGCGCCTTGGAGGTCAGCGGCGAGCGAACCAAGAAGGCCGCGGTGACGCGGGCCCTCCAAGAGTTCATTGCTCGCCGCAAGCAGAAGGCCCTTCTGGAACTCATGGGCAAGCTCGAATGGGACGCTTCCTTCGACTACAAGGCTGAGCGCTCCCGTCGGTGAGTCTGTTCGTCGACACGAGCGTCTGGTCTCTCGCGCTGCGTCGCGACGGGAGCAAGAACGCGCCTGAGGTCATGGCACTGCGCCGCGCCCTCGAAAGCGGGGAGGTCGTCGTGACGACCGGGCTCATCCTGCAGGAACTGCTGCAGGGGTTCGCTGGTCCGCGCGACCGCGAGGCAATCCTTGAGCGGCTTGCGTCGTTGCCCGTGCTCGCGCCGGACCGGCGGGACCACGTTGACGCGGCCGGTCTTCGCAATCAGTGTCGCCGAGCCGGGGTACAACTCGGCACCATCGATGCCTTGCTCGCGCAGCTCTGCCTCCGGCACAAACTGACGCTCCTCACCACCGACAACGACTTCAAGTACGCAGCCAAGCACTGTCCGCTGCGTATCTGGTTGAAGGACGGGCGACCGAAGGCATAGCTGCGTCTTTCGAAGCAGCAGCGGCTTTCACAGACCCTGAGGGGCTCGATCTGTCCGATGATGCGCACTCGGCTGCGGAACGCAGGAATTGGCGCGTTGGCATATCGGACGACCGACGAGTGCTCGCGGTAGTATACGCGGTACGGAGATCGGGACATGGCAAATCCGCATCATCTGAGCGCGCGCGACCGGCAAGTCGCAAAGAAAGAGCGGCGTACGCGAGTCGAAAAGATTGACTTTTCGGACGTCCCAGCGCTGACCGACGAGCAGCTGGCTCGCGCCCGCCAAGTCGTGTGCAATCCGGCGAGTTACGGACCACGCGCTCATGTTGGTTCCGGCAGCTCGATTCATTCGTCGTCAACCATCCTCTACAGGACGATCACTTGCGCATGCGGATCAAGCGCTCGGATATCCTCTGCATCTGACGTCGCGATCCGGTGACCGCGCCTTCGGGCGCACAGGACGACCGAAGCATCGATCACATCGGCTGTGCCCGTAACGCCGCACAGTTGCCCTGCCGCCCGTGCCCGCTCGTCGTCAAGGGGCTCGATCTCGACCTCCGTCGAGGCGAGCAGCCGAGCAAGGCGTGCTTGGCGACGTCCGTCGCGCCAGGCCTGACCGACTACACCGGCCGGCACCGCGAGCGAATATTCATGGTCGAGTGCGCGGGCGATCAGAGCAACCACTCGCCTGTCGTTCTTATCGAAGGCGATCAGCGCTCCGGCATCAAGCGTCAGGCCGGCCATCAGCGGTGTTTCCGCTCAGTCCTCGGCTTTCTCGCCGGCAGGCCCAGGCGACGATCCGCGGTGCGCTGCTCGGCCTTGGAAAGCGGGCCGCCGGACTCCTCCAACATCTCGGAGAGCAAGGCCGCGAGATCATCCATCTTGACCTTCTCCTCGAGTGCCGCGGCCACGTAGGCGCTGACGCTCGCCGCGCGCCCACGCTGCACGGCCCGCCGTGCGCGCGCGGCGATACTCGGCGGCAGACTGATCGCGATCTTCGTAGCAGTCATACCGTTAGTATGATCGCGTGATCAGGGGCAGGTCAAGGCAATGGGTCAGGACCTGGTCGGGCCGCCACGCCGCTGGCGGGCGCGGCGACGACCGGCGTGCCGTCCCAGTCGCCACCGAGGGCCTTGCGGATCGCGGGTCGGAGGTCGCCGCTTGCGGTGGGTCGGGTGCGCGTCGGCGGCGCGGCGCCGCGGGCAGTCGACATGACCGCGGCGAGGGGCGGAAGGCCGCGCAGACCGAGCGTCATCGGTGATCGAGCCGACGGTCGCGGCCGTCAACCACCGCCGACCACTGCGTCCGGGATCTCGTAGCGCTCGTCTCCGATGCGGACGATCGTCAGGTCGCCCTCGCGGCTGGCGCTGAACTCGCCCGGATCGGCTGCGCTGACGTCGGCGCCAGTCGCCTTGCCCTGCTCGAAGACGATCGCGCGGGTGCGGCCGTCGGCTTTCGTCACCGTCACGATCGCGCTGCCGCCGCCCTGCCGGGTCACCCCGAAGGGGCACGAGCCGGTCGGCTGTCCCTTGGCCAGAGAGCAGGGAACGTCGCCGGTCGCGTGATAGTCCGTTCCGGGAACCTTCGCGTCGCCGCCGGCTGCCGACGCGGAACCCTGACCGGCGTCCGAGACGATCATCTCCAGTCGGTACTTAGCCACCTCGTTCCGGCGGGCGGCGCTGCGCATCAGGTAGACGCGGATCTTGTAGTCGCCGCTCGCGGGCAGGGCGCCCTCGAACTGGTTCTCGGCGACGGAGCCGTTGAACATCGCGACCTCGCTCTCGCCGGGCGCCAGGATGTTGAAATAGTTCGCCCCATTGTCCGTCGCCATACTGACGTTCACGTCCTGCCCCTTGCGGGCGCCGAGGACGTAGTCGACGGTAGCGTAACCCTTGATCGACGCCTCGACGACGGCGCTGGTCGCACCCGGCTTGAAGTGGACGCGCTCGGTGCGGATGTCGCTCGCGGCCATTGCGGCTCGAGCGACGCCGAGCATACCGACGGCCATGAGCAACGCCGTGCGCGAGGTTCCTGCAGTCATCGGTCCACGCTCCTTCGCTCTCTCCATCGCAGGATGATTAGCGGAAAAACGAGCTCTGCCAATGCCATGTCCTCTCCGCGAGGGGCGGCAACACCATCGGCGCGCCTACCAGCCCGTTGAAAAGCCCGCGATCTCGCATCGGGCCAGGATTCCCTCTCCTATGAGGAACGGAGTCAAGCAGCGCGTGCAGGAGCGGTGCGGTAGGCGCACGCGGGCGGCGCCGTCGATCCGTGGGATCGGCAGCGGGAACGAGCCGGCGCGGAGGGACCACTCTCCTATTCGTGCGCATCCGGCGAGCCGGATGGTCACCAAGTTATCCTTCGTCCTTCCGGATCCGGCGAGCGCTGCCAC
>JANNRA010000009.1:0-75100 GCA_031401035.1 bacterium | reverse complement strand
GCGGAAGTGTCCGTTTCGCCCCAACGTCCCCCTCCTCTACCCGCCGTCGCCTCTGCAAGCAGCGCCAGGAAGGCGCGCCGCAGCGCGTCCTTGCCCGGGTCCGCGGCGTGCACCGCCCACAGCGAGGGCTGGTCGCCCGGCGGCGCCTCGCTCCAGCCGCGCAGCAGGGCGACCAGCAAGCCGGCGGCGAGCGGCGCGCGCACCGCCCAGTCGGGCAGGCGGGCGACGCCGGCGCCGTCCGCCGCCAGGGTCACCAACAGGTCGAGGTTGTTGCTGCGCAAGGGCCCCTGCACGGCGACGGTGCGGGTCGCGCCGCGTCGGTTGTGGAAGCGCCAGGTGATCGGCGACACGCCGCTGCCGTAGAGCAGGCAGGGCAGGCTGGCGAGGCGCGCCGGGTCGCGCAGCGGCGCCTGCCGGGCGACAAACGCCGGCGCCGCGCAGACGACGCGCCGGAAGCTGGCGATGCGGCGCGTGCGCAGGGTGGAATCGCGCAGCGGCCCGAGGCGGATGGCGAGGTCGAAGGCGTCGGTGACAATGTCGCGCGTGTCGTCGCTGGCGTGCACGTCGAGGTGCACGGCTGGATGCGCCGCGGCAAAGCGCCGCACCACGTCGGGCAGGACGTGCTCGGCGACGAAGACCGGCACGGTGACGCGCAGGGTGCCGGCGCGCGCGCCGCGCGCGGCGCCGATCTGCGCGCGCACGGCGTCCTCGGCGGCGAGCCACTGCGTCACGTGCGCGGCGTAGGCGCGGCCGGCCTCGGTCGGCGACAGGCCGTGCGTCGAGCGGCGGAAGAGGCGCGCGCCGAGCGACCGCTCGACCCGTTGCACGGCGCGGGTGACGCTCGACACCGCGACGCCGAGGGTGCGTGCCGCGGCGCTGAACGAGCCCGCCGCCGCGACCTGCTGCAGGGCGCGCAGCGCGAACAGCTCCTCGATCGGCGCCGCCGGCAATTCCGTTTTGCGTCCCATGCCGATTCCATCCGGCCTCCCGGCCCGGCAAGTCAACCGCATGCCCACCCACATCCGGAGGACCGTATGAATGCCACCCGCACCGCCCGCATCCTGTTCCTGCTCGTCGCCGCCGCCACCGCCTGGTTCGGTGTCACCTATCTGGTGCGCGCCTTCAGCGGCGGCGCCTGGGCGGCGGCCTACCACCAGCGCCTCGCCGGCGGCGTCGGCTTCGAGACCCTCTCGCCCGAAGTCGCCAGTCTCTACCTGACCCTGGTCGGCGTCATCGGCAGCCTCTTCCTCGCCAGCAGTGTCGCCACCTTTCTGCTGGCGCGCGCGGTGCTCGCGCTGGGCGGCTCGCCGGCGGCGTGGACCGGCCTGCTGGCGCTGAACGGCGTCGGATTCGTCCTGCTGGTGGCCATCAACCTGCGCAACGGTCTCAATTCGCCGTGGTGGATGAATGGCATCGTGCTGGCACTGCTCGGCGTCGGACTCGCCCTGGCGCGGCCGCCGCGGCCGGTGGAAACGGCCTGACCATGCGCACGCTGACCTTCATCGCCCCCGGTCGGGCGGCGTGGCGCGACGCCGACGAGCCGCGCCTGCAGGGGCCGGGCGAGGCCCTGGTGCGGCCGCTGGCGGTGGCGCGCTGCGACCTCGACCTGGCGGTCCTGCAGGGGGAAGCGCCGTTCCGCGGCACCGCCCTGCACTGGCTGCGCAACCACCTGCCCGCGGCGATCGGCCAGCGCGGCCTGTTTCGCGACGCCCCGTTCCAGGGCCCCTACCCGATGGGGCACGAGAGCATCGGCGCGGTGGTGGAGGTCGGCGCCGAGGTGCGCGGCGTCCGCCCGGGCGACCTCGTCATCGTCCCCTTCCAGATCTCCTGCGGCGCCTGCGCGCCATGCGGGGACGGCCGCAGCGCCAACTGCGGCACGGCGCCGCCGCGCGCCATGTACGGCTTCGGCACCCTCGGCGGACTGCAGTGGGGCGGCGCCCTCGCCGATCTCATGCGCGTGCCGTTCGCCGACGCGATGCTGGTGCCGCTGCCAGTCGGCGCCGATCCGGTGGCGCTGGCGAGCGTTGGCGACAACATCGCCGACGGCTGGCGCACCGTCGCACCGTACCTGGCGGCGCGGCCCGGGGCGCCGGTCCTGGTGGTCGGCGGCAAGGCGCAGAGCGTCGGGCTCTACGCCGCCGGCCTGGCCGTCGCGCTCGGCGCCGAGCGGGTCGATTTCCTCGACCACGATCCGGTCCGCCTCGCCGCCGCGGCGCGGCTCGGCGCGACGCCGATCGAAGCCCCCTACGCCGCGCCGCGGCGCCAACGCTATCCGATCACCGTCGACGCCAGCGCCGAGCCGGCCGGCCTCGAACGAGCGCTGCTCGCCACCGAGCCGGGCGGTACCTGCACCAGCGTCGGCATCTACTACACCGAGCGCACGCCGATCCCCCTGCGCGCCATGTACGGCGCCGGCATCAGCTTCGTCACCGGCCGCGTCCACAGCCGCGCCGTGTTGCCGGACCTGCTGGCGTTCCTCGCCTCCGGGCGCTTCAGGCCCGAGCTGGTCACTTCGCGTGTGGCGAGTTGGGACGACGCGCCGGAGGCGCTGCTCGACCCGAGCCCGAAGGTGGTGATCGCGCGCGCCGCGTGAGGTTGGAGCGCAGCGTGAAGGCAGTGGCTGGGACCGCGGTCCCGGCTACTGCCCGCAGCCGAACGCAGGGCGTGCATGGCGGCCGCGGAGCAGGTAGAGACCCCATCGAGCGAACGGGAGGCATAGGATGCATAGAACCAGTTCGGGATGGATGCGTGCGGCCGTGCTGGCCGCGGTGCTGGTCGGGCTGCCGCCGGCCGCCTTCGCCACGGTGTCGGTGGGCGCCTGCTGCCTGGCCAACGGCACCTGCACGGAAGTCGATGTGTTTTCGTGCGAGCAGCAGAACGGCGACTTCATCGGCGACCAGACGTCATGCCAGGCGATCGATTGCGCCGCACCGGTGGCGGCGCCGCTGCTCTCGATCGTTGGGCTGGTCGCGGCGCTCGGTGCTCTCGGCGGCCTCGGCGTCTACCGGCTGACGATCGGACGTCGCCGCGCCTGACGCGCCGAGGTGGCCATGAAACCCAAGCAGCGTGAACGGATCCGCGAGTTCGTCAAACGCTATCGCATCAACCAGGGGCGCGGTTTCGCGCTGAGCCGGATCAAGCCCGGCGACACGCACGGCATCGACTCCAAGGCGCGCGCCGAGGCGCTGCTGCGCGAGGGGGTCGAGCTCCTCGCCGAGCTGCAGGACAGGCTCTATGCGCAGGATCGTTGGTCGCTGTTGCTCGTCTTCCAGGCCATGGACGCGGCCGGCAAGGACGGCACGATCAAGCACGTCATGTCGGGCATCAACCCGCAGGGCTGCGAGGTCTTCTCGTTCAAGGCGCCGTCGCCGGTGGAGATCGACCACGATTTTCTCTGGCGCAGCATGCGCTGCCTGCCCGAGCGCGGCCGCATCGGCATCTTCAATCGCTCGCACTACGAGGAGGTGTTGGTGGTGCGGGTGCACCCGGAGATCCTCGGCCGGCAGAAATTGCCGGCGTCGTTGGTGACCAAGAAGATCTGGCAGGAGCGCTTCGAGGACATCAACCACTTCGAGCGCTACCTGACCCGCAACGGCACGGTGATCCGCAAGTTCTTCCTGCACGTTTCGAAAGCCGAGCAGCGGCGGCGCTTCCTCGAGCGCCTCGAGCAGCCGCAGAAGAACTGGAAGTTCTCGCTCGCCGACGCGCAGGAGCGGCAGCACTGGAAGCAGTACATGCAGGCCTACGAGGACATGATCCGCCACACCGCGACGCCGCAGGCGCCGTGGTTCGTCGTGCCGGCCGATCACAAGTGGTTCACCCGCGTCGTCGTCGCCGGCGCGGTGATCGACGCCCTCGCCGACCTCGCCCTCGAGTATCCAAAGGTCGATGCCACAAAGAAGAAGGACCTCGAGGCCGCTCGGGCGGCACTGCAGGCGGAGTGATCGCGGTCGCGCGCACCGGCCCCGGGGCGGATGGCGCCGCGCGCCTGCGGTGGTGTAGCGACTGAGGCGAGTATGATGCGTCACGACGATGCCAGGGAAACCGGTGTGACCGATCACGACGCGGCGACTGGGGCCACCCTCAAGGCCGGGTCGCTCGCAGAAGCCGTGCGCCTGCGCGGCGTCACGCCGATGCTCGGTCGGCTCTACCTGCGGCTGTTCGGCTGGCGCGTCGAGGGGGCGCTGCCGCCGGTCGACAAGGCCGTGGTGATCGCCGCACCGCACACCTCGAACTGGGATCTGCCGCATATGCTGGCGGTTTCCTATGTCCTCGGCGTGCGGCCGTCGTGGCTCGGCAAGCGTGAGATCTTCCGCTTCCCCTTCGGCTGGCTGATGCGTTGGCTCGGCGGGCTACCGGTCGAGCGAGGCGTGCGCGCCAACCTCGTCGAGCAGGTCGCGCAGCGCTTCGCCGCCGCCGACCGGCTCTTCCTGGTGGTGCCGCCGTCCGGCACGCGCAGTCGCGCGACGCACTGGAAGTCGGGGTTCTTGCACATCGCGCATACCGCGAACGTGCCGATCGTCTGCTCCTTTCTCGACTACCGCCGCAAGGTGGGTGGGATCGGACCGACGATTGCCGCGAGCGGCGTCGCCACTGCCGACATGGCGCTGCTGCGCGAGTTCTACGGCGGCGTGACCGGCAAGTACCCGGAGCTGGCGACGCCGGTGCGACTGGTCGAAGAGGACGCCCCGTAGCGGGGTGGATCTCGCCGCATCCCCGGCGCACGCGCCATTCCGGGCGCCCGCCCAAAGATGGGCTGCGGCCTCAGAGCAGGGCGGTCACGAGCGTACGCAGGATCTCTTTCACCGGCACCTCGACGGCGAGCACGGCCAGCATGGGCAGCAGCACGGCGAGGATCAGCGGCGCGACCGAGGCCTTGCCCATCGGCACCGTACGCATGGCGCTGATCGCCGCGTAGAGGGCGTTGGTGTCGGCGACCGGTCCGAGCTCTGGGGCGCTGAGCACGGCGTCGTCGGTCACCGTCCGGCCTTCGATCCACCGTTGGTGCACCAGGCGGCCGTGTCGACCGACGAGGACGCCGTAGTCGAGCAGCGCCTGTCGTTTGGCGGCGCGCAGGACGCCGGAGAACATCAGCATCGGCGCCAGGAAGATCAGCAGTACGACGACGACGAGGGCGCCCATCTGCAAGCGCAGGGATTCGATCGCGACATCGTGGTAGACGACGCCGTGCGCCCAGCCGGACGCCGCCACGGCCGAGATCGCCAGGACGACCGGCGCGAAGGCGGTCGGCAGGCGCTCCAGGAACCCCAGCCCGCCGACCCCGTCCGGGTGGGTCGGCACGATCGCCAAGCGCAGCCCGGCGATGGCGCGGAAGAGCAGCGCCAGGAGCACCGCGCGCCACAGCCAGCTCAGCAGCAGGGTCAGGTAGATCGGCCGCCCGACGAGCAGGAACCACCAGGCGCCGAAGCCGAGGTCGGCGCCGCCGCCATCCTGAACGGCTTCTGTCGCCCAGGCGACCTCATGCGGCGGCTGCAGCGTGGCGGAGAAGGTGGCGACCGAGACGACGAGGGCGAAGATCCCGATCCAGGGGAGGGACGAATCGCGCAGGCCGGTGATCCAGGTCAGCGCTGCGCGCAGACGCGGCACTTCGGACTCGGGCACGACGCCGGCGCGCACGAAGTGCGGCACCAGGCGCGTCGTGAGCGAGTGGGCGACGCCCTCGGCGCGGATGAACAGCGGCACGGCGATGAGAAAACGCACTTGCACGCCGAAGTGGGCGAGCAGCGGCTCGCCCGCCGCCGCCGAGAGCGCCCGGCCGTTGACCGCCGCCCAGAGCGCGATCGGTAGCCACCCCAGCAGCGACCAGAAGAGCAGCCGGCGGCCGATGCCGAGGCCGCCGGCGGGAATCAGGCCCAGCCGACGCTGGATGCGGAACAGCAGATCGTCGCGCACCAGCGAGAGCGCAAAGGCGTCCTCGCTGGCGGGCGGAGCGGGAGCGGGGATGGCATCCGTTGTCATTTGTCTATCGACCGTCCCGAGAGCGTCGGTCGCCGACGGATGGCCGGCTCTCGACGATCAGGTCGCGTACCCGCCGATGTCTCCGGCGCGGTGCCGGCGGCGCAGCATCGTCGTGCCGGCCAGAGCGAGCGCGGCGATTACGGCCGCCAGGCCCCAGGCGGAGGCCGCCGGCGCCTTAGATACCGGCGCGGCGGTGGTTGTACATGCCACGCCGGAGAGCAACTGCCCGTCGTCCGGCAGTTCGCAGTCGGTGCATGTCGCCCCCATTCCGGGGCAGTCGCTGGTCGTATTGCAGCCGAAGCCGTCTTTGCTCCCGCCGACGCAGATGCCGCTGCCGCAGGTGCCCGCCGTGGGGCTGCAGCCGGCGTTGTCCTCGCACGGCCGGCGCTTCAGCAGGCCGCCGGTGCAGACGCCGCCGCGGACGGTGGCGAACGAGACGACCCAGTTGCGCAGGGTACCGGCGCGCGGGACCGTGAGCTCGACCTGCGCGCTCTTGGTCTCGGCGGGGTCAAGCAGCAGCGCGCCGCAGGTGGCGAAATCGCCGTTGGTCGCGCACTGCAGCGCGCCGAGCGAGGCCTCGCTGGTCGCCTGCTGGGCCATCGCCTGCTCGACGAGCAGGCGCGGCACGCGGCAGGTGAACTTGGTGCCGTCGCTGCCGCAGGTGATGTGCTCGCCGTCGTCGGTCATCGCCACGGCCGTCTGCGGCAGTCCGGCCGAGAGGCTCGTCGGCGGGATGAGGTCGCAGATGAGATCGCCGTCCTCGAGGCGGCAGTCCCCGGAGCCGTCCGGAGGCTGGACGTCCATGCCGCTGCAGAACGCATCGACGAAGGTGCTCAGCGCCTCGCGCACCTCTTCGTCCTGGATATGGCTGATGAACAGGTCCTTGGGGATGAACGGGATGAGCAGCGCCACGACCCCGCCGACCGGACAGGTGGTGCGATTGGTGACCGAGATGTCGAAGGTCACCGGGTCGCCGACGCTGGCGGTGGGGGGACTGGAGGTCAGGTCGACGTCGATGGCGCAGCCGGCCAGGCAGGCGAGGGCGCCGGCGACGAGCGAGGCGCGCCCGAATCCCAATACGGTTGTCGACATCATGCGCAATTCGCCTCCCACGTTTGGCAACAGCAGAGCCCGTTGCAGATAGCGCAATCCGCCACAGCTCTCAATGTTTGCGGTCTGGGCGGTGCTGGCCTTCACCGTGCCGGCGTGCTTGCCTGGTTGAACCGCACCGAACGGGTAGGTTCGGTCACATCGGGGGGATCACCATGCGTCGCTTCACTCTCGCGCTCGCGCTCGTCGTCGCTGCGCTGTAGGCGTCGGCCGCCTCGGCGCTGTCCGCGGACGGCAAGTGCCTGGCCAACTCCGGCAAGGCCGGGCTCAAGTGCCTGCAATACTGCACCGGCAGCGTCGAGAAGTGCCGCAACGCCGCCGACGCGGCCTGTGAGACGGCGCTGCGCGTCGCCGCTGGGCCCCTCGACACCATCCTCGAAGCGCCGGCCGCCGCCATCGCCAAGCATTGCGGCGAGGCCAACGCGGTGCCGCTCGGCTACCTCTTCCTCGCCGACATCGACGCGAAGATTCCCGAGGCGTGCGCGGACTGGGGCGAGGATGGCCTCGATCTGGCATTCGCCGACGACCTCGCCAGCCTCTCGAGCGCGGCGGCCAAGTGCCAGAAGTCGGTGGCTGCGACGCTGCGCGTGCTGGGCAAGAAGACGGTCACGGCGTTCGGCAAGAAGTGCTTCGTCACCGCCTTCGAGGGCCGGGCTTGCGATCGCAGCGGCCGCGACGCGCGCGTCGCCAAGGCGCGCGGCAAGGCGGTCGACAAGATCGTCAAGCGCTGCGGCGCCGAATTCGACGCCCTGGGTCTGGTCAGCGGCACCGCCGGCAGCCTCGCCGACCGCGTCGCCAGCCTCGCCGACGTCGCCGTCACCCGCGCCCGCCACTTCGCGCTGCGCGTCTACCCGCCCAACGACCTCGGGCCGACGGCGGAGTTCGGGCCGAACCCGATCGGCATCACGACGCGCGCCTTGAGCGACCCGGCGCGGCTCAACGTCCCCGGTGCCGGCCCGCGTCCGCTCACCGTCGAAGTCTACTACCCGTCGACCGCAGCCGCCGTCGCCGGCGTGCCGCGCGACATCGCCGCCGTGCTCGGCATCCCGGTGCTCGAGACCCCCGCCTATCGCGACGTCGCACTGGCCGGCGGCGCGCCGCATCCGCTGGTGCTCTTCTCGCACGGCAACAACGGCCCGCGCATCCAGTCGTTCTTCTTCGCCGCCCACCTCGCCAGCCACGGCTACATCGTCGTCGCGCCCGATCACCACGGCAACACCTTCGTCGACAGCGCCGCCGGCATCGTCGATCCGCAGCCGTCGGTGAACCGTCCGCTCGACATGCGCTTCCTGATCGATACCTTCCTGGCTTTCAACACCGATTCCGGCAGTCCCTACTTCGGCGCCATCGACGCCGACGCCATCGGCGTCTCGGGCCACTCGTTCGGCGGCTACACCACCTTCGCGCTGGCCGGCGGGGCGTTCGGCTTCGGGACCTTCACCGACACGCGCGTCAAGGCGATCTTTCCGCAGGCGCCGGCCGCGAACGCCTTCCCCGACGCCTTCTTCTCGACGATCACCATCCCGACCCTGATCGTCGGCGGCTCGATCGACGGCGTCACGCCGCCGGCCAACAACCAGCAGCGGCCGTTCGCCAACCTGCCGGCCGGTGCCGCCGTCGTCGGCTACGGCGATCTGACCAACGCCGGCCACTTCACCTTCTCGGACTTCTGCGAGGTCCCGCGCGCCCTGCTCGCCTTCCTGGGCGGTTTCGAGGAGGCCTGCGAGCCGCGCCACCTGCCGTGGCGCCACGCGCACGATCTCCCAACTACCTCTCGCTCAATTTCTTCGACGCCACCCTGCGCGGCGACGCGGCGGCGCTGGCGCGCCTGGCGCCGAGCAGCCTGGCGACGATCGAAGACCTCACCTACCAGAGCAAGTGAGCCGGCGGCGCGGGCGCCGGGGCCGTCAGGTTGTCGGCCCCGGCCGGCTGAAGACGAGGGCGCCGTCCTCGATCGCGCCGGTGCGAATCATCTTCTTGTCGCGCGCGTAGTGCTGCGGATTGATCCACGGTTCGCGATCGCCCTGCTTCGGAAAGCGGTGCATCATCCGCTGCATGTAGCCGGAGGTGAACTGGTCGATCCACGGACGCGCGGCCATGTCGGTGTCCGCGGCGCGCAGGCGCGGCGTCACCTGGCGCGCGCCGGTCTGGTCCATGTGCTGCAGGAGCCGGCAGGTGTACTCGGAGGTCAGGTCCGCCCGCAGCGTCCACGAGGCGTTGATGTAGCCGAAGGTGCAGATCAGATTCGGCACGCCGGAATACATCATGCCCTTGTAGGTCCAGGTCTGGGCGAAATCGACCGGCGCGCCGTCGACGCTGAACTGCATCTCGCCCAGCACGACGAGGTTGAGACCGGTCGCCGTGATGATGATGTCGGCGGCGAGTTCCCGGCCGGACGCGAGCAGGATGCCCGTCGCGGTGAAGCGCACGATGCGGTCGGTGACGACCGAGGCCTTGCCGGAGCGGATGGCGCCGAACAGGTCGCCGTCGGGCACCAGGCACAGGCGTTGGTCCCAGGGGTTGTAGCTGGGTGTGAAGTGGGTCGCGACGTCGTAATCCGGTCCGAGCTCCTGGCGCACCATGTCGAGCAGCTTCGCCTTGACCTGTTCGGGATGCGTACGCGTGCGGCGATAGACGAGCTGCTGCATGGCGACGTTCTTCCAGCGCGTCAGCGCATAGGCCCAACGGTCGGGCAGCAGGCGGCGCAGGGCGTTGGCGAGGGCGTCCCTGGCGGGGCGCGACACGACGTAGGTCGGCGAGCGCTGCAGCATGACGATGTGCGCGACGTCCCTGGCCATGGCCGGGATGAGGGTCATCGCCGTCGCGCCGGAGCCGATGACGACCACCTGTTTGCCCTTGTAGTCCAGGTCCTCGGGCCACTGCTGCGGGTGGATGATGGTGCCCGTGAAGCGCTCGAGGCCCTCGAACTCGGGCGTGTAGCCCTGCCGGTAGCTGTAGTAGCCGGCGCACATCGACAGCAGGTTGCAGGTGAAGCGCACGGTTTCGCCGCTGTCCTGGCGCAGCGCCTCGACGGTCCAGG
Organism: bacterium; assembly: GCA_031401035.1. Classification (GTDB taxonomy): domain Bacteria; phylum Desulfobacterota; class Binatia; order HRBIN30; family CADEER01; genus JANNRA01. The sequence goes on along the minus strand of JANNRA010000009.1, from coordinate 64,971 downwards.
CGGCGTCGGCGCTCGACCAGGCGGCGGACTTGACCAGGTGCTGGTAGCGGATGTGCCGATCGACGTCGTGCTCGGCGGCCGCTTCATGCACATAGCGCAGGATCGCCGGCCCGTCGGCGATCGCCTTCGCCTCGCGCCAGGGTTTGAAGCGGTATCCCAGCGTGTGCATGTCGCTGTCGGAGCGGATGCCGGGATAGCGGAAGAGATCCCAGGTGCCGCCCATCGCCGGGCGGCCTTCGAGGATGAGGTAGCGCTTGCCCGGGCACTTCTCGTGCAGGTGCACCGCGGCGCCGACGCCCGAGAGGCCGGCGCCGACGATGATCACGTCGAAGTGTTCCACCACCGTGTCCTGGGCTGCCTGCGTCGAATCCATTCGCCTACAACCCTCGCCTGTCGCACGACGGCGGGCTTGCGTCCATCCACCGGCAAGGCTCAGCTGAATCCATGACCGGCGCCGCTTCCAACGACCCCTTGCACGGCATCACCCTCGAAGCGATGGTGACCGGCCTGGTCGCCGCCCTGGGCTTCGAACAACTCGGCCGCCAGATCAAGATTCGCTGCTTCACCGCCGATCCCAGCGTCGCCTCCAGCCTCAAGTTCCTGCGCCGCACTCCCTGGGCGCGCGAGAAGGTCGAGAACCTCTACCTGCACGTCGTCGTCCGCCGCGGCAAGATCAGGTTGCGCTGATTGCGCCGCGCGGATTGTGCCGCGCGGATTTGGCGGCGTTGACGCCGCCTTGCTCACTGCACCTGCGGCCACCCCGGCGTCGGGCCGGGGGCGCGCCTGGGGCGGCCCTCGTTCTCGGCCTGCTGCATGACGTTGCGCAGGGCGGTCTCGAGCAGCCGGCGCGCCTTGGCGCGTCGGCCCTCGGCGGCCCGCTGCACGTTGCGCACGAACTGGCGGAGGCGGCGCCGATCCGCGTCGGGGAAGGCGTCGAGAAAGAGCGCCAGGGCGGGATCGCCGTGGATCACCAGCCGATGCGCCCATGTGACCGCCGGGCTGGCTTCGTCCTCGGCGTTGGTTGGAAGTCCAGCGCGGACCAGATCGACGCGACGCAGCAACGGCTGCCACTGCACTCCGCGCAATAGGGCGCGGGTGTGGCGCAGGTGGCGCTTGAGGGCGGAGAAGCTCTTGATCTGCGTCGCATTCTCCACCGCGGCGCGCACCAGGTCGGGAACCTCCACCGCCTGCAGCTGCAGCGGATTGAGTGAGCGCAGCCCCTGCACGAGCTTCTCCAGTGCCTCTTCGTCGGCGGCGCGGTCGCGCTTCTCGGCCGCCCGCGAGCGCGGTGCGGGGAGGGCCGTGGAGTTGTCGTCAGCGTCGTCTGCGTCGTCGGATTGCATCGCCAGTGAACCTGTCGGGCACGTCACACCCATACCAGGGCGATCGAGAATAGCTGAAGCGCCGCAGCAATCCCCGCCGGTGATCGCCGCCAACAGGCGCGGGTCAGGGCGGCGCGACCGCGACCGTGACCTCGTTGCGGCGCAGGAAGGGGAGGGTCCAGGGTGGGTCGTAGAAGTAGCTGGCCGGCACCCCGGTGGGACGCCACGGCGAGCCCTGCAGGGCGCGCGACAACGCCGCGCGCTGCGCTGCGACGACGGCCTCGTCGCGCGCGCCGGTGAAGCGCAGCGCGGCGATGGTCTCGACCGGCACCTCGACCAGCCGCACGCGGGCATCGGTGGGTTGCGGCGCGGTCGCCAGGGTCAGACTGGCGGGCAGGAAGAAGCGCATGACGTAGGTGCCGTCCGCGGCCGGCGCGCTCTGCACCGGGGCGGTCATGGCGATCCGCTCCGCCGGCGCCTCGACCGCCACCGGCGCCGTCATCGAGATCCCTGTCTTGGTGCGGTTGGCGCCGAAGATGTAGGCCGCGAGGATGCGAAACGCGGCGTCCTGGCCGGCCTCGGCGTCGGGCGCCGCGACGGTGGTCTCGGCCGCCAAGCGCGCTGCATAGCGGCGCACCTCGACCGCATCGCCGACGTGGCCGATCACCTCGTAGGGCGGCTGCTCGTAGCCGCCGCGGATGCCGAACAGCGAGCAGCCGGAGAGCAGTACCATCGACAGCGTCGCGCCGGCGGCGCGCAGGATCGCCGCAACGGGAGGGAGGATCGATGCCATCCCCGCACGCTAGCAGCGGCGAGCGTCGCGACAAGCGACCGCCGCACGCCGGCCGCCCCGGCCGCCGGGCCGGCGCTGGCTCGGCGCGACGAAACGCTTTATCGTCGTGCCCACATGCCGACCATCACCAACAAGACGACGAAGCCGCTCAGCGTGCCTCTGCCCGGGGGCAAGACCGTGCATCTGGGGCCGAAGGCGAGCGGGCAGGTGTCCCCGCGCGCCGCCGAGCACGCGCCGCTGCTGAAGCTGGTCGAGGCCGGCGCCCTCGAGGTAGTCGCCGGCGGCGCCGGCGGCGGCCACGCGGGCGGCGGCGGTGCCAAGGGCCAGGGCTACGCGCAGGGCGGCCCCGTCCAGGGCCGCGGCAGCCCGCGCCGCGGCGATCGCTGAGGCCATGTTCCCGCAGCGCCCGGGGCGCGCCGTCAGTGCGGCCGAGCCCGGCCGCGGCGGTGCACCGGCGCCCCGGCGACATCGTCCCGGTCGATGCCGTCCAGCACGACGCCGTCGCTTGGCGGGGCGTTGCGCGGCTGCAACTCCGCGGCGCCGACGCCGAGCGCGGTGGCGGCGTCGCTGACGAGGTCGAGCATCTTGCCGATCAGGCTCTGCGGCGGCCGGATGCTCCAGTCGACCCAGCCATACGCATGCGTGACGTGGCCGGCATGTTCGCCGGCGCAGACCGCGCACAGTCGCTGCGCGCAGGGCTGGCACCAGAGCGTCGCCAGATGCGTGTCATCGTGCGTGCACCGCATGGCATGCAAGGGCAGTCGGGCGTGCACGGCGTCGACCACCATGGCCACGCCGTCGTCGCGGCGGACGGTCTCCGCCAACGCCTGCGCGCGCGCCCGGGCCTCGGGCGTGACGCAGAGCGCGAAGGCTTCGGCCAACCCGTCGGCGGTCAGCTCGGCCGCCGCGATGGCGCGGCCGGCGCCGGCGTCTGCGATCACCTGGCCCCAGAAGAACTGATCCCCGAAGAACGGCACCACCACGGTGGGCAGGCCGGCGCGCAGTCCCGCCGCCGTCGTGCCGGCGCCGCCGTGGTGGCAGACGACTCGGCAGCGCGCGAACAACCAGTCATGCGGCACGTCGTCGATGAGGCAGACGTTGGCCGGCGCCGCGCCGCCGAGCTTCGCCCAGCCGCGCGACACGACACCGCGGAGGCCGGCCTGCGCCAGCGCCGCGAAGATCGTCGCGCTCAGCGCCTCGGGATCCTCCACCACGCACGAACCGAAGCCGACGTACGCCGGCGGCTCGCCGGCCGCGAGGAACGCGCGCAGGTCGTCCGGCGGTTCGTAGGCGGCGTCCGCATCCGAGAAGACGAAGTTGGTCAGGTCGACGTAGGGGCCCCAATCGGCGGGGCGCGGCACCAGGCCGGCGGGGAAGAGGTACGCCAGCGGGACCTCGGCGTCATCGAGCAGGGAGGTGCCATACGCCAGGTCGAGCGGCGCCAGCCCGAGCGTCTCGGTACGGAACGTGTTCATGAGATCGGCGACCCCGGCCCACATGAGCGTGTTGGCCACCGAGTAGGACAGGTAGTTGCGCAGCGGGTGCTCGCCGCCGGGGTCGAGTTGCGTCATCGGGTGCGGAAACATGCGCGTCGGCGTCCACGGCATCGTGAAGACCAGGTGCAGCGGGATGTTCAGCGCCTCGGCGCAGTGGATGTGCCCGTAGCTCGGCGGGTTGGCGACGATGAGGTCGGCGGTGAACGGCGCCGCCTCGGGATGCTCCGGGTCGGGTTCGGTGCAGGCCCGCCATGTCGACTCCGCGATCTCTCCGACGACCTGCCGCTTGCGCGGCACGTCCTCCAGCAGTTGGTCGATGCGGATCGGCACGATGCGTCCGCCGGTGCGGATCATGTAGTCGATCAGCTCGCGCGGATCGCCCGCCAGGGGAAAGAACTCGAGGCCGGCCTGCTCTACCAGCGGCCGGAACTCGGCGTGCGTCGCCAGGCGGACGCGATGCCGTCGCGCCAGGGCGAGCCCGATCGGGATGAACGGCTGCACGTCGCCGCGCGAGCCGACCACCAGCATGACGATGGCGAGCCGCGGCACGGTGTCGATCGCCGGCGTCGGACCGCGCGCCGGCACCGCCTCGGTCGGCTCGTCCAGCCACGGGACCGCGCGGGCGAGCACGCCGCTGGCGTCGTTGAAGGACAGCCGCAGACGCTCGTCGCGATTGTCGGTCACGCCCGTCAGGGCGTGCAGCGCCGCCAGGCGCAGGCGCTGCTGATGCAGGCGCCGGCGCAGGAACTCGCCGCCGGTCGGGGAATCGTCCACGCCCCTGGCTACTCGCATCGGCTGCAGCGCGCCAGCAGACCCCGCCGCCAGTGGCGGGCAAGCAGGACGGGGGCGTGTTCATGCGCCGGCCGCCGTGGTTAGAGTCGTCCGCGATGGATCATCACCAGCAGTTCGACGACCTGCTGCGCGGCCCGGCGCCGCTGCTGGCGCTGGCGCCGATGCAGGACGTGACCGATCTGCCGTTCTGGCGGCTGATGGCGGCGTATGGCGGCGCCGACGTCAACTACACCGAGTATTTCCGCGTTCACCCGACGTCGAATCTCGAGCCGTGGATCGTCGAGGCGATTGAGAAGAATCCCACCGGCCGGCCGGTCGTCGCGCAGATGATCGGCAACGACATCCCGTCGCTGCTGCGCACGGTGCGGCAGCTGCAGCAGCTGCCGGTCGCCGCCATCGACCTCAACCTCGGTTGCCCGGCGCCGGTGGTCTATCGCAAGTGCGCCGGCGGCGGCCTGCTGCGCGAGCCGCAACGCGTCGACGCCATCCTCGGCGCGTTGCGCCAGGCGGTGCAGGTCAAGTTCACCGTCAAGACGCGCCTCGGCTTCGACTCGGCCGCGGGCTTCGACGACCTCCTCGCCATCTTCGCCCGGCACGGGCTCGATCTGCTCACCGTGCATGGGCGCACGGTGACGGAGATGTATCGCAGCCCCGTCCACTACGACTACATCGCGCGCGCCGCCGCGGCGGTGCCGTGTCCCGTGCTCGCCAACGGCAACGTGCACTCCGCCGCCAACGCCGCCGCGGTGCTGGCGATGACCGGCGCGCGCGGGCTGATGATCGGTCGCGGCGCGATCCGCAATCCGTGGCTCTTCACGCAGATCCGCCAGCACCAGCGCGGCGAGGCGCTGTTCGTACCGCGCGGCCGCGACGTGCTCGGCTACGTGCGCGAGCTGTACCGCCTCACCATGCCGCCGGCCGGACGCGCGCCGGCGCAGGTGCAGAAGATGAAGCGCTACATGAACCATCTCGGCCTCGGCGTGGAGCCGACGGGGCGGTTCCTGCACGAGATCCGCCGCGTCGCCAGCGAGGCCGACTTCTTCCGCGTCTGCGACGAGTACCTGGACCACGACCAGGCGATGCCGCTGGAGCCCTTTCCGACCCCACCGGGGGCCGCGGCCGCGGCCCCCGCCGGCGCGAGCCTCTGACACGACGGCGGGGCGGGGGACGGAAGCGAGGGCAACGCGCGGGCCGCCCTCGCCTCGTCCGTTACGCCCCCGGGGTCAGTGCCTGCAGGCGCTCGACCGCTTCGACGTAGCCGGTGACCAGTTCCTGCATCACGTCGCGCACGCTGCGCGACTGGTTGATGTGGCCGATGACCTGGCCGGCGGGGTTGAACATCACGTCCTTGGCCTTGTCGGCGTAGCGGTGGCCGCGGCTCACCGCCTCGGCGGTGACCATGAACTGCAGCGGCATGCCGAGCGTGCCGGGCGAGTCGGGGCCCTCCCAGGCGTCGGTCCAGTCGTTCTTCAGCATGCGGCACGGCTTGCCGGTCCAACTGCGCGACCGCACCGTGTCGCGCGTGCCGGCCTTGAGGTAGGACTCCATCTGCGCCGGCGGCACGTCGGCCTCCTGCACGGTCAGCCACAGGGTGCCGGTCCACACCCCCTGCGCGCCCATCGCCAGCGCCGCGGCGATCTGCTTGCCCGAGCCGACGCCGCCGGCGGCCAGCACCGGGGTCGGCGCGACGGCTTCGATCACCTCCGGCCACAGCACCATGCTGCCGACGTCGCCGGTGTGGCCGCCGCCCTCGGTGCCCTGCGCGATGATGATGTCGATGCCGGCCGCCTTGTGCGCGCGCGCCTGCTTCGGCGCGCCGCACAGCGCCGCGACCAGACGGCCCTTGGCGTGGATGTCGGCGATGATCTCGTCCGGCGGCGTGCCGAGCGCGTTGGCGATCAGCTTCACCTTCGGGTGCGTCAGCGCCACCTCGACCTGCGGCGTCGCCGTCGCTGCGGTCCAGCCGAGCAATTGGCTCACCGGCGCCTCGCCCTCGGGTAGCTTCGGCACGCCGTGGTCGGCGAGGATCTTATCGGCGAACTTGCGGTGCTCGGCGGGGATCGACGCCATCAGCATCTCCTCGAGCTTCTTCGGGTCGACCTCGCCCATCCCCTCGTACTTGCCGGGAATGACGATATCGACGCCGTACGGCTTGTCGCCGATGTGCTCGTCGATCCACTGCAACTCGACCTCGAGCTGCTGCGGCGAGAAGCCGACGGCGCCGAGGACGCCGAAGCCGCCCGCCTTGCTGACTGCGACGACGACGTCGCGGCAATGGCTGAAGGCGAAGATGGGGAGCTCGATGCCGAGCAGGTCACAGACGGAGGTGTGCATTGGTGAGAGTCCTTTCTGACGAAGGTTTCACACGGAGCAACGGAGGCACGGAGAGGCGCTGCTGGTCCGGATCATCAGGCCCCCCTCCGTTTCTCCGTTGCTTCGTGTGCAGGGTTTTTGAGTGGCAGGTCGGCGGCGAGGCCGGCGAGCATATGCCGCAGGCCGAACTCGAAGAGCGCCTCGGCGCTGGCCGCGTGCGTGCCTTCGAGGACAGTGTAGGCGGCCAGCGTGTCGGGGCCGAACTGACCGTTGCCGGCGGCGTCGCGGGCGCGGCGCAGGGTGGCCTGCATCTGGCGGTGCGAGGGGCCGCGCGAGCGGCTGGCGCTGAGGAAGGTGAGGCCGATGGTGTACGTCGTCAGCGCGGTGATGGCGAAGGTGGCGCTGGCGTCGGAAAATCCGGCGCGGCGCAGCGGCGCGGTGGCGGCCTCGATGAAGCGCAGCGCGTGCGGACCGTGCGGCGTCGCGTGCGCGAACAGCGCCGCCAGCGCCGGGCGGCGCGCGAACAGCGCGCGCAGGCGGCGCATGATCTCGGCCAACTGCTCCTGCCAGGCGCCGTCGGCGGGGAACGTCGTGTCGCCCCAGTTCATGCCACTGATGACATCGTCGAGCACCAGGGCGAGCAACTCGTCCTTGTTGCGGATGCGCCGATAGAGCGCCGGTGCCTGCACACCCAGGGCGCCGACCAGGGCGCGCATCGAGCACGCCGCCATGCCGCGCGCCTCGATGAGCTTGCGCGCCGCGGTGACGACGGCGGCGGTGGTGAGCGGCTTGCGTGCCCGCGAGGCTAACGGTGTTACCATGGTGAGGTAACACCGTTACCTCAGGCCGTCGTCTTTACGCAAGCACGCGGGGCGACCCGAAGCGCGCCTGCACCGACGGGTGTTGGCGCAGGGTGGCGGGGAAGCCCGGGCCGAGTTCGGCGCGCACGGTCTCCAGGGTCAGCGGCTCGCCGCACTCGGCGCAGGTCACCGCGGCGTGCGTCGCTTTGCCGCAGGTCGTGTGGCGGAAGGCGGTCGGGGCACCGCGCGCGCCGTCGAGCCAGCGGTCGCCCCAGCGGCTCATGGCCGCCAGCACCGGGAAGAAGTCGCGGCCCTTCTCGGTCAGGCGGTAGTCGAAGCGCGCCGGGCGCTCCTGGTACTGGTGTTTCTCGAGCAGCGCCTCGCCGACCAGGCGCTGCAGGCGCGTCGTCAGGACGTTGCGGCCGATGCCGAGGTGGCGCTGCAGGTCCTCGAAGCGCGTCACGCCGAAGAATGCCTCGCGCAAGACGAGCGGCGTCCACCAATCGCCGATCAGGTCGACGGTGCGGGCGATCGAACAGGGCCAACCGGCGAACGAGGTGCGCTTCATGGCCGCCTTATAGCCCGTTGCGCTAACGAACGCACCCTGGTACCAGTCCGTTGCGCAAACGAACCCACCTCAGAGCCCGATACGGAGGCCGACCATGAGCGAGCAGCAGCGCGACGGTGAGTGGCAGCAGACGGCGTGCATTCTCTGCGAGTGCAACTGCGGCGTCGAGGTGCAGCTCGGCGGCGCCGGCAACCGCCACCTGGCGCGCATTCGCGGCGACCGGGCGCATCCGGCCTCGCAGGGCTACACCTGCAATAAGGCGCTGCGGCTCGACCACTACCAGAACGGCCCCGACCGCCTGACGCAGCCGCTGCGCCGTCGCGACGACGGCAGCTTCGAGGTCATCGACTGGGACACCGCCATCCGCGAGGTGGCGGCGCGTCTGGGCGCCGTGCGCGACGCGCACGGTGGCGAGGCGATTTTCTATTACGGCGGCGGCGGGCAGGGGAATCACCTCGGCGGCGGCTACGCCAACGCGACGCTGGCGGCGCTCGGCGCGCGCTGGCGCTCCAACGCGCTGGCGCAGGAGAAGACCGGCGAGATGTGGGTGCAGGGCAAGATGACCGGCGCCGGTGTGCGCGGCGACTTCGAGCACTGTGAGGTGGCGCTGTTCATCGGCAAGAACCCCTGGCACTCGCACGGCCTGCCGCGCGCCCGCCACACCCTGCGCGAGATCGCCAAGGATCCGGCCCGCACGCTGATCGTCGTCGACCCACGCCGCAGCGAGACCGCCGAGCTGGCCGACATCCACCTGCAGGTGAAGCCCGGCACCGACGCCTGGCTGCTCGCCGCGCTGGTCGCCATCCTGGTGCAGGAGGATCTCCTGGCGCGCGACTGGCTCGCCGCGCACGCCGTCGGGCTGGCGGAGGTGCTGCCGCACTTCGCCGCGCTGCCGGTGGCCGAATACTGCGCAATTGCCGGCATTCCCGAAGCGCAGGCGCGCGCCGTCGCGCGCCGCATCGCGGCGGCGTCGAGCGTTGCGGTGGCCGAGGACCTCGGCATCCAGATGAACCGCCACTCGACGCTGGCGAGCTACCTCGAGAAGCTCGTCTGGGGCCTGACCGGCCACTTTGGCAAGCCCGGCGCCCAGTACGCCTTCGCCAGCCTGGTGAAACTCGCCGGCGGCGGCCGCGAGACGACGCCGGGCGCGCCCGGCGCGTCGAAAGTCAGCCCGGTGGCCGGCGCGCGCATCATCTCCGGCCTGGTGCCGTGCAACGTCATCGCCGAGGAGATTCTCACCGACCACCCGAAGCGCTACCGCGCCATGATCGTCGAGAGCGGCAACCCGGCGCACTCGTTGGCCGACAGCCAGCGTATGCGCGCCGCGCTGCAGGCGCTCGACACGCTGGTGGTGATCGACGTGGCGATGACCGAGACGGCGCGCCTCGCCGACTACGTCCTACCGGCGCCGTCGCAGTTCGAGAAGTACGAGGCGACGTTCTTCAACTTCGACTTCCCCAAGAATGTCTTCCACCTGCGCCATCCGCTGTTCACCGCGCCCGACGGGCCGCTGCCCGAGCCGGAGATCCATGCCCGCCTGGTCGAAGCGCTCGGCGCGCTCGGCGAGGAGGATCTGGCGCCGCTGCGTGCAGCGCTTCGCGACGGCGGCCGCGCCGCGCTGGCGGAGGCGTTCTTCCCCGCCGTCGCCGCCAATCCGCGCCTGCAGAAGGCGCTGCCGGTGGCGCTCTATCGCGTCCTCGGCCCGACGCTGCCCAACGGCGCCGCCTCGGCGGCGGCGCTGTGGGGCCTGGCGCACCTCTTCTGCATGCAGAACGCCGAGTCGGCACGCCGCGCCGGCTTCGGCGGCGCCGGCTTCGAGCCCGGCGAGCGCCTCTTCGACGCCATCCTGTCGAGCCGCTCCGGCGTCGTCTTCGCGGTCGACGAGTACGAGGACAGTTGGCAGCGCGTGCGCGGCGGCCGCCTCAACCTCGCCATTCCCGAACTGCTCGACGAGCTCGGTAAGCTGGCGCACGAACAGCCCGCCGCCCTCGCCGCCGAGTTCCCCTTCGTGCTGTCGGCCGGCGAGCGGCGCGCTTTCACCGCCAACACGATCTTTCGCGACCCGAGCTGGCGCAAGCAGGACCTCGAGGGCGCGCTGCGCGTCAGTCCGGCCGACGCCGACCGCCTCGGCCTCGCCACCGGCGGCCGGGCGCGCCTGACCACCAAGCGCGCCAGCGTCGAGGTGCTGGTCGAGGTCTCCGAGCAGATGCAGCCCGGCCATCTCTCGTTGCCCAACGGCCTCGGCCTCGACTCCCCGGCCGAGAGCGGCGGCCGCCGGCAGACAGGCGTCGCGCCCAATGAGCTCACCGCCAGCGAGGACCGCGATCCCTTCGCCGGTACCCCGTGGCACAAGTACGTCGCGGCGCGAGTCGAAGCGGCCTGAGGGCGCCTCCACGCTGCGGCGGGCTTGCCGCGTGGAGATACGAATTGCCACTATCGTAGCAGAACTGCTACATGCGTGAGATGGATGACGTGCCGGCGCGCGATCTGCGCAATCAGGTCAGCGAGATCCTGCGCAGGGTGGAAGCGGGAGAGCGACTTCGCATAACCGTGAGCGGCAGGCCCGTCGCCGAACTCGCGCCGCTCGGCCGAAAGCCGCGTTCCATGCGTGCAGATGAGTTCTGGCCCGCCCTGGCGCGGGCGCAGGCTGACGCCCAGCTCGGCGACGACCTTCAATCCGCCCTGCCCGATACGACAGACGACGTGGAGTCCCGGTGACGATCCTGGCCGATACGTCGGTCTTCATCGCGCGCGAACAGCGCCGACCGCTTGGTCTGCCCCCCGCGGACGACGTCGCCGTCTCCGTCGTCACCGTCGGCGAGCTTCATCTCGGTGTCCTCTTGGCGGACGACGTGGATCGCCGTGCGTTGCGGCTCACGACGCTTCGCCTGGCGGAACAACTGGAACCGCTGCCGATCGACGACACAGTCGCTCACGCCTGGGCAGGGCTCGTCGCACGGTTGCGCGCCGCCGGGCGTCGGATGCCAGTCAACGATTCCTGGATTGCCGCCACCGCTCTCGCTCACGGCATACCGGTGGTGACGCAGGATACCGATTACGACGACGTTCCAGGGCTGCGCGTCGTGAAGGTCTGAATCGGCCGCGCCGTCTGGGGCCTGAGGGAGCGGACCGACCAAGCTCCCCGCCCCGGTTGTGCGGTGTGCGTCGGTGGCCATCCGAGCGCGTCGTGGCGTACGATCCACGCATGCGACTCACCTCACTCGCCCTCGCTGCCGCGCTCCTGGCACTGGCGACGCCCAGCCGCGCCGTGGCGCGCACGCTGCTCGTGCCGGGAGACTTCGCCGAGATCCAGTCGGCGATCGACGCGGCCGTCGACGGTGACGTCGTCCTGGTTGGACCCGGGCGGTACGTGGGTCCGATCGCCGTGCGCGACAAGCAGGTCGCTGTGCGCAGCGCGGCCGGACCTGTCGAAACCTTTCTGCGCGGTCCCGACGAGCATGCCGCCGTGTTGTTGATCAACGGCGGCGAGCTGAGCGGGTTCACGCTCGTCAACCGCAACCGACCCTACGAAGCTGCGATCGCCTGCTTCGGGCGCGGCCCCGTCGTGCGCGGCAACATCATCGAGGGCGATCCGAACGATCCCATGCGCGTCGCCCACGCCATCGCCTGCAACGACAGCGACGTTCTGGTCGAGGGCAATGTCTTCCGGGGCAACACCTGCTTTCAGTTCGCGTTGGTCAGCGTCGGCGGCGAAGGCCCGCAGCCCGCGCGCGTCGTCAACAATCTCTTCATCGACAACGACTGCCAGACGGTCGAGATCGCAAACAACGTCCTGGTGGTCGCCAACAACACCTTCCTGCGCAACCGGATCGGCCTCGGCGGCAGGTATCCCGGTCCGCGCTCGACGGTGCGCAACAACCTCTTGCTCGCAAACCAAGTCGGGATGTCGATCGACCTGTACCTGTTCGGCGACCCGGTGGTCGAGCGCAACCTGTTCTTCGACAACGGCGTCGACTTCGACGACTGGACCCCCGCTACCGCGACGGGAAACCTGAACGGGGATCCGCGCGTGGTCGATGCCGCCGCCGGGGATCTGCATCTGCGTCCGGGGTCCGCGGCGATCGACGCGGGCCTGGCGGGCGGCGCCCCGGGCGCCGACTTCGACGGCGTGCCGCGTCCGCTCGACGGCGACGGCGATGGCGTTGCCGCGGTCGACATCGGCGCCTTCGAGCGCCTGTCGGTGGGGTTCCCGACTTTCACGCCGACTCAGACCCCGAGCCCGCGGCCGACCCCGGTGGTCACGCCGACCAGCGATGCGCCGTCGCCGTTCGGGCCCTTCCCGTCGGGCGCGACCATCTTCGTCGCCACCGCCTACGCGGGCTTCGCCGACGGCTCGCCGCACCATCCGTTTCGCACCATCCAGGCGGCGGTCGACTCGGCGCGCGGTCCGGCGGTGGTCGGCGTCGCTGCCGGGACGTACCGCGAGGCGGTCCAGCTCCGGCGGGCCGTCTCACTGCGCGGTCTCGGGCCGCAACAGACCACCCTCGACGGCGGCGGTGTCGGCCCGGCCGTGATGTGCGCCGACAGCACCACGATTGAGGGGTTCACGATCACCAATGCCGCCGGAGGCGAGCTCGGGGCGGTGGTGTGCGGGACGGGCGTGGCGGCGACGATCACCGGCAACCGTTTCGCCGACAACGACAGTCCGGCGATCCGCGCCACCCAGGCCGACGTTACGGTACGCGACAACGACATCGCCGCTAATCCGGCGTTCACGCGTGCGTGTCCGTGCGACGGCATCGTCGCCACGGACTCGGCGCTGCGCGTCAGCGGCAACCGCATCGATGCCGACGATCGCGCCGGCAACATATCCGCCGTGAAGCTGCAGGGTGGCCGATTCGACATCACCGCGAACCGCATCATCGGGCGCATTTTCGTCGCCAACGTGTCGTTCCGTACGCCGCTGCCGAACCGCATCGCCAGCAATTTGATCGTCTCCGGCAATGGCTTCTCGGAGGGCATCAACCTCGCCTTCTCGCCGGAGGCCGGCGACGTCATGAACAACACAGTGGTCGGCGGCGGCGGCATCTTCATCAACGGCGACTCGCGGGCAAATCTGGTGAACAACATCGTCGCCCACGGCAACGAGGGGATCAGCTTCCTGGGGGCAGTCGCTGGGACCGTCCTGCGCCACAACCTCATCTTCGGCAACCTGCTCGACGTGCCGCCGGGGCCGCCGCTGGTGAGCAACTACATCAACATCGACGATCCGACCGGACGCGACGGCAATCTCTCCGTCGATCCCCGCTTCGTGGACCCGGGCGCCGGCGACTATCGCCTCGCCTGCGGCTCGCCGGCGGTCGACGCGGGCAGCGGCGCTGCCGCCCGCGACGGCGACGGCGACGTCGATGGCGACCTGCGCGCCTTCGACGCCAACGGCGACGGGCTGGTGCTTCCCGACATCGGCGCCGACGAGTACGTGCCGGATCCGCCGCGGCCCTTCCGCACCCTCGCGGTCCCGGACGATTTCGACTCGATCCAGACCGCGGTCGCCGCGGCTGCTCCATGCGACACCGTGCTCGTCGCCCCAGGCACCTACCGCGGCAGCGTGCGGTTCGGCGGGCGGGACGTCCGTCTGCGCAGTCGGTCGGGCGCCGCGGCGACCACGATCGAGGGCGACGCGGGCGCGGCCGTCGACCTCGGACCGGGCGGACTGCTGCGCGGATTCACGATTCGCAACCGCGCCGCGAACGGGTCGGGCGTGACGGTCCATGGGGCCCACAGCCGGGTGATCGACAACGTCCTGGACGGAAGCGGGGCGCGGTTCGCGGGACTGGCCGCCATCGACGAGGCGGCGCCGGTCATCGAGCGCAACATAGTTCGGAACAATACCTGCGCTCCGTTTCAAGCCGCGGTCGAGATCGTCGGCCCCTTTGCTCGCAACGCGCGCGTCTTCGGACGCTTCGCCGACAACGTCGTCGCCGACAACCCGGGATGTACCGGCGTCTCCGCCAAGCAGGGACGCCCGGCACTCGTCAACAACACGCTTGTTCGCAACCGCATCGGGATCGCCTGGCTCGATCCGGGCGTCGCGCTCGAGCCGCCGATCGGCGTGAACAATCTCATCGCCTCCAACGAGACCGGTCTGGGCAGTTCGCCGATGCCGTTCAAACTCTCCGAGACGCGCTGGCGCAACAACCTCCTGTTCGGCAACCGGCGCAACGTGGCCGGGATCCCCTCGCTCGTCGGCGTACTGGGAAACGTCAGCGTCGATCCGCGCTTCGTCGACCCGCGCGGGGACTACCGCCTGCAAGCCGACTCGCCCGCGCGCGATGCCGGCACCGCCGATCGCCTCTCGTCGCGCGACGTCGAGGGCCGCCAGCGGGCGTTCGATGGCAACGGCGACGGCACGGCCGTGGTGGACATCGGCGCGCACGAGGGCGCAGCGCCACCGATGTGCGCCGGTGACTGCAGCGGCGACGGTCGCGTCACCATCGACGAACTGGTGCGCATCGTCGCGACCGCGCTTGGGGAACAGCCGCTGAGCGAATGTGCCGCCGCTGACGTCGACGAGGACGGGCGCCTGGCGATCGACGAAACCGTGCGCGCGGTCGCCACGGCAGTGGGTGGATGCGGGGGCCGAGGCGCCTGACGGCCGCTTGTGGATCGCCGGCAGGCGAACGCGACCCCATACGACGACGGTAAGCGAGGACGGAATCGATGCACAGCCAGCGATCGCAGCTCCCGACCGTATGACGCCAGTCGAATAGGCAGCAACTGCAGCTCGGTGCGGCTGACACCCGCTGGCCGATACGTCCGACCGATCCGGGTCGGGCCAGGCTGTCGCGGCGGATCAGCGACGAACGCGGCGTTTGAGGACGCGGTCCTCGATGAACGGGATCAGATCCTGAACGATCGAGTCCTCGTAACGCCCCGACGTGGGTTCCTGCAGATCGGGAACCTGGTCGTGCGGCACGCGGTGATTGACGTAGAACGACCCCTGGCGGCCACCGTCGCCCGGCAGGAAGACGAAGAACATGTTCTGCATCTGTCCGGTCAGGATGAGTCCGTCGAGCAGCACGCCGATGCGCCGGAAATCCTCGGGCTCCTGACCGTACCCTCCCAGGAAGTAGACCACCGGGAAAGTCTCATCGCTGCGGAAGAACGCCGGCGGTCGATAGACGACGACGCGACGTGTAGGCGCCGCGCCGCCTGTCGCCAGCGCCGCAGAGGCGATCGATACCGAGCTCACCTTGCCGGTGACGTCGAGGTTGGGGAGATCGAAGTCGAGATCATCGAGGTCGAGGTCCGGCAGGTCGCCGCCGGAGCCCGGTCCGAGGACGCCGTCGGGAAAGCTCTCGTTGAGGTAGCCCATCATGTTGAGGATGCGCTGCCAGACCGTGTCCTCGCCGCAGACGTTGCCGTCGAGCAGCCCGTCGGGGTCGACCGCGTCGACGCCGATGTGCCCGGCGTCGTAGCGGGTGAGGAGGAACTGATCATCGGGACCCGGTAGGTCGGCGCAGTTGGTGTCGAAGCCGTCCTCGGTGGCGACGGCGAGGCCCTTCGATTCCAGCAGCGCGATCAGGTTCTCGTAGTGGCGCGCGAAGCCGAATTCGTCACGAGTCCCGACGTCCATGTACATGCGCTGCGTGGCGATCGCCGCCGCGTCGCGGGCGGCGAGGCGGCTGAACGGATCCTCGTCGATCCAGGTGGCGCGATCGGGATCGTAGTCGAACGTCGCGTTGCCCTCGCCGAAGTCGCCGGTGCCGGCGACGCCGTCGAGACCGCTATCGCTGTAGCGCTCGCCCAGCGCCGGCTCGAAGACGCGATTGCCGTTGCTGTCCTCGAACGGCTCGGCGAGATTGAGCACCAGGCCTTCGCCGACGTCGAAGATGCCGTCCCCGTCGAGATCGGCCAGGTGACGGCCGCCGACCTCGACCGGCGCGGCGCCACTGACGATGGTCGGCAGCGATCCCACCGCGAGCAACGCCGTGTCGCTCGGCAGGCTCGCGGCCTCGCCGCTCTGGCGCAGCCCGTCCTTGTTCCGGTCGCCGCCATCGAGGAAGCCGCGCGGCTCGGCCAGTACCTCGAACGCTCCGAACTGGTCGTCGATGCGCAACAGCGCCGGCTCCGAGTCCGACGCCAGATACTGCCGTTGCGGATCGGGGTGATGCAGGAACGGATTGCCGAAGGCGATCGAGAGATCCTGAAACATGGTGATGCGCGTGTCGCGATCCGGGTAGGGCGGCAGGTGATCAAAGGTGAAGTCGTCGTCCACCGCGCGCGGCAGGTCCGTCTGCGGCTTGACCTCGAGATTGTCATCGAGGCTGTCGCGCAGCAGTTGCGTCATGTCCACCGGCCCGCCCAGCGACGCGATGGTGCCAAACAGCTCGGGATGTTTCGTCCCCAGGTTCATGGCCCCGTAAGCGCCCATCGAGACGCCGGCGATGGCGCGAAAGGTTCGACTCTCCTCGAGCGCCGGCGGCGGACCCGTGGAGGATGGATTGTCGCCGCCGCCACCACCGCAACCGGTGAGCGCCGACACGAATACTGCCACTGCGAAGCGCAACGAGTGATGCATGATCGCGCAATAGGGCAACCGCCGTGCCACGCGCGCGTCATCGACTACCGCGCACTCATCCACCCGCTCGCACAGATTGGTGCAAATCCTACAACCAGAAGTTCCCCTGTCCGTCGACGTGCAGGGCGTCCAACGCCCCTGATCGCGCCGGGCGCTCAGCGCGGCTGCTTGACCAGTCGGAGGTAGGGCTTGGGCGCCTTCCACCCCTGCGGGTAGAGCGTCTTGGCTTCGGCGTCCGAGACCGATCCGGCGATGATCACATCCTCGCCGGGCTTCCAGTTCACCGGCGTCGCCACCTTGTGCTTGGCGGTCAACTGCATGGAGGCGAGGACCCGCAGAATCTCGTCGAAGTTGCGCCCGGTGGTCATTGGGTAGGTCAGCATCAGCTTGATCTTCTTGTCCGGACCGATGACGAAGACCGAGCGCACGGTCGCGTTGGTGGCCGCCGTGCGTTCGGCCGACGTGCCGGGCTCTTCAGCGGGCAGCATGTTGTAGAGCTTGGCGACGGCCAGATCGGTGTCGCCGATCATCGGGTAGTTGACCTTGGCGCCCTGCGTTTCCTCGATGTCGGCCGCCCATCTGCCGTGATCCTCGACGCCGTCGATGGACAAGCCGATCAGCTTGGCGTTGCGCTTGGTGAACTCCGGCTCGATCTTCGCCATGTAGCCCAGTTCGGTGGTGCAGACGGGCGTGAAGTCCTTCGGGTGCGAGAACAGGATCGCCCAACTGCTGCCGATCCAGTCATGGAAGTCTATCTCGCCGTGCGTCGTCCTGGCCTTGAAGTTGGGGGCGGTGTCGTTGATGCGCAGTGACATGTGGTCCTCCTGAGAGCGTTGGTCGAATCTAGACGAAGCCCCTCGGCAGCAACTGCTTCTCGCGCGCGTCGCGTTCGAGGTCTTCTCGGAAGTCTGGATGGGCGAGGCCGATCAGCGCCCTGGCGCGCTCGGCGACCGACTTGCCCTTGAGGTTCACCAGGCCGTACTCGGTGACGACATACATCACGTCGGTGCGCGGCGTGGTGACGATGTTGCCCGGTGTCAGCGCGGTGACGATGCGGCTGCAGCGCTCGCCGCGCTTTTCATAGGTGGAGGCGAGGCACATGAACGACTTGCCGCCCGCCGAGGCGTAAGCGCCGCGCACGAACTGCAACTGCCCGCCGGTGCCGGTGAGATGGCGGTGGCCGGAGGACTCCGACGCCGCCTGCCCCTGCAGGTCCATCTGCGTCGTGTTGTTGATCGACACGACGCGGTCGTTCTGGCTGATGTGATGCGGCAGGTTGGTGTAGTCGACCGGTTTGGCGATGACG
This sequence comes from bacterium, assembly GCA_031401035.1. Lineage (GTDB taxonomy): Bacteria > Desulfobacterota > Binatia > HRBIN30 > CADEER01 > JANNRA01. The sequence goes on along the minus strand of JANNRA010000009.1, from coordinate 47,039 downwards.
CGCGGATGATGGTCGAGGAAGCGGTACATGCGCTGCGAGCCGAGCGCGAAGGTGCAGACGCTCTGCCGCGGGTCGAGGCGCTTGCGCGCGCCGGTCACCAATCCGGCCTCGATCAGATCCACCATGCCGTCGACGAACATCTCCGTGTGGATGCCGAGCGCGCGCGCGCCGCTGGTCTTCAGCAGCGAGCAGACCGCGTTCGGCATGCCGCCGATGCCGATCTGCAGGCAGGCGCCGTCCTCGACCTCGGCGGCAATGAGCTCGGCGACGCGTTGGTCGACCGCGCTGATGGGCGGATTGACCAGCTCGGCGAGCGGCGCGTCGTCGCCCTCGACGACGAAGTCGACCTCGCTGGCGTGCACGGACTCCTCGCTGCCGTACATGTAGGGCATGGCGCGCGAGGTCTCGACGATGACGATTCGGGCGCGCTCGATCGTCGCGCGGGCCGCGGCGACGGCGGCGCCGAAGTTGAAGAAGCCGCGCCCGTCCATGGCGCAGGTCTTGATGCACGCCACGTCGACGCGCTCGATGAAGCGCCGATAGTAGTCCGGCAGCTCGCCGAAGTTCATCGGGATGTAGTGGCAGCGCCCGTCGTCGTGCAGCTTCCGCTCGGTGCCGGAGAAGTGCCAGCTCTCGTAGCGGAAGTGCTCGCCGATCGGATCGACCGCGGCGACGCGCGGCGATCGCACCGCCACGCCACTGCGCACGCGCACGCAGCGCAGTTCCGCCGCACGCGCCGCCAGCGCCGCGTCGAAGACGTCCGGCAACCCCAGACACAGGCCGTAGTCGACGACGTCGCCGGACTGCACCACCGCCGCTGCCTCGGCTGCCGAGACCCGTGTCGCCTCTTTCATGCCGAGGCCAATAACGGAGAGCGATTGAATCGAGCAAGCTTGCGAAGCAACAGATTTCACCACGGAGACACGGAGATCGGACGGCGAGCCGCACCGCCCCGGCGAGACTCCGTGCCTCCGTGGTGAAGGCTTCTAGGTGGCGAGCAGAAAGGCTTCGATCTCGTCCAGGCGTGCGCTGGCGTCCTGGTAGCCGATGTCGATCAGGGCCCGCGTGTAGGACGAATCGAAGAGCAGGTAGCTCATCAGGTCGGCACTCTGCGCGTTCGGCGTGCCGAGGCCGTCCATGACGTAGCGCACGGCGCGCGGCATCTTGTGCGCGAACGCCGCGGCGACGATGGCCAGGTCGGCCGACGGATTGAGGACGAACGGCTCGATGCGGCGCATCGGCTCGCTGGCGGCGGCGCGGCGCTTGCGGCCGTTGCCGTGACCATGGTCGCCGGCGGCGATGAGCTCGTTCATGCGCACGAGGTGATCGAGGTCGGTGTCCAGGTGGTCGAGGAAGATGGCGTTGAGGAAGACGCCGCAGATCTGCGCCAAGGGCGGCTCGACGATCGACTCGCGGCCGGCCAGTCCTTCTTCCTCCCCGCGCAGCTCGGCGCGCGAGAGCGCGTCGGCCGAGCTCTGACAGCGGATGCCGATGGCAAAGATGCGCCGCGCGCCGAGACGGATGGCGGGGCTGAACGGCGTCACCAGCCGCATGCCGCCGTCGCCGAACCAGCACTCGCCGATTTCCTGAGAATTGACGCGCACCGGCGCGAAGACGATCGGGATCGCCGCCGAGGCACAGACGTGCTCGTGCGCCAGCTCGACCGCCAGCGCGACGCGGCGGCTCTTCAGCCACATTGGGTGGCCCTTGCGGCCCTGGATGAAGGTGAAGGACTTGCCCGAATGGTAGCTCGTCGCCGACAGGCCGATGGCGTAGAGGTGCCCGGCGCGGATGGCCTCGCCGATGCCGGTCATCGGCAAGTGGTGGGCGAGCAGGGTGCGCAGCGGGCTGGCGTCGAGCAGGGAGCGGACGTGCCCGCCGCCGATCAGCCCACCGAGCGAGAGGTCGCGCACCAGGTTGGCGCCGCCGAGGCCGAGCGACATCAGGTCGCTGCGAAAGACCTGCTCGGGCGTCAGATCGGCCCACAGCTTCGCCAGCTGGCGCGTCCCGGCGGTGAAGTCGGCGCTGGTCGCTGCCACCATCGTGCCGTTGATCGCGCCCGCCGAGGCGCCGGCGATGACGGCGAACGGCGACGGTCGGTTGCGCAGCGCGCGCGCCTCGCCGAGGCGTTTGAGCACCCCGGCCTGGTAGGCGCCACGCGCGCCTCCTGCGGTGAGAACTAGACCCAGCATCGCCAATCGATCGAACCAGTATCAGAGAGCAATGCCAGTGCCAGCCGGTGCGCTTACTTCGCGTCGCGTGCCGGGCCACCAACGAGCGGGCGGTGGCCAGGGCGCGGGCAACGCTGCCGCCTACCTGGGCAGCGCGTTCAGTTGCCTTCGATGACGACCGGTGGCGCCATCTCGTCCTCGGTCAGCAGGACCGACCAGGCGAGCCAGCCGGCGAGGAAGAGGGCGAGTCCGATGATCATCAACGTATGATGGCGCTTCATCGGCTGGGGCTGACCAGAAAGGCCGCGGGCGGTCAAGCGCCGCTCGCGGCGCCCTCCGCCAGGCGTTCGCGCAATTCGGGGCTCGGCAGCGGGCACGCCGCATACTGTCCGAACCAGCGGTAGCGATGGCGCGCGACGAAATCGTAGGCGGCGTCGCGCAGTCCGCGCGGCAGCAGGTGCAGCAGCGCCAGCAGCCGCCAGCCGCCGCCGAGTTCGCGCAAGATGGCGCAGACGGCGTCTGACTTCTCCAGCAAATGCTCGCCGAGCAGCAGGGCGACCGTGTCGAGCTGGCGCGCGTCGCGGCCGTGCCGCGCCAGGGCCTGGCGTGCGTAGGGGCTCTGCAGCGGCGCGAAGCGGAAGCGGCGCCGCCGGTCGTGGCGCAGGACGAAGCGCACCGTGCGGTCGCACAGGCCGCAGACGCCGTCGTAGAACAGCACCGCCGGTTCGGACATGCGCCGCCAGCATAGCGCAGCGGCGGGTCGATCGCAGCCGCGGGCGGGCCTCGCCAATTGTCGTCGCCGTCGGGTGGACTCAACCGATTGTCTTGGCCCTTAGTACTGGGAAGATGCGGAGCGCAGCGCGGCTTGGGCTCGTCGCCCTGATCATGACGGCAGCGCCGGCGGGGCCGGCGCGGGCCGGCGAGAACGTCTGGACCGCCAGCGGCCCGGAGGGTGGCCAGGCGCTCGCCTTCGCCATTTCCAGCGGGCCGGCGCCGGTGGTCTACGCGGCGACCAGCGGCGGCGTCCTGCGCAGCGCCGACATCGGCCTGCGCTGGCGCGGCTCTGGCGGCGGCCTGCCGGCGGCCGGCGCGGTTACGGTGGCGGTGGACCCACAGAACGACTTCGTCGCCTACGCCGGCAGCGACGGCGGCGGCGTCTTCAAGACCACCGACGGCGGCGAGACCTGGCGCGCCGCCAGCGGCACACCGGGCGGCGCCCTGGCGCTCGCCACGGTGGCAGCCATTGTCGTCGATCCGGTCGAGCGCCAGACGCTGTACGCCGCGACGCGCGGCGACGGCGTCTTCAGAAGCAGCGACGGCGGCGCCACCTGGAGCAGCACCGCCAGCGGCCTGTCGACCAGCTTCGTCACCGCCCTGGCGCTCGACCCGCGGCAGCGCCAGACGCTGTACGCCGGCACGGTCGACGGCGTCTTCAAGAGCAGCAGCGGTGGGGCGGTCTGGACGCGCGCCAGCAGCGGCCTCAGCGACACCTTCGTCACCGGCGTCGCCGTCGCGCCGGCCGACCCGCGCGTCGTCTACGCCGCCACCTTCGGCGGCGTCTTCCGCAGCGACGACGGCGCCGCCACCTGGGTGCCGGCGAGCAGCGGCCTGGAATCGGCGAGCGTCTTCGCCCTCGCCGTCGACCCACTCGCGGCGCCGACGCTCTACGCCGCCACCGCCGCCGGTGTCTTCCGCTCGACCAGCGGCGGCGCGGCGTGGATGCCGGCGCGCGCCGGCCTGCCCGCCGGCGCCGCGGTCGAGGCGTTGGGGCTGGCGCCGAGCGCCCCGGCGACGCTGCTCGCCGGACCGGCAGGCGGCGCCGGCGTCTATCGCACGACCACAGCCGGCGCCGCCTGGAGCGCCGCCAACGTCGGCTTCGCCAACACCCTGGTGCGCGCCCTGGCGATCGACCCGGCGCAGCCGGCGACGATCTATGCCGGGACCTTCCTCGGCGGCGTCGCGAAGAGCGACGACGGTGCCGCCAACTGGCGGGCCGCCAGCGCCGGTCTGACAGCTGAGGACATCGGCGCCCTCGCCGTCGATCCGCTCAACCCGGCGACCCTCTACGCCGGCAGCGGCGGCGCCGGCGTCTTCCGCAGCCTCGATGGGGCCGCCAGCTGGGCGTCGACAGCGACGCAGCCGCTCAACGTCGGCGTGCGGGCACTGCGCCTCGACTCCAGTCAGCCGGCGGTCCTCTACGCCGCCACCAGCGGCGGCGTCTTCCAGAGCGTCAGCGGCGGCGCCGTCTGGACCGCGCGCAACAACGGGCTGGTGGTCAACGGCAGCGTGCCGCGCATCGACGCCCTGGCCGTCGATGCGAGTGCCCCGGCGACGCTGTACGCGGGCTTCCTCGGCGGCGTCCGCAAGAGCGTCGACGGGGGTGCCAGTTGGACCGCGGCGAGCAGCGGCCTGCCCGCCGGCGCCCTGATCCTGGCGCTGGCCGTCGACCCCGCCGACAGCGCCGTGGTGTACGCCGGCAGCGGCGGCGCCGGCATCTTCGCCAGCCGCGACGGCGGCGCGCAGTGGACCGCCCTCGGCGCGCTGGGCGGCCAACTGGGCGGCGCGGCGATCACCGCGCTGGTGCTCGATCCGCTCGATCCGCGTGTCGTCTATGCCGGCGGCTCGCTCGGCGTCCTGCGCAGCGCCGATGCCGGCGCCAGCTGGGTCGGTATCAACGCCGGCCTGGCCGTGCGCGCCGTCACCAGCCTGGCGATCGACCCCGACGACCCGCGCCAGCTGTACGCCGGCACCAGCGGCGGCGGCGCGTGGGCGATGCGGCTCACGCGGGTGCGCTGCGGCGACGGCGTCGTCGATGCCGGCGAGCGGTGCGACCGCGGGGCGCTGAACGGCGCCGCCGGCTCCTGCTGCGGGCTCGACTGCAGCGCCCTCGCCGCCGCCACCACCTGCCGTGTCAGCAGCGGCCCCTGCGATCCACTCGAGAGCTGCAGCGGCGCCAGCGGCATCTGCCCGGCCGACGCCGTCGTCCCGGCGGGCATGCCCTGCGCCAGCGACGGCGACCCCTGCACCGACGACGTCTGCGGTGGTGGCAGCGCCTGCCTCCATCCCACCAACAGTGCTGCGTGCGACGACGGCAGCGCCTGCACGACCGCCGACCGCTGCGTCTCCGGCGCCTGCGTCGGCGGCCCGCCGCCGCGCTGCGACGCCTGCCAGCCGTGCGCGCCGGCCACCGGGTGCAGCGGGCCGCCATGCACGCCGACGCCGACCGCCAGTGCGACGCCGAGCCCCAGCGCCACCGGCACCGCCAGTGCGACGCCGACGCCGAGCGCCACCGTCAGTGCCACCCCGAGCGCCTCGGTCACCGACACGCCGTCGCCGACGCCGACGCCGACCGCGACAACGACTGCGACAACGACTGCGCTGCCGCCACCCTGTGGCGGCGATTGCGACGGCGACGGCGTCGTTGCGATCAACGAACTGGTGCGCGGCGTCAGCATCGCCCTCGGCGCCGCGCCGCTGGCGGACTGCCGGGCCCTCGACCGCGACGGCGACGCCGCGGTCACCGTCAGCGAACTCATCCGCGCCGTCAGCGCCGCGCTCGACGGCTGCTGAACGATCCCTGCCGGGCGGACGCGCCGCCGACTATCAGCCGCGCCGCAGGACTTCGAGCAGCGTCCGCGGCCGCAGGCCGAACAGCGCCTTGCGCTCGTTCAGGTAGACGGCGAAGCAGTCGCCGCAGTGGTGCGTGCGCACGTGGCGCAGCGCCTCCTCGAGCCCGTCGCGCACCGCGTTGCGGGGCGTGAAGGCGGCATCCTCGTACATCGTGCACGGCTGCACGTCGCCGTTCGGTTCGAGATGGACGTAGAAGCGGCCGGCCATGCAGGCCGAGGGCGCGGCGCTCGGAGTGGTGAGCTGGTCGTGATCGGGCCAGGTGGTGACCTGCTCGTAGCTGGCGGCGGAGAACATGATCGGCCGCCCGGCGCGCTTCCAGGCGGCGAGCTGGCGGTGCATGGCGACGATCTGGTCACGCGTCGGCGCCAGCGGCCGCGCCGCGTCGTCATAGTAGCGGCGGCCGAAGACCACCGGCTGGGCGTGCAGGCCGACGCCGCGCGCGGCGCAGAAATCGAGCATCGCATCGATGTCGCCGAGCGTGTCGCGGGTGACGACCATGTTGATGAACGTGGGCAGGCGGCGGGCGCGCGCGGCGTCGAGGGCGCGCGTCACCTGCGCATGCACGCCGGCGCCGCGCTGCGCGTCGTTGCGCGCCGCGTCGGCCGAATCGAGGCTGAAGACGACCTCGTCGAGCTCGTCGAGCAGCGTCGGATCGGCGGCGATGGCGAGTCCGTTGGTCACCACCGCGGTGACGATGCCGGCGGCCCGCGCGGCGGCGCAGAGGGCGCGGAAGTCGCGCCGCAGCGTCGGCTCGCCGCCCTGGAACTTGATGCGCATCGTGCCGAGCGCCGCCAGGCCGCGGATGATCTCGAGCCACTGCGCGGTGGTGAGGACGCGCGTCTGCTCGTCCGGGCAGCGGCAGTAGACGCAGCGTAGGTTGCAGGCGTTGAGCAGCGCCGCCTGCACTTCGAAGGGATGCAGGGCGCGCAAGCGGTGCGTGGCGAAACGCGCCGCCAGACGCAGGTGGCGGGCGCGGATCACGAGGGAGCGACCGTGGACAGATCCAGTGGCATCCCCAGGGCTCTATCGGTCCGGCCCGCCCGTGTCACGGTGGGGCAACGAGCGGCGCCGCGCTGCTCGCTGGTGGAAGCGGCTGCACCGCCCACAGCACGGCGCCGCGGCCGCTGGCGCGCGGCTGCGGTGTGAGCCCGCGCGCCGCCAGCAACGTCGTGTAGACGTCCTCCTGATCGGTGGTCACCAGCATCCAGCCGCGCCCGCGCAGCGTCGCCAGCCAGGCGGCGGGCGAGAAGCGCCTGCGCGCTCCACCACCCCGCCAGCGGCAGCGCGATGGCGAGGGCGACGGCGCGGGCGTGGCGCGGGGCCGCCCAGGTGGCGGCGACGCCGAGCCCGTTCGCGGCCGCGAGGAGGAGCGGCGGCAGCGCCGCCAGCAGCAGGCGGCCGTCGGCGAGCAGGTAGCGGCCGCTGAGCGTCGTGGCAACGGTCAGCGCCCCGGTGCCGACATACAGCCACAGCAGCATCGAGCGCTGCGGACGCGCCCAGCGCCAGGCGCCGAACAGCGCCAGCGGCACGGCCAGCGGCCAGACGTCGAGGAAGACGTAGCCGTTGGTGAGCGTCATGAAGCGCGTGACGGCCACCGCGACGCTGCCCACGGATCCATCGTCGAGGTGCCAGTCGGTCCACACCTGCTGCAGGCCCGGGCTCGCCGCCTGGCGCGCCAGCCCGACCTGCAGCGCGGTGAGGAACGAGACGGCGTAGGCGACGCTCGCCGCCGTCCACCAGACCCGCGCGCGCGCCGCGGCGGCCGCGACCCAGACGACCCAGCCCCACAGCAGCAGCGCCGTGACCGCGAAGGCGGAGCCGAAGCTGACCCACGGGGCCAATGCCAGCAGCACAACAAGGGTGACGCCCGCCGCCGTCGGTGTCAGGCCGCGGCGGCCGGTGGCGGCGCGGCCGAAGAGGCGCAGTGCCAGCAGCGGCGCCAGCGTCGCGAGCAGGGCGTCGAGGTCGTAGGACTTCAGCTCGCGCGAGTAGTACACGAGCGCCGGCAGCGCCGCGGCCAGCCAGACAACCAGCAGCGGCACCGGCGGCGCCGCGCCGAGCGCGGCGGCGAGGCGACCGAGCAGCGGCACCAGAGCCAGGCCGGCGAGCAGCGGCACCAGACGGTAGGCGACCTCCGGCGGCAGCGGCAGCAGGGCGGTGGTCTTGGCGAGGGCGACGAATCCGACCGGCACGGGGCGCGGCGCCTGCGGGTCGATCGCGCGGCCGAACGGCGCTTCCACCAGCAGCGCCACCCAGACCTCGTCGCGCCAGAACGGCTTGTCGTCCAGCCAGGCGACGCGCAGGACAAGGGCCAGCAATAGGGCGGCGGCGTACCACCAGCGGGTGGAGCGAGGCGCGGTGTTCATGGCTGGCGCGCCTTGATAGCAGAACGCGGATGGAACGTGACGCGGCGGCGGAGTACGCGCGGCGCCTCGCCGACCGCCGCGCGCGCGCCGCGCGCCTGGCGGCGGCCGAGCGCCGCATCGGCACCTGGCGCCTGCTCGCCGTCGTCGTCCTGCTCGCCGGCGCGCTGGCGGTCTACGGCTGGCAGGTGCTGCCGGCGTGGATGCTGGCGCCGCCGGCACTGGCCTTCGCGGCGCTGGTCGCCTGGCATGCGCGCGTCATGCCGGCGCGACGCGCCGCCGACCGCGCCGTCGCCTATTACGCCGGCGGCGTCGCGCGCCTCGCGGACCGCTGGGCGGGCGGCGGCCGCGCCGGCCTGCGTTTTCTCGACCTCGCCCATCCCTACGCCGGCGACCTCGACCTCTTCGGCGCCGGCTCGCTGTTCGAATTGCTCTGCACGGCGCGCACCGCTGCCGGCGAGGCGCGCCTGGCGGCGTGGCTGCTGGCGCCGGCGCCGGTCGAGGTGGCGTGCGCGCGCCAGGTGGCGGTGGCGGCGCTGCGGCCGCGCCTCGATCTGCGCGAGGAGTTGGCGGCGCTCGGCGACGCGGTCGGCGATCGCCTCGATCCCGTCGCCCTCACCGCCTGGGGCGCGGCGCCGGCGCGGCTCGGCGGCGCCGGTCGGCGTGGCGCCGCCGCCCTGCTGGTCGCCGCCAGCGTCGGCGCCGGCGGCGGTTGGCTGCTCGGCTGGTGGGCGGCGTGGCCGGTGGCGGTCGCGCTGGTCGCGCAGACGCTGTTGGCGCTGGCGCTGCGCGGCGCGGTGCGCGCCGTCGTGCGCGACGTCGAACGACCGGGCCGCGAGCTCGGCCTGTTGGCGGCGCTGCTGGCGCGCATCGAGCGTGAACCCGCCGGGGCGCCTTCCCTGGCGGCGCTGCGCGCCGCGCTCGACACCGCCGGGGTCGCGCCGTCGGCGCGCATCGCCCAGCTCGACCGCCTGGTGACCCTGCTCGATGCGCGCCGCAACCAGTTCTTCGCGCCGCTGGCGCCGCTGCTGCTCTGGCAGACTCAGGTGGCGCTGGCGATCGAGCACTGGCGCGCCGTCTCGGGCGCCGCCGTGGCGCGCTGGCTCGACGCCCTCGGCGAGTACGAGGCGCTGTGCGCGCTCGCCGGCTACGCCTACGAGCGCGCTGACGATGCGTTCCCGGAGCTGGTCGACGGGCCGGCGCGCTTCAGCGCCGTCGGCCTCGGACACCCGCTGCTGCCGGCCAGCCGCTGCGAGCGCAACGACGTCGCACTCGGACCCGAGCGGGCGCTGCTGGTGGTGAGCGGCTCGAACATGTCGGGTAAGAGCACGCTGCTGCGCACCATCGGCGTCAACGCCGTGCTCGCCCAGGCCGGCGCGCCGGTGCGCGCGACGCGCCTGACGCTCAGCCCGCTGGCGGTCGGCACCTCGATGCGCGTCGCCGACTCGCTGCAGACCGGCACCTCGCGCTTCTATGCCGAGATCCAGCGACTGCGGCAGCTCGTCGACCTCGCCGGGTCGGCGCCGCCGTTGTGCTTCCTGCTCGACGAGATCCTGCACGGCACCAACTCCCATGATCGCCGCATCGGCGCCGAAGCGGTGGTGCGCGGCCTGCTCGGGCGCGGTGCCATCGGCTGCATCACGACGCACGACCTGACCCTGGCCGGCATCGCCGAGGCATTGGCGCCGCGTGCCGCCAACGTCCACTTCGCCGACCACCTCGAGGACGGCGTCATGCGCTTCGACTACCGCATGCGCGACGGCGTCGTGCAGCACAGCAACGCGCTGGCGCTGATGCGGGCGGTGGGGTTGGAGGTGTGAGGAGTGCGGCGTGCCAGGCGGTTGCCGCGCTGCTTGCGCTGCTCCTCGCGCGCCCCGCCGGCGCCGCCGATCCGTGCGCCGGCAACACGACGTTCCTCGTCGGCACCGGCATCTACGACGTCACCGGGCCGGCCGGCGGCGCGGGGATGATGGGATACGCGATGCCGTGGCAGACTACCGGCGGCATCCATCAACGCCTGCGGGCGCGCGCCTTCGTGGTCGAGTCGCCCTGCAACGGCCAGCGCCTGGCGTTCGTCAGCGTCGACGTCGGCCTGCTGACCCAGGCGGTGCAGCAGCGCGTCCTCGCCGCCCTCCAGGTTCGCTTCGGTTCCACCTACCGCGACGAGAACGTCATGCTCAGCGCTACGCACACGCACAGCGGCCCGGGTGGGACCTCGCACTACCCGCTCTACAATCTCACGACGCTCGGCTACAGCGCGCAGAACACGGCCGCGGTCGCCGACGGCATCGTCGCGGCGATCGCGCGCGCCGCCGACACCCTGGCGCCGGGCACGCTGCGGCTTTCGGTCGGCGCGCTGCGCGACGCCGCCATCAATCGCTCGCCGCCCGCCTACGCGCGCAATCCGGCCGCCGAGCGCGCGCGGTTCGACGCCGACACCGATCCCACCATGACCGTGCTGCGCCTCGACGCCGCCGACGGCACGCCGCTCGGCGTCATCAGCTGGTTCGCGGTGCACCCGACCTCGATGGGCAACGACAACCATCTGATCAGCGGCGACAACAAGGGCTACGCGTCGTGGCTGTTCGAGCGCCGCGCCGGCACCGACTACGCGGCGGCGCGGACCTTCGTCGCCGCCTTCGCGCAGAGCCACGAGGGCGACGTCTCACCGAACATCCACGGCGGCACCGACGGGGGCGGGGCGGACGACTTCGCCAGTACCGCCCTGTCCGGCCGCAGGCAGTTCGACGCGGCGCTGGCGCTGTACGAATCGGGTGGCACGCGGCTGGTCGGCGGCATCGGCGTCCGCCACGTGTATGTGGCCATGGACGCAGTCGAGGTGGCGCCCGCCTTTGCCGACGGGCAGCCGCGCCGCACCTGCGCGGCGGCGATCGGGGTGTCGATGCTGGCGGGCGCCGAGGACGGACGCGGCGTCGGCTACGAGGGATTTGCGTGCGCGCCGCCGGGCACCGCGCTCGAGTCGCTGGTCTGCGCGGTGACGGCGACCGACTGTCAGGGGGCCAAGCCGATCGCGGTGGCGATGGGCGACTTCGCCCCGCCGTGGACGCCCGAGGTGCTGCCGGTGCAGGTGGCGCGCATCGGCGCGCTGGGCCTGGTCGCGGTGCCCTTTGAACTCACCACCATGGCCGGCCGGCGCCTGCTCGACACCGTGCGCGCCGACCTCGCGCCGCTCGGCGTCAGCGAGGTCGTGATCGCCGGGCTTGCCAATGCCTATGCCGGCTACGTCGCGACGCCGGAGGAGTACGCCGCGCAGCACTACGAGGGCGCCTCGACGCACTTCGGCCCGTGGACGCTCGGGGCGCTGCGCCAGACGGCGCACGCCGTCGCCGTGGCGCTGCGCGACGACGCCGCGCTGGCGCCGGGTCCGACGCCGCGGCGCTGGGCCGCGGCACCGTGGAGCGCGCATCTCGACGTCCCGTTCGACAGCGTCCCGAGCGGCGTCCGCCCCGGCGCCGTCGAGACCGACGCCGCGCCGTCCTACCGGCGCGGCGACACGGCGCGGGCGCGTTTCTGGGGCGGCCATCCGGCCAACGACCTGCGGCTGCAGGGCAGCTTCCTCGTCGTCGAGCGCCACAGCGCCGACGGCTGGGCGCCGGTGGCGCACGACTGGGACTGGGAGACGCGCTACCTCTGGCAGCGCTCGCGCTGTCTGCCGACGCTGCTGTGCTCGCTGGTCACCGTCGAGTGGGACATCCCCGCCGACGCGCCGTCCGGCCTCTACCGCCTGCGCCACGACGGGGATTTCAAGCCGTTCTCCACCCGTGTGCCGGAGGCCTACCAGGGCGTCTCGCGCGAGTTCGCGCTGCGCTAGGAGGACGCCCCGCGCGGGCGGCCTGCGGCGTCAGGCCGAGGCGATGCGCGCCTTCAGCGCCGCGAAGTGCGCTTCGTAATCGGCGCGGCTGCGTTCGATGACGTCGTAGGCCTCGTCGCGATCGTAGACGTCGGTGATCTCAACACGCATCGGCGCCGCGCCGGGGACCTGCTTGTAGGTGAGGAAATAGTGGCGCAGGCGCTCGATGAGCGCCGGCGGCATATCGTGGATGTCGCGCCAGCCGCCGTACAGCGCATCGTTCTGCAACACGGCGATGATCTTGTCGTCGGCCTCCTCGCCGTCGATCATGCGCAGGCCGCCGATCGGAATGGCCTTCAGGATCAGGTCGCCGTGCAGGATGTCCTTCTCGGTCAGCACGCAGATGTCCATCGGGTCGCCGTCGCCGACGACGCCGTTGCGGCCGGTCCGCGCGCCGCAGAAGGCGCCGACGCGCTCGCCGCAGTAGGTCTGCGGGATGAATCCGTACAGGCTCGGGCAGACGTTGGAGAACTTCTGCGGCCGGTCGACCTTCAGGTAGCCGGTCTGCTTGTCGAGCTCGTACTTCACCGTGTCGGTGGGGACGATCTCGATGAACGCCGTCACCGTGCGCGGGGCGTCGTCGCCGATGGGGATGCCGTGCCAGGGGTGCGGCTTGAAGAGCAGCGGCAGGTGCTTCAGGTCGGCGGCCATGGCGCACAGCTACCAGAGGGGGGAAAAGCTGACCAGTGACCGCTCACGACGGCGCGATCGCCATCGGCACGGACACCGTGAAGCGGGCCCCGGCGCCGGGGCGGCTGTCGACGTCGACGCGGCCGCCGAGGGCATCGGTCAGCTGCTTGACGATATAGAGGCCGAGGCCGACGCCGCCGCCGCGCGGCGGACCGCTGGACCCCTGGCGGAACATGTCGAAGATGCCCGCGAGGTCCTCGGCGGCGATGCCCTGGCCGGTGTCGACGACGGCGAAATCGACGCGTCCCGCCGGCGTGTCGGCGCGCGCCAGCACCGTCACCGTCCCCTGCTCGGTGTACTTCAGGGCGTTGTGGATGAGGTTGCGCAGGATGAGTTCGAGCTTGCCGCGGTCGCTGCGCATCACCGTGCCGCCGCCGCGCAGTTCCCACCGCAGCGACACACCCGGTTTGCACCAGGTGGCGGGCAGGCTGGCGCGCAGCGTGTCCAGGGCCGAGGCGATGGGGAACTCCTCGAGCACCAGCGTGATGCCGCCCGCTTCGATGCGGTTCAGGTCGAGCATCGACTGGATCAGGTCGAGCAGCTGGCGCGACTGCTGGTGGATCCGCCCGAGCGCGTCGGCCTGGTCGTCGGGGGCCGGAAAGGCGCCCTCGAGCAGCAGGTCGGTGTAGCCGACGATGATGTTCAGCGGCGTGCGCAGCTCATGCGAGACGGTGGCGAGGAATTCGCTCTTGACGGCGTTGGCGCGCGCCGCCTCGGCCGCTTGGCCGAAGGCGGCGCGCCGGTAGGCGTCGAGCAACTGCGCGCCGATGACGGTCATGATGGCGTGCGAGGCGAGTGCGAACAGGCCGTAGGGCAGCGCCAGAATCGGCACGGCGCCGAGGTGCAGCGCCCACAGGTAGGCGGCGACGGCGGTGCTCGCCGCACCGAGCTGGCCGCGCGCACCCCAGGGGAACTGCACCACCTGCCCGGTGAGAAAGCCGATCATTGCCATCAGCGCCAGCTCGGCGCTGTTCTGCACCAGGGCCAGGTAGGCGACCAGGGTGAACGCCAGTCCCGCGCTGGCGATCAGCGCCACCGCCATCCCGGCGCGCGGCCAGCGCCGCAGCGCCGCGGTGCCGCCGGCGCCGATGAGGATGAACGCCGTGTAGCACAGCGACAAGGGTTGCCAGCGCTGCGGGTAGTACGCCCATTCGATGACGTACGCCGCCAGCATGAGCAGCAGGAAGATGGCCGCGGCGATGGGGAAGCGCGCCGCGACCAGCCGGCGCGTCTCGTCCTGGTATGCGGCCTCTATGTCTCCGGCGTCGCGCCCCATGCTGGCCGGTGAGGCTAGCAGAGGGAGCGGGCGGCGCAGCGGCAAAGTTCTTCTGGCCAAGTCTTCTCCTGCCAAGTCTTCCCCTGCCAGGTCTTCCGCGGTTGACCGGGTGCGCGGCCGCCGCCTACAGGCCCTGCCATGCCCGAGACTCCTCAACACTGCGTCATCACCAAGGCCGGGGTGATCGCGCTCAACGAAACGCTGGCCGCGGAAATGCGCGAGCACGACGTACGTGTCACCGTGCTCTGCCCGGCGTTCTTCCGCACCAACCTCCTGGAGACCGCCCGCAGCGCCACCGCCGAGCTGGCGGCGATGGGTAAGACGGCCTTCGCGCAGTCGACGATGAGCGCCGACGCGGTCGCCGCGGCGGCCCTGCGCGCCGTCGCGCGCGGCCAGCTCTACTGTCTGCCGATGCGCGAGGGCCGCCTCGTCTGGCGTTTCACACGCGCCCTGACGGAGCGCTACGCGCGCCTGCTGTCCCCGGCGCGCATGCTGCGCCTGGCCAAGTGGGGGCAGCCGGTGGTGTAGGGGGGATTTGCCCCTGCCGTCGCAGCGCTGTCCCGGTTGAACCGATTGTGACTCCCTCACCCTGACCCTCTCCCGGCGGGAGAGGGGACCCGCATAAGCAACGCCGTGCCTGCCAAGGTTCCCTCTCCCTGCGGGAGAGGGGCAGGGTGGGGGAGTCGCGGAGCACCGCGAGCGAAGCAACCGATACACGACACTAGCGGCGCAGCAGGCGCCGCGTGATGCGGCGCAGCACGTCGCGCAGGGCCGCGTCGCCAACCCACCAGGCGCCGGCGGCGACCAGGGCGGCGTAGGCGGTGCCGCCGAGCGCCAATTCGACGAGGGCGGCGCCGGCGGACGCGGGCGCCGCCGGGAGCGCCCACCACACCAGCGCCGCGGCGGGTCCCGCCGCCAGGGCGGCGCGCGTCAGCGTCGCGCCGAGGGCGCCGAGCGCCGGCGCGCCGTGCAGCCAGCGCGCCAGGGCGAGGGTGGCGAGGGCGTTGACGCTCATGCCGATGGCCGGCGCCAGCGCCAGGCCGCGCACGCCCATCGCCCGACCCAGCGCCAGGTAGAGCGGGATGGCGGCGAGGGCGACGACGGTGCCGAGCAGCATCGGCCGCCAGGTGTCGGCGCGGGCGTAAAAGGCGCGCGCCGCGATCTGCTGCGCGATCCAGGCCGGCACGGCGAGGCACAGCAGGGCGAGGATGGAGGCGACCGCGGCGGTGTCGGCGGCGCCGAAGGCGCCGCGCTGGTAGACCAGTTGCACCAGCGGTCGGGCAAGGGCGAAGCAACCGGCGGCGGCGACGACGGCGAGGGCCAGGCCCGCCTGCAGCGTGCGCAGCAGCGTCGCGTTGAGCTCCGCGGCGCGGCCCTCGGCCCACAGGCGCGCCAGCGTCGGCAGCGCCGCGGCGGCGATGGCCTGACCGACCACCGCCACCGGCACCTGCATCAGCCGTCGGGCGTAGGAGAGATGCGAGACCGCGCCGGTGCCGAGCAGGGCGCCGAACCAGCGCTCGTACCACTCGTCGACGGTGAGCAGCGACTGGCCGAGCATCAGCGGCGCGGCGATGACCAGGTAGGCGAGGAAGGTGCGGTCGAACGGCGCGACGCGCATGCCGAGGCGGACGTGACGGCGTGCGTAGAGCAGCGGCACGAGGAACGGGCCGAGCACGGCGCCGGCGAGGGCGCCCCAGGCGAAGCCTTCGACACCGCGCTCCAGGTGCGGCGCCAGCAGCAGGCCGCCGGCGATGATGGCGGCGTTGTACAGCAGCGGCGCCAGCGCTGCGGCGCCGAAGCGCCCGTGCGCGAACAGCGTCGCGTTGACGATGCCGCCGACGACGAAGAATACCTGCGCCGGCAGCACGATGCGGGTGAGATGCACGGTCGTCGCCTGGGTCGCGGCGTCAAAGCGCGGGAACTGCAGCGCGATGAGCGGCTCGGTGAACCACCACAGCAGCGCCGTGGCGACGGCGGCGACGGCGGTCAGCGTGCCCAGCACCGTAGCCAGCAGACGGTCGGCGCCGGCGCGGTCGCCGGCCGCCAGATGGCGCGTGTACAGGGGCAGGAAGGCGATCGAGAGGGCGCCGCCGGCGAGCAGGTAATTGAGCAGATCGGGGATCTGGAAGGCGGCGTAATAGGCGTCGGTCAGCGGTCCGGCGCCGGCCTGGTAGGCGAGCAACGCCTCGCGTCCATAGCCGAGCAGGCGCGACAGCAGGACGCTCGACGCCAGCAACAGCGCCGCTGCCCCGATTCGCCCCGCCTGGGGCCGTTCCGCCTGCTCCACGTCCACCCGTGCCTCACTCGCGCGGCATTATGCCGGCCGGTCGCGCGCGGCGCGAACGCCGCGCCACCCGCCACCCCTCGGCGGCGCGGTGCCGGTCAGCTACCATGCGCCGTGGATGTCGTCGCTGCGCCGCTACGCGCTCTTCCAGCTCCCCGGCATTGCCTGCGTCGGACTCCTGCTGTTCGTGCTGTGGGAATGGCAGGGCGTGCCGGGTTGGGCGGCGGCCGCGGCGCTGGCGGCCTGGGTGGCCAAGGACGCGGCGTTGTATCCCCTCCTGCGCCGCGCCTACGAACCGGGGCCGCACGGGGCGGCGGCGCTGACCGGCCGCGCCGGTGTGGTGCGGCGGCGCCTGGCGCCGCGCGGCGTCGTGGCGATCGGGCCGGAGGTGTGGCGAGCCGAGGCGGCGGACGCGGCGGCGATCGAGGCAGGCGCCGCGGTGACGGTGGTGGGCGCGCGCGGGCTGACGTTGTTCGTCGTGGCGGTGCCAGCGAACGGCGATGGGTGGGACGGCTGACCGGTCCCGACCGGCGCCCGCGCCACGGCGCCAGCGCCACGGCGCCCGCGCCGCGTTGACCCGTCCACGCCCGGCGGCTAGGCACGGCAGGTGATGCGTCGGTTGGGAGTGCTCGCGCTGCTGCTGCTCGCCGCACTGCCGGCATTGGCCCAGCCGCCGCAGGCACTGCGCGTCGAGGTGGTCGCCACCTACCCGCACGACCCGCGCGCCTTCACGCAGGGGCTGCAGCTGCACGATGGCGCGCTCTACGAGAGCACCGGCCTGATCGGCCGCTCCTCGCTGCGCCAGGTCGAACTCGCCAGCGGGACGGTACTGCGGCGGGCGGAGCTCGAGCCGCCGCTGTTCGGCGAGGGGCTCGCCTGGGCCGACGGCGAGCTGGTGCAGCTCACCTGGCGCGACGGGCTGGCCCTGCGCTGGGATCCGCGCACGTTCGCCCGCCGCGGCGAGTGGCGCTACGACGGCGAGGGGTGGGGCCTGTGCTTCGACGGCACCCATCTCGTGCAGAGCGACGGCAGCCAGCGGCTCTTCTTTCGCGACCCGAAGACGTTTGCCGTCGTGCGCACTCTGGCGGTGACCGAGAACGGCCAACCGGTGCACCGGCTGAACGAGCTCGAGTGCGTCGGCGACACCATCTACGCCAACGTCTGGATGACCGATCGCATCCTCGCCATCACCCCCCGCAACGGCATGGTGAGGGCTGTCATCGACGCCGGCAGCCTGCTCAGCCCGGCCGAACGCGCCGCCGCCGGCAGCGAGTCGATCCTCAACGGCATCGCGTACGATGCCGGCAACGACACCTTCCTGCTCACCGGCAAGCAGTGGCCGAAGCTGTTTCGCGTCCGTTTCGTGCCCTGACCGCGGCGCAATTCGACACATTATCCCCTTCGCCGGGTACATTGCCCTTGACTAAACACCGCCCAGCGAGCGACGAACAGACTTGGGGACGGCATCGGGTGCAGCAGCATCCGCCGTGCCTTGCGACTAGAAACCTGCTGACCTGAACAGACTTTTTCGGGGGACCTGGGGTATGAAGGGCATTCGGCGGGCGCCGAGGCTGGGGGCGACGCTCCCACTCGGTCTGTGTACGGCGCTCCTCGCGCTCGGCGGCGGCGTCGCGCAGGCCCAGTTCACCCAATCGCTCTTCCGCGCCGCCGACGGCACCGCCTACCAGGTGGTGCGCCTCGTGCCGCCGCTCAGCGCCGGCGTCGAGCGCCAGCGCATCACGACGCTGGCGGGCGCCACCAACGGCACCGGCGGGTGCAGCGTCTCTGGCAGCCTCGCCGGGCAGCCGGTGGCGGCCGTGGTGGGCGCAGTGCCGCCGGCGCAGACGATCCACCCGCTCGAGTTGATCAAACGAACCGCGATTCTGGTGCCGAACAGCGTCACGTCGGTCTCGTTCGAGACCGGAAACGGCGGCAAGCTGACGCTCGGCACGGGAGGCAGCGCCATCAATGTCTGCCGCGTTGCCGGCGACTGTCCGGGCGGCGCCAGCGCGCCGATCGTGCCGCTCACGTCCAACACGGGCGGGGTGCCGCCGGCCTGTGTCGCGCAGTCGGTTGGCAGCGCCTGCGACGTTGCCAACCAGCGCAGCGCCATCGCCTTCGGTCTGCCCGCATCCGGGACACCGGCGATGTGCGACGCGGGGGTCAGCCCCACCACCTCCACCTTCGTCTGTGCCCCCGAGCCCAGCGACGGCTTCGCCCTCGGCGCCGGCCAGGCGATCGTCTTCATCTACAACGGCTCGCTCGCCGGGCTCGGCTTCAGCCTCGGCGTCGCGGGCTTCGGCGTCGACACCAACGGTTCGAATTCGCTCGGCTGCGCGGCGGGGAGCGTCCTCAGTGCCGCCTCGCGCAACGACGGCGCCGCGGCGCCGCTGTTGCCGACCAGCACGCCGACCGCGACGCCGACCTATACCCACACGGCGACGCGCACCGCGACCAACACGGCCACCGCGACGCTGACGCGCACGGCGACCAACACCGCCACGTCGACGGCGACGCCGACGCCGAGCGCGACGCCGACGCAGACCCCGTTCTGCGGCAACGGCGTCGTCGAGGGCGGCGAGCAGTGTGACGACGGGAACACCGTCAGCGGCGACTGCTGCTCAGCCACCTGCGTGCTCGAGCCGAACGGCGCGCCGTGCGCCGATGACGGCAGCCAGTGCACCCTCGATCAGTGCAGCGGCGCCGGTCTCTGCCAGCACCCGACCAAGCCCAACGGCGCCGGCTGCAGCGACGGCGACCTCTGCACCACCGGCGAGCAGTGCGTCGCCGGCGTCTGCGGCGGCGGCGGCCCGGTGACCTGCGACGATCAGGATACCTGCACCACCGACACCTGCGAGGCCTCGATCGGCTGCCTGTTCGAGGTCGGCGTCGAGAGCCCCGAGTGCGACTCGTGCGCCGACGGCGTCGACAACGACGGCGACGGCGTCATCGACGCCGAGAACCCGAACTGCTCGACCTTCTACCAGTTGCAGCGCTACGCCATCATCGGCACGGCGACCGACGGGCTGCGCAGCCTGCGCCTCGGCCGCGAAGCGACGGTGATGGAGTACGAGCCGACCGAGCAGGGGGGCGGGGCGCAGGAGGCGACGGCATCCGGCATTGTCCGTGCCGGCGCCTGCGGCGTCGATCTCAAGGCCTCGATCGGCGTGTTGGTCACCGGCGCGGTCGCCCTGGTGACCTCCGCTGCAGAGGTGGGCGACGCCCACTTCAGCGGCGGCCGCCCGCCGGTCGAGATCGGCCACGAATTCGTCAACAAGGTGCCCGGACAGGTGGTGGTCGGTCAGACCGTGCCGCTGGTCGGCCCGGGGGCGATGTGCACCAACGGCACCATTACGTGCCGCAACAATTCCGAGTGCCCCTTCCCGCAGGTCTGCGACGTGCAGCTGACGATCAACAACCCGCTCAATCCGAACGTCGACAACACCGGCACGGCGCCCGAGTACACGCGGTGCGAGGGATCGATCGCGGCCGTGCCGACCACCGACCAGATCATCTCGGGGCTCGAGCAGACCGCGCAGCTGCCGGAGATTCGCCTGCGCGCCAACGGCCAGTTCACCATCGTCCTCGGGCCGGGTCAGCAGGTGGTCGACATCGACGCCCTGCGCATGGGCCAGATCAGCAAGCTGACCATCAAGGGGACGCCCTCCACGGTCGCGGTCTTCCGCGTCGCCGGCGCCTTCCGCATCGGCACGCGCTCGGACGTCGTGCTCGAGGGCGGCATCCTGCCGGAGAACGTCCTGTGGGCGGTCGGCGGCGCCGGGCGTTTCGTCCGCATCGGCTCGCGTTCGACATTCCCCGGCACGCTCATCGCCGCCAAGCGGCCGAAAATCTCGATCGGCGCCTTCACCACCGTCACCGGCTCGCTGATCGGCAAGCGTATCCGCATGGGGCGCCAGTCGTTCGTGCTGCACGCGCCGTTCGTCGCCCGCCTCATCGGCACCGAGCTCGACAGTCCCAATCTCGCCATCCGCTCGGCCAACCTGAGCTA
Source organism: bacterium (assembly GCA_031401035.1). GTDB lineage: Bacteria > Desulfobacterota > Binatia > HRBIN30 > CADEER01 > JANNRA01. The sequence continues at coordinate 26,745 of JANNRA010000009.1, read as the reverse complement.
CAGCAGCGCCAAGCGCGACACGGGCAGCCTGCGCATCACGGCGATCATCGACGACTCGGCGACCGGCCTGCTGCGCTCGCAGCTGCTGGCGAGCACGGTCGCCATTCGTGTCACCGACGGCAAGCCGGCCCCGGGCACCTTCGACGCCGTCGTCGGCCTGACCGGTTGCGTCGCCCGCAGCGAGCGCGTCGTGCGCTGCAAGGCCGGCAACGCACGCGCGACGATCAAGACCCTGCGCGACGATCCGAACATCTTCAACCTGAGCCTGCGCGCGCGCCGCCTGAGTCCCGCCCAGAGCGGCAGCAGTCGCCCGGTCGGCCCAATCTCCGCCCTGCTGCAGCACGGCCCGACGGCGCGCAGCGGCGAGATCAGCAGCGTCTGCCGCAACCGCGGCGAGTTCAGCCTCTCCTGCCGCATGCCGTAGGCGGCCGCGGCGCCGCGGCCGCAGCCCGGGCGCGCTGGCCGTCGCGCGCCCGCCGCGGGGGGCGGTTGCATGACCCACGGCGATCGACCATCCTGCCGCTGCCATGGGACCGATCAGCGAGTTCGTCACCCGCCACTACCGCCACTTCAACGCCGCCGCCCTGGTTGATGCCGCCAAGGGTTACCGCGCCCACCTCGACAGCGGCGGCCGCATGATGGTCACCCTCGCCGGGGCGATGAGTACCGCCGAGCTCGGGCTCTCGCTGGCTGAGATGATCCGTCAGGACAAGGTGCACGCCATCACCTGCACCGGCGCCAACCTGGAAGAGGACCTCTTCAATCTGGTGGCGCACGACCACTACGAGCGCATCCCGAACTATCGCGACCTGACGCCGCAGGACGAGCAGGTGCTGCTCGAGCGCCACCTCAACCGCGTCACCGACACCTGCATCCCCGAGGAAGAGGCGATGCGCCACCTCGAGCACAACCTGGCGCAGGAGTGGCATGCCGCCGACCGCGCCGGCGAGCGCTTCCTGCCGCACGAGTTCTTCTACGCCCTCATCCGCAGCGGCCGCCTGCAGCCGTCCTACCAGATCGATCCCAGGGACAGCTGGCTGCTGGCGGCGTGCGAGAAAAACCTGCCGCTCTTCGTGCCCGGTTGGGAAGACTCGACGCTGGGCAATATCTACGCCGGCCACTGCATCGCCGGCAAGGTGAAGCATCCCGAGACGATGCGCGCCGGCGTCGAATACATGATGGCGCTGGCCGGGTGGTACCAGGCCAACGCCGGACACGGAACCGGCATCGGCTTTTTCCAGATCGGCGGCGGCATCGCCGGCGACTTCCCGATCTGCGTCGTGCCGATGATGGAGCAGGACCTGCGCATGGCCGACATCCGGCGCTGGGCCTATTTCTGTCAGATCAGCGATTCGACGACGAGCTACGGGTCGTACTCGGGCGCGGTGCCGAACGAGAAGATCACCTGGGGCAAGCTGAGCATCGAGACGCCGAAGTACGTCATCGAGTCGGACGCGACGATCGTCGCCCCGCTGATCTTCGCCTACGTGCTGGGCTGGTAGCGGCGCGGCGACCTGTCAGGCTGGGTTGATGCCGTCTCCCACCGTCGCCATCGCCGGCGCCGCCGGTTTCGTCGGCCGCCCGCTCGTCGACGTCCTGGCGCGCCGCGGCCCGGTCATCGCGCTGTCGCGCGCGCCGCGCCCGGCCGCCCAGGGTGTCGAATGGCGCCGCGCCGATCTGCTGTCCTACCGCGAGGCGCACGCCGCGCTCGCCGGCGCCGACCTGGCGGTCTACCTCGTCCATTCGATGATGCCGGCCGACCGCCTGGTGCAAGGCAGCTTCGAGGACCTCGACCTGCAGGCGGCCGACAACTTCGCCCGCGCCTGCGCCGCACACGGCGTGCGCCAGATCGTCTACCTCGGCGGCATCCTGCCGGCCGGCGATCCGGCGCACCTCTCCGCCCATCTGCGCAGCCGCGCCGAAGTCGAGCGCGCCCTGGCCGACTACGGCACGCCGGTGACCGTGTTGCGCGCCGGCCTGGTGCTCGGGCGCGGCGGCTCGTCGATGGAGCTGCTGCTGCGCACGGTCAAGCGCCTGCCGGTGATGATCTGCCCGAGCTGGACGAGCACGCCGGCGCAGCCGATCGCGCTCGCCGACGTCATCGCGCTGCTCGAGTGGGTGCTCGACCGACCGGAGACGTTCGGCGAGACCTACGACATCGCCGGTCCCGAAGTGTGCAGCTACCGGGCGCTGATGCTGGCCGCCGCCGCCGAGCTCGGCCGGCATCCGCTGACCATCCCGGTGCCGGTGCTGACGCCGACGCTGTCGCGGCTGTGGATCAGCCTGGTCACCGGCGCGCCGCGGGCGCTGGTCGCGCCGCTGATCGAGAGCCTGGCGCACCCGATGCTCGCCCGCGACCGCCGTCTGCAGACGCGCGCCGGCGTGCCCGGCCTTTCCATCGCTGCGGCGCTGCACACCGCGCTGGCGGGAGGCGTGCCGCCCGAACCGCGCGCCTTCCGCGCCGGCACGGACGCGTCGGCGCTGCCGATGGTGCGCTCGGTGCAGCGGCTGCCGGTGGCGGGTGCCGACATGCGCGCCGTCGCCGCCGAGTACGTGCGCTGGCTCGGCGCCCGCTTCCAGCCGTTCGTCCACACCGAAGGCGACGCCGCGACCTGCTGGAGCACTCGCCTTGGTTCACCCAGCGGCCCAGTGCTGTTGCGCTTCGAGGCCGATGCGGCGGTGTCCGCCGCCGATCGCGTCGTCTACTCCATCACCGGCGGCCGCCTCGCCGATACGCGCAGCGTCGGCCGCTTCGAGTTCCGCGCCGTGCTCGGCGACAGCGCCGTGCTGTCCTCTGTGCACGGCTTCGCGCCGCGCCTGGCGTGGCCGCTCTACGTCGCCACCCAGGCGCCGCTGCACCTGTTCGTCATGCGCGCCTTCGGCCGTCACCTGGCCTGAGAGGAGGGCGCGGCGACGCCGCGCCCTCCTCGCTCATGCTCCGAGTGCGCCGCGGAGCTGGTCGGCGATCTCCGCCGCGCCGTCGAGGTCCTCCTCGTCGATGGCGATGCCGAGCCCGTCGAGCAGCCCGTTGACCGCCTCGACCTGCCTCGCCGTCAGGGTGTGGGCGAAGCGGCGCAGCACCCATTCGAGCGTCACGAGGTCGCCGCGCAGCGCGGCGCCGTCCTCCTCGTCGACATCGACCAGGATCTGATCGGCCCATAGCGCGAAGCGCGCCCGATCGACCTCGCTCGGTGCCCGGTGGCGCAGGTGGAAGTCGAGCCCGGCGCGCGCGACGTCGATAGCGGCCTGCCGCGCCTCGACGGCAGCCTCGGCGGCGACTTCTTCTTCGAGCGACGCCAGCGCCGCTTCGAGCTGTTCCGCGAGAAGCGCTGCCGCGGGGCCGGCGCGATAGCCCTCCCAGGCCGCGCGCATCGACGCCACGGTGCTCGCCGCGGTGTCCCAGTCCGCGTCCCCCGCGGCGCCGAACACGTCGTAGGCGCCGTCGGTGAGGGTCGCGAGCGCGGCGGGCAGCGGCGTCGACAACGCGTCGGTGGGGACGGCCAGCGCCAGCGCCTCGCTGTCGCCGCCGCCGCCGGTGAAGAACTCGCCGTACCCGGGTGCGAAGGTCTTGTCCTCGTTCGGCGGCGCCAGGTGCAGTTCCTCGACCTCTATCGCCCCGGCGACCGGACCATATGGCCCGGCGACCGTCTGTCCGAGCGAGCGCACCGTGACCTCCTCGAAGACCAGACCGGGGATGTTCTCCGGCCGGTACGTGTCGCCGATCCGCGGATTGGCCGGCATGATCATCGCCGCGGGGCCGTCGCGGCCGGCGAGCCAGGTGCCGCCGGTGTCCGCGAGTTCGCCGTCGGCGTAGTTGAACACGTCCTCGCCGAGGTACCAGACCGCACCCGTGTCGTCCTGGGCGTACCAGTCGAGCGCCACTTCCTCGAGGCGTCCGTCGAGGAAGGCGACGTACTGCGACTCCAACGCCATGACCTCTCGACCGCCGAGAGTGATGCGCTTGCGCGTCGGCAGGAGGGTGACCTCGGAGCGGAACGGCTCGCCGTCGACGGTGCCGAGGAGGATCACCGAGTGCAGCTGGCTGATCGGGAAGAGCGGATTGGTCACTGCCGTGGGGTCCGAGAACGACGGCGCGGTGAGATCGACGCGGGCGCTGTCCGGCGCGCACCCCTGGCCGTCGTTGGTGCCGCAGAACGTCAGCGACATGGGAATGCGTTCGACCGGCGCGTCGACGAGAAGCCCGACGCCGCGTGCGAATGTCTTGTCGCTGGTGCCGCTGTCGAGCGGACTCGATTCGAGGAAGCGGATGGTGTCGGTGAACGTGCCGAGGCCGACGGTGGTGCTCTCGCCGACAGCGATCACTTCGGCCCGGTCCTGCGCCACGCCGACCGCCACCTCTTCCGCGAAGGTCTGGCCGAGGGCGGGCGAGGCCGGCATCTGGATGCCCGGCAACGCGCCGTCGACGCCGGCCCGCCAGGCACCGCCGTGGCCGACGATGGTGCCGGCGTCGTAGTCGTCGACGTCCTCGCCGTAGTAGCAGACGGTGCCGTCGGCGGTCTGGGCGAAGAAGTTGCGCGACACCTCGACCAGTGCGCCGTCTTCCCACTCACGCTCCTCGACGACGCGCGTGGTTACGCCCGCCACCACCTCGGTGGCGGCCAGGGCGGTGATGACCACCCGCACCGGGGCGCCCTCGTCGTCGACGCCGGCGAAGGCCCACTGCGCGCCGACCGGCAGGGGGAAAAATGGATTGTCGATGTTCGCCGAGAACGGGCCGGCGCTCGGCGCGCAGACGGCGATGTCGAGTTCTCCGCCCGGGGAGCGCGTCGCGGTCGGCGGGGGAGTGGCCGTACGCGCCGGCGTCGGCGTGGCGGGGCTGGGGGTGACAGTCGCGGTCGGCTTGCTGCCGCCCCCACCGCCGCCGCCGCAGCCGGAGAGCGAGAAGGCCAACGTGGTCAGGACCAGGACGCCGAGGGGCGCGAACGGCTTCATCATGGGACTCCTCCCCGCAATCGAGCGGACGGGCTCGTAGCGCGGTCGGGATTGACCGCGGTCGGGAAGGGGCGAAAGCGCGTGGCGTGCCAGCGAGTGATGCCGCCGATAGCAGAGGCAGCACGCGGCGCGCGGCGACCCTGGCTGCAATCGCCTGCGCGCTCACTCGCAGCGGGCCTGCAGGAAACTGCAGGCCGGGCGAGCAACGACGGGTACCCCGAACAGGTGGGTTCAGCTGATCAGGGCAGTGAGCCTACCCGGCGTCGGCAGACAGCCGTTGGCGGCGGGCACGGCGCCGCCAGCGGATGAGGATCTGCAGGCCGACCAGGCCCAGCGCCGCCGGTAGCACGCCGCGGCCGCCGCGCGGCGCGACCACCTGGCAGCCGTCGTCATCCGCGCCGACCGACGCCGCGACGCACACCTGCGCGTCGTTGCCCTCGGCCGCCAGCGCGTTGCCCTGCGGATCGGACGCGCCCGCGGCGACGACGCTGAGCGGGCAGCAACTCCCCGCCGCCGCCTCGGCGGTGAAGGCGCAGCAGTACAGCTCGCCGTCGGGGATCGGATCGACGTCGCTCAGCGACAGCACCAGCGCCTTGAGCGCGAAGTCAGCTCCCGGCAAGTAGTTCCAGCTCAGGTCCTTGCCGTGCGAGCCGGCGACGTAACAGCCATCCGCACCGCTCGGCCCGCTGACGCACGAGCCGTCCCAGACCAACCGGTTCTCGGTGCCCGCGACCTCCTGGCCGCCGCTGTCGAGCCGCACGCACACCTCGGCGCGGCCGCCGGCCGCGGCGACCGTCACCGAACCCGCCTCGAGTTGCACCACGGCCGCGGCGGCGCGCGCCCACATCGCGATGCCGACCAGAACCGGTACTCCGACGCGCATGCGCATGTTGTCCTCCTGTCGTGCCGGCCGATGCGGCCGATTTCACCATGCGCGATCACGGTGCGGACATCCAGCGCGCATGCCACAGCTGAAACGCCAGCAGCAGCCAGACGCGCTGGCGGACGCTCGCGTCGCCGGCTTGCAGGCGCCGCACGTACTGGCGCACCATCGCCGGGTCGAACAGCCCCTGCCGCGCGATGGACAGCGGCTCCAGGTGCGCATCGACGACGTCGCGCAGCTCGGCCGTGAGCCATTCCTTCACCGGGATCGCGAAGCCGCGCTTCGGCCGCTCGACGAGGGCCCGCGGCACGTGCCGATAGAGGACCTTCTTCAGAAGGTGCTTGGCGCCGAGCGCTCCGCGCCGCATGCCGAACGGTAGGGAGACCGCGAACTCGACCAGGCGGTGGTCGAGCAGCGGCTCGCGGCCCTCGATGCCGGCGGCCATCGTCGCGCGGTCGACCTTGGTCAGGACATCGCCGGGCAGGTAGTGGTGCAGGTCCCACAGGCACAGCTGCTCACCCGCGCCGCCCGGGTAGTGATCGGCGCCGATGCGCGTGCGGGCGGCGTGGCCGGTGAGCGCGGCGAGCTCGCGAGGACTGAAATGCGCCAGCGCCCGGTCGAAGATCTCGCCGACGCCGCCCGCCCCGATCCGCGCCCCGAGCTTCGCCAGCGTCGCGACCAGCGGGCCGGCGTACCGCCCGGCGGCGGCGCCGGTGCCGGCGGACAGACGAGCGTCGAGCTGTGGGATGCCGGCGCCGTTGATAGCCGCCGCCGCCAGGCGGCGCAGGCCGAGCGGGACGCGCCGGATCGCGTCCCATTGACGCAGCGCCGCCGCGTAAGACGTGTAGCCGCCGAAGAGTTCGTCGCCGCCATCCGCGGAGAGCACGACCTTCACCTGTTCGGCGGCTACCTGGGCGACGAGGAACGTCGCCAGGCCGGATTCGTCGCCGAACGGTTCATCGTAGAGGTCGCCCCAGCGCGGCAACAGGCGTCGCGCGTCGTCGACCCGCAGCATGCGACAGGTGTGGTCGGTGCCGAGATGCAGCGCGACGCCGTCGGCGTCGGCGGATTCGTCGTATTCGGGCCGGTCGAAGCCGATGGTGAAGGTCCGGATCCGCTGCCCGCCGTGCCGTTGCAGCAGCGCCGCCACGACCGCGGAGTCGATCCCGCCGGAGAGGAGGACGCCGACCGGGACGTCGGCGATCATGCGGGAGCGGCAGGCGTCGACCAGCAGGGCTTCGAGCTCGTCGGCGAGCGCGTCCTCCCCGTCGCCGTCGCGCCGGCCGACGTGATCGAGTGCGTTCCAGTAGCGCAGCATCTCGACGCGGCCGCGCTCGTCGAGCACCAGCCGGTACGCCGGCGGCAGCTTGAACACCTGCGCGTAGATCGTGCGCGGGTCGGCGATGTAGCCGTAGCGCAGGTAGTCGGTCAGCGCCTCGCGATCGATCGCCGCCGGCCAGGTGGCGAACGCCCGCAGGGCCTTCAGCTCCGAGGCGAAGCCCAGGGCCGCGCTGTCCCAGCGGTAGTACAGCGGCTTGACGCCGAGCCGGTCGCGCAGCAGGTGCAGGCGCCGCGTCGGCGCGTGCCACAGGGCGATGGCGAACATGCCGATGAAGCGGCCGACGGCCTCCGGTCCCCACTGGGCGAACGCCGCCAGGATCACTTCCGCATCGCCGCTGCCGGCGAAGCGGTGGCCGAGCGGCTGCAACTCGGCGCGAATCGCGGCGAAGTTGTACACCGCGCCGTTGAAGACCATGTGCCAGTCGCCGCAGGCAGAGGTCATCGGCTGGTGGCCGTGCGCGCTGAGATCGAGGATGGCGAGGCGGCGATGCCCGAGGCCGACGCGCTGCGCGCCGTCGCTCCAGACGCCGCTGTCGTCGGGGCCGCGGTGCTGCAGCGACCGCACGGCGTCGGGCAGCCGGGCCGCCCACGGCCGCGCGTCGCCGTCGACGACGCGGTAGCCGACTATTCCGCACATGCCGCTGCCTCAGTTGTCATCGGTCGGCGCCGTCGCGCGGATCAGTCGCGATCCCGGCTCGTCATGCGGATGGTGGTGACGAGGTGGACGGGCAGGGACACGTCGCCTTCGGCGCACAGCGCGGGCGCCGGGAGAAGGGTGTTGTAGGCCGGCGACACCGCCCCGGGGCCCGGTCTCGCCGGCTGGGTCTCGACGCGCACGGTCACCGCCGCGCCGGCGATCTCCACCGTCGCCACCGGACCGCTCTCCGACGACACCATGCAGCGGCCCTCGCCGGCGACCTCGACGCGCAATCCTGGCGCGAACTGCAACGTCAGGCACACGCGATGACGACCGCTTCCTGACAGCCGATCGTCAAGACGGCACAGGTCGTCCGCCAGCGTCACCGTGCGCTCGTGCGTCACGGCGCGGTGCGCATAGCCGTCGTGGCTGGCGGTCACACGCGGGGTTCCGTCGAGGTGGGCGTGCAGCAGCCGCCCGCAGGCCCGGCGGCGTCCCCAGTTGAACGGTCCGACTGGCTCGCTCTGCTCCAGCCCGTCGACCACGACGGTATTGTGGGCCGCGGTGCCGCGCAGATGGGCGCGCCATCCCGCGTCGTGGTTGTAGCGGAACGTCCCCGCATCGACGAGCAACGGTGTGCCGTTCGCATGCAGCCAGACCGCCAGCGCATCGGCATGCCCGTGCGCGGCGGTGTGCGAATAGCCGAGCGGGCCATGGTCGAACAGCGCCATGAGCGGGCCGGCGCGCAGGACCGTATAGCCGCCGGCGGCGAAGGTGGTGGAGACCGGCCGCCAGGCCGCGGCGGGCAGTCGAGACGCACCGAGCAGCCGGGCGCGCACGTCGAGGCGATAGGACGGATGACAGGCCGCGCCGATGCCGAGCAGCGCGCCGACGGCCCCGGCGATGGCGAACGGCAGTCGCTCGGGCTGCATATCCTGGCGCAGTACGACGCTGTCGTCCTCGTCGCCGAGGCGCGGGTGATTGCCCGCCGTATCGAGGATCGCGGCGAGAAACGTCGCGCCCGCCGCGAGGCGCTGGTCGACCACCGGAGCCAACCGCTGCCCGGTCGCCGCGGCGATGTGGCGCGCCACCAGCAGCCATTCCATCGTCACCGCCTGGTAGCCCGGCGACTGCTCGGCGCCGACGCCGTCGGCGTGAATCTGTCGCGCCGCTTCGCGCTCGAGGTGCGCCCGACCCATCGCCCGCCAGGTCGCCGCGCCGGCCAGCCCGGGCGCGAGACAGCCGAGGGCGAACAGCCCGGCGGCCTCGGCGATCAGGTGATTGTTGGCCGACGAATACAGGGACGGATAGCGCGCCAACCAAGTGCCGTGCGCCTGCAGCAGGTCCCAGAGCGCAGCCGTCAGCGGCGGCGCAAACGCGGCCGGCTCGAGCAGCGCCACCACGACGAGCAGCGACATCACGCGTGCGGCGAGCTCGATGCCGCAGGCGTAGCCGAGCCCCCGGTACGGGGGGTTGCCGGCGATCCACGCCGTCAGGTCGGCGACACAGGCCTCGCGCGAGCCCTGGGTGCCGGAGAGAAAGGCATCGAGCGCCAGTACCTGCAGATGTTGCAGCCGCGACAGCTCCCAGACCAACTTGACGTCGCCAGGGCCGTCGCCGTGTCGACGGGCGATGTCGAAGCAGAAGCGGTCCCAGTCCCAGTGCGCGCCGCTCGCCGGATCGAGCCCCCAGTCGGTCCGCCCACCCGTCGGCCAGCGCTGCCCGAGCAGGACCAGCCGCCCGCCGACGATGTCGCCGGCCTGACGCGCGAGGCGCGCGCGGTCGTCGGCGCTCACCGCGCGCAACGCCACAGCGTCGAGCGGAAAGCGCGGCAGCGGTGTCTCGCGCAGCGCCCGTGGCGCGCTGACGTGCCGGGCGGCGAACCGACCGCCGCGGTCGGCGCGTTGTCTGAGCGCCTGCAGGATCCGATGCGGCAGCTCCGGCAGCGGCATGCTCAGCAGGCGATCGACGTACCACCGCGCCCGGCCGCCGCGGCCCAATTTCGCCAGCGAGATGTCCGCCCGCGCGGCGAAGGACCACGCCATCACATCGTCTCGTCGGTCGATGCGCCGGCCAGCCGTCCCGGAAACAGTTTCTCGTACACCGCCAGCAGGTGAGGCGACTGGTGCTGCCAGCCGAGGACGTCGCGCACGCGCTGCAATCCCGCCCGCTGCAGGCTCGCCATGCGCGCCGGGTCGTCGGCGAGGGCCAGTACCGCCGCCGCCAATGCTTCGGCGCTGCTGCCCTCGGTGTAGAGTGCGGCGTCGCCGCCGGAGACGCGGGTCTCGGCGAGATCGCAGGCAACGACGGCGCGGCCGAGCGCCATGTACTCCATCAGTTTGTTCATGGTGGAGCAGTCGTTGAGTCGGCCCGGCGGGTCGGGCTGGACGCAGATGTCCGTGGCGCGCAGCGCAGCGAGCACCTCGGCCCACGCGACGCGCCCGGTCATCACCACCGCGTCCGTCAACCCCCACTGATCGCGCAACCGTATGAGATCCGCGAACGAATCCCCGCTACCGACCATGACGAAGGCGATGTCGGTGCGACCGTGCTGCTGGCGGATCAGGCGCGCCATCTCGAGGAAGCGATCGACGCCGTCCTGCGGGTTCATGTTGCCGAGATAGCCGACGACGATGCGGCCGAGGGCGCGGATGGTCGGATCCGCCGCACCGGTCGGGAAATCCTGCGCGGCAGGCCCGTTGCGGACGACCGTGACCTCGTCCGGTCGCTTGCCGCCGCGGCGCATGGCGACGGCGCGGTAGTGCTCGTTGGTCGAGATGACGTGATGCGCCAGCGCGAAACTCCGTCGCTCCAGGAAGCGCATCAGCGTCGCGAGCCGGAGGCGGGCGCGACCGAAGCGGTCGGCGTAGAGCTCCGGCACGAGGTCGTGGTGATCGAAGACGAAGCGGGTGCCGCGCAGGAACCGATACGGCAAAGCGATGAGCCACATGACGTCGGGCGGATTCGCCGCGTGGATGGCATCGAACCCGTGCCGCCACGCCACCCATGCCGTCAGGACCGTCTGAGCGGCGAAGCTGATCAGATACTCGACGACGTGCGCCGCGAAGCCCGAGCCCAGGGCCGGCAGCGGGTAGCGATAGACGTGGATGCCGTCGAGCGCGTCGTGCCAGGGTTCGTCGCGGTGGCGCGGACTGATCACCACCACCTGCGCACCGGCGTCGCGCAGAGTCCGAGCCTCGCGTCGCACGCGGTTGTCGAAGAGGAACGGGCTATCCTCGATCAAGAACAGGACCCTGGGCATGTCCGGTCACTACGGCAGGCCGGCCGGCGGCACGACCGCGTCCACGAACTGACGATGCCAGTACTCGAACATCAGCAGGCTGAAGAGGGGGCGCGTGTGATTCTCGCGGCGTGCGACGTGCTGGCGGATCAACACCTCGATGGTCGACGTGTGGAAGTAGCGGGCACAGGCCGAAGATGGCCCGGCGATCTCGTCGCGCAACATTCCGGCCAGCGGGCCCCGAAACCACTGATCCATCGGCGTGTCGAATCCAAGCTTGCGGCGGGTCAGAATCTCGTCCGGCAGCCAGCGTCGCACGGCTTTGCGGTAGACGTACTTGTGGCCTGTCCAGCCCTTGAGTCGCAAGCCGACGGGCAGGTTCTCGACGAAGTGCATCAACGGCAGGTCGAGCCAGGGCACGCGCGCCTCGAGCGAGAACGCCATCGACATCTTGTCGCCGTACATGAGGAGATTGTCGGGCAGCGACAGGCGCGTCTCGACATACAGCTGCTGCGCCAGCGGCTTGAGGTGCGCGAGCGGCTGCTGCCAGTAGCGCAGCGCCGCCAGGTCGTGCGTTGCGTCGCCGAGACCGGCCGGCGCCGCCCGGTAGAGGGCGCGCTTCATCGCCGTGGTGAAGACGGTGTAGACGCCGGCGAACCGCTGCGCCGGGTCGGCGGCGGCGAGCGCGGCGACGGCGCGCTTCAGGGCCTCGGCGCGCGGCAGGCGGGCGACCAGCGGATCGACCAGCCCCTGTCGCAGCGGCGCCGGCAGGCGCCGATACCAGCGTCCCAGTCGCTCGCCGCGATAGCGTCGATAACCGCCCCAGGGTTCGTCCGCCCCCTGTCCGGTCAGCACGACCTTGACGTGTGCCGCCGCCAGGCGGCTGAGCGACCACATCGGCAGCACCGACGGGGTGGCGATCGGTTCGTCGAGGTGCCAGGCAATCGGTGCGAAGACCGCCAGGCTGGCGGGCGCATCGACCACGACCTCGTGGTGCTCGCTGCCGAGCAGGGCCGCCGTGCGCCGCGCCGCCGTCAGCTCGTCCTTCGCGAAGGCACCCGCGAACCCGACCGTGAACGTCTGCACCCGCTGTCCGGTCAGTTCGCGCATGATGGCGACGACCGTCGCCGAGTCGATGCCGCCGCTGAGCAGGGCGCCGACCGGTACGTCGCTGACCATCTGTCGCTGCACGGCGGCGCGCAGCAGGGCCTGCAACTCGTCCACCGCGGCGGCTTCGTCGTGCACCGGCAGCGGCTGCGGCGCCGGGTCGGTGAAGCGCTCGATGCGCACCGTGCCGCGCTCGACGATGACCTGATGGCCCGGCGCCACCTTGCGCACCGCCGCGAAGATGGTGCGCGGCGACGGCACGAACTGAAAGGTCAGGTATTGGTCGAGCGCCACCGGATCGATGTCGCGCGGGAAGGTCGGGTCGGCGAGAAAGGCCTTCAGTTCGGACGCGAAGCGCAGGCAGCGTCCGTCGTCCCAGAGGTACAGCGGCTTGATGCCGAAGGGGTCGCGCGCCAGCGTCAGGCGCCGGGCGCGGCGGTCCCATACCGCCAGAGCGAACATGCCGTCGAGGCGCCGCAGCCAGTCGCGCCCATACTCCTCGTAGGCATGGACGATCACCTCGGTATCCGAGCGGGTGCGCAACCGATGCCCGGCGCCGGTCAGCGCCGCGGCGAGCGGCCGGAAGTTGTAGAGCTCGGCGTTGGCGACGGTCCATACGTTTTCGTCCTCGTTGGCCATCGGTTGATGCCCGCCGGCCGGATCGATGATCGCCAGGCGCCGGTGCCCGAGGGCGAGCGGACCGTCGACCAGCAGGCCCTCGTCGTCCGGCCCGCGATGCGCCAGCGCGGTGGCCATGCGGCGCACCAGCCGCTCGTCGGCGAGTTGCTCCGTGCCATAGTGGTAGATGCCGCAGATACCGCACATCGGATCTCACGGCCTCCCGCGGCGTTCGCGCCCGTCAGTGGCGACGATCTCGCGCAACACCGCGAGATAGTCGCTGCCGACCCGCGCAGGGCTGAACTCCCGCACCGTCCCGCGATTGGCCGCGCCCATGCGCGCGCGCAGATCGCCGTCGGTGAGCAGGCGGCGCAGCGCCGCCGCCAGCGCCGCCGGCGCGCCCGGGGGGACCAGCAGCGCGTTGACGCCGTCGCGCAGATGGTCGGCCATGCCGCGCATGCCGGTGGTGACGATGGGCAGCCCGGCGGCCATGCCTTCGAGGATGACCAGCGGCAGGCCCTCGCTGTAGGACGGCAGAACGAGGACGTCGGCCAGCTCGTAGGCGGCCTGCAGGGCATCTCCCTCGAGGTAGCCGGTCAGTGTCAGCCTGTCGCCGACGCCGGCGCACGCTGCCCCTTGCCGCACCTGCTGATCGAGGGGCCCGGCGCCGACGACGAGCAGGTGCCACGGGGCGTCTGACCGCTCCTGCGCGAGTGCGGCGACGAGATCGAGGATACCCTTCGCTTCGATCAGCCGGCCCACGAACAGCACGATCGAGTCGTCTCCAGGAATGGCGAAGCGGGCCCGTGTCGGGGCCGGGTCGAGGGGCACCGGCACCCGCAGCGGGTTGCGCACGAGGTGGAAGCGGCCGCGCGGCGAGAAGGCCTGCCACTGGCGTTGCTCCTCCGTCGACAGCACCAGCACGGCATCGCTCAGCGCCAGCAGTAGCGCCGACGCCAGTTTGAACGCCGGGCGCCCCGTGCCGACCAGACGGTCGCAGAGGCTGCCGTGCAACTGCAGCACGATGGGACGGTGCCGGGCGCGCAGGGCCAGCAGCAGGGGGATGTCGCGCAGCAGCGTCGTCCAGGCGTGTGCCGTCTGCACGACGACGAGGTCGCAGGCGTGTGCGCGCAACGCGCGGCGGGCGCGCCAGAGGTCCGCGGGTCGCTGCACGAGTTTGCGCCAGAGCGATTCGCGCTCGCCGCGCCGGCCCCAGGCCAACAGGCGCACCTCGCAGCCCAGATCGCGCAGCGCCGAGACCAGCAGCGGCACCAGCTTCGGCAGCGGGCCGTGCACGTCCGGATGCGCCGTCAGCATCGCAATCCGCATCGCGTCACCGCGGCCCGGCGGTCGGCGCCGCCGGCGGCGCGGTCAACAGCCGATCGAAGAGCGCGTCGTACGCATCCACCATGCGCGTGACGCTGAAGTCTTCCACCCGTCGGCGTGCCGCCGCGCCCAGGGCCCGCGCGCGGTGCGGATCGCGCAGCAGCGCGATGATCCGCGCCGCCACCGCATCCGGCGCCTGCGGCGGCACCAGAAAGCCGCTGTCGCCGTCGTGCAGCAACGCGGCGCTGTCGCCGCAGGTGTCGCTGGCGATCACCGGCTTCGCCAGGGCCATGTACTCCATGATGGCGTTGGAGAGGCTCTCGCTGGAGCTGGTCAGGACGCAGACCCGGCTGGCGGCGATGAACGATTCCGGGTGCGCGGTATCGGTGACGAAGCGCACCGCGTCGCCGACACCGAGGGAGTGCGCCAGGTGTCGGCTGGCGGCCAGGGTGCCGAAATCGCCGCCGACGAGCACCAGTCGCGCCGCCGGAATCGCCGCGCGCACCAGGGCCAGGGCGCGAATGACGGTGGCGTGATCCTTGCGCACGCTGAAGTTGGCCACCATGCAGATGGTGGGTTCGTCGCCGTCGGCGGCGACGACGCGGTCGAAGCGCGCCAGGTCGATGCCGTTGGCGATGACCTGTGCGCGCGGGTGATCGCCGAGGCCGTGCGCGATCAGACCGGCGCGCGAGTTGGCGACGATCCAATCCGATCGCACGGCGCACCAGCGGCTGAGGCGGTCGCGCGGCGCCAACGGCGCGGGCGCCGCGCGGATGCTGCCGTTGACCAGCGGCACGCCCAGCGCGCGCGCCACCGGCAGGCCGGCCAGCCCCGACATGCGCCCCACGGCATGGATCAGCCGCACGCGCGCCCGCCGCGCCTGCCACAGCAGGACCAGCGCCGGCGTGCAGTCGAAGCGCGCCCGGCGGCGCAGCGGTAGCACCGCGGCGGCATTCGCGAGCGCCGCTGCCTCGAGTTCGCCGCCGTGATCGAGCACCGACAGCACGATGCGATGACGGCCGCTGTGACGCATGCCCTTCAACAATTCGACGATCTGTCGCTCGGTGCCGCCGATCCGCAGGCCGTCGACCACCAGCAGAATGGGGGCGCGGGTCAGCACGCGCTCATGCCTGTTCGTGCTCGACCGGATCGCGCAGCAGACCGAGGTGGTAGCCGAGGGTCAACCCCACCATGATCAGCACATCGCGCGTGCCGATGCGCTGCACCGTCGCGGCGTCGGTCGGCGTCGCGCCCGCGCGCTGCCAGTACGGACGATGCCACGGCAGCATCAGCCGGATGTCCCGCTCCGCCGCGAAGTAGCCCAGCCGATGGGATTCCTCCTCGTTCGTCGCCAGGTGCCCGCCGATCGGCGTCGCCCGGTAGAGATGGACGGTTCCGCCCAGCCAGCCGCAGCGGCGAAAGGTGCCGACCAGTCCGGTCAACCGTACCTCGAGGCCCGTCTCTTCGCGCGTTTCCCGCACCGCCGCCTCGGCCGGTGACTCGCCCGGGTCGATCGCGCCGCCCGGCATCTCCCACACCGGTGGATGGGGGCGCTTGAGCAGCAGGACTCCCTGCTCGCTGAGCACCAGGACGCGCACCTCCTCCTGTCGTCGCTGCCGCCACAAGACGCCGTTGTCCACGTCGATCAGCCTTCAAGACAGGTCAACGCGGGCTGCGATGGAGTTCGGCGAGAAACGCGCGCACCGCGGCGAACCCCTCCAGGCCCTCGTAGCGGCGGTAGTCTTTGGCTCCGTCGGCGTCACCGGAGGCGAGGCGGGCCGAGATGACGCCCATGAGGGCGAATAGGTCCAACTCCGATCCCGTCGTCAGGACGCGCTCGAGGAACATCGCTGCCCAGGTTCGCACGGCGCGATGATGAGTGGGCAGGGCGTGCCGGGACCGCTCGTAGGTCGCGTAGCGCTCGAAGATCGACAAGGGCGTCCAGTGCGTGCCGTGCAGGCCGAGGATGCCGCCCGCGGCGACCGAGCCCGACCAGTCCGCCGCGAGCGGCACGACGGCATGCGTGTACCCATCCGGCCGCATGCGCGCCAGCTGCGCGATCTCGAACGAGCCGGCGTCCGCGAACGGGTAGCGCGCCGCGACCGCGTGCCGGAAGATCTTCACCCCCTGCACCGGGACGTCGAGGTGGGCGTCGAGCAGCCAGCCGACGACGACCGCCAGCGTGGGCGGGGCGGCGCGAGCCTGCTCGTAGAGCCTCCGCACGGCATGCGGGTAGAGCAGCATGTCCTCATCGACCTGCACGTAGAACGGGGTCGCGCAGGTGTCGAGCATGCGCTGAAAGGCGGCGCTCATGGGCGCCACGTGGTCGATCACCTGCAGGGCGAAGGCGCAGTCCTGGGCGGCGAGATGGTCGCAGCAGGCGGCGTAGCTCGGCGCCCCGACCGTCGTCACGAACACCGTCACCGCGCCGCGCAGATCGACGGCCGGCGCGGCGGTCGTTGCCGCCGTGCCCGGCAGGCGTCCCAGGGTGTCGCGCAACACGGCGAAGTACTCGGGGGCGCGGCGGGTCCACGACCACCCCGCCACCCGTTCGCGCAGGGCGCCGGCGAGCTGGGCCGGTTGGCGCAACGCCTTCTCGACAGACTGGCGCAGAGCGGCGGGCGCGGGTCCGGCCAGATAGCCGCTGACGCCGTCCTCGATCAGCCCGTCGAGGTTCGCCGCATCGGTGCAGACGACGGCGCAGCCGCTGGCCGCCGCCGCGAGCAGCACGCGCCGACTCTCGGCATCGTCATCCCAGCAGACCGCGACGGAGCCGCTGTGCAGCCAGGCGCGCAGGTCTGCCGCCCGGGTCACGTCGCCGGGCGACTCGACGGGCACGCCGAGATCGCGCAGCAACCACAGGGCTTCCTCGTCGAGCCAGCCGCCGTCGCCGTCTCCCTGGCGGCGCTCCGGGGCGCGCCCGAGCAGCACCCGCGCCGGTCGGTCGGCGGCCGGCGTGGTGCCGGCGAAGAACTCCAGCTCCACCGCATCTGCCACCAGATGCGTGCGCGGCAGGCGTCCGAGCCGATCCCAACAGACCGCGTCATTGACGATGACGGCATCCGCGGCGCGGTAGAGGGCGTGAAAGCGATCGAGCTGGCGTGGCCAGCGGTGCGGCCAGACGGCGACCACCGCTCCCGCGTAGCCGTCATCCCTCAGCCGCCGGGCGATCTGCGGCGCGTCCGGACCCGCGGCCAGCAGGACGGCGGCGTCGCCGCCGGCGCCGTGGGCGATGCCGTCGTCGACCGCCACCACCGCCACCTCGAAATCCGCCGGTGCCCGTTGCGCCAGCGCCGCCGCCAGCTCCGCGGCCACGGCATCACGGGGGTCGCAGACGATGGCTAGGCTCGGCATGTCCCTCTCGGCAATCGATCCCCCACCGCGGCGGCGACGGTGCAGTGCCCGGCGACATTAACAGCTTGGCATCGCCGCCGCGACCGTCGCGGTGAGTTCTGTGCGCTTGACGAACGCCAATCGGCAGCCGAAAGCGGTCTGGTGCCGTGGGAAGTGGGGAGACGCAGATGTCCGCGCGCGACGTCACCGCGGTCGTGTTGACGATCGGCGAACCGTTCCTCGCGCGCGCCTTGGCGAGCCTCGATCGGCAGACGCAGCCGCCGGCGGACCTGGTTCGGGTCGCGGGCGTCAGCCCGTTTCACCGCGCGCTCAACGCCGGCATCGCCCGTGTGCGGACCGAGTTCTTCGTCCAGGTCGACGCGGACATGGTGCTCGATGCGACCGCGCTGGCCGACCTGCGCGCCTGCGTCGCGCCAGGGATCGGCATGGTCGTCGGCGGACTGCGCGACGCGCTGCGCGGCAGCATCGTCGGCCTCAAATTGTACCGAAACGACTGTGCCGCCGCGCACCCGGTCCCCGACTCGATCACCCCAGCAGTCGATTTCGTCACCGCCATCCGCAACCGCGGGTGGATGACGGCGCACGCGCTCAAGTACCGCCCGGGTGCGCGCGCTCTCTGGCATACGTTCGGCGAGCACCAGCCCGAGTACACGCCGCTGTACACCTTCACCAAGTTCCGCGTCCTCGGCGCGCGCTACCGGCATCAGCGCAACGGGCCGAGTCTGCGGCGCATGTTCCAGGTGCTCCACGACAGCCGCCACCCGGTCGCGCTGATCGCCCAGGTGGGCGCGGCAAGCGGCGTCTTCTGGGGCGAATCGCGCGATGCCCTGCGACCGGCGGCGCCGAGCGAGCGCTTCGACACGTTGCAGCGCCTGCTCGGAGCGCGGGGCGCGTCACAAGGTATGCCGCCGCTCGGGCTCGCGGCCACGCCGCGCCAGGCGTTCGTCGACCACTGCCGCGCCGGCGCGAGATCGCTCGCGGCGGCGGCGCGGCGAACTTCCGCGCCCGCGCCGAGGCGCTGGCCGGCGCCTCGACGTTCACGGCCTGGGTGGCGCTGGTCGGCCTGTGCCGCGGCATCTTCGAATCCGAGTTTGACGATGCACGCGCGGCCGGCGACTTTCAGGCGCTGGTCGATCTCTTCGCCGACGGTGGCGACGCATGAGCGCGGCAACTCCGTTGCCGGCCGCACGGGCGCCCGGCCGGCGCTGCATCGTCTACGTCGCCAGCACCTCGATCTACCTGGCCAACGCCCGCCTGGCGCTCCTGCGGCGCATGGTGGCGGAGGGCTGGCGGGTGATCGGCGTCGCGCCGGAGGACGCCTACACCGGGCGTCTGATCGATGCCGGTGTGGAGTGGCTGCCACTGCATATCTCGCGGCAGTTCGCGCGCCCGCTCCGCCATCTGCACGTCATCCGCGCCCTGACCGACCTCTATCGCAGCGCGCGGCCGGCGCTGGTGCACCACTTCACCGCCAATCCGGTCATCTACGGCAGCGTCGCCGCCTGGCGCGCGGGCACCCCCGCGGTGGTGAACGCGTTGCCTGGTCTCGGCGCCGTCTTTCACAGCAGGCGCTGGGACGCACCGGTGCTGCGCACCTGGTTGCGCACCGCCTATCGCGGCGTCACGCGACTGCCCAACAGCCGAACGATCTTCCAGAACGGTGACGATCGCGACGCGTTCGTACGCACCGGCGTGGTGCCGGCGGCGACCGCCATCCTGATCCGCGGTTCCGGGGTCGACACCGAGGCCTTCCGGCCGCAGCCCGAGGTCGAGGGGATCCCCACCGTCCTCTTCTGCGGTCGCATGCTGCAGTTCAAAGGGATCGACGATCTGGTCGCCGCCGCCCGCCTGCTGCGCGAATGGCAGGTGCCGTGCCGGATTCGCCTGGTCGGGCCCTGCGACCCGCAGCACAAGGGCGCCATTCCGCTGGAACTGCTGCGGCAGTGGCAACGCGAGGGACTCGTGACCTGGGACGGCCACCGCCACGACATGCCGGCGGTGTATGCTGCCGCGTACGTGGTCGTCCTGCCCTCCTACCGGGAAGGCGTGCCCCGCTCCCTGATCGAAGCCGCCGCCTGCGGTCGGCCGCTGGTGGCGAGTGACGTCGCCGGGTGTCGCGAGATCGTCGTGCACGAGCGCAACGGCCTGCTGGTGCCGCCGCGCGATCCTCGCCGCCTGGCGCAGGCCCTCGCGCGACTGATCCGCAATCCGGGCGAGCGACAGGCCTTCGGACAGGCCGGGCGCGAGATCGCCGTCAGCTGCTTCGCGGAAGAATCGGTGCTCGCGGCCACGCTCGCGGTCTACGGTGATCTGATGGCGAACTCGCGGCACACCGGCCACCGAGTGCCCGTCTGATCCGTGCAGCCGCTGCATGTTGACTCCGGCAGGCCGGCTGGCGCAGAGGGGGGCGCGACGCGAGCACCAGCGCATGGAGAAAATCATCGTCATCGGCGCCGGGGGCCTCGCCAAGAGCCTCCTCGACATCGTCGAGCGCACGGGCGGCCGGGAGATCGTCGGCGTGGTCGCGCCGCGGCGCGCCGGCGGCGAACGGTTCTCCGGCTACCCGATTCTCGGCGATGACGACCAGCTGGCCGTCATCGTCGAGCGACACGGCATCGACGGCGCCATCGTCGCGATCGGCGACAACTGGCGGCGCGCCGCCGTGGCGCGAGCGGCCGGCGAAATGGTGCCCGGGCTGCGCTGCGTGTCCGTGATCCATCCGTCCGCGCAGGTGGCGCGCGGTGCGACGGTCGGATGCGGCGCCGTCGTCGCGGCGGCGGCGGTGCTCGACAGCGACGCGCGCGTCGGCGACTTCGCATGGATCAACATCGGCGCGGCGGTCGGTCACGACGCCGCGGTCGGCACCTTCGCCAGCCTCGGACCGCATGTCGTCGCCTGCGGCGCGGCGCGCATCGGCGCCTACGCGGCGATCGGCGTCGGCGCGAACCTCATCCACCGCGTCAGCGTCGGCGAGCACACGGTGATCGGCGCCGGCTCGACGGTGACGCGCGACGTCCCCGCCTACACCGTCGCCTACGGGTCGCCGGCGCGGGCGATCCGAGCGCATAGGCAGTATGAGCTGGCGATTTCACATAACGCGCGGTACCGGACGCCCCCTCGGTCCCGCCCCCGAACGGCCGATGGCGCGGTTCGCGTGCGGGGCCAGGCGTTGGCAAGGGTGAATCAGGCCCCGGCCCGCGGCTGCGCATGCCGCGGCTGGGGCTCCCGGGCTGGCGAAGGGCGCACGCGGGCGGCGGCGCGACCTCGGGAGGCCGCGCGTGGGGAGCAGGCGGTGGGCCGGTGTTCAGCGCGCGTCGTTACGCGGATGTAGCGCCGCCTCCCGTAGGAGGACGGCGCGGCTCATCCGCAGAGAGAGATTCGGTCTTTACGGGATTTTGCTCCGCAGCCGGTGCGGCTGGGCGAACCATTTCGGAGAGAATCTCTGAAAGATTCAACTCACTTTCAGCAGAGAATGCGTGCGGATCCATAGGGTTGCGTGAGGGCTCCATTCGCGGCCGAAATATGCAGCCCGATTCGGTCACCGTACCCATCGCCGTGGCCCCCTTGAGGAGTCCGGAGCGATGCCGGGACCTGCACGGAGCGGCCATACGAGGCGAGTCCAGCGCGCCGCGCCGCCCTTGCGCTGGGGGACGGTGCTCAGCGGGCGCGCGTAGTCGCCGAGCGCCTGGGCGTGTGCCGCGCCAGCCGCCGGTGCAGTGTCATGCGACGGCAGCCCTTACGGGGCGGCGTTGTATGGAAACATCTTCTGCGCCGCGGTGCGGTCCGGGAACAGCGTGACGGGGATGGTGGATTCGTCGAGGTAGGCCGCCGTCAGCGCCGTGTTGAGAATGATCCACGCGGCGACCGCCGCGAGGGCGGCGCCGCGGCGCCAGCGCAACGGGATCGCGTCGGCGGCCGGCAGGACGGTCTCGACGACCAGGAAGCCGGAGAACACCAGGCAGGCCATCATGATGAAGTTGGCCGGCCAGGCGTGCCCGGTGAGCACGACGTAGACGAAGAACGACACCGAGACGCAGAAGAAGAGGGTGCTGCGGTCGTCGCGGCGCCGCCACCAGGCCCACGCCGAGGCGGGGACGGCGACGATCATGCCGGTGCTGACGAGCTTATAGGCGACCAGTCTCCAGCCGGAGAATTCGCGGTTCTGCCGTTCGCCCGCCAAGAGGCCGCGCAAGCTGGCGCCGCGGTCCACCAGAGCGAGCAGCGCGAACGGCAGTCCCATGCCGAGTCCGGCTTCGACGAGGTCGCGCCAGCGGCGGCGCGACAGGAGGTAGGCGGCGAAGCCGAGGAAGAAGATGGCGACCCAGTACTTGAAGAGGAAGCCGACGCCCAGGGCGAGACCGGCGAGCAGGCCGGAACGCCGCCGCACGTACGCCAGCATACCGACGGTCAGGCACAGCGTCGCGAGGTTGTCCTCGGGTTCGCCGGCGATGACGTTGCGATTGGTGCCGGTGTAGAAGGCGACCAGCAGCACCGCCGCGAGGACGGTGCGCGGCGCATAGTAGCCGCGCCCCAGGGCGTACTGTCCACAGCAGATGGCGACGACCACCAGCAGGTTGAGCAGCTTGAGGCTGTCCGGCCCCCAGGCATCGAAGAGCTGGAAGCAGAGGAGCGGACCGACGAAGGTCTTGTTGGCGATGACGTCGGTGTCGACGGCATAGATGCCGCGCTCGACCAGCGAACCGAAGTTCACCGCCCGGACGACGTCGAGGTAGAAGCGGCCGTCGAGATGCCAGATGTATGGTAGCTTGACCGCCACGGCGAGCAGCAGGATGGCGACCAGCACGCCGGTCGCGCGGCTCATCCGGTTCCACCCGCCGGCAAGCGGGCCGGCTGCGCGGACGTCGCTCGCACCGGTGGCGCCTATGACAGGTGTCGCTGAGGGTCAAGCCGCGCCGGCGGCGGGACGACGGTGATCGGGCCCGAGGTTCGCGTTGCCATTCCGAAGCGCATAGGCGGTATGAGCTGGCGATTTGACATAATTCCCAGTATCGGACGGGTCGGCGGCCGGGTCCCCGACCGACCGATGACGCTCCGATCGCGGGGCGCGAGGCACTGACAAGGGCGGCGTTCGCGCGGGTCGGCCGGCCGACCCGCGCGCACTCGCGGTCAGCCCCGCGCGGTGTCGTCGTCACCAGCGAACCCTTCGAGGTCCGCGGACCGCCGTGCCACCGAGGCCGTGAGCCGCGGCAGCATCACCTGGACGATGCCGTCGACGCTGAGGAGCAACACCGGGAGGATCCGCTGGATGCTGCAACCGGTGTGCGAGCCGTCCCTGGAAGGCTGGTCGTCGGGGTTGAGCCAAACGCGGCGGGCGAAGTGCTCGGCGGGGCGGCGGACCGCGCTTGCGGGAACCCACGGCACGGCCTATCCGGTCGGGGTGCGGGGATTGCGGGTGTGATCGTGGCCGCACGCGACACGCCGGCCCCGGGCCGCCGTGTCCCATCTACTCGACCTCCGTCAGGCGTCATGTCGAATCCCCAACCCAGGGCAACTGTCTGCGCGCGCCTCGTCGCCGGGGCTGGCGGGCTGCGACGGCGTCCGCACCTCGTGGTCATCATCGCGTTCATCCTCCTCGCCGCCGTCGGTCTCGCCACCTTCGCCGACTACGGAATCCCCTACGACGAGCACCACCAGCGCCGCCTCGGCACGCTGGCTCTCAACTACATCCTCGATGGCGACTCGCGGTATCTCACCAACACGGACGGCAATCGCTTTTACGGCCCGGCGTTCGAGATCCTGCTCGCCGCGACCGAACGCCTCCTCGGCGAGCAACCCGACATGCGGCTCGTCTTTCAGGCGCGTCGTCTCGGCACGTTCGCCGCCTATTTCGCCGCGGTCGTCGCCTTCTATGCGCTCGTGCGGCGCCGCACCGGCAGCGCCTGGTGGGGGCTTGCCGGCGCCATGCTGCTGGTGTTGTCCCCGCGCATCTGGACCGACGCGTTCTACAACTCGAAAGACCTGGGATTCCTCTCCTTCTTCGTCATTGCGGCGAATCTCGTCGACGCCTGCGTCGCCAGACCGTCCGGACGCCGCGCCATTCTCGCAGGTGGCGCGGTCGCCTTCGCGACCGACGTCCGGATCGCCGGGCTGCTCCTGCTGCCCCTCGCCTGGGCGCTCCTGGCGGTCGTCGGACTGCAGCGTCGGTCGCCGTGGAAGGATGTCGGCATCGCCGCTGGCCTCTTCTCGATCACGGCCCTCGGCGGCATCGTCTTGTGCTGGCCGCTGCTGTGGGACAACGCCGGGTCGACGATCGTGGCCACGCTTCGGCAAATGGCGCACTATCCGTGGGACGAGACGGTCCTCTACCTCGGTCAGCTCACCCGTGCCTCGCAGCTCCCCTGGCACTATCTCCCGGTGTGGATGGCCATCTCGACGCCGCTGGCCACCACCGCGTTGGCGCTCTGCGGCGCCGGCATCGCCTGCTGGCGCCTCTGCACTCGCGCCGGCCGCGCGCGGGCTACCCTGCCGCACGACCTGCTGGCGCTGGCGTGGCTCGGCGTGCCGGTGCTCGTGGTGCTCGCCCTCGACTCGGTGCTGTACGATGCCTGGCGGCAGATGTTCTTCGTCTACCCCGGGCTGGTTCTCCTCGCGGTCATCGGTCTCGAACCCGTGGTGGGCTGCTGGACGGCCGCGACCTCGCGGCGCGCGCGTGCGCTCAGCGCGATGGCGCTGGCGGTCGTCGCGTCGAACCTGGCGACGACGCTCGGCTTCATGATTCGCTGGCACCCACACCAGAACGTCTATCTGAACGCCCTCGCCGGCTGGGATCGCGGCGCGCTGCGCCAGCGCTTCGAGCTCGACTACTGGGGGCTGTCCTACCGGCCGCTGCTCGAAGCGATCGTCGCCGCCGACCAGCGGCCGGTGATCACCGTGTATGCGGCCACGTTCCCTGGCGAGGCCAACGCCGAGATGCTGCCGCCAGGGCAGCGGGCCCGACTGACCTACGTCACAACGCCGGAAGACGCCGACTACGTCGTGACGACGTTTCGTCGGCACCCGGAGGACTACCCGTATCCGGACGAAGCCTTCAGCGTCTGGGTCGCGGGCACCAAGATCGCGGCGGCATACCGGTTGCGTTAGGCGCCGGGCCGCCGATAGCCCGCATTTGCCGCAGTAGTTGACAAAACCCCCGGTCTCGGCCGGGTCGGCGGCCGGGTCCCCGACCGACCGATGACGCTCCTGTCGCGGGGCGCGAGGCACTGACAAGGGTGCCGAGGCCCGGCCCAGCGTCCCTGACGCTCGGCCGCGGTCAGCGGCAGGGACCCGGGGCGCACGCAGGGCGCCGAGGTGCGCGAGGATGCGGGCGATCACGCGCGGCGCGGCGATGGTAGCCACCAGGCGTAGGAGCTCCTTCGATGCCGAACCGGAGCGCGCCGCCCGACCATTTGCAGCGCTGGCCCGGAGGGACCGAGGACCGGCGGGGGAGTATCGGGAATGAACCGTGATCTCGGTGGCCCAGGCGGATTCCCTTGACGTGGGCACAGGCAGCGGCGACCTTTCGGCACCCTACGAGCAACCTCGGAGCAACCACGGCTCGCGCCCGCCACCTCGCCGGCCTTCCGCTCTGCTCGCGTCCCGCCCACGGGCTGTGCTCTGATCCGCGTCATGCCCGAACCGATCAAACTCGACATGCCGTTAGAAGACGCGATGTTAACGCAACGCGCGATCCGACGATTGAAGCCCGATCCGGTCGACGATGCGCTGGTGCTCAAGCTCATCGAGCTGGCGCTGAAGGCGCCGACGGGAAGCAACGCGCAGAACTGGGAGTTCATCGTCGTGCGCGATCCCGCCGTGAAGGCCAAGCTGGGGCATTACAACCGGATGGCGTGGAACATTTACGGCGGCATCGGGCGGCGCATGGTCGAGCGGCGCGGCGATGTGAAGATGGGCAAGATCCTCGACGCGGTGCAGTGGCAGGCGGAGCACTTCGAGGAGATACCGGTGCTGGTCATCGCCTGTCTGCGCGGCATGACGCCGGTCTGGCCGCCGGCGGCGGCGGCGAGTGTCTACGCCTCGATCTTCCCGTCGGTGCAGAATCTGCTGCTGGCGGCGCGCGCCGCCGGGCTCGGCGCGGCGCTGATCACGTTGCCGCTGTGGAGCCGTTTCCTCGCCCGCCGCGCCCTCGGTCTGCCGTGGAACATCGCCCCGTGCGCGGTGATCCCGCTCGGCTGGCCGAAGGGGAAGTACGGACCGACGACGCGGCGCCCGGTCGGCGAGGTGGTGTCGCTCGATCGCTTCGGCAACCGCGCCTTTCTCGGCAGGTCGGCATGAGCATCATCGGACGTGTCGTCGAGGTGTGGCGCTATCCGGTCAAGTCGATGGGCGGCGAGTCGCTGCCGGGCGCGTCGTTCGGCGCCCTCGGCATTGCCGGCGACCGCGGCTGGGCGTTGCGCGACGAGGACGCCGGCGAGGTGCGCGGCGCCAAGAAGCTGCCGGCGCTGATGCAGTGCGCGGCGTGCTACGACGCGGAGCCGGCCGACGGACGCATCCCGTCGGTGACGATGACGCTGCCCGACGGTGCGACGCTGCGCAGCGGCGACGCCGACGTGGCGGCGCGCCTGTCGGCGCTGACCGGCCGCCGCGTCACGCTCTGGCCGCTGCAGCCGCGCGAGCGCGCCGAGCACTACCGGCGCGGCTTACCCGACGATCCGGACATGGAGACCGAGTTGCGGCAGATCTTCGGCCGCCTGCCCGACGAGCCGCTGCCCGACCTGTCGACGCTGCCGCCGGAGCTGTTCGAGTACACCTCGCCGCTCGGCACCTACTTCGACCTGCTGCCGGTGCACCTGCTGACGACGGCGTCGCTGCGCGCCCTGGCGGCGAAGAACCCGGCGGCGCGCTTCGACGTGCGCCGCTTTCGGCCGAACGTCCTGATCGAGCCGGGCGCCGATGTCAGCGCCCTGATCGAGACCGACTGGTGCGGCCGTTCCCTGCGCGTCGGCGGCGCGGTGTTCGCCATCGCCATGCCGACGATGCGCTGCAGCATGACGGCGCATGCGACGGCCGACCTGCCGAAGGACCCGTCCGTCTTGCGTACGATCGTGCGCGATGCGAACCAGAATCTGGGGGTCTATGCGACGGTGCAGCAGGCGGGAGACGTGCAGGTCGGGGACGAGGTCGAGCTCCTCTGAACTGGAGGGCGCCCCCAAGGGGGCGCCGGTTTAATGGGGGTGAGGGGCCCCCAAAAACAGGGGCCCGCGGGGCGGCGCCCACCCGGGGGGGGCGGCAAAACATTTCAGGGGCGCGTAAATCAGAAACCCCGCG
>JANNRA010000008.1:0-8692 GCA_031401035.1 bacterium | reverse complement strand
CGCGGTTCTGGTCGGCGGCACGGTGTGCGTTGGGGTGGCGGTGCGCGTCGCCGTGGCAGTGCTGGTCGGCAGCGCGGTGGCGGTTCCGGTGGCCGTCGCGGTGGCGGTGCGCGTCGCCGAGGCGGTCGCGGTACTGGTCGGCGGTACGGTGTGCGTCGCGGTGGCGCTGCGCGTGGCCGTGGCAGTGCTGGTCGGCAGCGCGGTGGCGGTTCCGGTGGCCGTCGCGGTGGCGGTGCGCGTGGCCGAGGCGGTCGCGGTACTGGTCGGCAGCGCGGTGTGCGTCGCGGTGGCGGTGCGCGTCGCGGAGGCGGTACTGGTCGGCAGCGGGGTGGCCGTGTCGGTGGCAGTGCGCGTCGCCGAGGCGGTCGCGGTGCTGGTCGGCGGCACGGTGTGGGTCGGGGAGGCGGTGCTGGTCGGCAGCGGGGTGGCCGTGTCGGTGGCCGTCGCAGTGGCGGTGGCAGTGCGCGTCGCCGAGGCGGTCGCGGTGCTGGTCGGCGGTACGGTGTGCGTCGCGGTGGCGCTGCGCGTGGCCGAGGCGGTACTGGTCGGCAGCGGGGTGGCCGTGTCGGTGGCCGTCGCAGTGGCGGTGGCAGTGCGCGTCGCCGAGGCGGTCGCGGTGCTGGTCGGCGGCACGGTGTGCGTCGCGGAGGCGGTGCTGGTCGGCAGCGGAGTGGCGGTGTCAGTGGCCGTCGCGGTGGCGGTGGCAGTGCGCGTGGCCGAGGCGGTCGCGGTGCTGGTCGGCGGCGCGGTGTGCGTCGCGGAGGCGGTACTGGTCGGCAGCGGGGTGGCCGTGTCGGTGGCCGTCGCGGTGGCGGTGGCGGTGCGCGTCGCCGAGGCGGTCGCGGTGCTGGTCGGCGGCACGGTGTGGGTCGGGGTGGCGGTGCTGGTCGGCAGCGGGGTGGCGGTGTCGGTGGCCGTCGCGGCGGCGGTGGCAGTGCGCGTCGCCGAGGCGGTCGCGGTACTGGTCGGCGGCACGGTGTGGGTCGGGGTGGCGGTGCGCGTCGCCGAGGCGGTGCTGGTCGGCAGCGGAGTGGCGGTACGGGTCGCGGAGGCGGTGCTGGTCGGAAGCGGAGTGGCGGTGTGGGTAGCCGTCGCGGTGGCGGTGCGCGTCGGGGTGGCGGTCGGCGTCTCGCTGACCAGCAGGGACAGCTGGTTGGACAGTGGGCTCTCGGCGCCCGTGCTGTCATACGCGCTGATCGCGAAACTGTAGGTGACCCCGACCGTCAGCCCGGTAACCGTGTGCTGTAGCGTACCACCAGGGCCGACGGGCGGAACGCCGACGTCGGAGCCGGGCCCGAAGGGCAGTGCCCCCTGGCGGACGGATACCTTGTAGCCGGTTGCGCTGCTGACGACCGACCACCCGAGTCGCGCGTCATAGGACCACGCAGGTGATGCAGCGGAGCACGCAGCGGCGATCGCGAGGATCAAAACAGCAAGGTTCGGGGCGCGCGATCGACACAACACGGCATTTGCAAGCACCAAGAAGCATGCCGCGAGCCCGCGCAGGTTTCCGCGCCAGAGGACATGTGGCGGGGGAGGACCGCGCGGTCACGTACATGCGAAACGGCGGTTTCTTGACGACGCGATGCGCCGGGCCGCGACGGAGTGAGGCAGGATGCGTGCGCGACTTGCCAACTTTGCAGCGTGGTCTGAACGGCGCCTGCACTGAGCAGGTCCGTTGCCGGAGGCGTTGCGGAGCGCTACGGCAGGGCGCCAAGGGCGGACTTGTGAACAAGGCTGACGCGGGCGGCGGGCGAGGGTCATGCTGAGGGGCGGCGAAGCGATGGGGGCTGCAACCAGTCAGGAGCGGCTCGGGCTGCTCTTCGCCATGCTGTGCGCGCTGAACGGCGCCTTCGTCCCGGCGGTGGCCAAGCTCACCACCGGCCGCGCGACGCCGCTCTTTGTCGCCGCCGCGACCAGCGCCGTCTCCGCCCTCGCCGCCGTGCTGCTACTCGCCTGGCGCGGCGAGTTCGCCTGGCTGACGCGGCCGCGTATCGGCTGGCGCCTGCTGCTCATCGCCGCCCTCGCCACCACCGCGGCGAACCTGCTCTTCTTCGCCGGGGCCAGTCGCAGCAGCGCGATCGTCGCCACCTTGTGCCTGCAGGTCGAGCCCGCCTACGCCCTGCTGCTCGCCTGGTTGGCGCTCGGGCACCGACCGACGCGGCGCCGTCTGCTGGCCACCGCCGCGCTGCTCGCCGGCATCGGCCTGGCGCTCGGCGCGACCGAGTTTGAGACCTCGGGCGGCGTCTGGCTGTTGCTCGCCACGCCGTTGTGCTGGCAGCTCTCGCACCTGATCGTCCTGCGCGGCCTCGTCGGCGTGCCGGCGCTGGTCGTCACCAGCGCCCGCTATCTGCATGGCGGCGCCCTGCTGGTTCTCGCCTGGCTGGCGCTCGAGGGCCCTGCCGCGCTGCCGCCGCTCGTCGAGCTGCGCGCGCTGGCGCCGTGGCTGGTGCTGCAGGGCGCCGTGCTCGGCTACGCCGGGACGCTGGCCTGGTACCTCGCCATCGCCCGTCTCGACCTGGCGCGCGCGACGGCCATCGTCGTGCCGACCATCCCGCTGCTGGCCATCGGCGCCAGCTTCGCCCTCCTCGGCGAGATACCGACGGCGCGTCAGTGGCTCGGGTTGGGGCTGACGGCGATCGGCATCGCCGTGTTCGTCACCGGAAAGGGCGTCACCGGTGAGCGGTGACCAGCGAGCGGCACAGGCGCGATGAATTGTCCCGCAGAATCGGTCAGATCGTCACGGGCAGCCGTGCCGGGCTGCGGCCGAGCACCTGAGACCATTGCATGCGCTCTGGATCGGCGGCGAGAGTCGGCTCCAGCTCGGCCACCCCTCGTACCGACTCCTCCAGCGTCGCCCGGGCCAGCGCTGCGCCCAGGCAGTAGTGCGGCCCGCCGCCGAATGAGAGCAGCCGCGGGGCGTCGTGCTGGTCGAAGCGGCGCGGCACGAACGCATCCGCATCGCGCCACACCTCCGGATCGCGGTTGGCGGTGAGAAAGGTGCACGCCAGTATCGTTCCGGCCGGGTGCTCGATCCCGCAGATCTCGATCGGCTCGACCACGGTGCGGGGCGCGAAGGTGATACTGGGCTCGAAGCGGATCGTCTCGCTCACCAGCGGAGCGAGCAGCGCCGGCTCCGAGCGGACCTCCGCCAGCACGCTCGGTCGGACCAGTAGAGTCAGCAGCGTACAGCCGATCTGGCTCGCCGTGGTGTCGTGGCCACCGACGAGCAGGTTCGCCACCATCGTGACCGTCTCGTCGCGAGTGAGGCGATCGCCGTCGTGCTCGGCGCGAATCAGCGCCGTCATCAGGTCATCGGTGGGGGCGTGGCTGCGCTGCTCGATCAATTCTCGGACATAGGCGAGCAGCTCCGTGATCGCGGTTTCCGCGCGCGTGATCTGATCCGGCTGCATGAACAGGAACACGGGGCTGAGCGCATCCACCCAGGCGACGAAGGCGGGAACCGCCGCGGCTGGGACGCCCAAGAGAGCGCACATGACGTGCATCGGCAGATGCGCGAAGGCAGTCACGAGATCCCCACCGCCGGCCTCCCGCAGCGCCGAGACCTGCTCGGCCACGCGGGCGGCAGCGAGTGGCCGGAGCCGCTCGACCGCGCGTGGCGTGAACGCGGTGCTGACCAGACGCCGCAGCCGGTGGTGGCGGGTGCCGTCGTTGGTGAACATCAGCGCACCGTACCAGTCGCGCAGAGGCCCCCCCGCGATGCCCATTGCGTCGAACAAAGACAGCCCAACGCCGTGCACCCGCGGCTCGTTCAAGAGCCGCTCGATGTCGCGGTGGCGCAGCACGAAAATCATTCCGGTGGCTGCGTCGATTGCCATCGGTCCGCGGGACGCGGCATCGAGCATCAACCGCTTCCACTCGCGTGGGTCCGTGACCGCAGTCGCGGCGACCTTCAGCTCGACCATTTCATCCCTCCTCTCGCCGTCCCGCCCATAACAGGCGGCCGTGTGCGTCGGAAACGAGGCGCGGGAACTCTCGACCGTGCCTTGCCGTCTTGCCGGATGCCGTCCACGAAGACGATACTTGGCCTCCGGTCACCGGTCACTGGTCACGCTTCTTCCTTTCGCATAAGGCCCGCGCATGCGTATCGAACCGTTTCGCATCGCCGCCTCCGACGCCGCGCTCGCCGATCTGCGCGAGCGCCTCGCCCGCACGCGCTTTCCCGACGAGATCCCGGGCTCGGGGTGGGGGTACGGCACCGAGCTCGCCTACATGCGCGACCTGGTCGCGTACTGGCGCGCGGAGTACGATTGGCGCGCCGCCGAGGCGCGGCTGAACGCGCTGCCGCAGTTCCGCGCCGAGGTGGACGGGCTCGGCATCCACTTCATCCACGTGCGCGGCACGGGGCCGAAGCCGTATCCGCTGATCATCACGCACGGCTGGCCGGGCTCGGTAGCCGAGTTCGAGAAGATCATCGGACCGCTCACCGATCCGGCGGCGCACGGCGGCGACGCGGCCGACGCCTTCGACGTCGTCTGCCCATCGATGCCCGGCTACGGCTTCTCCGACCACGCGCGCGAGCCGGGCATGGATCCGGAGCGCATCGCCGCGTTGTGGGCCGGTCTGATGCGCGGCCTCGGCTACGCGCGCTTCGGCGCCCAGGGCGGCGACTGGGGCTCGATGGTGAGCACCTACCTCGGCTTTCGCCACGCCGACTGCGTCGCCGGCATCCATCTCAACATGGTCATCGCCTTTCCGCCCGACGCCGCCAATCCTGCCGCCGGGCTGACGCAGGAGGAACTCATCCCGCTGATGGAGGCGCAGCAGTTCCTCAAGGACGAGACCGGCTACCAGCGCATCCAGGGGAGCAAGCCGCAGACGCTGGCGTACGGGCTCAACGACTCGCCCGTCGGGCTGGCGGCGTGGATCGTCGAGAAGTTCCGCAGCTGGAGCGATTGCGGCGGCGACGTCGAGCGGCGCTTCAGCAAGGACGAGCTGCTCACCAACATCATGCTCTACTGGTTGCCGGAGACCGCCAACTCGTCGTGCCGCCTGTACTGCGAGACGATGCGCAACGCCAAGTTTCCACCCACCGACTTTCGCGTCGAGGTGCCGACCGGCTGTGCGATCTTTCCGAAGGAGCTCATTCGGCCACCGCGCGCCTGGGTGGAGAAGCTGTACAACGTCACACGCTGGACGCCGATGCCGTCGGGCGGCCACTTCGCGGCGATGGAAGAACCGGCGCTGCTGGTCGACGACGTCCGCGCCTTCTTCCCGACCCTGCGCTAGGAGTTCCCGGGCTCGCCGGCGCCGGTTGCTTCTCCGCTGGAGGGCGCCGCGCCGTCGGCGCCGGGTGGATGGGGGCAGCGAGTCCGATGCAACAGGCCCGACGGAGCGGCGCCCTCCAGGCGGCTCCTACGCCCAGGCGACGGCCACCTGGCGCGGGCCCGAGTACGGCAGGCGGCCGTGCGCGACGGAATGATTGTCGATCGCCACCACGTCGCCGCGGCGCCACGGCGTGATCACCAGGTGGCGCCAGATGACGTCGCGCAGGTGCTCCATGTCGGCGTCGGGGATCTCGCCGCCGTCGAGGGTGGTGCAGTGCATCGCCTGCTCCTCGGACGACCGCAGGCGGCGCTGCACGGCGACCATCAGACGGGCAAACAGCGCCAGGGCGCGGTTGCGCAGTGTCGGGCGCAGCGCGGCGATGCGGCGGTACTCGCCGGGGGCGGCGGAGAGGTGGAACACCTGCGTGTGGTTGTGCCAGACGCGCTCGCCGGTGCGCGGATGGTCGCGCCACACCGGCTGCGTCGAGATCAGGCGCAGGCCGTCGTTGGCCGTCCACTGCACCTCGAAGCCCTCGTCGCGGCACTTCGCCTCGACGACCTCCTTGTCCGCGGTGAGGAACATCTCGTCCCAGCGCTTGAGCTGCCAGAGGTCGAACTTCGAGCCGCCGCCGGGGCCGGCGTAGTTGCGCACGATGCGCACGCCGCCGCGCTCGAAGCGGGCGCGCACGGTCGGGTCGAGGTCGCGCCAGACAGCGCGAAAGTCGACCAGCGGCGTCTCGCCCATCTGCGCCCCCGGCGCCTGCAGGCAGCAGAAGAAGACGCGCCGCGGCGGCGTCGCGATGAAGCTCATCTCGCAGTGCTGTGGGATGGGGAAGAACGGCGGCAGCTCGCTGGCGGTGAAGACGTAGTCGGTGAGGCCGTTGCGCGGTGAGGTGCCGAGGTACTCGTTCTGCAGTTCGTCATCGATGGCGCGCGCCAGGCGCTCGAAGGCGGGCGCGTCGCCGACCGGGAAGCCGCGGAAGAGCAGGGCGCCGTGCGTCGCCAGCTGCTCCTGCACCCAGGCGGCGCGCTCGCGCAGCCAGTCGCACAGGTGATCGAGGTCAGCGTCGCCGTCGGGCTCGATGCACAGCGGCAGCCCCTCGGCGGTCAGCACGCTGGTGCGGTAGCCGCTCATAGCTGGGCTGCCTTTGGCCGCGCCGCCTTTACCGGCGCCCTGCGCTTCGCCGCCTTCGCCTTCATGGCGCTCGCCTTCATGGCGCTCGCCTCTCTGGCGTTCGCCTCTCTGGCGTTCGCCTTTCTGGCCTTCGTCTTCGGGCCGGGCCGGGCCGGCCGGCGCGTCGCGCCGGCGTGGCTCGGCGCCGCCAGCGGCGCCGCCGCCGCTGCCTGCAGATCGGCGAAGGCGGCGCGGATGTCGATCACGAAGTCGTGCAGATCGGGCAGCAGGTCCCACTCGCAGGTGAAGCCCCAGCACAGGTTGCCGTCGTAGCTGAACAGCACGATGCCGAGGCAGAGATAGTCGGTGAGCGGGATCAGGCCGTAGTTGTCGAGCATGCGGGCGCTCATCAGGTAGAGCGGCAGCTGCGGCCCGGGGACGTTGGTGACCACCAGGTTGAAAGGCAGGGCGCGCGTCAGCATGCGCGAGGCGAGCGAGAGCAGGGTCGACGGCGTCCATTCGCCCGCCGCGGTGAGCACCTCGGCGCCGAGCGCTTCCTTGGATTCTTTCAGGTGGCTGGTGGTCTCGCTGATGCGCGCCAGGGCGCGGCGCGGATCGCGCTCGGCGAGCGGCAGCGGCACCATCCACGCCGAGACGCGGTTGCCGAGCGTCCCCTGCTCGTTGCCGGCGCGCACGCTGACCGGCGCCATGACGCGGAAGTCGAGGCCCTCGACGTCGACGCGGTGGCGTTCGAGAAAGCGGCGGATGGCGCCGCTGACGGTGGCCAGGACGACGTCGTTGAGCGAACCGCCGAGGGCGTTCTTCACCGCCTTCAGGTCGGCGAGCGGCATCTGCAGCCAGTCGAAGCGGCGGTGCGGACCGATCGGGCGGTTGAGCGGCGTCGTCGACACCGGCCGCATGCCGTCGCTGAACATGTCGCGCACGGCGCGGGCGCGGGCGCGCAGGTCGGAGCGCGGGTCCTGCACGTCGCGCACGGCGCGCTGCATCGAGTCGCCGAGCAGGCGCGGCCAGCGCGCCAGGTTCTCGGCCGTCTCGGCGGCGAGGTCGAAGGTCGTCGGCGCCGGGCGCGGCGTCCACTCGGGCACCTCGGGAATCTCATCGCTCGGTTCGAGCTGCAGCAGGACGTTCAACAGGTCGACGCTCGATACCCCGTCGACCATGCAGTGGTGAATCTTGCTGATCATCGCGAAGCGATCGCGGCCGGCCAGCCCCTCGACGAACCAGATCTCCCACAGCGGCTTCGAGCGGTCGAGGTGCTGCGCCATGAGGCGCGCCGCCAGGCGTTTGAGCTGACGCTCGTCGCCGGGGCGCGGCAGCGCGGTGTGGCGGACGTGGTAGTGGATGTTGAAGTACGGATCGTCGATCCAGATCGGGCGTTGCTGCAGCGGTAGGGTCGCCAGGCGCTGGCGGTAGCGCGGGATGAGGTGCAGGCGGGAGCTGATAAAGGCGCGGATGCGGTCGATGTCGAGCCCGCCGTCCGGCCCGATCAGGGTCCCGCCGGTGAGCATCGCCGTGCCGGCGATGTGCATCGGCGCGTTCGGCGTCTCCATGATGAGAAAGGAGTTGTCGAGAAAGGTCAGCGGATCGTATGCGTAGCGCGGCATGAGAAACCTCGACTCGTCGTCTAGTGCGTTCCGGCCCGCCTGCCAAGCCGAGGCGCGGGCGGCGATCGAGGCGCTGATCTTCGGCTACGCCGAGCGCCTCGACGCCGGCGACCTGGCCGGCGTGGCGGCGCTGTTCGCCGGCGCGACCTATCGCAGCCAGGCCGGGGGTGCGTACGCGGGCGCGGCGGCGGTGCAGGCGGTGCTCGAGGCGGCGGTGCTGCTCTACGACGGCATCCCGCGCACCCGCCACGTGACCACCAACCTGATCCTCGCCTGCGACGGCGACGCCGCCACGGCGCGCTCATACTTCACCGTCCTGCAGGCTGCCGAGGGACTGCCGCTGCAGCCGATCGTCGCCGGCCGCTACCACGACGGCTTCGCCCGCGTCGACGGCGTCTGGCGCTTCACTGACCGCCTGATCTTCGTCGATCTGGTCGGTGACGTCAGCCGACACCTGCGCACCGCGTCCCGTCCCGCCGGCTGACGGAATCCGCATGTAGGGCGCCGCCCCGTCGGCGCCTGTTGCATCAGGTGGAGGGCGCCGCTCCGTCGGCGCCTGTTGCATCAGGTGTAGGGCGCCGCCCCGTCGGCGCCTGTTGCATCAGGTGGAGGGCGCCGCTCCGTCGGCGCCTGTTGCAGTGTGTCGCGGCGGCCCCATTCAACAG
>JANNRA010000007.1:0-37471 GCA_031401035.1 bacterium | reverse complement strand
CCTGCGTGTGGCGGGCCGCCCCGGGGTGGGCGCCGCCCCGGCGGCGCGGGTGGAATGGGCGGCGGGTGACTTCAACCACCCGGCGCCGCGGGGGCGGCGCCCTCCAGCGTCTGCTCCTCGCTGGTGATGGAATCGAGCGCTAGCGGCTGACCCGGCGCTTCCCCGCGCTGTTGGCGGCGGCGCGGACCTCGTTGAGGAAGCTGCGGATTTTCGGCCAGAGACGGTCGGGCGTCAGGCGCAGCTCGCCGATCCAGCGCGTCTCCAGCAATCGTGCGTTCGGCATCTCCTTCGCCAGCTCCGCCGCGTCACGGTGCGCGTGCAGGCGATCGCCGCGATGGCCGATCACCAGCGTCGGCATCGTCAGCTGCCGACGCCGCGCGGCGGATGGCACCACCGGGCCGACCAGGATGCCGTGCAGGACGGCGGTGATGACCTCGGGCTCCGTCGACAGGGCGTTGAGGAAGCTCGCGAGCAGATCGTTGTTCGGGCGCGGTACGCGGCGCATGAGGCGCGCGAACGGACGCACGACGAACGAGCCGTAGTCGACCATGCCGATCACCGGGACGAGCAGGAGCGCCGCGAACATCGTCGACCATTCCATCACCGGCATCTCGATGAACAGGCCCAGGCAGCGCTCCGGAGCCTTGGCCGCGACCTGCAGCGCCGTGATCGCCCCGAGCGATACCCCGCCGATGAGCGCGCGCTCGATCTCGAGGTGGTCGAGCAGCGCCAGCGTCTGATCGGCGAAGAAGTCGACGCGCAGCTCGCGTGGATCGGTCGGCTTGTCGCTCTCCCCGTGGCCGAGCAGGTCGAGCAGGATCACCCGGTAGCCCTGGCCCACGAAGCGCGCCGCGAGACTGCGGTTGACGAGCGAATCGAGCAGCAGCCCATGCAGGAGCACGCAGGGGATGCCTGAATCTCCGTGGATTTCGTAGGCGAGTTCGTGGTGACCAACCCGGAAGCGGCCCTTCTCGAGGACCTGTGTCATGGCGGCGATACCCCCTCGAGGCCGGCGGCAGGCGCGGTGAACGAGCGACCGACGGTCCTCGGCGCTATTGATAACGCCCACGAAGGAAATTGTAAGGCAGAGGCGACGGCCGCGCGGCGCCTGGGCCTCGATCAGCTCGTCGATGACCCGCTCGCCGCGGCGACGCGGCGGCCGGGGGCGACCCCGGCCGCCTTGGCGAGGGTGCGGAACTCGTCGCTGAAGCAGCCGAGCAGGTCGTGCAGATCGGCGACCGCATCGCGGTCGGCGTTGAAGCCCCAGAAGAGCCCGCCATCGTAGCTGAGCAGCGCGATCCCGAGCCCCTAGTTGGCCCTCGTCGGTACGAACGGATAGCCCTCGAGCAGCCGCGCCCCCAGCAGGTAGAGAGGAAACGGTGGGCCGGGAACGTTGGTGACGATCAGCTTGCCGGCCACCGCGTCGACCGCGCCCTCCGCGGTGTCTCGAATGGCGTCCAGCGCCTGCCGGGGATCGGCCAGCGCGGCGGCGATGCTGCGCGCGAGCTGCCGCGGGGCGCCGGCGCGACGCTGCAGCTCGCCGAGCGCGAGATCGTCGCGCCCGGGGCGGGGCGCGGGCGCCAGCGCGACGGTCGGTGCGCCGGCGCCTGCGGATCGGGAGAGAACATGGCGGCGAGGATGTTGACCGCCGAGATGCCGTCGACCATGCAATGGTGCAGCTTGTTCACCAGCGCGAAGCGCCCGCCCTGCAACCCCTCCACCAGCCAGAGCTCCCACAGCGGCTTCGAGAGGTCGAGCTTCTGCGACATGATGCGGCCGAGGAGGCGCTTGAGCTGTCGCAGGCTTCCGGGCCGCGGCAGCGCCGTGTGGCGCACGTGGTAGTCGAGGTCGAAGCGGTCGTCGTCCACCCACACCGGGTGGCGTTCCAGCGGTACGAAGGCCAGCCGTTGGCGATGGCGCGGAATGGCGTCGAGGCTCCCCGCGACGTGGGCGCGAATCCGTGCCGCGTCGATGCCGCCGTCGGCCGTCGCCAGCGGGCCGGCCTCGCGGATGCCCACCTCGCCGATGTGCATGTGGGTGTGGCTGGTCTCCATGAACACCATCGACGCGTCGAGCGCCGACAGCCGTTCGTAGTGCGCGTGCGCCAATCTCACCTCCCGCTGTCAGGCGCCGGCCCCGAGTCGCTCGCGACCGGCAACGCCTGGAAGCGTGCGATCGCCGCACGGGCGTTGAACAGCATGCGCGCGCGGCCGAGTCGCTCGTCGAGCCCGGTCCGGCGCACCATCTCGAGCACGCCGGGGTTCAGCCCCACCAACCAGACCACGACCCCGCGCTCCGTCATGCGTTGCTCGCCCTCCATCAGCGCTTGCAGGGCCGAGTATTCGATGTCGGGGACCCGACTCATGTCCAGCGCCAGCACGCGCGGCCGGTACTGCGCGACCAGCGCGCGGATCTGGTCGGTGACGTTCTGCACATTGACGAAGAAGAGGCGTCCCTCCGGTCGCACGATCAAGAGGCCATCGAAGGTCTCGTCGTCGGGGTGTTCGGGCGACAGCGGACGCAGCACGTCCGCCCCGCGCTTGCGACCGATGACCGACACGCGCGGGCTGGCGGTCTGGCTCGCCAGCCCGATCATCGACACGATGATCGCCACGACGATGCCCTTGAGCGTGCCGAACACCAGCACCCCGACACAGGCGATGAGCGCCCAGCGAAACTCCATCGAACGGATGCCGCGGATGGCGCGGAACTCCGCCGGCTGGATCAGTCCGACCGAGTAGACGATGACGACCGCCGCCAGCGTCGCGTAGGGCAGCAGGCTCAGCACCGGCGCGAGCAACAGCATCGTCGCCGCCGCCGCCGCCGCGGTCACCAGCGACGCCTTCTGCGAGCGCCCGCCGGCGGCGTTCACGACGGCGGACTGCGAGGTGCCGCCGCCGGCCGGCATCGCGCCGAGCAGCGCGCCGCCGAGATTCGCCGCCCCGGTGGCGATCAACTCCCGGTTCGCATTGGGCGGCGGGTCGGCAGGGCGCGCAAAGGCGCGCCCCGCCGCGATCGTTTCGGTGAAGCTCATCAGGGCGAGGCCGAGGGCGCCCGGCACCATCTGCTGGATCAGGCCCAGGTCCGGCAGGGTCAGCGCCGGAAAACCCTGCGGAATCAGGCCGACCGCGGCGACCCCCTGGGCCTGCAGGCCGAGGAACCACGAGGCGGCAATGCCGCCGCCGACGGCGACCAGCGGTGCCGGCGAATGGGGCCACAGGCGCTCCATGCCGATCAGCACCAGGAACGTGGCGGCGGCCACCGCCAGCGTCAGCAGCGAGGTGTCGGGTAAGTGGTGCGCGACGCTGAGGATGTCGGCGAAGAAACCCTGCTTGGCGATATGAATGCCGAACAGCTTCGGCACCTGGTCGAGCACGATGACCAGCCCGATGCCCGCCTTGAAGCCGGTGAGCACCGGCGTCGAGATGAAGTTGGCGACGAACCCCAGGCGCAACAGGGCCGCCAGCAGCAGGATCACACCGACCAGGGCGGCCAGCGTCGCCGTCGCCGCGACGAGCTTCACCGGGTCGCCGTCCGGGACCACCAGGCCCAACTGCGTGCCGGCCAAAATCGCCAAGGTGGTGGTCGAGCTGACGCTCAGCACCCGCGACGACCCGAGCAGCGCGTAGATCACCATCGGCACGAAGGCCGTGTAGAGGCCGACGGCGACGGGCAACCCGGCCACGGTGGCGTAGGCCATGGCCTTGGGCAGCACCACCGCCGCGGCCGTCAGGCCGGCGACCACGTCGAAGCGCAGGGCGGTCGGGCCGGACGGGGGTGCCTGCGCGTCCATGGTCAGAAGCGCTCGGGCACGAACCTGAACGGACGGTCGGTGCCCTTGTAGCGGCCGATCTTGCGCTTGGGCAGCGTGATCTTCGCGCGCGGGACGGTCTTGTACGGTATGTGCTCGAGGAGGTGGCTGATCACGTTCAGGCGCACGCGCTTCTTGTCCTCCGAGCGCGCCACGAACCAGGGCTCCGATTCCGTGTCGGTGGCGGCGAACATCTCGTCGCGTGCCCGCGTGTAGTCGTCCCACCGATCGTAGGACTTGAGGTCCATCGGCGAGAGCTTCCAGATCTTGCGACCGTCGTCGATGCGCGCCGCCAGCCGCCGCGTCTGCTCCTCCGCGCTCACCTCCAGCCAATACTTGAGCAGGATGACGCCGGAATGGACCATCAGCTTCTCGAACAGCGGCGCCATGCGCAGGAACTGCGTCGCCTGCTCCTCGCTGCAGAAGCCCATGACCCGTTCGACGCCGGCGCGGTTGTACCAACTGCGATCGAAGATCACGACCTCGCCGGCGGCCGGCAGGTGCGGCAGATAGCGCTGTGAATACATCTGCGACTTCTCGCGGTCGCTCGGCGCCGGAAGCGCGACGACGCGAAACACCCGCGGGCTCACCCGCTCGGTGATCGCCTTGATGGTGCCGCCCTTGCCGGCGCCGTCGCGCCCCTCGAAGAGGATGC
Source organism: bacterium (assembly GCA_031401035.1). Taxonomy (GTDB): domain Bacteria; phylum Desulfobacterota; class Binatia; order HRBIN30; family CADEER01; genus JANNRA01. The sequence goes on along the minus strand of JANNRA010000007.1, from coordinate 33,005 downwards.
AGACCTTCAGCCCCTTGTGCACGACCCACTGCTGCAGCTTCACCAGCTCGACGTGCAGCTTCTTCAGCTCCCGCGCGTAGTCCTTGCCGGACATCTTCGCGTCGCGGGCGGCCTCGGCGTCTCGCGTCTTGCCCGCGCCCTCGGGAGCCTTCTTGTCTCGAGCGTGTTTCTTTCCCATCGTCATCTCCACGCAAGGGCGCGTCAGCGCCAGCGCGCCACCTGGCGGGCGCGCCGGATGACGGCGAAGCGCGCCACCACGCTCTCGCGTTGGTCGGCGCTGGCGATGCTGACCAGGTCGTTCAAGCCGCCGTGCCGTCCGTCGCCGCCGACCAGCGCCCGCAGGCCGCCGTTCCTGAGCACCTGATAGCCGTCGAAGTGCGTCCACTGCGCCTGCTGGCCCCAGCCGCGCTCGCGGCCGACGCGGGTGTACAGGTCATGCGGGATGCAGACGAGGCGAAACTCCACCGGGTCGAGGCCGAGCCGCTGCGTCAGGAGAGTCGCGGCGTGTTCGCGCAGCGCCTCCTCGATCTCGACGCGACAGAGCGCGCGGCGCCGTGGCAGGGCGAGTGCGGCCAGCAACTCGCTCTGCGCCGGCGGCTCCTGATCCTCCGGAAAGTCCTCGATCAGCACGGTTTCGGCGCTGAACAGCGGCAGGTAGCGGGCGCCGCCGGAGTTGACGAAGAGGTTGCGCAGAAACTGGCCGACCAGAACCTTCAGCGGGCCGGCGACCTCGGCAGGGAAGCCGATCTCCTCGACCAGCGCCTCCGCGCGTATCATGCCGTCGCGTTCCGTCTCGGCGCCGGAGAGGTCGGGCTGCCAGATGCGCGGGAGGACATAGTCGAAGAGCGGCGCCGCCTGCGGCAGCGGTTCGGTGCGCGCCGCCGCCAGGCCGAGCGCCCGCGCCCGCTCGGCCACCTCGTCCGAGAACGGCCCCGACAGGTCCACCGGGCACTGATACGTCGCCGGCTGCACGGCGGCCGCCGCCGCCTCCGACTTCGCCCCGGGGGCCACGGCCTCCTGCGCCTGCAGGGCCAGAATCGTCTGCGCGAAGTGGCGCAGCTGCGTCATGTCGCCCTGCTGCGCCGCCTGGGCGGCGAGCTGCTCCAGCTCCGCGCGCCCCATCGTCGGCGCCGTCGCGGCGGCGGCGCGCTTCGCCAGGAGCGCGAAGCCGGCAAAGAATGCCCGACGTCCGTCGTAGAAGCTGGCCAGCGCGGCATCGGCTCCAGCCAGCGCTTTCAGCTTCTCGACGAGCGCATCGCGTAGTTCGGCCGAACCCTGGGCGCTGCCGGGCAGCGAGTCGAAGCCGGGCGAGAACGGGTCGATGCTGATGTCGTGCGCGTCGTAGACCTCCGCGCCGACGGCGCCGGCGGCGGCGTTCTCCTGTGCCTGGCGCTGCAACTCGTCGACCCGCCCGGCGAGGGTCTCGACCTGCTGCCAGTCCTGCCGCATCGTTGCCGCCTTGCTCTGTTTGACGGCGTCGGCGATCTCGCGCTCGACGCCCTTGAAGAACTTGTACTGCGCCAGCGGCAACACGCTCTCGAACAACTCGCGGGCGCGGCGCAGATAAAAGTCCTGATAGACGGTGTCGGTGGCGCTGACATCGACCAGCAGCTGCACCACCTTTGCGGTGGCGGCGTTGGTGTCGGCGGGTTTCAGTGTTGCCATTGCGAGTCTCCTGTCGGGGGGCAGGGCAGCCCAGGTGCTGACGGGGCGAGTGTGCCTTGGTACGCGATCTGGCGTCTCCATACCCACATCGCGTGCCGCTGTGGGGCGATCCGCAGAATCGCTCCTATCCTACTGGATCTCTCGCGAATGCGAATCGCCAAGCGAAGTTTCGTTCCGCTCGTTTGCAGGGCCGCGAACCTCGCCCCGTGCGGTCATCGTCCGAGCCTGCGTCCGGCCGTACCTTGAAAGCTCGGGAGAGGGGCGCGATAAAGAGGGTCATGAAAGCCATGAGGGTAGTCGGAGGTGCGCTGCTGCTCGCCGCGGTCGCGCTGCTGGTCAGCGCGCCGCGCGTCCGGGCCGAGAGCGGGCCGGATCTCGAGCGCGACGCGAGGCAGGCGCTGAACAGTCTCACTGCCGGCAACACGGCGGCGCGGTTGTTGAACCAGAAAGCCGTCGCGGTGCTGGTGTTTCCGAGCATGGTCAAAGCCGGATTCCTGTTCGGCGGCCAGATCGGCGAAGGGGTGCTCCTGAAGCGCGGCCGGGCGGCGGGCTACTACAGCTCCGTCGCCGCATCCTACGGTCTGCAGGCCGGTGCCCAGACGTTCGGCTACGCGCTCTTCTTCATGAACGAGGCAGCCCTCGCGTATCTCGACGAGAGCAACGGGTGGGAGGTCGGCGTCGGCCCGAGTATCGTCGTGGTCGACAGCGGCATGGGCAAGTCGATCACCAGTTCGACGCTGACACAGGACGTTTACGCCTTCATTTTCGACCAGAAGGGCCTGATGGGCGGCATCGGCGTCCAGGGCTCGAAGATCACCAGGATTTCCAAGTAGCCGGCGAGGGAGCCAGGACGATGTCTGCAAGATCTCTGTTGCTCGTGGTCGCGCTCGGACTCGGTCTCACCGTTGCCGCCAGCGTCGCCGCACCGCCCGCCGGCGCGGAGTCGGCGCCCACCGACGTGAATCTGCTGCTCAACACCATTCGCGCCAATCGCCGCGCCCTGGTGGCCGTCAACCTCAATCTCACGGCCGAGGAGGCGGCGAAGTTCTGGCCCCTCTACGAGCGCTACCAGCAGGAGATGAACACGCTCGGCGATCGTCTGGCTGCGGTGATCGAGGACTACTCGAGCAGTTTCCGCGACCTCCCGAACGACAAGGCGCTGCAACTCGTCCGGGACTACCTGGCGGTCGAAGCCGACCGGCTGCAGCTGCGCCGCACCTATCTCGACGAGTTCGCCAAGATCCTGCCCGGGCGGACGGTCGCCCGCTTCTTCCAGATCGAGAACAAGATGGATGCCGTCCTCCGCTACGACCTCGCGGCGACGATCCCCGTCGTCGACGAGGCGAGCCCGCCGCCGGCGAAGTAGGGCGGCGCCAGTGCCCCGCCGCTCCGAGGTGTGGCGGCGCGGCAGCGACGCCCGTCCTCACCAGGGGCGGAAATCCGGGAAGGCGACCGTGAGCCCGAATCGCACGGTGGTCTGCGGCGCCACCGGCGCCGCGTGACGATACGCCATCCATTCTCCGCTGACGTAGAAGTTGAGCGGCGGCAGCCCCTCGCGGAGCAGTACCCGGCCGATGCCGAAGCTCAGCGGCAACAGGGTCGAGCCGCCGTCTCGCCAGTTGAAGACCCAGGTGGCGTCGGCGGATTTCACGTACCAGCCGTCCGGCAGCGCCACCAGTACGATCGGTTGAAACAGCAGCGTGCTCAGCGCCGCGCGGTCGGAGGAGGTGTAGGCGAAGGAGATGGGATTCTGGAGCAGCACCCCCGTGAGCAGCCACGGAATCCCCTTGTAGAGGGCCGCGAACAGCGGTCCCACCTGCCACGCTCCCTGCCCGGCGGTCCGGTCGGTCGCGGTCGGAAAGACGAATGTCGGCCCGAACGCGACGGTCAGACCCTCGACGTGGTGCCACGGCAGCACGAACGCATCGAACAGCTGCATGTCGCCGAACTCTGTGCGCGTGGCGCTGCCCCGGCCCGTCGGCACGGTGACAAGGGAAATGCTCGGCCGCACGAGCTGAACCACCGGCAGGAGTGTGAAGCGCGGGATGCGCGGCACGATGGCACGGAGGATGACGCGGTTGGTCGGCGCCTCGGTGCCGTAGTTCACCGGCGTGTAGGCGTTCTGGACAAATATCTGCGGCAGGGTCGTCAGCGGGTCGGTGAACTCCTTGGCGAGTTTTTCGCGGTCGCTGAGATACGGCTTCTCCGCATCCTCCGCATCCTCGGCGGCGGCAGCCGGGGGCGGGACGAGCGGCGGTTCGGCCGTGACAGGAGTGACCCGGAGGAGCACCGTCGCAAGCCCGACGAGCGCGACGCCGCGGGTACGCTCCAGCATCCAGGATCGGCTCGGGCCGCGCGGCTCAGCGCGCATCGCGGACATCCGGCCCCACCTTGCCACCGTCAGTCCCGCACGCCGTCAACCGCGGATGGTGGCGCGTGCTCGTCAGGCGGTCGGTCCTCGGACACCCAGTCGACGAGCAGCGTGTAGGCCACCGCTAGGACCACCGGTCCGATGAAGAGCCCGATGACGCCGAAGGCGATGAGGCCGCCGATGACGCCGACGAAGATCAGCAGCAGCGGCAGGTCGGCGCCGCGCTTGATCAGCATCGGGCGGAGGACGTTGTCCATGGTGCCGCAGACGATCGCCCAGACGAGGAACACGCTCCCCCACGCGACGCCGTACTCGCTGTAGCACCAGACGACCGCGCCGATCAGCACCGGGCCGGCGCCGATCTGGGCGACCGCGAGAACGAACATCAGCACCGTCAGGATCGCCGCGAAGGGTACGCCGGCGACTGCCAGTCCGATGCCCGCCAGACCCGCTTGCACGATGGCGGTGACGACGACGCCGAGCGCCACGCCGCGAATCGCCTGGGCGGCGAGGTGCAGACTCTTCGCGCCGCGCCCGCCGGCCAGCCGCCGCGCGCCGCGCTCGGCGCCGCGCGCCGCCGTCTCGCCGTTGGCGTACAGAATCGCCGCGATGATCACCGTCAGCAGGAACTGCAGCAGTAGGAGTCCGACCCCACCTACCTGGCCGGCGAACCAGCGCGCGAGCGTCTGGCCGTACGGGGCGAGGCGCGCCAGGATATCGCCGGAACCGGCTGCTCCGAGCTGCTGCCACCAGGTCGCGAGCTTCTCGCCGATGACGGGGATCGTCTCTACCCAGGCGGGCGGCTGCGGGGCGGCGAACGCCGCCACCGATCTGGACCATCCGGCGATGCGGTCGGTGTTCTCGACGACGGCGGAGAGCCCGAAGTAGAGCGGCACCACCAGGATCAGCAGCAGCAGGAGCGTCATCACCGCGACCGCCGGGGCGCGCCGCCCGCCGAGCAGCGACTCGGCGCCCAGCAGCAGCGGCCAGGTGGCGACGACGATCATGATCGCCCAGGCGATGGCGGGCAGAAACGGTTGCACGATCCAGACGCTGCAGGCGACCAGGGCGCCGAGCGCCAGCAGTTGGAAGGTGGTACGCGCGAGATCGGGAGACCGCATTGACGCGTTCACCGCCCCTCCATGTGCGCGTAAAGAATCCGTCGCACCTCCTCGATGGTTGCCGGCGTCGCCTGCGTCGAGTGGCTGTCGCGCACGATCAACTCGGAGGCGACCCCGTCGATGTGGGCGCTGGTGTACTTCACCACCCCGTCGTCGCCCTCCTCCGGCGGCCCATCGCCCTGCACCGCGATGATGGAGTGTGCCTCGACGCCGGGGGCGATCGGCAGGGAGGAGAGAGTCCTGATGAAGGGATTCGACCCGTCCATGTTGTCGATCGCCGTCGGCATCCGCCAGGCGGTCTGGGCCGCGTGGGCCGGGTTGAGCTTGATCATATCGACACCCACCTTCGTCAAGGTCGCCGGAAGATTGACGAGACGGCGGGCGATTTTGCCGAGAAAGTTCTCGGCCAGGAAGCTGCCGCGATGCGGCGTGCAGATGAAGATCACCTCGGTGACGAACGGCAGCGGTTCGACGAAGATGCTGCGGCGCAGCAGGTCCTTCGTTTCCGCCGATATCTCCGCCTGCTCCAACGGCACCGGGGAGCCGGCGTTGTCCCAGAAGCGGGTGCCGCTGTTGACGACGGTCATCTTGGTGAGCAGGCCGCCCTGGCTGTGGCCGATGACCACCATCTGCCGCAGGGCCGGGTCCGTGGCGTGCGGATCAACCTCGGCGACGATGTGCTGGAGCCCTTCCCGCAGCCCCATGGCGGAGTACGCGACGGGGTTGCCGGTGTTGTAGAGATAAAACCAGAATTGGAAGCGCTGCCCGAGCACCGGGTCGTTCATCAGCTCGTTGGCCATCTCCGCCCAGCGCAACGGGCTCGAGGCCGTGCCGTGCACGAAGACCACCGGAATGCGGCCCGCGCGATAGGGTTGCATCATGAACAGATTGTCCGTGCTCTTGACGAGGCTGAAGTCGCCGCGGCGGAAGCCGGCGATCTCGAAATCCCAGATCGGCGACCCTTCCATCTGATAGGCGAGCGCGGCGGTCCTCTCGGACTCCAGCGGGACCGTTACGTCGCCGATCTCGGTGGTGGCGCTTTGATCGTCGTTGAGCACGTGGATGGTGCCGCGCAGGGCGCCTTCGCTCATGCCTCGGCGCGGCTCGTCGAAGCGCAGCAGCGCGGTGACTGGCACTCTGACGCGCGGCCCGATCCATGGATCGCCGCGCCCCTCGCCCTTCGCCACCGAGGCCGCGAGCGGCGCGCCTATGCCGCGGTGGCGGTAGCGGTTGCGCAGTCCGCGAATCTGGAAGTCTGCCAGCGACGTGAAGTCGACCAGCTGGTAGCCCCCGAACTCGAAACCGGACGGCTCCACGTTCAGTTGAAGAGGGCCGATGGGCAGCGCCACCGTGCGCGCGCTGAGATCCACCTGGTCGCGCGTGTCGCCGGCCAAGCCTTCGGTGATGCCCCGATTGTAGAGATCCATCGCCGTACGGGCGCGCGGATCGTAGCAACCCGGGCGCGCGGCCGGATCGTCGGGGAACAGGAACGCCCACGCGTACACCGCCGAGGTGAGATAATACGATTGGGCGCCGCCGTGCTCGGCATGGTCGAAGGACAGCTCGGCGAGGGCGAACAGGCGGTTGGACTCGTCCGCCTGCCCCAGCCCTGCGTGCAGCGCGGCGATCGTGCCGGCCGGATCCGCCCGGTACCGTTCGGCGAGGTTGAGGCGGAAGAGGAACTCCCGCGCCGGGGCGCCGGGTTCGCCGGTGGTCAGCACGCTCGCCGTCAGCTGCCGGTTGGCTTCGTCCGGCCGGATCCGCTGCACGCCGACCGGTGTCGCGCAGCCGGCCGCCAGCAGGCTCGCCACCAGGCAGGCGGCGCGCGCTGTCACACGCGCTGGGCTCGCCACAGCCACGCGCGACGCGGCAGCTCTCGTCACGACGACAGTCCGCTGCTGCGCGAGTGCGCCGCGGGCGCGGCAGCCTCGCCGGCCGGAGGCGGCCCGGGTCCGATCGGATGGTAGTGCATGCTGTCGCTCCTGTCGGGCGCACGGGTCCGGACGACGCGCCGCCGCATCCGTAGCGGAATGTATCCGTGGCGGCGAGAGGCGGAAGGCCGCTACCGGTAGCGCTCGCGCGCTGCGCGTCGGCGGGCAGAACCGATTGGCAATACATAGCGGCACGGCTATGAGCCCGCTGAGCGCACGCCATGACCGACCCAGATGCGAATCCCCCGGCTCGGCCGTGCGTACCGGTGCACAGCGCCGCGGCCACCTGGCCGAGGCGGCGCCGCGCCGGTCAGCCGGGGTGACACGCCCGTGAGCGTCCGCGCATTCCTGCAACGGCATCTCGATCCTGCCGATCGCCTCGGCGAGGTGCTCTTCGGGCTGATCATGGCGCTCGGGTTCACCGGCGCCGTGCGCCTTGGCCAGGACGAGGCCGACAATCAGGCGCTGCTGATCGGCATTGCCGGTTGCAACCTCGCCTGGGCGATCGTCGACGGCGTGATGTTCGTGCTTGCCGCCCTGTTCGAGCGCGGCCGCACGGCGCGCGTGATCCGCGACGTGGTGCGGGCGCCGGACGAGGAGGCCGCGCTGCAGCGCATCGAAGCGGAACTCGACGGGCCGCTGCTGTCGTTGAGCACCGCGGCGGAGCGTCGGCGTATCGCCGGCCCCGTGCTGGCACTGGCGCGCCGCGCCACCGTTGAACGGCCAACGGTGCGGGCCGAGGACCTGCTGGGCGGAGTGGCCGTGGCGCTGATCATCGTGCTGGCGACGCTGCCGGTGCTCGTTCCGTTCATGGTGGTGGCCGATCCCAACCTCGCGGTGCGCGTCTCGAACACCGTGGCGCTGGCGGAGCTCTTCCTGGTCGGGGCGTGGTGGGGACGCGAGATCGGCGGAAGTCCCCTGCGCATCGCGACGGGTCTGACGCTGGTCGGCGTAGTGTTGGTGCTCATCACCATCGCGCTGGGGGGATGAACGGAGGGATCATGAACTGGCTCCTCGTATTCGTGCCCGTCGTCTTCGCCTGCGAGCGCCTGGCGCCCGAGGCGCACACCCTCCTGTTCCTGCTCTCGGTCCTCGCCATCGTGCCGCTGGCCGGCCTGCTCAGCCAGGCCACCGAGTCCGTCGCGGCGCGCACCGGCGACATGGTCGGCGGGCTGCTCAACGCCTCGCTCGGCAACCTGACCGAGCTGGTCATCGCGCTCACCGCCCTGCGCGCCGGCGAGTACGTGTTGGTGAAGGCGTCGCTGGCCGGCGCGATCGTCACCAACACGCTGTTCATGCTGGGCGCGTCCTTTCTGCTCGGCGGCCTGGTGCATCACGTGCAGGAGTACAACCGCGTCGCGGCGCGGCTGCAGGCCGCGCTGCTGTTCCTGGCCACCGTCGCGCTGCTGGTTCCCTCGGCGCTGAGCGTCAACGATGCGGCCCGCTCGGCCACCGTCATGCAACCGCTGAGCCTGTGCCTGTCGCTGTTGCTCATCACGGCCTACGGACTCGGTCTGCTGCACTCGCTCAAGACGCACCGGGAACTCCTGAGCGGAGCCGCGCACGCGGAGAGCGAGGCGCCGACGTGGTCGATGGGCCGTGCTCTGGCGACCCTGGCCGGGGTCACCGTGCTGGTGGCGCTGGTCAGCGAGATCTTCGTCGAATCGGTGCAGCAGGCGGCGTCGACCCTGGGTCTGACGCCGGCTTTCGTGGGCTTCATCGTCGTGGCGCTGGTCGGCGGCGCGGCGGAGATGACGTCGGCGTTCGCGGCGGCGCGCAAGGACCGGCTCGACCTGAGCGTCGGCATCGCCCTGGGCAGCGCCTCGCAGATCGCCCTGTTCGTCGCGCCGGTGCTGGTACTGCTCAGCTACGTGATCGGGCCGGCGCCGATGGACCTGCAGTTCTGGCTCGGCGCGGTCTTCATGATGTTCATCGCCACGATGACGGCGTCGCTGGTGACCAACAGCGGTCGATCGACCTGGTTCGTCGGCGTCCTGCTCCTGATGGTGTACGCGATCTTCGCGACGACGCTGTTCCTGCTGCCGCCCCGCACCAGTTGAGACGGGCGTGCCGCGGGTGCAGGCCGGGGGTGAAACGGCATGCCGTCTCACCCCCGATCCGCGTCCCCCCCCTTGCCCCCACGCCGCGGCGCGCGATGTCCGGCGCGCCGCGGCGATAGTCAGCCGGCGATCAGGGCGTGCAGGCGCCCGTGCAGCCGTCGAACGTCGCTCGGCAGGCAGCGGCCCCCTGCTGCGTCGGCGCCTTGCAGTCGAGCAGGCACTGGAAGAGGTCCGCGCTGCCGGCGCAGCCGCCGGCACACGTGAAGGCCGTCGAACCGAGGTCGGCCAGGCACTGCGTCAGCCCCGACCCGCAGGTCGCGGTGCACCCGGTGCCGGTCGGCGGCGGCGGTGGCGGCGGCAGCGTGACGCCGCAGCCGGCGGCGCAGACACTGAGGTCGGTGGTGCAGGAGGTCGCGGTCGTCTGGACGCCGCCGACGCAGTCGCGCAGGCAGCCGAGGCGATCGGTCGCATCGCGGCAGGTCGACAGGCACGCTTTCACGTCGCCGATGACGGTGCGGGCGCAGTCGCCCAGCGCCGAGCCGCAGCCTGCCAGACAGGGCTGGGCGCCCGGCGTGATGGCCGGCGGCGCACAGGTGTTGGCGCAGCCGTCCTGCTGGCCGAGGCAGCTGGACCGTTCTGCGCGGGCCGCGTCGGAGCACCCCTGCACGCAGGCACGACGGCCGTCGGCCGGCGGATTCACCAGGCAGTCCAGCTTGCAGGCGAACGCATTAGCGCGCGCGCTACGGACGCAGGCCTTGAGCTGCGCGCCGCAGCCCGAGGTGCACTCCTGGGCATTTGCCGGCATGGCCGCGAGCAAGGCCAGCCCGAGTACGATCCCGGACGCGAACGAAGTCAGACGTCGACCCATGGTGCGTTTCCCCCTCAGCGTGATCTGCGGGCGCAACAGCGCGCCCCATGTGAGTCGAACAGCCGAGAACGTTAAGGTCAACGGGAAACATTTGCGCTACGGTCGCTCGGCGATCGAAGAGACCATGTCGGCGCGGGCGCTGGCGGAATGCTGCGGGAGGGGATGCTGGAGGGCGCCGCCCCGTCGGCGCCTGTCGGCGGACCGAAGGCGCACCGATCGTTCAACCCGGGTTGCAGCCGCCGGCGCCGCCGGCCATCTGCTCGCAGCCCGCCGGGTCGTCCGTCTGGCCGCACAGGGTCGCGTAGTAGTTGCACATGGCGTGGTTGTGCTCGAGGTCGCCGATGTTGCGGATCGGCATGCCGAAGGTGACGGCGTACTCGCTGTCGATGTGCTCGTAGAAGAAGAGCTCGGGCTTGTCGCCCTTGAACACGACGGTGACCGTCGACGGCAGCTTCGGCACCTCGTCGTAGGCGTTGGCGATTCGCCAGCTGGTCGGCAACTCGTCGACCAGGGCGGCGAAGCTGGGGTCGCCGGTGCGCGGGCTGGCGAAGTTGTAGAGGATCGGCGCGTCGAAGCGCGTCGCGCGCGCCAGGTCGGGAGCGGCGAGGGTGGCCAGCGCGGCGCCGAGGCTGTGCCCGGTGATGAACAACTCCGTGTATGAGGAGGACGCGGCGAGCGCGTTGACCTCGTCGATGATGGCGGTGTGGACTGACTCGTAGATCGCCGTGAAGCCGGTTTCCGTCTTGCCGCCGCCGCTGACCGGTGCGTAGGGCACCTGCGTGAGGGTGGCGTCCGAGATCCATTCGGGGATCGTCACGGTGCCGCGGAAGGTGACGTAGATGGCCGTGCCGGCGGTGGCGACGAAGGCGATCGGCACCGCGGTCGAGTAGGACTCGCCGGGGAAGTGCTCGGGCGTCAGGTACTGCGCCCGCAGCGTGTACGGCGCCGGCAGGGTGAAGGTCGTGCCGCGATCGAAGTCGATCAGCATCTGGTAGGACTGCAGGCAGAGTCGGCCGAGTTCGGTCGCCAGGTCGAGATCGAACGCGTCCGCCTCCGCGCCGAACAGCGGCGTCGGTGTCGGCATGCCGCCGCCGTGATCATTGTCATCTCCGCAGCCGAGCAGCAGGACGGACAGAGCGAAGGATGTGGCGAGTCGACGCATGGACACCTCTCTGCCCGCAGCCTCTACCGGATGCGGCCGCGGTCCTCGTGGTCCCCAGGCGACGTAGAGCAGCGCCAGGGGACCACTAACCGCTTACGGGCTGCTGTCGCGACCCAGGCGGCTCAGGCCGAGCAGCGCCACCAGGCCGAGGACGCCGACGGCCAACAGTGCCCCGCGCCCCGACAGCGCCGGCGCCGGCGCCGGCGCGACCGCGCAGCGTACCGCGCTGGCCAGCATGGTGCAGGTGTCGAAGGCGTAGATGCACTCGCGGTTCTGCAGCGGCGGGGCGATGGCGATGTTGAACTGTCCGTTCGCGTTCGCCGGCCCGCTGCCGATCAACGTGTCGGGCGCCGTGCACGGCGGACTGCTCGGCGTGAGGCCGCCGCCGCCGATCTTGCAGATCTGAATCAGGTTGCAGCCTGGCGAACCGGTGCCGGTCACGTTGCCGTCGTCGGGTTCCAGGTCGCCGGTGAGCGCCGGCGGCGCGGGTGTGAAGGTCGGCGTTGCCGTCCGGCTGGCGGTCGTCGTCGCCGTCTGCGTAACCGTCCCGGTGGCGGTGGCCGTCGCCGTTGCGGTTCCTGTCGCCGTTGCTGTCCTGGTCCCGGTCGCGGTCGCCGTGCCGGTGGCCGTCGCGGTTGCCGTGCCGGTATGGGTCGCCGTGCCGGTGGCAGTGGGCGTGGCCGTCGCGGTGGCGGTCGCCGTGCCGGTCTGGGTCGCGGTGCCGGTGCTGGTGGGCGTGGCCGTCGCGGTGGCGGTGGCGGTGCCGGTCTCGGTCGCCGTGCCGGTGCTGGTGGGCGTGGCCGTCGCGGTGGGGGTGGCCGTCCCGGTGCGCGTCGCGGTGGCCGTCCCGGTACGCGTCGCGGTGGCCGTCCCGGTACGTGTCGCGGTCGCGCTTGCGGTTGGCGTCGCCGGACACGTGCCGTTCGCCCCCCCGCACGAATTCCCGGACCCGACATTGCAACAGTTAATGTTCCCCACGCCGCCGCAGAACGTTGCGCACCGGGTGGTTTCGCAACCCTCGCCCATGCTGGACTGTCCCCCTTGGTTCGTACCACCGGCGCAGACGCAACAATCGGCGGCGGCAATCGAGGGGTCGAGCACGCCGAGCGCGACCGCCAAAAGCACCACCGCGGGGAGGCGCCTCATCGCGGTGAAGCACAACTGATGCAGCATGTCGGCACTCCGTATTCAGCCCAAGAAAACGTCGGGACAGAGCGATACACCCTCGCAGTTTGCCATGCCAAGGGAAGCGGGCGGCCGCTGTCACTGTTCAGCGGCGGGCGCTGGCGACCGAATTGCTCACCACGCTATGCCTCGGCCCCGTCTTCGACGGCCACGCCCGCCCGTTCAGAGGACGGCGCTGGGGCGCCGCGCCACCGCCCCGAGCGGCGCCATGGTCAAGGCGAAGACCAAGAGAGGCCGCGCACTCGCATAGCCGATCATGCGGTCGGCATAGCAGACGCGGCGCGCGTCGCCAGAGGAAAACGGGGCGCGAAAGTATTGACAGCGCAACTGCAACTCGAGCAAGACCGCAGGAGACGACGGGCAACGGTGCCGGCGCGCTCGCCGTCGGCAGCGGCGCCGCCGACCCGACCGGAGAACCCATGCCCTCCTACGGAACCATTGACCCCGAATACGCCGGGCACCTCGCCACCTGCGCGCCGGAGCAGGACGGTCCGATCCTGATGGTCAACTTCATGAAGTACCGCGCCCGCGCCGACTACGGCGCCGGTCGTGACGACGGCGTCAGCGGACGCGAGGCGGACGACCGCTACGCGCCGCTCGACGTGCTGGCGGCGATCGGCGCCGAGGTGGTCTTCTTCGGCGATGTCGAGGCGGGCAGCGCCTGGGATCGCGTCGGCATCGTCTGCTACCCGTCGCGGCGCGCCTTCATGGCCATGCAGAGCCGGCCCGATTTCCAGGCGCGGCATGTGCACAAATCGGCCGGCATGGAACGCACCATCGTTTGCGGCACCGTGCCCGAGGCCGCGCCGGTCGGCCCGCTCGCGGGCGGCGGTCGGGTGGCCTTCGAGCTGGTGACGGAGGCCACGGCGCTGCGGCAGCCGGCGACCGCCCGGCTGCGCGTCGAGGGCACCATCATCGGCGACGGGCGCCGCTTCGCGGAGCTCGGCGTGTTCTGGCTCGGAGACAATGCCTGGGAGGCCGCGGCGGGGCCCGAGCGCGTCGTCGCCGTGGTGCCGGCGCCGGGCATCGATCGTCTTGCGTCACACCTCGGCGCGCGGTCATGATGTCCAGTGCGTCGCCGGGCTGAGTGCCGCGCCGGCGATCTCGACGCACCGCGGCCGCGACGCGCGACTGGACACATGGGGGGATCACGCATGGGGGCTCACGGATGACGGGCATTCGAGCGATCGCGATGCTGATCGTCGTCGCGGCGGGGGCCGTGCAGGCGCAGCCGGTGCCCGGACCATGGGCGCGCACCGAGACGCGCCAGCCGTGCGCCAACTTCGACATCTTCCGCCAGCCGCACTTCGGCGACACGCATGTCCATACGTCCTACTCGTCGGACGCGGTCTTCGCCGGCACGCGCGAGGACCCGCGCGGCGCCTATCGCTTCGCGCAGGGCGAGACGATCGGGCTGGCGCCGTACGATGCGATGGGGATCCCGACCCGCAGCGCGCAGCTGCGCCGGCCGCTCGATTTCACCGCCGTCACCGACCACGCCGAGCAGTTCGGCGAGATCTCCATCTGTCAGACCCCGGGGTTGAGCGGCTATGATTCGGCCGACTGCGTCGCCGCCCGCAACCAGCTGGCGTCGCCGATCCTGCCGCTGCCCAACCTGCTGCCGCCGCCGGCGGTCATCGGCTTCCTGCTCGGCTACGGCGTCCTCAACCCGCCGCAGCGCTTCTCGTGGTGCGGCGCCGGTGGGGCGAACTGCCTCGCCGAGGCTTCGCTGATCTGGCAGGACACGCAGGCGGCGGCGGAAGAGTTCTACGACCGCACGGCGGCCTGCACCTTCACCAGCTTCGTCGCCTACGAGTGGAGCGGCCAGCCGGGCGGCAACAACCTGCACCGCAACGTCATCTTCCGCAACGCCGACGTCCCGTCGCTGCCGATCAGCTTCATGGAGGAGCCGACGCCGCGGGGCCTGTGGGACGAGTTGCAGACGCAGTGCAAGGACGGCCTGCCGAGCTGCGACGTGCTGGCGATTCCGCACAACCCCAACGCCAGCGGCGGGCTGATGTTCGCGCCGCTCAAGGCCGACGGCAGCAACAGCCCGCTCACCGCCGCCGACGCCGCCGTGCGCTCCGGCATGGAGCCGGTGGTGGAGATGAACCAGCACAAGGGCGACTCCGAGTGCCGGCCGGGGGCGCAGTCCACCGACGAGGTGTGCGGCTTCGAGAAACTCAACCGCCTGCAGCTCTTCAACGCGGTCTCCAACCCCAATCAGGTCTTCCCGCCACTCAACTACGTCCGCAACGCGCTGCGCGAGGGCCTCGAGCAGGACCAGCTGCTCGGCGTCAATCCCTTCCAGTTCGGCCTCGTCGGCAGCACCGACACCCACAACAGCACGCCGGGCGCCACCGAGGAGCGCGACTTCGGCACCTACGGCCACCTCGGTCTGCGCGATCACGCCAATCCGGCCTATATCGTGGCGCGCGTCACGCCCGCCGGCATCGAGGGCAGCGGCGGCGGCCTCGCAGTGGTGTGGGCGGAGGAGAACTCGCGCGACGCCCTCTTCGCCGCCATCCGGCGGCGCGAGGTGTACGGCACCAGCGGCAGCCGGCCGATCCTGCGCTTCTTCGCCGGCCGCCAGTCGGACCTGCGCTGCGGCGATCCCGACTTCGTCGCCACCGCCTACCGCGGCGGCGTACCGATGGGCGGCGAGATCGGCCCGGTTCGCGGCAACAACAGCCCGCGCTTCGGCGTTCTCGCCTTCCGCGACCCGGGCAGCGCGACCCTGCCGGGGACGCAGCTGCAACGCGTGCAGATCGTCAAGGGCTGGGTCGACGCCGGCGGCCAGTCGCAGGAGAAGGTCTTCGACGTCGCCGGCGACGCCAACAACGGCGCCGCGGTCGACCCGGGGACCTGCGAACCGACCGGCCCGGGCGCGGACTCGCTGTGCGCCGTCTGGACCGATCCCGAGTTCGATCCGTCGCAGCGCGCCTTCTACTACGCCCGCGTGCTCGAGAACCCGACCTGTCGCTGGAGCACCCTGTACTGCGCCGCCCAGGGCATCGACTGCAGCGTGCCGGCCGCCGTGCCGGCCGGCTTCGAGGAGTGCTGCAACGACGGCTCGGACCCGATGCGTCCGCCGCTGCCGAAGACCATCCAGGAGCGCGCCTGGTCGTCGCCGATCTGGTATCGGCCCGAATCCATCGCGCGTCTCAAGGGCCAGGTGCGCTTCGGCAGCGCGCCGGCGAGCGACGTGCTCGACCTGACGGTCCGCCTCGGCGCGTTGCCGGCCGGCTTCTCGGCCGCCACGCAGCCGCTCAGCATCACGCTGCGCGACGACGATGACATCTATCAGGTGACCATCCCGGCCGGCACCCTGCAGGAGACCCGGCCGCGCCGCTTCATGTGGCGCGACAAGACCGGCAGCATCGGCGGCATTCGCAGCGTATGTCTGCAGGAGAGCGCCGCCGGCAAAGCGGTGCTGCGCCTGCGCACGGTGTCGATGGCGCTGGCCGGCGCTGACCGCGTCGACCACTTCGCCGAGTTGCTCATCGAGGCCGGTGCGACGGCGCTGCGCACGACGCGGCTGTGGCAGATCAGGGGCGCCGACCTGGAGACCGCCGACTGAGGCCGGCGCCGCGCCGCATGCGCCTCCTGCAGGCCCCGCTGCTGCACTTCGTCGTCGGCGGCGGCCTGCTCTTCCTGCTGGTGCGGGCGAGCGGCCCGGCGCCACCGGCGCACGGCGAGCGCAGCAGCGCGCCGATCGCCATCGGCGCCGCCGAGGTGGCGCGAATGCGCGCGGACTACACGCGCGAGTCGGGCCTGGTGGCGACGCCGGCCGACGAGGCGGCGCTGATCGACAAGGCGATCGAGGAGGAGCTGTTCTTCCGCGAAGCCCTGGCGCGCGGCCTCGACCGCAACGACCGCAGCGTCCGCACCTGGCTGGTCGAGCAGATGGAGATGCTCAGCGACGGCGAGTCGACCGATCCCGAGCGGCTCTACGCGCGCGCCCTGGAACTCGGCCTCGACCGCACCGACCTGGTCGTGCGCCGCATCCTGGTGCAGAAGATGCGGCTGCTCGCCGAGCGCGTCGATGAGCAGCCGCCCGACGACGCGGCGCTGCAGGCGTTCTACGCGGTCCATCGCGAGGACTACCGCGCTCCCGACCGGATCAGCTTCTGGCAGGTCTTCTTCGCCTCCGACCGCGCCGCGCCCGGCGCCGATGCGGCGGCGCGGCTGGCGGCGCTGCGGGCGCGGCGCAGCGAGCCGCGCGACGCGGTGGGCCACGGCGATACGTTCTCGGCACCGCCGCGGGTCGTCGCCCAGTCCCCGGCCCAGATCGCCAAGCTGTTCGGCGCCGGGTTCGCGGCCGCGCTGCAGCGCGCCGACGCCGACGCCTGGGTCGGGCCGATCGCGTCGCCCTACGGGACCCACCTGGTCTGGATCGACGCGCGCGTCGCCGGGGCGCCGCCGCCCTTCGCCGACGTGCGCGGCCAGGTGCTCGAACGCTGGCAGTCGGAGCAGCGCGCGTTGCGCCGCAACGCCCTGCTGCGCGACCTCCGCACGCGCTACCCGCTGCAGGTCGAGTCGGCGGCGTGGCAGCAGCGAGGCCAGTCGTGATCGCGGTGGCGGGTGCGCCGCGGCGCCGGCTGGCGGCGGCGGCGGCGCTCGCGATGCTCGTGTCGGCCGCGTCCGCGCTCGCGCACGGGCTCGATCCCGCCGCGCTGGCGCTCAAGGAAACCGCCCCCGGCATCTTTGCCGTCACCTGGCGCGCCTCGGCGCTGCGCCTGCCCGGCGCCGACGTGCGGCCGCTGCTGTCGGCGAGCTGCCGGCGGATCTCGGACATCGAGAGCGGCGAGGCGGCCGATCACGTCATCCTGCGCTGGAGCATCGACTGCGGCCCCGGCGGGCTGGCCGGCGCGACGATCGGCGTCGCCGACCTGGCGGCGGCGAAGATCAACGCCCTGCTCACCGTCACCCGCGACGGCGGCGAGCGCGTCCAGGTGGTGCTCAGCCCGCGCCAGCCCGCCTTCACGGTGCCGGCGCGCGCCAGCCGCTGGGACGTCGTTCGCGACTACACGCGCCTGGGGGTCGAGCACATCCTCAGCGGCCCGGACCACCTGCTGTTCGTCTTCGGCCTGCTGCTATTGGTGGCGACGACGCGGCTGCTGGTGCAGACCATCACCGCCTTCACGCTCGGCCACAGCATCACCCTCTCCGCCGCGGTTCTCGGCCTCGCCAGCGTGCCGTCGCGCCCGATCGAGGTGCTCATCGCCCTCAGCGTCCTCGTCCTCGCCGTCGAGCTGGCGCGTGACGAGGGACAGGGCACGGCGTTGCGCCGCTTGCCGTGGCTGATGGCGGTCGCCTTCGGCCTGCTGCACGGACTCGGCTTCGCCGGCGCCCTCGCCGCAGCGGGGTTGAGCGGCGACGACGTGCCGTTGGCGCTGCTCTCGTTCAACGCCGGCATCGAGATCGGCCAGCTCGCCTTCGTCGCCGCCGTCCTTGCCGGCGGGGCGCTGCTGCGGCGCTGGCTGCCGCTCGCCGCCGCGCGCTCGACGCGCCCCGCCGTCTACGCCATGGGCGTGCTCGCCGCCTTCTGGTGCTTCCAGCGCCTCGCCGACTGGGTCGGCTGACCCCGGCTGCGGCGCCGATCAGCGCGGCTCGGTGATGACGACGGCGGCGAAGCCGGCGTTGGGGACGTCCACCGAGACGCTGCGGCTGCCGCTACCGCCGAAGGACACCTCGACCGTGTGCGCGCCGGCGGCGACCGGCAGGCGGGCGACGAGGACGCGGTCGGGCAGCATCGTCCAGGAGCGCGTGTCGGGGCGGTCGAGGGCGACCATGGTGGTCTCGACGAGAATGCTGAGCACGTCGCCGAGCGCGCTGCTCTGCACATTTCCGCCGGCGCGCACCCCTTCCGCGACGGCGGCGCGCGCGGCCATGCGCACCAGCGCCGCGGCCAGGATCTTCGGCTTCGCGTCATCGTACTCCTGGCGGATGGAGGCCCCGAGGTCGGTGAGCAGATCGACGGGGAGGGGCTGTCCATCGACCGTCACCGCGGCGGGGCCGAGCGAACTCTCCGTCGCCACCAGTTGCGGGTAGACGACCACCTTGCCGGCGCCGTACTTGAGCCAGTCGATGTCGCCGCTCAGCAGGCTGCCGGCGATGCCGACCGCCGCGCCGACCGGGATGCGCTCGGGTACCCGGTGCGGCACGCGGGCGACGCTCAGGACGATCAGCAGCTCGGTCGGGGCGATGGGGTCGATCGGCACGCCCTTGGCGATCGGTTGCTGCGCCAGGACAGCGGCCAGGCGCGGACCGCGATATGGATAGCTGCGCGCCAGGCGGCGGATCGGTGCGTCGAGCGAGGGCAGCGGGCCGGCCGCCAGTGCCTCCTCGTAGTAGCGCATGGCGCGGTCGCCCTCGCCGCGCCGTTCGAAGACAAAGCCGGCGAGATAGGCGCCGAGCGTCGCCGGACCCTCGGCCTTGATGTCGAGCGAGGCGAGGTAGTCGCGCATCACCTGGAAGCGCCGCGCCTCGACCGCCCCACCGTCGAGATCGCCGGCGGCCAGGTAGTTCAGCAAATTGATCGGGTTGAGAGACAGGCGCTCGGTGGGGGGCGTGCGGTAGGTCTTGACGCTGTCGCTGTACAGATAGCTGCCCAGTGCGGCGACCGGGTCGGTCTTCATGTCGAGCAGCTCGAGCTGTGGCTCGGCGCCCGACAGATCACGCGTCGAGCCGGGATAGTCGGCGAGTGCCTGGCGCAGCGAGCCGCGCTCGAGCACCGCCAGCGGCTGGTCGCCGGTCCACTGACTCGGCAGTTCGTCGCTGCTGGAAACGCCCATGACGGCGTTCACATCGCTCACCGCGGCGTTGTAGTCGCCGGCCGAGGCGGCGCGGCTCGCCTGCGCCAGGCGATCGGTATAGGTCGAGCACCCTGCGCCCAGGAGCGCGACGGCTGCGACCAACGCCAACCGGCGCGTCGCTCCCATAGAACGGGAGCGACGCCCGCTGGCAGGCACAGGGCGCAAGGAGCAGCGCAACGGAGTCGCGCGTCAGCCCTTCACGGCCTTGGAACGCGTCACTTCGTTCTGGAAGCGGATCTGTCCGGTCTCGAGTTCGAGGACCTGCAGGAAGAGCGAGTACTGCACCCGGCGCACGTTGTTGAGCCGCTCATCGACCGAGGTGACCTTGCCGGTGAACAGGTACTGGGCGCCGAGCTGGCGGCCGAAGCGCTGCGCCGTCTGCGGGTCGTACGCGGCGCCGGCCTGCACGCCGATCTCGCGGATCAGCGCGTCCTGGCTGGCGCGATCGACGACGCGCACCCGGTTGGTGTTGACCAGCGAGGTCTCGATCGATGAGAGCAGCGTCAGCATCTGATCGTCGAGGTGCTGGGTGGTGGCGTTCTGGATCGGCCAGATGGCGACGATCGGCGGTTGCGCGGCGTTCTGGATCGCTCCCTGCCAGAAGGCCGACGCCTCCAGCGTCTTGAGATAGTCGGCCACCAGGTAGGTGATGTCGTCGCGGTCGAGCGTGACGCTCATCGCCGGCCGGTCGAGGTCGGGGTTGTCCGTGCCCTCGCCGCCGCGCATCGCGGTCGCGGTGCAGCCAGGCTGGTGGATCGCGATGAGCCCGAGCAGGCCCAGCAGCAGCAGTCGCCGCGCGCCGCCACCCTGGGCGGCCGGCCGGTTCATATTCTCCCTCATCCGAACAACCCTCCGATGGCGGCAAATGGCAGCAGCACGAGATCGAGCGGCACCGTCAGCAGGAACAGTGGCGCCTGGGCCGCCGGATCCAGGGTCGAGTTGGAGACGCCGCGCGTCATCGCGAAGAGGTAACTGTTGTTGTACCAGCTCTTCGGCTGTGGCGGCACCGGCTGGTAGCGCGGCTCGAGCTCGCGCGGCGGCGGCTCGGTCTGTTGCGCCAACTCGATGACGGCGGGCTGGCGCGCGGCGGGGGGCATCGCCTGGCCGGCGCTGGCGGTCGTCAGCGAGACGAGCGCGGCGAGCAGCAGAATACAGCGGTGGGTTCGTCGATGCAGATTCATCTGGCTTCCTTTTCGGGCGGTCCGACGCGGGATTCAGTCCAGATCCTGGCGGCTGATGACTGGCGGTTGGTGAATGGACCTGAGCAACGACTCGGGTCTCTGCGGTCTATGCGACCGCTGCGCGGCTGTCGAGAGCGCGGCGTCGGGATACTCTGTTCCCGCCGCGCTCTCGGCCCGCCGACGCGCGCCTGGTCGGCGCCCGGCCGCTACAGCTCGAACACCGCGCCCTCGGCGCCCGCGGTGACCCGCAGCCCGGGCGGCAGGGACGCCGTGGCGGCGGCGGTCAGGCGATCGATGGTGTCGTCGTCGTGGGCGGGGTCGTGGTGGAAGGTCACCAGGTGTCGGGCCCGCGCCAACTCGGCGAAGGCGATGGCGTGCTCGATCGCGCTGTGTCCCCAGCCGACCTGGTGCGCATACTCGGCCAGGCTGTAGTGCGCGTCGTGCACCAGCAGGGTGGCGTCGCGCGCCAGGGCGTACCCCGAGGTCCAATCGGGCTCCAGTGGGAAGCGCGGCACGCCGAGCGCCGGCTCGTGGTCGGAGAGATAGGTCAGCGTCGTGTCGCGCGCCGTGATCCGGTAGCCGACCGTGAACCCGGGGTGGCAGACGCGGTCGCTGCGGACGCGAAACTCCCCGATGTCGAATTCGCCGCTCGGCAGGTCGTGCAGGATCAAGCGCGGCAGGTCGCGCAGGTGCACCGGAAAGAGCGGCGGGGAGAGATAGCGCATGAGGCGGGCGCGCAGGTTGAGTGTCGTACTCCCCGGTCCCCACAGGTGCGTCTCGACGTTCTGGTCGTACAGCGGCGCGAAGAAGCCGAGCCCCTGGACATGGTCCATGTGGAAGTGCGTCAGCAGGATATGGACGCGCCGTACCGTCGTGCCGAGGGCGCGGCCGAGCGGCCGGATGCCGGTGCCGGCGTCGAGGACCAGGAGCGTCCCGTCCGGCCCGCCCACCTCGACGCACGAGGTATTGCCGCCATAGCGGGCCGTGTCCGGTCCGGGAGACGCGACCGAGCCGCGTGTCCCCCACAGACGCACCTTCACGGCGCCGCTTCCCAGAAAATGACGACCGCGCCGAGGACCTCGTCGGTGACCCGCGTGAGCGGAAACGCGGTCGCCTCGATGTGCCGCCGCCCGCCGTCGACGCGGCGAATCCAGAAGTCGCCGTGCACCGGCCGGCCCTCGGCGACGGCGATCATCAGCGGCAGCCGATCGGCTCCCAGCGGCGTCCCGTCGCGCTCGAAGGGGCTCCACAGGGTCGCCCATTCGGCCGCCGGCATCTCGCCGGTCTCCTCGAAACGCATGCCGAGCACGGCCTCGGCCGGCTCGTTGTAAAACACCAGCGTCCCGGCCGTGTCGACGAGGAACACCGGCATGGCGAGCGTGCTCGCGAGTTGGCGGGTGAGGATGACCTCGATGGGACGTTGCGGCATTGACGACCGAGTACCAGCGCTCCCGTATGACGAGGACCCCTCGGCCGTCAACGCGTTGGCGCATCGCTGTCGTGGCTCAGTGATTCTGGCCGGGGTTAACAGCTCAGTGATTCTGTCCGCGCATGCGGGCGTAGCTGCGCGCTGCCAGTGCTGCGCAGCAGCCTGGAAGGGGTTCGCGCCGGTGGGTGGTCAGTCAGCGCGGTGAGGGGGCGGCGTAGCCCGGTCGCGCGCCTGCTGTGCTTCTGGTCACTACCGCTTGCGGCCGAGCGCGACGCCGACCAGCGTCACCGCCTCGTCCACCGTGACCCGGTCGTCCGCTGAGCAATCGCCCGTTCAGGGCGCTGGCGCCGGGGTCGGCGCCAGCGCCAATGCCGTCGGCGCGCAGGCGGCGCCGCCGCAGGTGCCGTCGACGGCCCAGGTCTGACACGCATCGCACGCCGGCGCCCCGGGGCGGCGCGGCAAACCTGCCCTTGCCGTACTTTCGCCCGCCGGCAACGACAGCGGCGCGCTGGTCGCCCGCGCCGAGGTCGGGCAGTCCAAACTCCGCCATCGCGCTCATGACTGCGGTGGGCAGTCAGCCGCCGGCCACAGTGACGATCAACGAGCTGACGACCATCGCCTCGGTGTGGACCCACAATCAGTTCATCGACGGCACGACGATCAAGGGCTCGCCGCTGGCGCTGCGCATTGCCGCGGGCAACGTGCCGACCTTCGTCGATCTCGCCACCGGCGACCACGGGCCGACGATTTCGGATGCCCTCAACAGCGCCCAGACCCCGACCATGGCCAGCTTCGGCACGCTCGCCAAGGTGTTGGCGGACTGTGTCACGCGGGTCAGGGCCGACGCATGCAGCAGCGTGTTCGCCGCATCTAAGGGCCCGGCTGGCGGCGCGCCGGCAGACACGCTCCCAGCAGTGGAGTCCATCGCGCGCAACCCCTGGTACCAAAATGTGCTCAACCGCTCTAAACGACCAGACAGAACGCCCCGGAATCGATGCGCCGCGTCCGGTCGGGGTCAACCCACCTGCCGCAACGCAGCGAATTCCCCGCTCTGCCGCTCTCGCGCGGTATGAACGCGAGCTCGCCTTCTACCGTGCTGACGAGCAGTACCTGACCAATGAAGGGTAAGCGCCCCGCCGACACGGCCAGCACCGCCGTCGGCACCGAGAACGGTGTGACCGCTGGCGCGAGATCGGCGTCGGCTTCACGAGCGACAAGGGCGGCACCATCACGGTGCTCCTCGACGCCCTGCCGGTGACCGGCAAGCTCGCTCGTGCTCCGTCCGCCGAAAGCGCAAGCCGCTGACGCTCGCTGACCGCGTTCGCCACTCCCCACACCGAGAGCGGAGCTTTTCACGGCTCCGCTCTTTCCCGAACCGATGGCAATCTTTGACAGGGATTGCCATGGCCTGTACACTGAACTCAATGCGCCAGAAGCTCGCTACCATGAACATCTCTCTCCCCGCCGCCCTCCGCGCCCAGCTCGAGAAGAAACTGACCCGCCACGCCTACAGCTCGGCGAGCGAGTACGTGCGGGAGCTCGTCAGGCGCGACCTGCAGCGCGAGGCAATCGAGAAGGTGGACGCGCTGCTCCTCGAGGGCCTCAATTCCGGCCCGGCGACGCCGATGACCGAGGGCGACTGGCAAGACCTCCGCCGCATTGCCAGCCGCCCGCCCAAACGGCGCCATGCCAACACGCGCGCTCGTCCGACACCCCGCCGCAAAGCGTGATCTCGCTGCGGCCACCGCGTACCTCGTCGAGGAGGCCGGCAGCGAAGTCGCCGACGAGTTCCTCGACGACGTAGCGCACGTTTTCACGCGGCTTCGTCGTTTCCCCAACCTCGGCCGGCCATGGCCGACGACGAACCCAGCTCTCGTCGGTCTACGGCGTTTACCACTGCAGCGCTTCCCGCTCTCCGTGTTCTACCGGCCGACCCGCACCGCCATCGAGATCGTCCGAGTGCTCCACCACGCACGCGACATCCCGCCACTCCTGGAGGATCTCTAGTCGAGCTCCTCGCCCTTCCCCGCGGCTGGACGCGACGCGACATCTCGTCGCTGCCGAACGCCCGGCCACGCCAGGAGGGCGAGCATGAAACTGCTCACCAAGCAGATCGCCGACCGCCTCCCGCCGCTCCACAGCCAGGAGGAATGCGGCGACGAGGCGATCGCGCAGGTCAAGTTCTTCACCCCGCGGACCAACTGGACGTGGTACGCCAGCGAGTACGACCCGGTTGAGCGCCTCTGCTTCGGCGTCGTCGTCGGCCACGAGCGCGAGCTCGGCTACTTCTCGGTCGATGAGCTCGAGGCGATCCGTGGTCCCGGCGGCCTCACCATCGAGCGCGACCTCTACTGGAAGCCGAAGCCGCTCAGGGAGTGCCGGTAATGGCCTCCGATTGGCAGCAGCTCGAGCTGCGTCTCACGACCGTCGGCGACGGCCATCACGAGTACGCGCCGACCGGAATCGCCCGTTCCATTCCCGAGGGCACCGTGCAGGAGCTCATGGGGCACAAAACGATCACGATGACGCTGCGCTACTCCCACCTGTTGCCGGCGCATCAGCTCGAGGCGGTGCAGCGCCTGAACCGAAAGCCAACTGACACCACTACTGACACTAAGCCAGACGGAACCTGCGGGGCCGAAACGCCGGCCGCCGAAGTGATTGAACTATCGGGGGAGAAGAAGCTGGCGCGCGGATCTGAACCGCGGACCTGCTGATTACGAATCGCTTCCGGACGGATTTCCGCTGCCGTCCGTTCATGTCCGCGGGCGGTGTAGCGTGTTCAATTTACGTGGGTATCCGAGTCGTGGCCGCTCCGCTGGCGTCCGCCGACGAAGGCCCGTGTCGGCGCGCTTGGCTACAGTTTGGCTACAAAGTACGTCTGGCTAGCAACCACTCAGCGCCGCGTTCACGGCGGCGATCAGCGTAGCGATCGACACAGTTCCGTTACCGGTTCGTTCGAGGTACTGGCAGGCGCCGGGTGGTGCGCTGCCGAGGGCGATATTGACACCAATGACGAGGTCATTGACGGTGATTGGGCCGTCAGCCGATAGGCCGCATTCGCTGGAGCAGTTGACGGAACATCCCCTATCGGACGCCTTGCGGAGCGGTCAGAACTGGTCATGCGCGCGCCCCCTCCCACGAGATCTCCGGCGCCGGCACGGTCGCCGGCGTCACCGGGGCGTAGCAGCCGGCCAACTCGCGTGCGTGCGTGTTGTCGAAGCGGAAGGGGTTGCCGCGGCAAGCGGGCCTGGGGTTCACGGTCTTTGACTCTCGCGCGCCAGGCGGTGAGGATGCGCACGCTCGCGCCGGATCGCGGGCACGTACCGCTGGGGGCCATCATGACGCGACGACACTTCGGCTACTGCTGCCTCGCCTTGGCGCTGCTCAGCGCGAGCCCTGCGCCCCCGGCCTCCGCCCTCGACAGCGCCTTCACCTACCAGGGCCAGCTGCAGCAGGGCGGCGCGCCGACGAACGGATCGTGCGACTTCCGGTTCACCCTGTGGGACGCGCTGGGCAGCGGTGCACCGCCGACGGGCGGGGCCCAGGTCGGCAGCACGCAGACCTCCAGCGCGGTGAACGTCACCGACGGCGTCTTCACGGTGCCGCTGGACTTCGGCGCGGCCGCGTTCAGTACGGCGAGCGATCGCTGGCTGCACGTCGCGGTGCGCTGTCCGGCCGGGAGCGGCTCGTATC
Source organism: bacterium (assembly GCA_031401035.1). Taxonomy (GTDB): domain Bacteria; phylum Desulfobacterota; class Binatia; order HRBIN30; family CADEER01; genus JANNRA01. Next base: position 7,518 of record JANNRA010000007.1, on the reverse strand, counting down.
AGGCGCTGGCGCCGCGGCAACCGCTCACCGCGGCGCCGTTTGCGCTCTTCGCCAACGCCATCGCCGACGGATCGGTGAGTAGCACGAAGCTCGCGCCGGGCGCGGTCACGACGTCGCAACTGGCAACCAACGTCGTCACCGCGGCGCAGATCGCCGACGGCAGCATCGCCACCAACGACCTCGCCACGCGCTGAATAGTTAGGTCCTAGTACTACTGTGTCACAAAGTGCGATCCGTCCGATCCGCACCACGGTGCTTGGGCCTCAGTGGACGGTCAAAACCGGCCAGTCGTAGGGGGCGAGCAAGGCGTTGACGCCGAAGGCGACGAGCGAGTCGTCCTTGGGGTAAGCGGGCGTTGTCGGGCCCTTGACGCGTGCTGGTGGCGCGTTCGATCGCCGCGCTCGTGGGGGCGGGCGCGAGAATGAGCGATTCGGACCGCTCCGCGGGGGGGCGGAAAAGGGACCTTCCGTCAGCAACTCCAGCAAATGCCGGCTATCGGCTCGACGTGCAGGTCCCCTATCGGCCGGGCCGCACCGACGCCTCGCAGGAGCAGGCCGACGTGAAGTCCTTCGCGGTGCTGGAGCCCGCCGCCGACGGCTTCCGGAACTACTACGGCAGCGGCCAGCGCCGGTCGCCGGCCGAGCTGCTGGTCGACAGGGCGAACCTGCTGACCCTCACCGTGCCTGAGATGACGGTGCTCGTCGGCGGCATGCGCGCCCTCAACGCCAACGTCGACCAGGCGCCGCAGGGCGTGTTCACCGACAAGCCCGGCACGCTTACCAACGACTTCTTTGTCAACCTCCTCGACATGTCGACGAAGTGGACGAAGTCGGCCAAGACCGAGGGGCTGTACGAGGGCCGCGACCGCACCACGGACAAGGTGAAGTGGACGGCCACGCCGGTCGACCTCATCTTCGGGTCGAACTCCGAGCTAAGCGCGATCGCCGAGGTGTACGGCGCGTCCGACGGCAAGGAGCGCTTCGTGCGCGAATTCGTCACGGCGTGGACCAAGGTGTCCAACCTCGACCGCTTCGACGTCGTCGCCGCGAAGTAATCAAACCCACCGGCAGTACCTCGCGCCCTTCTCGCGGCCCCCTCGGGTGCCGGCGAGGAGGGCGTGTCGTCTTGTCTCGGCCGGGCAGCCGCCCGCGCCAGTCCCTGCAGGCTGCCAGTTTCGCGTAGCGCCCCGCGGTATCCAGCTCGCGGCCGCCGCGCAACGGCGCACTGCAGCAGACGCCGCGCGGATTGCAGCGTTGGGTGAGATCGCGAGCCGCCCGCCGGGACCGCTACGCGGGGGATGCGGGGCCTTCCGGCAACCACTCCAGCTTGTCCGGGCTATCCGGTGTGCCGTGCATGGCGACGCTGGGAAAGTAGATCCTCTACGCGGGGGTCCTCTCGATCGCTCTACAGAGGATCGACATGCTGGTCGCCGCCCGATTGCTTTCGCGGCAGGATCTCGGCGTCTACGGCGCAGCCTCCCGCCTGCTGTCCGCCCTGACGATCTTCCTGAGTGCCGCAGCAGCCTCGCTCTACCTGACCCGCTCGTTGCTCGCGGTTCGCTCGGCGGTGGCGCGGCGCGCCTACCGGCGTCACACGGTGACCCTGACCACGCTCCTTCTCCTCCTCGTGTTGGGGTTGATCGTCCCCGCTCCATCGCTCGTCGGCGTGTTTGTCGGCGCGCGATACGCGGCGGCGGCGCCCATTCAGACCTTGATCATCGGGCACGTCCCCCTGGTGCTGGCGCTGCCCTTGGCCGGCCTTCGCTACGCCCTGGACGACTCGCGCAGCGTATTCGTCGCTCGGGCGTTGTGCCTGGCTGCGACCATTGCGGCCAACGCGGCCCTCACCCAGCGCCTCGGCATGACGGGGCCCGGTTGGGCGTTCGGCGTCGGGTACCTAGTGTATATGGCCTATCTTGCGCTCGCCGTCTCGGGGCGGAAAGGCGCACCGGCGGTTCGAGCGCTCTAGGGCGCGACGACGATCTTCTGCGACCAGTGGAGGCGTGGCGCCTCACGTGACTCCTCGTGCGTCCAGATGCCGTTCACGTTGGCGAGCAGGCCGTTCTCGTCGTCGATGGCGTAGGGGAGGTAGACCTCGCGGAACGCAGGGGCCGACAAGAACCTGACCTGCGGATCGTCCGTGGTCATGTTCGCCGAGAGCCCACGCGTGAAGTAGACCCCCGCGTTGCACGTCACGATGAGATCCGGCCGCCGCCCGACGAGATAGTCCGCGTCGACCTTGCCGTGACCCGACATCGCCCCCGGAAATGGATCGAGGCGCGCGATGTGCCTGTCGCTCTTGCCGAGGATGTCGAGCGCGGGCCGGCGCGTCATGTACGGAACCAGGCCGGCGCACACGACCGCGATCGAGCTCTTCGGCAGCGCGTTCTTGTTGATGAGGGCGGCGACCTGGATCTGCTTCTGCTGATCGCCGTTCGTGTCGGGGACGAGGAGGCGCTGGAACAGCTTCGGCATCGGCGGCGCGCTCACGATGAGCAGCACCGCCGCGATCGCGAGCTGGCCGACGAGCCCTCGTCCGAGGATCGCGATGCCCGCGCCCGCGAACGCGAAGAGTACCGGCAGGAGATGGGAGAAGAAGCGATACGCGAGGAACATGTCACTGCCGACCATCGTGACGTAGCCGAGGTTCGCGAGCACGAGCACCACCACCGCGAGGCCGCGCCTATCGCGGCGCGCGATCGAGAGCCCCGTGGCGATCGAGACGGCGAGGAGCACGCCGTACGCCTGCGTGAAGCCCTTCGCGTACTCGAACCCGCGACTGATCCTGTCGGTGAGGCCGTGGACCTTGAGGTAGTACGTGTTCGGCAGCCATTCGCCGTAATAGGAGAGCCGGAACGTCAGGTGCGCGGCGAAGGGAACGAGCGCCAGCGCCAGCCAGACGATCGTGCGCCGGCGGTTCTTCGAGAGCAGCAGCGCGACCGCCGCACTCGCTGCAAAGAGATAGATGCCGTCGGCACGGGTGATCGGGATGAGCGCGAGCGCGAGGTAGGCGATCCGATCGTCACCACGACGTTCGAGGAGCCGCACGAGGAAGACGAGCAGGAGCAACCCGAGCAGCGCGTTCTCGAAGCCCCACGCCGCCCAGAGGATGACGTCCGGGCAGAGGATCATGCACGCGAGCATGACGACCGGGGGGATGACGCCACGCGGAACGAACACCCGCAGCAGGCGGATCGCCAAGGCGAACGTGCCGACGGTGCACAGGTAGCCGATCGCACGAACGGGGATCGCGGCGATGTTCGACGGCGGGCGGAAGACGTGGACCACCGCCATGACCATCGTCCAGAGGAAGTTCGAGTAGCCCTCGACGCGGTCGCCGCCGGCCGTCCACACCAGGCCGTTGCCCTCCGCGAGGTTCCTCGCGTAGCGCATCGAGATCATCATGTCGTCGTCGAGCCAGAAGTAGCGGACGCCGTCGACGAGGCGGCTCGCGATGAAGGTCTGCCGGTAGAAGATCCACATGAGGATCACCGACACGCAGGCGAGCCAGAGCGTGTCCGGGTGCTCGAAGGAGCGGCGTATCCTCTGCAGCACGGGCTGAGGTTTACCAGAGATCAGCGCCGGAACGCGCCCGGGGGGACCGTGTCAGGGTTTTTGGAGGTCAGGGTTTGGGAAGCAAATGGATCACGAGGTCATGGACAGTCGTCCACACCAGCAGCACCGCCGGATAGGTCGCGAGAAATGCCCAGACGAAAGTGTTCAGCCCCATGCAAATGGCCACCGTCGCGTGGAACGTCAGCCCGGCCACGAGGACCAGCGCGATGCCAGGCGCCGGCAGCAGCACGGCGAGCGGCGCGCTGACCTCCGCCAGCATGACCGACCACGACAGCGCCTGTCGCAGGCGAGGGCGCGGCGCCAGAAACTCCACGGCCCAAGGCGCTCCGAACACTTGCAGGTTCAATACCCACCCGAGCGCGACGCCACTGCGCCACATGGCGTCGCTGAGTTTCGTCACGCCGGACGTGACATAGGCGAGCCCGGCATAGGCGGCGATGTAGTACAGGCCCAGGCTCGGGGCGCCGAACACGCGCGCCAGCGCATAGGCCGCCAGCCCGAGCGTCACGTGGAGGGCAACAGTGTCAGACCCATCCATTCCCCACGGCACGCGGACATTGAACGTCAGCAGCACGACGGCAAGTGCCATGACGGCAATCGTCGCCATCCATGCCACCGAGGCGAACAGCACGAGCGTCACGGCCAAGAGGAGGCGCAATCCGAGCAGCGCCACCATGCCGGCGCGGCCGAAGAGCGCATCGCGCAGCCTTTCCATCGTCGGATGGCGTCGCGGGCGCGCCAGGCGCAACACCGACCAGGCATAGACCCCGCCATCGCCGAATTCGCTCCGTATCCAGAGATACTCCAGGGTGGTGACGACCTGGCCGACGCCGAGCAGTATGGCCGAGGCGCGAAACACGTAGTCGGGGTCGCGGAACTCGCTGAGCCACAGCTCGACGTTCATCATAGGGACAGGCGCCGGTCGCCGCCGACCTCGGATCGATCGAGTCGGTGAACCGCGGAGCAGAACAGTACCTGCGCGGCGCTATCCGGTTCGTAGCCGAAGCTTTCGACGAGGAGATACTGGCAAGCCCGGGCATCCGCGGCGGCTTGCGACGAGACGATACCGAGGAGGATGAGATATGGCGTCGCCAGGACGACCGCCGCGCGCTCCTCGCCCAGCTCGGTGCTGACGGCAGTCATCTCGACCATGATCGTCGTCAACGGAAGCGAACGGCGCTTGCCGGGATTCCATAGCGCGTGAGTCCAGTTCCGCGTTTCGATGATCGGGATTTCCCGACAGGGTGTGGGAACACCGCCCTGGCGAAAGTCGCGCGCGATCAGGTGGACATCCGTCCGGACCGGCTTCGGCGCGAAGAGGCGAAACGTACCCAGCAACTTGAGCGGCGGCGCCCGCCGCTGGAGCAGCTGTGACGCCGAGTAGAATTGAAATCGCACCGACAGGAGAAACAGTACGACCAGGGCCCCTGAGGTCGCGCCACTGACGAGAATGCCGATCGCCGACATGCTCAGTCGGTGGTCGGGTCTCGCCCAGGAGGGCGCGCCAACAGGCTCACCAGCTCCGCGATCGAGCCGTGCGCCAGGAAGCCACCGACCGGCCGGCTGATCGCCATGATCTCCGGGATGCGCTCGCGCAGGTGCGGAAAGCCCCGACGCTTCGTATCGCCACGGGCCGTCACGGCGATATCCAGCCGCGTGATCGACGCGGGGGGGTCGGGGAAGACCCCGCGCTCCAGCAGCACATCGAGCAGACGGAGCTCGGTGGTGGTGAGAACGGCGAAACTCATGCACCCGGACCTGAGAGCTCGGCAACCATCCAGCGCGCGACCTGACGGGCCTCGCCGCGTGCTCCCTGCGACGCGCGTAGGCGGCCGTCCAGCGCCGCCGAGATGGCGCGGCAGACTTCGGCGAACCGACTGCGAGCGGCGACGGCGTTGTCGAGCAGGCAGAGGGCGGCGTGACCAGCGGACAGCGGTTCCGGCCGCCAGGAGGCGCCGGAGACGTACCGCGTCGACAGCACCGCTCTGATGCGCAGCGGAACAGTGCCGCTGGGAACCCCGAGCGTGGCGACGTCGACCAGCGTCTGGGGCTGGTCCAATATCGTGCGAATGCTGAGCGCCTTGGCGAAGGGATGCACCCACCCCGCTTCGTCGAGCACGGCGTACTCGTCGGAGTAGTAGGTTGCCCCGCTGCGCAGGAGCTCGGCTACCAACGTGGTCTTACCCGTCAACGTGCGACCGGGAATCAGGATCGCCTGATCGCCGAAGGCGACGACCCCGGCATGGATGAAGACCCGATGCTGGGCGCGCAGGGCGACGAAGTGTCGCGCGTCGGCAGCGAATGCCCGTGACAGGTGTTCGAGATCATCGAAGTGCTGCGCCGGACGCCGCGAACCCGTAAGGAGGTGGTAGATCGGCTGACCGCGGTTCATCGTCACCGAGTACATGCGGTCGACGGGCTGTGCCGGGGAAGGTTCGGCACCGTGGGGCATGTGAGCGAGCAACGGCGCGAGGTGATCCGGGTTCGCAACCCGTAGGCCAATACACACACCGTACGAGCTCACCCGCGCCTGCGCTGGCCAGACGATATGTTCCGGTCGTGGCGCACGACCCGCCGGAGCTGTCATGCCGCGGCCCCTCGATCGACCACCGGAAACCGCCTCGGTGTCGGACCCAGTCACTCTATCTCGCCGAGCGTGCCCGAGACTCAGCCGCTGGTCCCGCTGCTCCCGCCGCTGCTGGTCCCGCTGCTCCCGCCGCTGCTGGTCTCCCCGCTGCTGGTCCCGCTGCTCCCCCCGCTGCTGGTCCCGCTGCTCCCGCCGCTGCTGGTCTCCCCGCTGCTGGTCCCGCTGCTCCCGCCGCTGCTGGTCCCGCTGCTCCCCCCGCTGCTGGTCCCGCTGCTGCCACCTGACTGCGCCGCCGCCGAAGTCGGCGCCACGAGCGAAGTGATCATCGGCAGCAGGATTCCGGCGGTAGCCCCGAGCCCCGCCAGAACCTGGCGGCGGCTCAGTGATCCGCGAGCGAGAGCTCGAACAGGTCGCTCGAGCAGATCGCGCTCCCCGAGCTCGCTCAGGGCGAGGAAGACAATGTCGGCATCCACCGACGCGCCCGCATCAGCTCCGAGTCGGGCAGCCATCGCGGCGACCGTGGTGTTACCATCGCAATACCGCCACACCAATGCCGCAGTGGAGTTGAGGCAATGGGCGCGCGCGGCGGTTTCGTCGTACACCAATAACTCGGTGTCGAGCTCCTGGACGATGAGCCCCTGACTGCGAGCCTTGGGGCGTTCGTGTTCGGCCGTTGGGTCCATAGCTCTCCTTGCTGTGAGGTGAGAAGACCAGCGTCTCGCCCCTTGACGCGACAATTCCACCTACGAGATTGACCCATAGCCCGCAAGCTCCGCAGCGGGCGATTGTAAGGAGCACTGGAGATGTCCGGTGCATAAGCGCCAGCAGTTAGAGATGTCCGCCTTTGCCAGCTACGCGTGGCCCGATGGAAACCATCGAGCGGCGGGTAGCGAGGGAGGTGAAGGGGATGACGAGGAACGAGGTCATGATGCGCGCGATCGCCGGGAAGCTGACGTGGTTGCAGGCGGCGGACATCTGCGGAATTACGGCGCGGCAGATGCGCCGGATGAAACAGCGCTACGAGGCGTTTGGGTACGATGGGTTGGTGGATGGCCGCGGGGGGAAGCCGGCCCGATAGCCCGGACAAGCTGAAGTTGTCGGCGGAACATCCCTTATCGGACCCCCCGCGGACCGTTCGCCGCGGGCCGCTTGTGCTGATCCACGTCGATAGGGCGGACTGCGGGGCCCGGTCAAGGGCGCCAAACGGGCGTCAAACAGGCGTCAAACAGGCCCGGACCACCTCTGCGCGCCGCCCCCGGGCGTAGCTGCGTGCGGCCGGTGCCGCGCGGGCGCCTGGATGGGGGTTGCCGGCGGTCGGTGGTCAGTCGGTCCAGTGACCGCCAGCGGGGTCTGCGT
>JANNRA010000006.1:0-39858 GCA_031401035.1 bacterium | reverse complement strand
GTTGACGCACTCCCCGCCCCCGGCGCGGAATCGCGCCCGTAAAGCAAACCGCGGGGGGGTCGCGGCACCCGCCGCGACCCCCGTGTCTTTTTCGACTATTGCTTCAAGGAACTCGCCACGAGTTCCATGACGTCCAGGGCCGGGACCGGATGATCGCCGCCCTTCGCCTTGAGTCCGTCCTCGACCATCGTCATGCAGAATGGGCAGGCCACCGCGACGGCGTCGGGATTGGTCTCCAGGGCTTGTTCGACGCGACGGAAGTTGACCCGCTGCGTCGGCTCCTCCTCCATCCACATACGTCCACCGCCGGCACCACAGCACATCCCGAACCGCTTGTTGCGCTCCATCTCACGTAGTTCGACGCCGGGAAGACGGCTGAGGATACTGCGCGGAGCGTCGAAGACGCCGTTGTAGCGGCCCAGGTAACAGGAATCATGGTAGGTGATGGCCCGTTTCTCGCCATCGTCGGTGAGCGTCAGCTTTCCGTCCGCGAGCAGCCGATCGACCACCTCCGTGGCATGCAGCACCTCGTAGTTTCCGTCGAACTGCGGGTAGTCGTTCTTGAACGTGTTGAAGCAATGCGGGCAGTTGGTGATGATCTTGCGGACCCCGTAGCCCTTCAGAACCTCGACCGTCATCTGCGCCATGGTCTGGAAGAGATACTCGTTGCCGATGCGGCGCGCCGTCTCGCCGTTGCAGGGCTCCTCGACTCCCAGGATCGCAAAGCTGACGTCGGCGGCCTTGAGGATGCGCGCCAGGGACTGCGTCGTCCGCTTGTGGCGATCATCGAACGATCCGGCGCAGCCGACAAAGTACAGGTACTCTGCGTCCGGCTTCTCGGCCATCGTAGGAATCTCCAATCCCTCAGCCCAATCCGCCCGCGAGCCGGCATCGATTCCCCACGGATTCCCCTGCGTCTCCATCGCCTTGAACGTACGCGTGAGTTCGCTCGGGAAGCGTGCCTCCTCCTGGACCAGATGGCGCCGCATATCGACGATCTTGTCGACGTACTCGATGAGGACGGGACAGGCCTCCTCGCAGGCTCGGCACGTCGTACAGGCCCACAACACCTCGTCGTGAATCAGCCGATCGCCGACGACGTTCTCGCCGACCGTCGTCACCGTCGCCGCATCCCCAGCCGCAGCGGCAGTCCCCGCACCGGACGGGCCTGCCAGAACCGCTCCCTCCTGCTCATAGAGGTAGTCGCGCAGATTCAGTAGCAGCTGCCGCGGCGCCAGCTGCTTGCCGCTGATGGTCGCCGGACAATGCGACGAGCAGCGCCCGCACTCGGTGCACGAGTACATGTCGAGCACCTGCTTCCAGCTGAACTGGTTGATGTACGACGTCCCAAACGTCGTCGCGTTCTCGAGGTCCTGCTTGCTCAACTGCCCCGCCGGTTCGAGCTTGCGAAAGAACACGTTCGGCACCGACGTGATGATGTGAAAGTGCTTCGACAGCGGCAGCAGATTCATGAACACAAGGATGATGCAGTTGTGCACCCACCAGCCAACGTTGCTGGCCAACTCCGCCAAACCGGCCCCACCGAGCGCGAACAGACCGGCTCCGACCACGGCGCTGATCGGCTGCCACGCACGCTCCCGATCCATCTCCGGCGTTGCCACCCCTGCGAACAAGTGCCCGCCGTCGTACAGGAAGCCGCTGATCATGATCGTCCCGATCAAGCACAGGATGAGGATCGCCTCGCCGTGCGACTGGCCCCGCAGCCGATCCTCTGCCGGAGCGAAGCCAAACAACCGTGCGGGGTGCGACACCAGCCACCGGAACAGCGCCATGGCAATCGAGCCCAGCACCAGCACCTGCACCAGGTCCTTGACCAGCAGATAGGGACCGCCGAGGGCATCGATCGACAGGCCGGGCAGCGTGAAGCCGGGGAAGAAGCCGCGCGCGAACATGTGCGTCACCTGGATCGCCAGGATCGAGAAGCCCCAGAAGATGAAGAAGTGCATCCAGCCGGCGGCGCGATCCCCCTTCAGAGGCTGCTCACCGACGACGAACTTCTTCTGCCCCAGCACGTACTGCAACACCGCGTTGACGCGCTCGGGAATGCGATCGAAGCGCGCCACCGCCGCGACCTTGGTCAGAACGGCAAAGCGGCGATACAGAGTCCGACCGAGCACCGCGCCCGCGATGGCGATCACAGCAGCGAAGATTAGCGAACTCATCTCTCATCCCCCATCCGGCAACAATCGCGCTTATGCCCGTGTCCTACGCCAAGCCCCGTTGACCCGCAACGCACTGGGCAAAAAAAAGAGCCGGGGGGCATGGCCCCCCGGCTCGTGAAACAGCGGTGCAAAAACCCTACGGCATAGTGATGAAATCTGCGGTTGCCCGTTCACCAGCCTGATGAATGTTGAAAGCGTCCGTCGCAACGACCGAGGACAAGTCATCAGCGGCGCCCCGGTAGAACTCTTCCGCCACGCCGACCAGGCCGTTGCCATGAGCCGACGAACCATCATCGACGCCGCGGATACGCGTCTGGCCCGTCAACGTGCCCGACACGAAGGCGCTGAACACCGAGCGCTGGCAGCTGTTAGAGTCAGCCTCGTAATCGTTGATGGCACGGTCCAGGCCAGTGCCGAGAGAACACAACTCGAACTCCTTGAAGCAGCGCAGCGAGCGGCTCGCCGAGAAGCGCTGTTCAAACTCGTTAAAAACGAGGAACTGAACCGTCGTGTTGAACAGTGCCACATCCTGCAGGAGGAAGTTCTGCGAACACGGAACCAACGTCAGGTGCGTCTTGACGTAGTTACCACTCACCGGCTCGACCGCGTCCTCGAAGAAGTGATTGAGGATGAGGACGTTCGGGCATCCGCTGTACTCGGGATCCTCGCCGCCGAGCACCAGCGTATTGTCGCCGTCGTTGGCACCCTCGATCGCCTGAATGCCCACGGCGTTGTAGGCACGCGCATCGATCTGGGAACCGTACGAGATGATCGAGACCTCGGCCTTGATGTCGTTGCGATCAACCGGGGCGTCGTCCGGGCCGACCTGGACGCACTTGAGTTCGCCCATGAACGGGTCCTCGTTCGCACCGGGAATGCTGCCGACCTGGCCCTGATCAGCCAGCGGCAGCGAGAACAGCCCCTCGCTGACCAGCCAGATCAGGGGCTGACGCGGCGTCAGCGTGATCTCGAAGTCGGTCTCGATCCAGCCCTCGAAGCAGAGGCCGCCCGGGCCAGGTGCGCCCTGGCAGTCAGCGGCCACCGCGCAGACGCGCTCCGGATCATTCGAGCAGTGCGAGTTTGCGTTGACGTAGAAGCAACGCAGCTTCACTTCCTGGTCGGACACGTTCGTCATCTGAATCTCGGTATCGACCGGACTACCGTTGCCGGTCAGTGAGCCGAGAGCACCCGTCGAATCGAACAACACCTTCGGGACGACAACCAGGCCCGCCGGGCGGTCGGATGTCACATCCGCAGCCGCAGCCCCTGCCGTCAACATCAGTCCCCCGAGCACCGCAAAGGCGCCAGAGAGAAAAGGATTCCGCTTCACCGTACCCATTGCCCTTCTCCTTTCAACCGTCAGGGAGAACTCAGCCACAGCCGTTTCCCTGTCTCTCACCGCGCCGGGATCGTGATCACGTCGACGATTTCACCGCCGCTGGCGGAGAAGCGATCACCTTCCATGTGGATATTGAGCGCCGCACGGGCCAGCTGCCCCGATCTGTCGGCCCTCGTCACTCCCGCAACGCCGAGCACCGCGCCACCGTCCGGGTTCGGAGTGATGCGCGTGTGCGCCGCGACCGTGCCGAGCGTCCGGAAGGAGAATACCGAGCGGTCGGGGTCGTTCGGGCTGTCGACCTGGAAGAGGTAGAAGTTCTTCCAGCAATCGACGGTGGTGCTGGCCGAAAGGCGCTGCTCGAACTCGTTGAAGATTTCAAACTGCACCGTCACACTGCTGGGTACCGAGTTCTCGAAGTCCTGGGTGCACGGGATCAGGGTGAGGTCGGTGACGGTGGCACTTCTCAGGGTAACCCCTGACTCGTCCGCTACGACGGACGGGCCCTTCTGGCAGGTGCCTCCAGCGCAATCGTCGTCGGTGTAGCAAGGGTCGTTGGTCGTCGTACACTGACCACCCAAGCCGTTTGCATATAGGACGGGATCCGTGACGCCCTCGGCGAGATGATTGAGCAGCAGCACGTTCGGGCAGGCGTTGTACTGGCCGACCGCCTCGTCACCGCCCCGGGGCTGATTGAGGAGGAGTTCGTTGCCGGTCTCGCCTGCGAGCTCCGTACCCTGAATGCCGATGGCGTTGTATTTCGAGACATCGTCATCAGACGTTATGACCGTGGCCTCGCCCTTGAGGTGGTTGCCGCCGATCGGATTGCCCGCGACGTCGACCTCGACGCACTTCAGCTCACCGGTGAAGTCGCTCGACACCGGCGGCACGGCGCCCGGATCGAGACCGGAGTCAGCGCAGTCGGCCGACGGAACGATCTTGCCGTTCACGATGCAGGCATCTGTCGGGTTGACGAAGCGGCCCTCGCTGACGACCCAGTGAGTCGGCTGCTGCTTGGTCAGCCAGATGGTGAAGTCGGTGACCTGCCAGAGCGGGTTCCCGAAGAAGTCCGGCGCCCCATTCACATAGAAGCAGTGCGCGTGGACCATGTTGTTCGAGATGTTGGTGATCTGGATCACCGTGTCGGCGTCCCCGTCCGCAAGGACCTTCGGGAAGGCGAGGATCGATGCTCCCCTCTCCGTCGTGACGTCCGCCTGTGCGGTGGCGGCCATCATCCCCAGAGCTACCGCGACCCCGCAGAGCCCTGAGAGAAAAGCGTTCCGCTTCTCCGTTCGCATTGCCCTCCTCCTTTCCTGTCGGCCGAGACTCATTCCTTACTCCCTCGCGTTTGACGCCAGCTCGCTGCGACCCAAAAGGCGGGCACAGTTGCAGAAGTGGCGCGGTACATACTCAAAATTCAAATACACTGTCAAGAGAATACGGGGCGCTGGCGTCTATGCAGTGGTTCGGGCGGAGTTCCTTCTGGATGCCGCACTTGCGCGACATCCTTCCCGCCAAAGCGGCACTGCACCCCCGTCCCCTCTCCCATGTTTTTCTGACTGACCGCGCCCTTAGAGCATGTTTCCCCGGAAGCGTCAAATGTAAAACCGGCTCTGCGGACCGGCCGGGCCTCATGCGAGGACGATCTTCTCTCGTCCGCCGGCCACGTTGCGGGTTGCGTTGCGGGAGTCCACGACCAACGCGGCGTGGCGCACGACAAAGTCGTAATCGACCGAGGAGTGGTCGGTGGCGATGAGGACCACATCGGCGGCCGCCACAGCGTCGGCGGTCAGCGCCACCGACCGCAAGCCGAAATCGTGCCTGCGGCCGGGCTTGAGCGCCGGGACGAAAGGGTCGTGGTAGCTCAGCTCGGCATGCTTGCGCTGCAGCAGTTCGAGGATCTTGAAGGCGGGCGACTCGCGGTCGTCGTCGAGGTCACGCTTGTAGGCGACGCCGAGCATCAGGATCTTGGCGCCCTTCAGGCTCCGCCCGCGCTCGTTGAGCGCGTCGGCGACGCGTTCGACGACGTAGGCGGGCATTGCCAGGTTCACCTCGCCGGCGAGTTCTATGAAGCGCGTGCTCATCTCGAACTGGCGAGCGCGCCAGGTGAGGTAGAAGGGGTCGATCGGGATGCAATGTCCGCCCAGGCCCGGCCCGGGGTAGAACGGCGTGAAGCCAAACGGCTTGGTGGCAGCTGCGTCGATGACCTCCCAGATATTGAGGCCCATGCGGTCGAACAACACCTTGAGCTCGTTGACGAGGGCGATGTTGACGCTGCGGTAGATGTTCTCGAGCAGCTTCGCCGCCTCCGCCACCGCCGCGCTCGACACCGGGATGACGGAATCAATCACCGCTTCGTACAGCGCGGCGGCGACGCGGCCGCACTCTGGCGTGACGCCGCCGACCAGCTTGGGGATCGTGCGGGTGGAGAAATGAGTGTTGTTCGGGTCCTCGCGCTCGGGCGAGAAGGCAAGATGGAAATCCCGCCCGACGCGCAGGCCGCCGCGCTCCAGGATGGGGCGGACCACCTCGTCGGTCGTCCCCGGATAGGTCGTGCTCTCGAGGACCACGACCTGCCCGCGTCGGACATGCGCCGCAACGTTCTCAGCGGTGGCGATGACGTACGACAGGTCCGGTTCGCGGCTCTCCGTGAGCGGCGTCGGGACGCAGATCAGAATGCCGTCGCAGCGGCCCAGATCGGCGTAGTCGGCGCTGGGGTAGAACCCGGCCGCGCCCGGCGCGGGCAGGGTCTGCCGCATGAGCGGCGCGAGCCGCGCCCCGGCGACGTGCCGGATGTAAGACTCTCCGCGTCGCAGAGCCTCGATCTTGTCGAGCCGCGTATCGAAGCCAATGGTGCCGAAGCCGGCCTCGGCGATCGTCGCCGCGAGCGGAAGCCCGACGTAGCCAAGGCCCAGCACCCCGACGATCGCCCGACGTGACGTGAACAACTCGATCAGATCCGACATGGCGCGCAACGTCCCCCGTGTAGAAAGCTCTCCCAATATCCCCGGTCGCGCGACAAGGCCAGCACCAGTTCATCGGCGGCCCACATGACGACGGGGGAGGCGCCGCGTGGCGCCTCCCCCGTCCCATCATGGACCCGTGAGCCGGGTCCAGACTCCAGCGATCACCTGCTCCGGCGCCGCACCCACAGCATCAGGGCAGGCAGAAGAATCAACGCGGCGGCGCCGCTCTCGCCGCCCTGCACCGGCACGACCGCGCAACCAGAACTGCCACCGGAAGACTTGCGGGTCGGCGTCGGCGTTCCGCCGGTGCGCGTCGCAGTCACCGTCGCGGTCGACGTCCCTACGGTGGGCGGCGTCCGCGTCACCGTCGAAGTTGGCGTCGTGCCCGGGGTGAACGGGGTATTCGTCGCCGTTGAGGCCGGCGTGTTGGTCACCGTCGCCGTCGCCGTCGGGGGCACCGGTGTGCTGGTGCCCGTCTGGGTGCTCGTCGACTGCGGGGTCGCAGTCGCCGTCGGCGTGTTCGTCGGGGGAGTGTCGATGATCTGCACGGCGCCGTCGCGGACGCGAACGGGAATCGCCTGGCCCTCGCTATCGCCAAGGAACGGCATCTCAATGGCCAACGCCGCCGACCCAGCCTCGACGCCCGTCTTGATGCGGAAGTCGCACGTCGCCAAGTCGCCGTCGCCCAGCGGGGGCACAGGATCGGGGACGCCCGACACCAGAATCTCCAGATTGAGCACGCCGTCGTCGAGCAGGCGCCCGGCGACACTATGCGTCTCGCTCAGGCGGTCGGCCACAGCGCAGTTCTCCACAACCGTACCGAGGAACTCCAGTTTCTCGTCATCGAAGAACAAATCGACGCCGGCACTCACGCCGGCCTCGATGACATCATCGGAAAGTGCCAGCGTCACAGAGACGGTTCCGCCCGCAAGCCCGCTCCCGCCGATCACCGACAGCTCCGGATCTTCCTCGGGCAGGAGGCCGGCACGAGCCGCGGGCGCCGCCGCGATCGACAGCATCCCAAGCACGGCGAGGGCCACACCGGTGCGGCACCAATGCTGCAGATTCATCTCGTGTGTACGCATGATTCCCTCTCCTCCAATACCCGTATGAATCCTCGCGCCCAACCCCGACCACCCCCTCGGCATCACGGACAGCCGAGGTTGATGTTGTTGATCGCGATGGTCACATCGTTGGCCCGCACACGCCCGTCACCGGTGAAGTCCGCCGCCAGACACTCGTCGAGCGACGCCGTTCCGTTGATGATGTTGACCATGATGGTGATCTCGTTGGCGCGGACGCGACCATCGAGGTTGCAATCGCCAACGCATTCACACTGATCGTCAACGCAGGCCTGTCGTCCGTCGAGACACTGCCCAGGACCCGCCATCGGGCCGTCGCAGTCGATGATCGGCCGGCACTCGCCGCCCTTGCACTCCGTTCCTTCCGGACACATCTCCTGATCGACGCAACGCGGGCGCGGCTGGACGTCGACCGCCCCGCCGTTGACGACGGCCGTGAACTCGTTGAAGGCGGGGTCGGCGATCTCGACGCGCTGGTACTGGAGTTGCCCGCTCCCCGGGGCGGCGCCCGGCTGAATACGGAAGCGGCACTGCCACACCGGCCCGGGGCCGAACGAATCGATCGGCGGCAGCTTGTCGATCACGGCGACGCGCAGGCGACCGATGCCACTCGGGTTCATGGGCACCTGCGGCAACTGGACCTCGGCCTCGAACGATCCTTCGTCCAGCATGCGCGAATCGATCGTACACGGCGGAGTATCGTTGGAGATCTCCAGCGCTTCCATGTCGTACAGGATGTCGAGTTGCGCGGTGGTGACGTCGTCACCACCCGCCATGGCGATTTCGAAGGTGACGTACTCACCGGGGATGCCGCTGATCGTCGGGATCTCAATCGTGCGCGTCTCCGAGGTGCGATCAAGGGCGTAGATGAGCGGCGACCCCTCCCCCGGACAGCCGAGGCCGAGGTTGTTGACGGCCAGGGTCACGTCGCCCGACGTGACCTGTCCGTCCTGGTTGATGTCGCCGGACGGACACACCCCGATGCCGCACATGCCTCCCACGATGCACACCATGCGCGTGATCTCGCTGCCGAAGACGATGCCGTCGAGATTGCAGTCGCCGCCGCATTCGCAGAATCCGTCCAGGCAGGCCTCACGCACCCCGCGGCACTCGAGTTGGTTGTCGCACGGGCGCGGCGGCACGCACACCATCGCCTTGCACTCGGTGCCGTCCGGACAGTCATCGTCGACAACACAGGTGGGCAGCGGAGTCGGCGTGACGGTCGGCGTCGAGAGGTCGCGGCAAACGCCGTCGACACAGAACAGGCCGGCGGGGCAGTCTTCGGTGTTGACGCACGCGATGGTCGGCGTCGGCGTCGGCGCAGTGACGCACACGTCTTCAGGCCCACACACCTGCCCGACCGGGCAGTCCGTGTCGCGCGTACAAGGGAACGGACGCGTTGGCGTCGGCGTCGGCGCGGCGGTGACGGTCTTGGTCGCCGTCGGCGCAACCGTCACGTTGGCGCGAATGTACGTGTCCAGGTAGCCTTGCGTGTCGCGCAGAACCAGATCGGTTGCCAGCGATTGGAAGGCCACCCACTTGCCGTCCTGACTGATGCTCGGCGGCAGGTCGGGGACGCTGCCATTGCCGGGCTGGCCGTCGAGGCTCGAGCTGACCAACACCGTCGTCTGGCGCTCGAGGTCGCGAACGTAGACTTGCGAATTCCCGTTCGTCGTCGCGCCGCTGAGCAGGTTGCTGGCGAACGACCCGAAGGCCACGAAGCGACCGTCCGCACTGATGCTCGGCGGAATGGCGATGTCGTTCGACTCCTGCCCCTCATCGCCGACGCTGACGCGCTGGGTCTCGCCGGTCGCACAGCTGTGAACGAATACATCGGGAGCCTGATTGAGGTCTCCCGGAACCAGATTGCTGGCGTTGGACTTGAAGGCGACAATAGTTCCATCGGCATTGAGCGCCGGCAGGAAGCTCATCTGATTCGCCTCGACGCCGGCGCTGCTGACGCTGGCCCGACACGAGACGACCCCGTCGCAGGAGACGTAGATATCGAGGGCGCCGTTGGCGTCGGTCGATCCCGGCAGGAGATTGGTGGCGCCGGAAGCAAAGGCGACACAGCGTCCGTCGGCACTGATGCTCGGCGTGATGCTCGGTCCGTCGGCCTGAACGCCGCCCGGCCCGACACTCACCCGCGTCGTCGTTTCCGCCGCTCGGTTGAACACAAAGACATCTGAGGCCCGGTTGGTGTCATCGGGGACGAGGTTCGTCGCCACTGAATGAAAGGCGACGAGGCCACAGTCGCCATCGACGCTGGTAAACGAACTGGCGCCATCGGCCGGCGCGCCGCCGGCGCCGACGCTGACGAGGTCGGTTGTCGCCGCACCGAGATTGCGGACAAAGGCATCGGTCCGACCGTTCGTGTCGCCGGCGACGAGGTTGGTCGCGTCGGAACTGAACCCGACGCAGGTGCAGTCATTGTCGATCGACGGTCGAAAGCGCTGCGCCTGGCTCGGGCCATTCGCGGCCTGTCCGTCGGCGCCGACGCTGACGCGCGTCGTGGCGCCCGCGTCACGGTCGAAGACGTAGACGTCGGTGAAGCCGTTGTTGTCTGACGGGACCAGATCGGTTGCACCGGAGTAAAATGCGATACAGCGGCCGTCGGCGCTCGGCACGGCGCCGCTGCTATTGCCGTTCGGCGGCTGCCCATCCGGGCGCTGGCTGACGAGCTCGACGGGCGGGAAGGGATTGGTGGTCTGCGTCTTGGCAGACCGCTCGGTCAGCGTGAGCACGGCGGCCAAGATGCCGACTCCACCGAGTGTCAGCGTGACCAGTTTGTTACCGGCGTTCATTTCGGTCTCTCCTCCCGATGTCCGTGGCCATGGGTGCGATACCCCTACCGCGGACGCCCACCGCATCGTGTCAACGATACCCTTTGCGTACAATGTTCATGCGCGAAGTCAAGGATTTTTGATACATGACAGAAGGCTCAACCGGGCAGGAAGCCCTTTAGTGTCGCCTGACTTGCGGCCTGCGCGACGGAGTTCCGTAGCGAAGCGCAGGTAAGTGGAGCTGAGCGGAATCGAACCGCCGACCTCCTGAATGCCATTCAGGCGCTCTCCCAACTGAGCTACAGCCCCGCACCCGCCGCGCGGGCCCCTGCCCATACCGAAAATGCCGGCCGCTCGCAAGGAAGGGTTCCCGCCGGGGTCAGACCCCGCCTGCCCGCCGCCGCTCGATCACTTCCATTCGCGCGGCGATGGCGCGTTCTGCCCCCTGGCTCCCGGCTCGGTAGTAGCGGCGGTCGCGCAACTGCTCGGGAAGATGGGCGTGCCCTGGGACGCCATCGGGGCAGTCATGCGCGTACTGGTAGCCTGCGCCGTAGCCGAGGCCACGCATGAGGCCGGTCGGGGCGTTGCGCAAGTGCATCGGCACCGGCAAGGCGCCGGTGCGCGCGACGTCCTCGGCAGCCGCGAGCATGGCGGTATAGGCGGTGTTCGATCGCGGTGCGGTGGCCAGGTAGACCACCGCCTGGGCGAGCGGAATACGCCCTTCCGGGAGACCGACGAAGGCGACGGCCTCCTTCACCGCCACTGCCAGAGTCAGTGCCTGCGGATCTGCCAGGCCGACGTCCTCGGCGGCGAAGATCACCAGCCGTCGGGCGACGAAGAGCGCATCGTCGCCAGCCTCGAGCAGGCGCAGCATCCAGTACAGGGCCGCGTCGGGGTCACTGCCGCGCAGACTCTTGATGAGGGCCGACGCCAGCGCGTAGTGCGAGTCGCCGGACTTGTCGTGGCGCAACACGCGGCGCAGCGCGGCGTCCTCCACCAGTTGGCGGGTCAAGTGCCGCTGGCCCCGTTGCGTCGCCAGCGCCGCGGTCGACTCCAACGTATTCAGGAGCACGCGCGCGTCCCCCTGCGCGAAGTCGACCAGCGCGTCGATGGCGTCGGGATCGACCGCGAACCCAGTCGCACCCAGGCCGCGGTCGCGGTCCTGCAGCGCCCGCGCCGTGATGGTGCGGAGATCCTCTGCGTCGAGCGGCCGCAAAACGACCACGGACACGCGCGACAAGAGCGGCGCGGTCAATTCGAACGAGGGGTTCTCGGTGGTCGCCCCGATCAGTACCACAGTGCCGGATTCGACGTGCGGCAGGAACGCGTCCTGCTGAGCCTTGTTGAAGCGATGGATCTCGTCGACGAACAGCACCGCCGGCCGCCCGCCGCGTTGCCGCTCGGCGTGGGCCTGATCGATCATCGCGCGCAGTTCCTTGACCCCGGAGAGCACCGCCGAGAAGGCGAGAAAGAGCGCGTCGGTTGAACGAGCGATGATGCGTGCCAGCGACGTCTTGCCGCTGCCGGGCGGGCCCCAGAGGATGAGCGAGTGCGCGTGCCGCGACGCGACCATGTCGCGCAGCGCGCGCTGCGGACCGACGAGGTGCCCTTGCCCGACGAACTCCTCCAGCGTTTGCGGCCGCATCCGCTCGGCCAGCGGCGCGTCGGCCGCAGGCACCTGGGGGGGCGGCGCGGGGAAGAGGGACGGATGGTCAGCCGGTACGCGAGCCATGGGCGGATCCATAGCATGCCGGATCGCTGGCTGGCGCGCGGCGCGCCATGCTATGGCCCGGCACGTGCGCCAGGTCGGCATCGTCGTCAAGCGGGGCCGTGAGCAGGCGCTGGACCTCGGGCGCGATGTCGCGCTGTGGCTGCGCGCCCACGGACTGACCCCGCTGGCGGAGGCCGACGCCGCGGAAGCCCTGGGGTGCGCGCCGGGGCTCCCGGCGGCGGCGATCGTGGCGCAGGCGGACCTGGTCGTCGTGCTCGGGGGAGACGGTACACTGCTCAGCGTCGCCCGCCACATGGGTCCGCGTCCCGTGCCGATTCTCGGCGTCAATCTGGGCGGTCTCGGCTTCCTCACCGCGGTGACCGTCGACGAGGTCTATGGCGTGCTGGCCGACGCCGTGGCCGGCCGCCTGCAACTCGAGGCGCGCATGATGCTCGAGGTCCGGACGCCGAAGGTCCCCGTACCGTACAAAGTCCTGAACGACATCGTACTCAGCAAGGGCGGCGCGCTGGCGCGCATCATCGATCTCGACACCCGCGTCGATGGCGAAGCCGTCTGTACGTACAAGGCCGATGGGCTGATCGTGGCGACCCCCACCGGCTCGACGGCATACTCGCTGTCCGCCGGGGGTCCGATCGTGTATCCCTCCCTCGACGTGATCCTGCTGTCGCCCATCTGTCCGCACACCCTGACCAATCGGCCGATGGTCGTTCCAGGGTCGGCCCACGTCAGCGTCCGCGTGCTCTCACCCGACCATCCGGTCGAGATGACCCTTGACGGGCAGGCTGGCGTCTCGCTGACCGATGGCGACACCGTCGAGATCTGCAAGAGCGCTACGGTCGTGCCCCTGGTGCGGCCGCGCGAGCGCAGCTACTTCGGCGTCTTGCGCAGCAAGCTGCGCTGGGGCGAGCGGTGAACCAGGCGACGCGCGGCGGACGCCGCACCTGATCCGGCGCCATGCTGCGCGAGCTGCGCATCCGCGACATCGCGATCATCGACGACCTGACCCTGGCATTTGGCGACGGCCTCAACGTCATTACCGGCGAGACTGGGGCCGGTAAGAGCATTATCGTGCAGGCGCTCGCCCTGCTCTGCGGAGCGCGCGGCGCCGCGGACGTGGTGCGCGCCGATGCCGACGAGGCGATCGTCGAGGGCCTGTTCGAGTGCCGACTGCCGGCCGACCTCCGCGAGGCGTTGGGCCTCGAAGACGCGGACGAGATCATGGTGCGGCGGCAGGTCGGACGCACGGGTAAGGGCCGCATCCTCATCAACGGTAGCCCCGCCACGCTGCCGCTGCTGGCTCGACTCGGAGAGTATCTCGTGCACATTTACGGCCAACACGAGCAGGCGACGCTCCTGCGCCCGGCGAGCCACCTTGAGCTCCTCGATCGCTTCGGCGAATTGGGTGGCACCCGCGAGCACATGGCTGCGGCGTACGCGCGCTATGCGGCGGCGCGCCGGCGGCGCGATGAGCTGGCGACGCGCACCGCCGTGCTGCAGGAACGACGCGAGCTGCTGGAGTTCCAGCGGCGCGAACTCGCCGACGCGGCGCCGTCCGCCGGCGAGGATGCTGCCCTGCGCAACGAACGGGAACGCCTGCGCCACTCGGAACGATTGCAGGACGTGTGTCGGGACGGCGAGACCGGTCTCTACGCGGCGCCCGGCGCCGCGGTCGACACCGCCGCCCGCCTCCATCAACGCCTCCTCGAGCTCGTTCCTATCGCGCCATCCCTCGCGGCCATCGCCGAGTTGGTCGAGAGCGGCCGGGTGCAGCTCGAGGAAGCAGCGCTTATGTTGCGCGCGGCCGCCAGCCACCTGCAAGCCGACCCGGCCCGGCTCGAGGCGGTCGAGGAACGCCTCGCCTTGCTGCAGCGCCTGGCGCGCAAGTTCAGCATCGCAGCAGATGCGCTGCCCGATACCCTGACCGCGATCGAAGGCGATCTGGCGTCGCTCGCATCCCACGCCGGGAACGCGTCCGCGGCGGAGGCCGAACTCGGGGGACTGCGCGACGAGGCACTCGCCCTCGCCACGGCGTTGTCGAGGGCCCGCGTCAAGGCCGCCAAGCGCCTGACCGCGCGGATGACTGCGGAACTCGCAGCCCTGGGAATGCAGGGGGCGGGTCTGCAAGTCGCGCATGCGATCGGAGACGACGCCGAGCTCAGTGCCGACGGCATCGATCGCATCGAGTTCCTGCTCGGCGCCAACCCCGGCGAACCGGCCAAGCCGCTGGCGCGGGTCGCCTCCGGCGGCGAGCTGTCGCGCATCATGCTGGCGCTGAAAGCCCTCACGGCCTCCGCCGGGGAGACGCCGATCCTCTTGTTCGACGAGGTGGACGCCGGGATCGGCGGCACCGTCGCCGACGCAGTGGCCCGGCGGTTGACCCTGTTGGCACGCAATCGACAGCTGCTCTGCGTTACCCACCTCGCCCAGATCGCAGCCTACGCGGACCATCACATCGCCGTCGAGAAGCTGCAGGTCGAGGGGCGCACCGTGACGCGCGCCCACACACTGGCCGGCACAGAGCGCGTTGCAGAGCTGTCGCGGATGCTCGGCGGCAGCCAGGCGCCAACGGAGGCCGAACGCTACGCACGGCGCCTCATTGCAGAGGCGCGTCGCGTCCGCGGCGAGGCGAAGTCGCAACCTTGACATCGAGACCCGCCGCGGCCTAAACGCGCGACGGGTCTTCGAACACTTCTATCCCAGGTACTGGGGCCAGGGGGGATCCTGGATCGGTTCTGGATCGGCTTAGGGAGGGGGCGATGATGGGCGTAGCACGTCGCAGTTTGTTCGTGATCGCGCTGATCGCGGCAGCGGCAGTCGCATCGGCGGAAGAGAACACCCAGGTGACAAGCAGTGTCACCGATCTCGACCGCATGTGGGACAACTTCAATCGCGAAGCCGCCACCGTCGGCGACGGCCGATTCTGGATCGAGCTACGCGGCCTGAAGCTCAACAAGAACGACCCCAAGATCGGCCTCAACGGGTACCCGGTAAACGACTTCGAGCGGAAGAACGGTTCGGAGTTGACCGAACTCGACGGCGGCCGATTCGATCTCATCGGCGCATACGGACTCGGCGACGCCGAGCTCGGCATCGGGCTGCCGCTGGTGCTGCAGGAGTCGCTCAGTTTCGCCAACGGCGAAGACCAGGAGCATGCCAGCTTCGGCGACATGACTCTGTACGGCAAGTTTAAGCTGCCGCTGACCGAGAACTGGGCCTGGGCGCCCGGGCTCGAAATGAGCATTCCGACCGGCCGCGAGAGCGTCATGCTCGGCTCGGGCGACCTCGGCCTGAATCCGTTCGTGTCGACGCGCTACCAGGAGGGACGCCTTGCCATCGGTGCCCACCTGGGCTTCCTGCTCAACACTGGCAGCCAGCCCTCGGTGTTCAACTGGAGCGTGCAGGGAATCGCGAGAGCAAATCGCTACTTCGCATTGCGCACCGAGGTGACCGGACAACTGTTCAATGCGGTCGGCAACACCTTCAACATCATCTCGGCGTACCCGGGCATCGACTTCAACCTGACCGAAAATTTCATCATCCGACCGGAAGGCATGGCCGGGCTCGCCTACCAAGCCTTCGACTGGGGCATTGGGATCGGATTCGTCTTCACGATGTGACGCGGTCGCTCGCGTCAGTACCTGACCTTCTCGAGGCATAGTCCACGGGCTGGCGCCGTTGCGCCGGCCTGGGTTCGATCGCGGGCCGCCAACAACGGGTGGAGATCAGCTGGACGCTGGCGCCGGCCGATTTCCACCAGCGTGCCGACGATGTTCCGCACCATGTGCCGTAGGAACGCCGTGGCCTCGATTTCGTATCGCAGCAGCGCCCCATCGACCACCACGGCACTGCGCAGGACGCGGCGGACCGGATGGGCGGCGTCACAGCCGGCGGCGCGGAACGACGAGAAGTCGTGCTCCCCCTCGAGCTGTGGCGCGGCGCGCGCCATCGCCTCGATGTCGAGCGCCGCCGGCACATGCCAAGCGAAGCGGCGCCAGAACGGTGAGGCCGGACGCCGGTTCCAGATGCGGTACACGTAGCGCCGGCTGCGCGCCGCGCGGCGCGGGTCGAAGGCGTCGTCCGCATACGCGACGGTGCTGACGGCGAGATCAGCGCCGGTCAACGCATTCAGCGCGCGCCGCACGACGTCGGGCGCCATGGCCAGGCTGGTGCTGAAGGCGACCACCTGGCCGGCAGCGTGAACCCCCGCGTCGGTTCTGCCTGCAGCCGCGACCCGGACTGGGCTGCCCACCAAGCGCGCCAGTGCCGCCTCGATCTCCCCTTGGACGGTGCGAGCGCCGGCCTGGACCTGCCAGCCGTGGAAGTCGGTACCGTCGTACTCAACGGTCAGATGGTAGCGCATCGCGCCCGGTGCGTCGGTCAGCCGCGCTCGCGCAAGGCGCGTTCGGCGATCTGCACCGCATTGACGGCGCCGCCCTTGCGCAGGCCGTCGATGACCGCCCACAGCGTGACGCCGAACGGCACGGTCGGATCGTCCCGCACACGACCGATGAGCGTCGCCTCGGATCCGATCGCGTCGACCAGCGTCGGGTAGGACCCTGCATCGGACAGCAGCACGCCCGGCGCCTCCCGCAGCAGCGCCCGCGCGGTGTCCGCGTCCATGGGCCGTTCGGTCTCGACCTGAATCAGATAGGCCTGCCCGTAGAACGTCGGCACGCACACGCTCGTCACCGCGATCGGCAGGTCTGGAAGATCGAGCAGCGCCCGTGTCTGCGATTCAAGCTGCCACTCCGCACGCGTCCCACCACCCGGGAGAAGCTCTCCAACCTGCGGAATGAGGTTGAAGGCGATGCGGTGCGGAAACACCTCGTGCTGGATCGAACCGCCGGTGAGGAGTTCTCGCGTCTGCTGGGCCAGCTCGTCAATCCCGGCGCTACCGGCGTGGGACACCGGCTCGAACGCCGTCACAAGAACGCGCTTCAAATCGGCGCTCGCGTCCAAAGGGCGCAGGGCGACCGCCAGTGCGGTGGCGCCGGGGACCGGGCAGGCAAACAGTCCCTCGTCGAGGGCGGCTTCGATCTCGTCCCCGTTGACCTCCGGCACGATCAGGACGGCCCCGTCTTCGAGCAAGGCATGACTCACATCGATGCAGAGCGCGCCGGCCTTCCGCGCCTGCGCTGCCCAACCGCGCGCCTTGTCGGTCGGCCCGCACAGGAAGACGACGTCCGCGCCGGTCAGCTCGACCGTGTCACCGAACTCCACAGGGGCGGGAAAGTCCTCGGGACTGCCCTCGGCGCCATCGTCGATGGTGTCGTACAGCCGCCACTCGGCAACCGGCGCCCCGCGCTCGGCCAGAACGGACAGGACCTCGCGTCCGACCTCGCGCGCGGCGCCGAGCACCGCTACTACCCAGGAAGACGCGCTCATGCGGGCTCGCGGTCGAACGCCGTCCGTACCGCTTCGCCCATCGCACGGCAGCCGACCACGGTGCATCCTTCCTGCCTGACGTCTGCCGTACGCAGGCCGGAATCGATCACCGACCAGACCGCGGCCTCGATGGCCCGCGCCGGCGCCGGAAGTTGCAACGAGTACTCGAGCAGCATCGCCGCCGACAGAATAGCGCCGAGGGGATTCGCGACGTCCTTGCCTGCGATGTCTGGCGCACTACCGTGGATCGGCTCGTAGAGACCGCGCCGGCCCCCGTGCTCGTTGAGTGCGGCGCCCACCGAGGCGGACGGCAGCATGCCGAGTGAGCCGGTCAGCACCGAAGCCTCGTCGGTGAGGATGTCGCCAAACATATTCTCCGTCACCACGACATCGAAATCGCGCGGGCGACGCAGCAGGTGCATCGCCATCGCATCCACCAGCACATCCTCGCACACTACATCGGGCCACGCAGCGGCGACCTCGTGCGTCACCTCGCGCCAGAGGCGCGAGGTGGCGAGAATGTTCGCCTTGTCCACCTGCGTCACGTGCCTGCGTCGTCCCTGGGCAAGCTGAAAGGCAAGTGTTGCGACACGCGCGACTTCGATCTCGGAATAGACGATCGTATCGACCGCCTCCCGGCCGTCGGCGCCGATGCGCCGCTCGCTCGGTTGGCCGAAGTAGACGCCGCCGGTGAGTTCGCGCACAAAGAGGATGTCGACGCCCTCGAGTACCTCGCCCTTGAGCGGTGCGGCGCCAATCAACGCGGGGTGCGCGACGATCGGGCGCAGGTTGGCAAACAGGCCGAGCCCTCGCCGCAACCCCAGGAGCGCCTGTTCCGGCCTCACCGCGCTCTGCGGATTGTCCCACTTCGGCCCGCCAACGGCCCCCAACAGTACCGCATCACTGCGGCGCGCCAGATCCAGGCTCGAGGCGGGGAGCGGCTCCCCGTGCGCGTCGATGGCCCCGCCACCGATCACCCCTTCCGCGAAGCGCAGCGGAATCTTGAACCGCGCCCCGCACGCCTCCAGCACCAACCGCGCCTCGCGGGTGACTTCAGGACCAATCCCATCGCCTGGAAACACTGCAATCGTCGGTGGCGTCATCGTCGCTCCTTACGACCCCGCTGGGGTTGGGGTCTGCCCGTGGTGGCGGTGGCGGTAGTCCAGCTTGTTGAGCGCATTCACCTAGGCAAGCGCGCTCGGCGTTATGATGTCGATGTGTATGCCCTGCCCGCTGACGAGGACCTGTTCGTCGCGGCTCGAGCAGGAGGCCTCGCCCTGGGCATCCGTATCAGCGCTGGTGGCACTCACCCGACATCGCTCCAGTGCGGACTGGCGGCGGACCTGAGCGCTGATTGCCCTGAAGCAGGCATCCACGACGCCATCGCCCGACGCCGCCCGCTCGCCGATGCAGTTGATCGTGCATTCGACCTGGCGCGCCTCGTTGCGCACCGCCGCGAGCGAGTTCGCCACCGCCATACCCAAGTCGCTGTGGCAGTGGGCACTCCAGACAACCCCATCGCCGCCGGAGGTTCGCGCGATCAGGTCTCGCAAACTGCACCGAACGCCGACGGCACCGAGTAGATCGCCCAGCAGGCGGCGTCGATGTCCGCCTGCTTGGTCCGAGCCAGGCTGAGCACCACCGGCGATGACGAGTTTCTCTCCCATGTTCATCCGGGCGCCCAGCGACTGCTCGCCATCGCGCAACGTCGTGTCGACGATCTGAACGAAGTCTGTGGTGCTCATCACTGTCCCCTGTCCGGCCCGTCGCGGTCCTGCGGATCGGACGATCCGCTCCCGTGAAGGAGCGAAAAGAAAAAGGCCACGGACGCTTCGCCCGTAGCCCCGATGACATGCGCGGCTCATGGCTCGACGGGCGGATCCCCCGCTCTTGACGCCGTGTCTATCGGATTACCGGGTCGCTGGCGCGCCGAGCCCGGGGGCCTAGTTGCAGCACCAGCGCGAGGATCTCGGAGCGGTGCGAGCCGTAGATCAGGATTTGCCGGGACTAGAGTACGCCCTGTTGGCTGTCAAGCCATCGTCGATCGGCCGACGGCGCAGCATCCGGCGGGCCCAGCGCCACGCGGACCGGGCAGGCCCCGACGCCGCGTACAGAAAGAATCCGGCGAACAACACCACCTGCGGTTCTGCGATCAGCAACTTCAGGATAAGAATGCCCGCGAGCAGTACCCAGAACGGTTGGCGCCGGTGAATGTCGATTTCCTTGAAACTGAAGTACCGCACGTTGCTCACCATAAGACCGCCTAGGACGTAGACCATGACCAGTACGATCAGATGACGGTAAGTCGGCCCTTCCCCGCCGAAGAAGTAGTAGAGCATCACCGTCGACGCGATGACCTCGGCCGCTGCGGGAACCGGCAGGCCCAGAAAATGGCGCTTCGACCCAGTGTCGGAGAGGACGTTGAACCGCGCCAGGCGTAGCGCCGCGCAAGTGACGTACAAGGAAGCCGCCAGCCATCCGACCGTCCCCCAAGGCTCGAGCGCCCACCGGTAGACCAGGATGCCGGGTGCAACACCAAACGCGACCAAGTCGCACAGGGAGTCGTACTCTACCCCGAAGCGGGAAGTCGTCTTGGTGAGCCGCGCAATCCGGCCGTCGAGCACGTCGAAGACGTTGGCCGCCATGATCGCCAGCGCCGCCAGCAGGAAATCGCCACGCAAGCTCGCGATGAGCGAATAAAACCCACAGAAGAGGCCGCCCGTCGTGAGCAGGTTGGGCAGAATGAAAACGCCCTTGCGCAGCGGCAAGTCGACCAACCGGGTGGGCCCGGACGGCGGCAGCCCGCCGATGGCAGCCATGGGCGGACGCTCAGTTCTTCGAGCGGTCGACCAAGCGGTCAGACGCGAGCCACGGCATCATGCCACGCAGCTTGGCCCCGACCGCCTCGATCGGGTGGTGCTCCGCTTCCTTGCGCAACTCGCGGAAGTGGGGGCTGCCGACGCGATGCTCCGTCATCCATTCCTCGGCGAACTTGCCGCTCTGAATCTCGTGCAGGATCGCTTTCATCGCCGTACGCGCTTCCGGACCGATGATGCGCTTGCCACGCGTCATGTCGCCGTATTCTGCCGTGTTGCTGATCGAGTAGCGCATGTTCGCGATGCCGCCCTCGTAAATCAGATCGACGATGAGCTTCACCTCGTGGAGGCACTCGAAGTACGCCATCTCGGGGCTGTAGCCCGCCTCGACCAACGTCTCGTACCCCGCGCGGATGAGCTCGGTCATGCCGCCGCAGAGAACCGACTGCTCGCCGAACAGGTCGGTCTCGGTTTCTTCCTTGAACGATGTCTCGAGCACCGCCGCGCGCGTGCCTCCGATCGCCTTCGCGTAGGCCAGACCGACCTGTCGCGTCGTCCCGCTCGGATCCTGATGGATCGCCAGCAGGCAGGGCACGCCGCGCCCGTTCTCGAATTCGCTCCGCACCAGATGACCCGGGCCCTTCGGGGCAACCATGAACACATTGACACCGGGTGGCGGCACGATGCCCTTGAAGTGGATGTTGAAACCGTGGGCGAAGGCGAGAAACTTGCCGTCCGCCATGCCGGGCGCGATGTCACGCTCGTAGATCTCGGCCCCGAGCTCGTCGGGAACGAGCATCATGACCACATCCGCCGCCTTCGCGGCGGCTGCCGGCTCCATGACGGTGTGACCAGCCGCCTCGGCCTTCTTCCACGAGCCTCCGCTCTTGAGCAGGCCGACCACTACCTTGATGCCGCTGTCACGCAAGTTGTTGGCGTGGGCGTGGCCCTGGCTGCCAAATCCGATGACGGCGACCGTCTTGTCCTTCAACGCGCCCAGATCGGCATCTTTATCGTAGTAAATTTTCATGCGACTCGCTCCTTACCGCCCCAGGCGCCGCGCATCAGCTGCATGCCGCGATGCATCGCGACCTTGCCTGTGCGGGCGATCTCCGTAATGCCGAGCGGCAGCAGCAGCTCGAGCAACGCGGCGATCTTGTCCTCGGTCCCGGTGACTTCGATCAGATAGGATTGCGGACTAACATCGATCACCTTGCCACGAAAAATATCGACGATATTCATGATCTCTGCGCGCGTGGTCTGATCGGCTGCGACCTTGATCAGGGCCAATTCACGCTCGACGTGGCTCGCCTGGGTAAAATCCTGCACTTCGATGACGCTGACGAGCTTGTTCAGCTGCTTGTTGATTTGCTC
The DNA here is from genome assembly GCA_031401035.1 of bacterium. GTDB lineage: Bacteria > Desulfobacterota > Binatia > HRBIN30 > CADEER01 > JANNRA01. Next base: position 18,201 of record JANNRA010000006.1, on the reverse strand, counting down.
AACCACTTGATCGTCGCCGCGAGTGACCAGCGTGATGCGGGAGACTGCCGCATCGAGCGTCTCAGCCACCGTCAGGCTCTCGATGTTGAAGCCGCGCCCGCTGAACAGGCCCGCGATCCGGGCCAGGACGCCGAATTCATTCTCGACGAGGATCGATATGGTGTGGCGCATGGCTTTGCAGTCTGCCGGCGCGCGGCTGGCAATGCTAGATACCTGGGCGCGGGATCGGAGCGCGGATCAAGCGGTGCGGTGACGCGCCAGGATCTCCCTGATGCGGTCCTTCCCGGCCAGCTTGAGCTTCTGTATCCTCTTACGTTCGATTTCCTCCTCCGGAGTCAGAAAGTGTTTGTGCTGGAGGCTGGCGAGCTGTTTCTCGAGCAGCAGATGCTCTTCGTAGTGGCGCTTGAGCTCTGGATCGCCTTCGATCAGCGAGCGGATCAATTCTACTTCGTGCTTCTCCATACGGGCCACCCTCAAGGGCCGCGAGATGTAGCTCACCCCGCTCCCTTCTGTCAATTTTCCCCACAGTTATCGAGCAGATACGACAACGCTACCATTGCGTTCCGCATCTGGCCGTCGGCAATAAGCGGGCTCCAAAGTGGCGAGGTCGCCGGCCCCAGTCGTCCCCAGCCGGAGCGCCGCAAGGCGGGCGACCGCGACCCCGCTCGGCGGCGCGTCGGCCAGGCGCCGAGACTCGAAGGGGCAGGCGGCTGCCGCGGCCCAAATCTCGGCGTAGGTGTCGACGCCGTCTCCGAGCAGCAGGCTGGGGGCCTCGAGTCGGTCGGCGAACGCCGCCGCCTCGATCACCGACGGCGCCGCGATGCAGCGCAGCGCCTCGCCCGACCAACAATATCCCGCCGCGTAGACCTCGCCCTTGCGGGCGTCCAGGACAGGCCAGATCCACCCTGGACGCGAACCGAGCGACGCCGCGTAAGCCTCCAGCGTCGATACGCCGATGATCGGAACCCCGTTTGCGAACGCCAGACCCTTCGCGACGCTGAGGCCGATACGCAACCCGGTGAAGGATCCGGGCCCGATCGAAACCGCTACAATCTCGATCCCGCGAAGCGCGATGCCCGCTTCCATCAGGGCTTCGTCGATCAGCGGCAGCAACTCCCGCGCATGACTCGCCGCGATGGCGCGGTGGCACTCGACCACCACTTCGCCGGTCACGACGCCGACGCTGGCCACTGCGGTGGCGGTCTCGATGCCGAGGACACGCACCCCGGTGTCAGCCCCAGCCGCGAATGACGCGCAGGATGTCGTTGTAAAACGCGAATCCCATCAGGCCGAGCAGGAGCGCCAACCCTACCTGCTGGGCAATTTCGCGATGCCGCAGATCAAGCGGGCGGCGCATGATGATCTCCAGCGCGAAGAACAGGAGATGCCCGCCGTCAAGGATCGGAATCGGCAGGAGATTGAGGACGCCGAGGTTGATGCTGATAACCGCCATGAAGCCCAGCAGCGATTCGAAGCCCTTCTGCGCCTGCTGCCCGGCGGCCTGAAAGATCAGCAACGGGCCGCCGATGTCATCCGACGAGATGCGCCCCTGCACCATCTTCACGACGCTCATCGCCAGGGTCTGTATCCACCATACCGTCTGCCGGGCCCCACCGGTCACCGCCTCGACCGGGCCGACGTTCACTTGATCCAAACCGCGCTCGATGCCGATGAGATACGCTTGCCCAACCACCTCACCGAAAATGTTCTTGTCCTCTTTCGCTTCGGGCACCACGGTAAGTTGCTCGGTGGCGTCACCGCGTCGGACGGTGAGGACGACCGGCGCCCCGCCGCTGCCGCGGATCGCGGCGGAGAGCGCGTCCCAATCGGCGATCGGCGCGCCGCCCAATGCGGTGACCACGTCACCGCTGCGCAGCCCCGCGCGCGCCGCCGGCATGTCGGGCGTGACATCTTCCACCTTCGCGTTGACGCTTGGCACCCGTTGGCCGTAGACGAGCAGAATCATCGTAAACGCAAGGAATGCGAACAGGAGGTTGAACGCCGGTCCTGCCGAGACGATCGCGATGCGCTTCCAGACCGACTGGTGGGAGAACGAGATGCGCGGGTCGACGGGCTCGCTGGCGTCCGGATCCTCACCCGCCATCTTGACGTAGCCGCCGAGCGGAATCGCACCAAGCACGTACTCGGTGCCACCTATCGTGCGACCAAGCAGCGTCGGCCCAAACCCGACGGAGAACTTGAGTACGCCAACGCCCGCCCATTTCGCGACGAGGAAATGGCCGCACTCATGCACGACGATCAGGACGCCGAGGGCGATAACGCCGGCGAAAATGGTAATCAGCATGGGATGATCGAAGCAGCCGAGCCGGTCGCGATCAAGTAGTAGTACACGAGGGCGACCGGAAAGAGGAGGCTGTCGATGCGGTCGAGGACGCCACCGTGACCGGGGAATATCGCCCCCGATTCCTTGGCTCCGAACGAGCGCTTCATTGCGGATTCGCCGAGATCGCCAAGTTGTCCCAGCACGGCCATCGCCGCGGCCAGCGGGAGAATCTCGCCCCACGCGTGGTCTGGGAGCAAGAGCATCTTGGCTACCGCCGCCCCGAGCAAGCTGGCGGCAACGATTCCGATAGCTCCCTCAACGGTCTTGCCTGGACTGACACCGGGAATGAGCTTGTGGCGCCCGAAGGCGTGGCCGATGAAATATCCACCCGTGTCGCCGGCCATGACGATGGCGATCACGAAGGTGACCCACCGGGCCCCGTCGGGGAGATCGCGCAACCAATAGAAGTGAGGAAGGAGTAGTCCGATGTACAGCACTCCGATCAGAACGAGCCCCGCGTCGGTCAGTCCCCGTTCAAGGTCGCGCCGCGCCAAGACGACGTAACTGAGCACGAGTGGGAGCAAGGCAGAAGCTGCCGCTGCGAGCCAGATACCCGGCCGCGGCGCACTCATCGCGCCCGCCAGCACGGCGACGCCGCCGGTCCAGCCGACGATGCGCGCCCCCCGCTGGTCGGGCAACGCGAGCCCCAGATATTCGGCCAGCGCCAACAGGGAGAGCACCACCACCACCGCCCCCCACACCCATGCCGGCGCGAAGAAAACGAGCGCCAACAACAGTGGGATCGCGACAGCGGCCGTCGCAAGCCTAGCCCGCAGCACCCGCGCGCCCCCGCTCCTGGCGCTGCTCGGGGGTCAGCCCGAATCGCCGCTCGCGTTGCTGATAGTGCCGCAAAGCCTCCAGAAACGCTTCTTCGCCAAAGTCCGGCCAGAGCGTTTCGGTCATGTACAACTCGGTGTAAGCAAGCTGCCACAGGTAGAAGTTCGACAGCCGCATCTCGCCACTGGTGCGGATCAGCAGGTCGGGATCAGGTAGGTCGACCGTTCCCAACGCGCCCGCCACGGCATCGGCATCGATCGATTCCGGGTCGAGGCGCCCGTCACGTGCTGCGCGCGCGAGACGGCGGGCCGCTTCGATGAGATCTTCGCGCCCGCCATAGCTGACGCACAACCCTACGGTGAGACGCCGATTGTCCTGGGTCAGTGCGACGACGTGCTCGAGTTCCGCGCGCACCGCAGCGGACAGCCGAGACAAGTCGCCGATCGCCAGCACCCGCACCTCGTTCTTCATCAGCCGCCCGACTTCGGTCCGCAGGTAGCGCCGCAGCAGCGCCATGAGGGCTGTGACCTCACGCGCCGGCCGCTGCCAATTCTCGGTGGAGAAGGCGAACAGGCTCAGGTACGGAATGCCGATGCGCCGCGCCGCCTCGACAACGGCGCGGACCGACTCTTTGCCGCGCCGGTGCCCCTGGATGCGTGACAATTGGCGGCGTTGTGCCCATCGCCCATTGCCGTCCATGATCACGGCAACGTGACGCGGCAGGCGCGACAGATCGAGGTCGGAGGTGTCCAATGCCGCCACCCCGCTAGACCTCCATGATTTCGTCTTCCTTCGCCTTGAGGATCTTCTCGAGGCGATCGGTAGACTCCTTCGTCAACTCCTGGGTCTTTTCCTGTGCCCGGCGCAGATCATCCTCGGTAATATCGCCATCCTTCTCGAGTTCCTTAAGAAGGTCGTTGGCGTCGCGTCGGTGGCTGCGCAAAGAGACCCGATACTCTTCCGCGACTTTGCGGACATGTTTGACCAAGTCGCGTCGGCGCTCTTCTGTCAGCTCAGGAATCGGCACCCGTACCAGCTTGCCGTCGTTCTGCGGCATCAGTCCAAGGTCGGACTGCATGATCGCGCGTTCGATTTCGGTGATGGCCCCGCGATCGTAGGGCTGGATGACGAGCAGCCGCGGCTCGGGAGCAGATAGGCTCGCCAACTGATTGAGCGGCGTCTTGGCTCCATAGTACTCGACGACGATGCCCTCGAGCAGGCTGGTCGATGCCCGTCCGGTGCGCGAACGCGTCAGCTCGCGCCGCATTGCGGTATGCGTCTCGTCCATCTCGCGCCGTAGGTCGCTGAGTACCTCCTCCGTTGCCGCCATCAGTGCACTAACGTCCCGATCGTCTCGCCACTCACCGCGCGGCGGATGTTGCCGCCGACGGTCATGTTGAAGACCATGATCGGCAGGGAATTCTCCATGCAGAGCGTGACGGCGGTGGCGTCCATCACCTTGAGCCCCTGGCTAAGGAACTCTTTGTAGCTCAACTCGGAGAACCTCGTCGCGTCAGCATGAATCTTCGGATCGGCGCTGTACACGCCGTCGACTTTGGTCGCCTTGAGGATGATCTCGGCACCGATCTCCGCAGCGCGCAAGCTGGCTGCCGTATCGGTCGAGAAGAAGGGATTCCCCGTCCCGGCGGCGAAGATCACGATGCGGCCCTTTTCGAGATGGCGCATCGCGCGGCGACGGATGTACTGCTCAGCAATCTGGCGAATCTCGATCGCCGACATGACACGGGTCGGAATTCCGTGGCGTTCGAGCGCGTCCTGCAGGGCCAAGGCGTTTATCACCGTCGCCAGCATCCCCATGTAGTCGGCCGTGGCGCGATCAGTCCCATGCGTCGCGACGCTGACGCCGCGAAAGATGTTTCCTCCCCCGATGACGAGGGCCAACTCAAGTCCGAGCGCCGCCACGTCGCGAATCTCGCCGGCGATCGACTGCAGAACCTTACTGTCGATTCCAAAGGCCGAGTCCCCCATGAGGGCCTCGCCGCTCAGCTTCAGGAGCACGCGCCGGAAGCGCAGACCGCGGGCCGGTTCACGTCCCGTCGGACCGACCTCTTCCTGCGCGCCCATCGACGCCTCAGTTGTCGACGGACTGCTCGCCGAGCTGGAATCGCGCAAAGCGCCGCACGACTACGTTCTCGCCCAGCTTCGACACTGCGTCAGAAACGAGCTGCGCCACTCCCTTGTCGGGTTCTTTCACGAATGCCTGCTCCAGCAGGCAGGTATCCGCGTAGAACTTCTCGACCTTGCCCGCCACCATCTTCTCGATGACTGCCGGCGGCTTGCCGCTGCTCGTCGCTTGAGCCACGTAGATGGCCCGTTCTTGCTCCACGACTTCCGCCGGTACTTCCTCGCGTCGTACGTAGCGGGGGTTCGCGGCGGCCACCTGCATCGCCAGATCACGCACCAGGGAATGGAAATCGTCCGTGCGGGCGACAAAGTCCGTCTCGCAGTTGACCTCAATCAGGACGCCAATCTTTCCCCCAGCATGAATGTACGATTCGACGAGGCCGTCGGCGGCCGTCCGTCCGGCACGCTTGGCCGCAGCGGCGAGGCCCTTCTCGCGCAGGTAGACCACCGCTTTATCGATGTCCCCCTGCACCTCCGAGAGCGCCTTCTTGCAATCCATCATGCCGGCGCCGGTCCGTTCGCGCAGGTCCCGGACCGCCGTTGCGCGCACCTCGCTCATGCCACGGCCCCTTCTGCGCCCTCGGACACGACCTCCTGGCCGGGCTGGGGCTCCGTCGGATCCCCCACCTCACCGCCCTTCACCCGCTCTTCGTGCTGCGAGCGCCCGTCAATCACGGCATCGCCCATCGCAGTGCAGAAGAGACGGATGGCGCGAATCGCGTCGTCATTGCCCGGGATCCGATGCGCGATGAGGTCTGGGTCGCAGTTCGTATCGACGACGGCCACGACAGGAATGCCAAGTTTTTTCGCCTCTTTGACAGCGATTTCTTCCTTGATGGTATCAATGATGAAGAGCGCGTCCGGCAACTTGCGCATCGTCCTGATACCGCCGAGCGTATGGACGAGCTTGTCCCGTTCACGGCTCAGCTCAAGCAACTCGCGCTTCTTGAGCCCCTCGGTCTGCGACGAGTCCTCGAGCATTTCATCGAGCTTGCGCAGCCGATCGACGCTCTGCTTGACGGTCTGGAAGTTCGTCAGGGTGCCGCCCAGCCAGCGGTTGCTGACATAGTAGGCGCCGCTGCGCTCCGCTTCTTCCCGGATGGCGTCCTGCGCTTGCTTCTTGGTGCCCACGAACAGGATCGTGCCGCCGCTGGCGGAAAGGTCGCGCACGTAGTTGTAGGCGTCCTGCAGGAGCTTAACCGTCTGCTGCAGGTCGACGATGTAGATGCCGTTGCGCGCCCCGAAGATGTACGGCTTCATCTTCGGGTTCCAGCGGCTCGTCTGGTGGCCGAAATGGACGCCGGCCTCCAGGAGCTGCTTCATGCTGACTTCCGCCATTCCGTGCTCCTCGCAATCCGTGGGGTGACCCGTACGCTTAGCAGAACTCTTCGGACCACGGCAACCACGGCCCAATCACCCGGTCAATGGTTCATTGCCTCCAGGAACTCGCTATTGCTCTTCGTCCCCTCAACCTTGTCCACCAGGAACTCCATGGCCTCGACCGGGTTGAGTTGAGCCAACAGCTTGCGGAGGACCCAGATCCGCTTGGTCACATCGCGACCGAGCAGCAGTTCTTCCTTGCGTGTGCCGGAGCGATTGATGTCGATCGCTGGAAACGTGCGTTTATCGACCAGGCGACGGTCCAGATGGACCTCCATGTTCCCAGTCGCCTTGAACTCTTCGAAAATGACCTCGTCCATTCGACTGCCGGTATCGATCAGCGCGGTGCCGAGGATGGTCAGGCTGCCGCCATCCTCGATGTTGCGGGCAGCGCCGAGAAACTTCTTCGGCTTGTGCAGGGCGTTCGAGTCGACACCACCCGACAGGATCTTGCCACTCGGCGGTACGACGGTGTTGTAGGCGCGCGCCAGGCGCGTGATGCTGTCGAGGAGGATGACGACGTCGCGTCCGTGCTCCACCAGGCGTTTGGCCTTTTCGATGACCATCTCGGCCACCTGAACATGCCGGGTCGCTGGCTCATCAAAGGTCGAACTGATCACCTCACCGTCGACGGAGCGCTGCATGTCCGTCACCTCTTCGGGCCGCTCGTCGATGAGTAGAACGATGAGAACGACTTCCTTGTGGTTGCGGGTGATGCCGTGGGCGATGTTTTGCAGCATCACGGTCTTGCCCGTGCGTGGCGGGGCTACGATGAGACCGCGGGTACCCTTGCCGATCGGAGTGAAGAGGTCGATCAGGCGCGTCGTGTGTTCCTCGGGATCATGCTCCAAGCGCAACTGCTCGTTAGGATAGAGCGGCGTCAGGTTGTCGAAGAGGATGATGTCGCGCGCGCGCTCCGGTTCCTCGAAGTTGAGTGCCTCCACCTTCAGTAGGGCGAAGTACCGCTCACCTTCTTTCGGCGGCCGGATCTGCCCAGAGACCACGTCGCCGGTCCGCAGGTTGAAACGACGGATCTGGCTCGGCGACACATAAATGTCATCAGGCCCGGGCAGATAGTTGTAATCGGGGGCGCGCAGGAAGCCAAAGCCATCCGGCAGTGTCTCCAGCACTCCTTCGCCATACACCAACCCGCTCTTCTCGGTCTGCGCCCCGAGAATCGCGAAGATCAGTTCCTGCTTGCGCATCGCCGAGGCGCCCTCGACGTTGAAACTCTTGGCGATCTGCGCGAGTTCGCTGATCTTCTTGGCCTTCAGGGTCTTGAGGTTGAGACCGTGGTCGCCCGATGCGCCGTCGCCGACTCCGTCGACGTCGCCTCCGCCAATCTCGACCTGGGGCGGCAGGATGGGGGCGCTATCCCCATCCGACTCGCGTCGACGGCGATCCGAGAGCCCGTCGGTCGAGCCCCCCGCCGTCGGGCGGTTCCTCCCGACGCTCTCGTCGGCCATACTGCGTCCTCTCAGTGAATGGTTGGTTCTGGATTCAGGCGGAAGGCCGACGCGGGCGGGAGCGAGCCGTCTCCGCAGGGGCGCTCGGCCCATCGGAGGCATTCCGGACGCTAGAGAAAGGCCCCGGTGAAGTCAAGATTTTCGCTCCCAAGTATCCGAGAGCATATGTGAAATCCTCTGCCAAGGGGGCTTCCACGCGCATCCGCGTGCCGCCGCTTGGATGCAGGAACTCTATCGCCTCGGCATGCAATGCCTGTCGTCCAATGAGATTCCTGCCCGGCGCGCGCCCCCCCCCGTACAGGGGGTCGCCGACGATCGGGTTGCCGATGGCAGCCAAGTGGACGCGGATCTGGTGTGTGCGCCCGGTCTCCGGGAACGCCCGAACGAGACTGCATCCATCCAATCGCTCGATCACTTCGTAGCGGGTGGCCGCGAGCCGCCCCTGCGGCCGCACGGCCATCTTCTTACGCTGCGCCGGGTGCCGCCCGATTGGCTGATCGATGACGCCCCGGCCGGCCTTGGGCACGCCCACCACGAGGGCCAGGTACTGCTTGTGGACCTCGCGAGCACGAAACTGCCGTCCGAGGGCGGCAAGGGAACTTGCCGTCCGCGCAATGAGGAGGACGCCCGAGGTGTCCTTGTCGAGCCGGTGCACGATGCCGAGTCGTGCCGAGTCGAGCCCCTCCCCAGGCTCCGGCCAGCGGTACAGCAGAGCGCTGACGAGAGTTCCGCTCCAGTGCCCCGGCGCCGGGTGCACGACCATCCCCGGCGGCTTGTTGATGGCCAGCAGTACCTCGTCCTCATACAGGACATCGAGCGGGATCGCTTCCGCCGCTGCATGGACCGGCACCGCAGACGGGGTCGTCGCGCTCACGCAGTCGCCGGTTCTCAAGATGCCACCGGCTTTCGCCGGCCGCCCCGCGACCAGCACAAGGCCGGCGGTGATCAGCCGCGACACCTGCGACCGTGTGCCGAGCAGCGCCTGGGCCGTGAGAAACCTATCGAGTCTGAGCCCGGCTTCGGCTTGACCGATGACCCACGCAAAGCGCCGCGGCTCAGCCATCGACGTCGTCTAACAGCGCACGCGCCGCGGCCACATCGCGGTGGATCTGCACCAGCAGCGCCTCGACCGTTGGGAAGCGCTGCTCCCCGCGCAAGCGACGAACGAACGCGACCTGGAGGCGACGCCCGTAGAGATCGCCGTCGAAATCGAGCAGATGAGTCTCCACCGTGCGCACCGCGTTGCCGAACGTCGGGTTGAAGCCGATATTGGCAACCCCCCGCAGGCGAACCAGCCCCACCGCCGCGTGGACGGCGTACACCCCGTCAGGCGGGAGCACGATTCCGCGCATCCTCAGATTCGCTGTCGGAATGCCGAGCGGGGTACCGCGGTGGAAGCCGTGCACCACCCGCCCGTCCACGGCGTGCCAGCGCCCGAGCCCGCGCCGTGCTCCCTCCAGATCCCCGGTCGCGACGAGCGCACGCAGGCGCGCGCTCGTCACCGGCTCGCGGTCGAGATCCACTCCCTGCAGCGATCGAGCTGTCTCATCGCGCTCCGGCGCATCGCCATCGAGGACGGTGCCCACACCGAGCCCCCGCGCGACGGCCGACGCGGAACGCGGGTCGTTCCTGGGCAGCAACATCACCTGATCCACGCCCGCCGCTGCGAGCAGGCTCAGCGTCTGGCGAAGCGAGGTCAACGTGATGAGCGCAGGATCCCCCTTGCGCAGAGCGACCACGGCCGTTGCGCCCTTTTGCGCGGCGGCAGCGCACAACTTTCCCAGGACCTCGCGATGCCCCAGATGCACGCCGTCGAACCGACCCACCGCTAGAACCCAGTCGGGCCCTGCCAGGCCGTGCCCGGCGCGGTACCGTGTCACTCGCATGGGCAAACCGCTGGGGCGCCCGGCGCACACTTCAATCGGTGATCGCCTGGAGTTGCTGACGCGCGATCTGCGCCTCCGGCGCCGTTGGATGGTCGCTGATCAGCTTCTGCAGCACCAGCTTGGCGTCGATCTTGTCACCCGAACTGGAAAACGCCGAAGCCAATGCCAGCAACGCGCCCGGTACCTGATCGCCCTGCGGGTACTTCAGCAATACTTCGTTGAGTTCGATGATCGACCGATTGTAATCGCCCTGCGCAAAGTACGCCTCACCGACCCAGTACTGCGCATTGTCAGCAAGAGCGGATTTGGGGCTGGCGCGCACAAACTCGCGGAACCCCTGGGTGGCTTGGTCAGACTGCCCGTCGCGGTAGAGTTCGAGGGCGCGGCGGTAGGACTCCGGCGCGCCGGAAGACTGCAACTCGCGCTGCATGGCCAGTTGAGCCGCCTCGCTGCCGCTGACCCGGGGAGGCGGAGTCGGGCTCGCGCTGGGCTCGCCGGTGACCATCGGCACTGGTGTTTTCGCCGCCGCTTCCGCTTCCATCGCGGCCATACGCTGCTCGATGACCCGCAGCTTCTCTTCACTTTGGCGGCTGCCGCGGCGATCCTCTGTCGATGCGCGCACGGTATCGACGCGACGGCTCAGCGCATCGATCGACACCTGCATGTCAGCGATGTGCGCCCGCACTTCCTGCTGGTCGCGTTTGACGCGATCGAAATCAGCCTGCGTTACGCAGCCGCCCAGGGCGAGCGCGGCGCCACCGCAGAATGCGGCGAGGCGCGTCAGTTCCCAGCGGGAACGAAGTGGGCGCGGCGGTTGCGACTCCAACACGATTCGGCCTCCTCGTGACAGAGCGGCAGTTCCTCGCCATAGCTGATGGTCGTCATGCGGTCCCGACCGATGCCGAGCGCAACGAGATAGTTCTTCGCCGCCGCAGCACGCTTCGCGCCCAACGCCAAGTTGTACTCGACCGTGCCGCGATCGTCGCAATGCCCCTCGACCTCAACCCTGACCGACGAGTTGTCCTTCAGCCAGTCGGCGTTCTCCTGCAAGGTCTGCCGTGATGTTTCGTCCAGTTCGAACGAGTCGAAATTGAAGAAGATGTCACGCAGCGGCCCAGTGTCCCCCCCGGCGCCGCCGGGGCCACCCAGCATGTTGTTCTTCGCCAGGTCCAAGCTGCCGCCGGCTCCGCCAGTCGTCGCCCCCAACGACTCTTCACCATAGCCGGCCCCTGCTTCGCCGCTGTCAAGGCCGCCGTCTGTCTTCTTGCTGGAGCAGCCTGCACCGAACGCCAACACCGCCACCCCAACCACAACCAAGCGCCACGCATGCATCCGTCACCCCTCGCGCTCGCGCATCATCATGGACGCTCGAGCCAACCCGACCACGATGGAGAGCTATCACTGCCTCCGGCGGCGGTCAATTCTGCTTGATTCGCGCCAGACAGATCCGAGAGGTACAACTTGGCCGCGCCGCCGCGCTTGGAGCTGAACACGAGGTAACGGCCGTCCGGCGACCATGCGGGGTCCTCGTTACTCCCGACCCCAGTCACCTGACGGGAATCGGAACCGTCGGTCTTGACCGTGACAATCTGGAACCGGCCGGCGGAGCGGGTGGCGTAAGCGATTCGGTCCCCCTTGGGCGACCACGCCGGCGAGGTGTTGTAGCTGCCGGCCGTACTGACGCGGCGCACGCCGCGTCCGTCGGCGTCCATGACGTAGATCTGCGGCGCCCCGGACCTGTCCGAACAGAAGGCGAGCTGTGCGCCGTCTGGCGACCACGTCGCCGACACGTCGACCGCCCAGTGATCGGTGAGGCGGCGCAGGAGTGCCCCGTTCGCATCGAGCACGCCGATCTCCGGATTACCGTCGTACTCCAACGTGACCGCGATCTCGCGGCCGTCGGGCGACCACCGGCCCCCGAGATTGAGTCCCTTCAGGCTCGACAGCCGGGACCAGGCACCGCGCGGCAGGCCGATGGTGAAGAGATCAGGGTTGCCGGCCCGGTACGAGGTCAACAGCAACGAGCGCCCGTCCGGAGCCCATGACGGAGAGAGGTTCAGCGTGTTCTCATTCGTCACCCGCCGCACCCCCTCGCCGTCCGCAGCCATCAGATACAGATCCTTGAAACGGCCGCCGCGCGTCGACAGAAAGGCGATCTGCGAGTCGAACGGCCCGCGCTCTCCCGTGAACGTCGCGATGACCTCGTCCGCGAACCGGTTGGCCATGCGCGCTTCGTCGCCGGTCGTGCCGCGGAAGCGTCGACCAGCCAACTGGCGCTGCTGGCCGACGTCGAACAGCCGGACCTCAACCGTCAACTCACTGCCCTGCCGCTCTGCGGTACCCTTGATGACCGCCAGTGCGCCAATGACCGACCAGTTGTCGAAATTGATGGTCTCGGCACTTACCCCCGACGTCTGCGAGGCTTCGATGTACGTGTCGCTGGGCAAGACCCGGAACAGCCCCGACAACTCGAGGTCACGGGCCAGGACGCGGCCAAAGGTCTCACCGGCACCGAGGCTGATCTGCTTCAGGGCCGCGACCGCAATCGGATAGCGGGTCACGCCGGGACCGACGATCGTCGAGCGCACCTGCGCCGCCGCCGCGCCGCTCAGGCTGGCGACCAGGAAAGGGACTATCAACAGGATCGGACAACGCCGCATTCAGGGCTCCAGGTCGCTGGGTTGAAACATCAATTCGATGACCGCAAAGTCTTCATGCAGGCGTTCGGGGACCGGATCGAGTGGGCTGGCGGCGTGCACGGCGCGCTCAGCCGATGCATCGTAGCTTGCATCGCCGCTCGGCTCGATGGTGCGGACGTTGCGAATCGCTCCGTCCGGATTGATGTTGAATCGCAGGACGACGCGGAGCGATGGATCGGCCCCGGCCCAGGCCCAGGCCTTCTTGATCCGCTCGAGCATCCGCCCATGGTACAGCACGTATTGCAGGTCCGCTTGCTTGCCGCCGGCGCCAACGCCAGGACCGGATGAGACAGGCCCTCCGCTCGACGGCGCCGCCTGCCCACTGCCTGCGCCTACCGCGGTCGCGCGGCGCTGCACGGCGGCGGCGATGCGCTGATCGATGGCGTTCGACGTTTCGGCGGGTGCCCCGGGCGCGGCGGCGCGACGCTGCACGGCGGCGGCGATCGCCTTGTTGCGCTCGGCCGCCAGTTTGGACTCAGCATCCAAGGGGGGCACGGGCGCGGCGGCCTTCTCCGCCGGGGCGGGCTTCGCGGCCGGGACTGCCTTCGCCACGGCCGGCGGCGCCGGTTTGGAGGCAGGCTTCGGCGGCACCTTCGCTGCTGCCGGTGGCGGCGCGGGTGGCACCGGCTTGGCCACGGCCTTCGCCGCGGCGGGTGCGGGTTTCGGCAGCGGTAGCTTCTCGATGGGCGCAGCCTTGGCCGCTGGCATCGCCTGCGATTTCTCGACAGGCGCAGGCTTCTTGGCGGGCTCGGGAACCGCTTCCTTGCGCGGCGGTGCGACAGGCGCTTTCGGCGCGACCTTCACCGCCGCCGGCTCCGGCGGCGGCTGCGGCGGCACAGGCCTGGCAGCGGCCGCAGGCGGTTCGAGCGGGGCAACGGCCTTCGGTTGCTGCGGCGCAGGTGGCGAAACGTTCGAAGCTGGCGGGATCGCGACGGGTGCAGGAGCGGGAATCCGCGCCCCCGTGCCGGCCACCGCTTTCTCCGCCGGTGGAGGACTCCCTCCTCCGGGCCGTGTATTGAAGCCACCCACGACATCCGGAGCAACCAGGTCGACCGTATACGACTCGATCCGTGGCGGGACTGTCAGGAAGTAGGCGGGCAGAACGAGGGCTGCAATGATCCCAACGGCGTGCGCCACGGCGGAGAACCCCACCGTCCACACCAGGCCGCGCTCGATCCCGCGTGGCGCGACGATCTCCGGAATGCTCGAGACCATCCTACGACTTGGGCGGCGCGGTGATCATCCCCAATCGCTGCACTCCGGCCTCGCGCAGCGATCCAATCACACGCATCACCTCGCCGTACGGCACGGCTGCATCGGCACGCAGGAAAACACCTCGATCGGGCTGGTCGCGGAGGACTGCCCGGAGCTTGGCCAGCAGCTCAGGCGGCGTCAACGTCGTGTCGTTGAGGTAGACGCTGCCACCAGCCGTCACGGTGACCACCAACTGGACCGCATCGCCGGTGAGCGCCGCGGCACGCACCTGCGGCAGGTTCACATCGATACCCTGATGCAGGATCGGCGCCGTGACCATGAAGATCACCAGCAGCACCAACATGACGTCGACGAGCGGCGTCACGTTGATCTGCGACAGCGCCTCTCCGTTGCGCTCGCTGCTGAACGCCATGGCGTCAGTTGAGGAAATGCCGTTCCGCGATGTTCAGGAACTCGAAGGCGAAGTTCTCCATCTCCGCCGACAGCACCCGGATCTGTCGCGAGAACGAGTTGTATGCCACCACCGCCGGGATGGCGGCAAAGAGGCCGGTCGCGGTGGCGATCAGGGCTTCCGCGATGCCCGGCGCCACAGCTTGAATGCTCGACGATTGCGTCGAGCTCAATCCAAGAAAGGCGTTCATGATGCCCCACACAGTGCCGAACAGACCGATGAACGGCGACGCGCTGGCGGTCGTGGCCAGGAAGGTGAGTGCCCGCTCCAGCTGCGTCAGCTGCTGCGTGGCGGCGCGACGCATGGCGCGCTCGACGTTGGCCACGCCACCGAGGTCCGTGCTCAACTGCGCCTCCTCGGCCTGCCGCTTGGCGCGCGTCAGGCGCACGAGCTCCTGGTAACCGGCACGGAACACCTGGGCGACCGGACTGTCGCCCATCTCCTGGCTCGCCGCATGCACGGTCGTGAGGTTCTTGGTCTCCCAAAAGCTCTCGATGAAGCGATCAGACGCGCGCCGGGCACTGCGAATCTGCCGCGCCTTGTGGATGATGATTCCCCAGCTGGCGACCGAGAAGAAGACGAGGATGTAGAGGACGCCCTGGACGACCGGCCCGGAACTGGTGAGCAGGGTCAGCACATCGTGCCCACCTGCCGGCGGCCCCGCCGCGAGCATCGCCGCTGCCGGCCCGATCACTGCCATGTCCCCACCTTCACCAACCACCGCTTCTTGGAACGCTATTATGACGCTGAGAACGAGTCAACGAAAGGTCGGACGGGATTCTTGACTCCCCATAGGGGAAGTGGAAGGGAAACGGGTTCGCTCTCAGCGCGAGCGCGGCACCCGGCATGGTCCTCAGAGTCCGCAGCGATCATAGGGGGTGCACATGCCGCCGGTGGCCAGATGATGCCGACGACCGGGTTCCCTGAGTGATAGAAAGGCTCACCCGATGCGGTCGATTGAACAGATTGAGTTGAACGGCAAGCGTGTCTTCGTCCGCGTCGATTTCAACGTGCCGCTGCAGGGCGGCGTCGTCACCGACTCGACCCGCATCGAGGCAGCGGTGCCAACCATCCGCTACGCGCTCACCCATGGGGCGAAGGTCATTCTCGCGTCGCACCTCGGGCGCCCGAAGGGTGCCCCTGACGCCAAATACGGCATGGGCCCCGTCCGCGAGGCGCTGGAGAAGGCGCTCGGCCGCTCGGTCAGGCTGGCACCCGATTGCGTCGGCGCCGAAACCGCAGCCTTGGCGTCCGCCCTTGAACGCGGCGAGGTGCTGTTGCTCGAGAATCTGCGCTTCCACGCCGGCGAAGAGCGGAACGATGAGACCTTCTCACGCGCCCTCGCCGCGCTGGCGGACGTGTACGTCAACGATGCTTTTGGCACCGCCCACCGCGCCCATGCATCGACGGTCGGCATGACTCGATTCGTGCCTGTCCGCGCGGCCGGGTTGCTGCTCCAGCGCGAGTGCGCGCAACTCGGCAAGGTGCTCGCCGCGCCGGATCGCCCGCTGGTCGCCATCCTCGGCGGGGCCAAGGTGTCGGACAAGATCCCGGTCATCCGCGCTCTGTTGAGCCGCGTCGACGGCCTACTGATCGGCGGCGCCATGGCGTATACGTTCCTGCGCGCCCAAGGGCGCGCCACCGGCACCTCGTTGGTCGAACCGGAGCACGCCCCCCTCGCCGCCGAGCTACTGCAGGGCGCCGCGGAGCGCGGCATCGAACTCATGCTCCCCAGCGATCACGTGGTGGCGGTTGACGCGACCCCTGGACGCCCAACATCCGTCGTGACCGACATCCCCGCTGATCGGATGGGCCTCGACATCGGGCCTCAGACGGTGGCGCGTTTTGCGAACGCTGTCCGCGCTGCCGCCACGATCTTCTGGAACGGCCCGCTGGGCATGTTCGAAGTGGCACCGTTCGACGCCGGGACCATGGCTATCGCCAACGCCGTCGCGGACAGCAAAGCGGTCAGCATCGTCGGCGGCGGCGACTCGGTCGCAGCGGTCATGCGGTCTGGCCGGGCGGCCGAGATCACGCACATTTCGACTGGCGGCGGCGCTTCCCTGGAGTTCCTCGAAGGGGAACCGCTACCGGGACTCGTCGCACTCGAGGATTCATGATGTCTACCCGCGTCCCACTCCTGGCCGGCAATTGGAAAATGTACGGAACGGCGCCCGAGGCTGCCGCATTGGTCGGCGACCTCTTGGCACTGATCGGCGACGTGCGGGATCGCGATATCCTCATCGCACCGCCGTTCACCGCTCTCATGTCGATCGCCGAACGGATTGCCGGATCACGGCTGCTGCTGGCCGCGCAGAACCTGCATTGGGAGGCCCAGGGGGCCTTCACCGGAGAAATTTCAGCCGCCATGCTGATCGCCGCGGGATGCACGCACGTGATCGTCGGCCACTCCGAACGCCGCCAGCTCTTCGGCGACACGGACGTGATGGTTGCACGCAAGACCACGGCCGCGCTGCAGGCGGGTTTGACGCCCATCGTCTGCGTCGGCGAGACGCTGGTGGAACGCGAAGCAGGCACGACCATGGACGTCGTCCGGCGCCAGCTCAGCATCGGTCTTGCGGATCTGTCCCCCGATTCAATCGCGGCCACGATCGTCGCCTACGAACCGGTCTGGGCTATCGGCACCGGACGCGTCGCCACCCCGGAGCAGGCACAAGAGGTCCACAGCGCGCTCCGCGCCGTGCTCAGTGGTCTGGCTGGCCCTGCCGTTGCCGCTGCAGTAAGAATCCTCTATGGAGGCAGCGTGAAGCCGGACAACGTTGACGCGCTGCTGCGTCAACCGGATCTCGATGGCGCGCTCGTCGGTGGCGCCAGCCTGAAGGCGACTGACTTCGCCCGTATCGTCCGATTCACCGCTTGAGACCACGCGAATCGAGGCATCACATGCATACCGTCATCACCATCATTCACATCCTGTCCTGCATCTTCCTGATCCTGGTCGTGCTCCTGCAGACCGGCAAGGGAGCCGACATGGGAGCGGTATTCGGTGGCTCCAGCTCCACTGTCTTCGGAAGTTCCGGTGCGGGAAACTTCCTGACAAAGTTGACCACGGCGACAGCGATCCTCTTTATGCTGACGTCCCTCGGATTGACCTACTTCTCTACCCGCAGCGGTACGGCAACCGTCTTCGACGCCGCGCCCGTCTCGGCGCCAGCCGCCGATGCCCCTGCACCGGTAGCGCCGGCTCCGGTCGCGCCAGCGCCGGACGCTGCGGCGCCGCTGGCTGAGCCGGCGGCGCAATAGCACACCCCGGGCGTCGAGCCCGATACGCGAGGATGGCGGAACTGGCAGACGCGCTAGGTTGAGGGCCTAGTGGGGTAACACCCGTGGGGGTTCAAATCCCCCTCCTCGCATCTTGCAACGCCGGTGACCCTTCGCGCCGGTACCGGTGCCACCGCACACGGTGCACCATTCGAGGCGCTCTGCGACCCCTGATTGGTGAACCCTTCGGCGCCGCAGGCTTCCGGCCACAGGTGCGCCAGGGGCGGGCTCAGTGCCTGGACACTGGAGCACTGTGGCTCCTCGTTCAGCCGCGCGCGTGCCCGCCTTTCGAACTCCCACCACACCTTGAGCGGGCGTCAGAATCGCAGGCCGCTCAGACCTCCTCTGGTTGCCAGCGGGACGTGCCACGCCAACGACCCGACAGGGCGCCCCGCCAAAAGAAAACGGGGCGGATGGCTTTCGCCACCCGCCCCGTTTGGAACCGGAACTCTCGAGCGCCGTTACGGCAGGACGATGAAGTCGGGGTTGGCCCGGTCGCCCTGGTAGTGGACGTTGAACTGCGCCAGGCTCAGGTCGGGTCCCGTGTGGAGTTCGT
>JANNRA010000005.1:0-5097 GCA_031401035.1 bacterium | reverse complement strand
GCCGCGGACGCCGCCGCGCCCGGCCGCCGGCGGTCTGAGACGCACGCGGCGGCCGCTCCCCTTTCGGCCGCCGGCGCGCTACAGGCGCGCGATGGACACCACGCTCGTGCGTAGCGAGCAGCGCGGCCACGTCCGCCTGCTCACCCTCAACCGCCCCGAGAAGCGCAACGCCTTCGACAACGCCATGTACGGCGCCCTGACGGCGGCGCTGCGCGGCGGCATCGCCGATCGCGGCACGCGCGTCCTGGTCATCACCGGCGCCGGTGACAGCTTCTGCGCCGGCCAGGACTTCAGCGAAATGCGCGCCGACGGCGACGGTACGCACGGCTTTCCGGCCTGCCTGCAGACGCTGATCGAGTGCGACAAACCGATCGTCACGGCGGTGAACGGCGTCGGCATCGGCCTCGGCCTGACGATGCTGCTGCACACCGACGTCAACTACATCGCCGCCGGGGCGCGCCTGCGCGCCCCGTTCGTCACGCTCGGCGTCGTCCCCGAGGCCGGCGCCAGCCTGCTCCTGCCGCTGCTCGTCGGCCAGCAGCGCGCCGCCGAGTTGCTGTTCACGGCGCGCTGGATCGACGCCGCCGAGAGCGTCGCCCTCGGCCTCACCTTCGCCGTCGTGCCGCCCGAGCAGTTGCTCGAGACGGCGCTCGCCAAGGCCGCCGAGATCGCCGCCAATCCGCCCGATGCGGTGCAGCACACCAAGCGCCTGCTGCGCGTCTGGCGCCGCCCGGAGGTCCTCGCGGCGCGCGCGCGCGAGGACCAGGCGTTCACCGAACGGCTCGGCACGCCGGAGAACGCCGAGGCCATCGCCGCCTTCTTCGAACGCCGCCCGGCGAAGTTCGAGTAGCGATCACGCAGTGAGGTCGGCGCGGACCGGTGCGGCGGATTCCGGCCCTCGGTCGCCGCGAGCACGGTGTGCTACAGATATGCACATGCGGTGGGGGGTGGTGGCATTGGTCCTCGTGGCCGGCTGCGGGCTCTTCCGGCGCGGGCCGGAGAAGCTCGACGCGGTGCCCGGTGCGACGCAGAGCGGCGTCGCCTCCTGGTACGGGCCCGGGTTCCACGGTCGGCAGACGGCCAACGGCGAGATCTACGACCAGTACGGGCTGACCGCCGCGCACCGCACGCTGCCGCTCGGCACCTGGGTGCGGGTGACCGACGTCGCCAGCGAGCGCGCCGTCGTGGTGCGGGTCAACGACCGCGGCCCGTACGTCGACGATCGCGTCATCGACCTGTCGCTGGCGGCGGCGCAGCGCATCGACCTGGTCCGTGCCGGCATCGCGCCGGTGCGCATCGAGGTGCTCGCAGGGCCGACGCGCCAGCCGTCGCTGGCGATCGCCGCGCCGCCGCCGGTGGCGGCGTCAGCAGCGCCGGCCCCGCCGGCGACCGGTGCGCGCTACGCAGTCCACGCCGGCACCTTCGCCGACTACCAGCGCGCGCGCTTCGAGCAGCAGCGCCTCGCCGCCGACGGGGCGCGCGCCGTGCTGGCCCTCGTCGAGGCGCCCGAGGCGCGCTACTACCAAGTGCGCCTCGGCCCGTTCACCGACGCCGACGAGGCCGCCCGCGTCGCCCGCCGCGTCGCTGCCCTGGGGCTGCCGGCGTTGGTGGTGAGCGACGCGCCGACGCGCTAGGACCGCGCCGTGGCCGAATCATCCGATGCCCGCAGCGGCGCCGTCGAGGCGCTGCTCGTCATGTTCGTCACCCTGCCGCTGGCGATCTGGCTGCGCTTCCCAACGCTGTGGTTCGTCGCCCCGTTCGCCGTCCTCACCGTGCGCGGCCTGCCCTACGAGGACTACGGTCTGGTCTGGCGACCCCCCGGCAGCCTGCGCTTTCACCTCCTGACCTGCCTGGTCATCTTCGGCGGCTACGCTCTGCTCCACTACGCCTTCGGCCGCCTGGTGCTCGGCCAGCACTTCGTCGCGACCCTCAATCCCGACCTGGCACAGGCCGCGTTGGCGCAGTTCGTCGTCATCGGCCTCTCGGAGGAGTTCTTCTTCCGCGGCTACCTGCAGACGCGGCTCAACGCCGTCTTCGGCCGCCCCTATCGCTTCCTCGGCGTCCCCTACGGCCGTGGCCTGATCGTCGCCGCCCTGCTCTTCGGCGTCTGCCACGTCGTCACCGGCGATCTCGGCCGCATCCGCGTCGCCTTCTTCGGCCTCTTTGCCGGTTGGCTGTGGGAGCGCAGCGGCACCATCGCCGTGCCCGCCGCCTATCACGGATTCGCCAACCTGCTGTACGACTTCATGGCGCGCAGCATGGTGGAGTAGGCACGTGGAGGGCGCCGCCCCGTCGGCGCCGGTTGGCTGGGGGCACGGCCCTCGATGCAACAGGCGCCGACGCGGCGCCGCCCGCCAGGGCCGCGAGCGTCAGTGCAGTGACGGTGCGCCCGGCCGGCCGCTCCGGTTGGGACGTGGCGCGGGCGGGCAGCGGCAACTGGCGTGCGGGTTGCTTATCCGTTCGCTGCGGGGCGTGCCCTGTTGGCCGCCGCTCAACCGAACGCTGCTGGAGGAGATCCGACCGCATGGACATCACCGAACTGCTCACCTTCGCGCATCGTTCCGGCGCGTCCGATGCTCACCTCACCGCGGGCGAACCGCCGCGCCTGCGCATCAACGGCGACATGAAGAAGATCGAGCACGCCGCGCTGAGCCAGGACGAAGTGCACAACATGATCTTCGACATCATGTCGGACGGCCTGCGGCGGCAGTTCCAGGAGACCAACGACGTCGACTTCTCCTTCGAGCTCGGTGATCTGGCCCGTTTCCGCGTCAACGTCTTCCGCGGTCGCCGCGGCGAGGGCGCGGTGTTCCGAACCATCCCCACCAAGGTGATGACGGTCGAGGACCTCGGCCTGCCGCCGATCATCAAGGAACTCTGCGACAAGGAGCGGGGCCTGGTGCTGGTCACCGGGCCGACCGGCTCCGGCAAGTCGACGACGCTGGCGGCGATGATCGACTACATCAACGAGAGCTTCGAGGGGCACATCCTCACCATCGAGGACCCGATCGAGTTCGTGCACCACTCGAAGAAGTGTCTGATCAACCAGCGCGAGGTGGGCACGCACACGCAGTCGTTCGCCAACGCCCTGCGCGGCGCGCTGCGCGAGGATCCCGACGTCATCCTGGTCGGCGAGATGCGCGATCTCGAGACCATCTCGCTGGCCCTGACGGCCGCCGAGACCGGCCATCTGGTGTTCGGCACGCTGCATACCTCGAGCGCGCCGAAGACCGTCGACCGCATCATCGACGTGTTCCCCGCCGCCCAGCAGGAACAGATCCGCATCATGTTCTCGGAGTCGATCCAGGCCGTCGTCACCCAGTCGCTGCTGAAGAAGCGGTCCGGCGGCGGCCGCGTCGCGGCGCTCGAGATCCTCATCGGTACGCCGGCGGTGCGCAACCTCATCCGCGAGGGCAAGGTGCACCAGATCCCGTCGGCGATGCAGACCGGCCAGAAGGTCGGCATGCAGACCCTCGACATGGCGCTGATCGACCTCGTGCGCCGCAACCTGGTGAGCGCCGAGGAAGCGCAGTCGCGCACGCTGACGCCCAACCTGTTTGCCAGCAACGCGGTCGAGCGCCCCGGCGGCGGCCCCAACGGCGCGCCGCAGACGGCGCGCCTGTCGACGCTGCGGTCCTGAGCCGCCGCCTATGGTCGCCGACGTCCGCCTGCTGCTCAAGGAGATGGTCGACCGCAGCGGGTCCGACCTCTACCTCACCGCCGACAGCCCGCCCGTGGTGCGCGTCGAAGGCGTCAACCACACCCTCGACGGCGAGCCGCTCGCCCCGACCGAGGTCGAAGCGCTGGCCAATTCGCTGATGACGGAACGGCAGCGCGCCGCCTTCGAGGAGGAGATGGAGATGAATCTCGGCATCTCCTCCAGCAAACTCGGCCGCTTCCGCGTCAACGTCTTCCGCCAGCGCGGCGCCGTCGGCGTCGTCGTGCGCACCATTAAGACACAGATCCCCACCATCGACGAGCTCGGCCTGCCGGTGGTGCTGAAGGACATCGTCCACACCAAGCGCGGCCTGGTGCTGATCACCGGCGCCACCGGCTCGGGCAAGTCGACGACGCTGGCGGCGATGATCGACTGGCGCAACCAGACTACCGACGGCCACATCGTCACCGTCGAGGATCCGATCGAGTTCATGCATCCGCACAAGCGCTGCCTCATCACCCAGCGCGAGATCGGCTTCGACACCCACAGCTATGAAGCGGCGTTGAAGAACACCCTGCGCCAGGCGCCGGACGTGATCCTCATCGGCGAGGTGCGCGACCGCGAGACGATGGAGGCGGCGATCACCTTCGCCGACACCGGGCATCTCTGCCTCGCCACCCTGCACTCGAACAACGCCAACCAGGCGATCGAGCGCATCATGAACTTCTTTCCCGTCGAGCGGCACGCCGAAATCTTCCTGCAGCTGTCCCTCAACCTGCGCGCCATCGTCTCGCAACGCCTCATCCCCGGCGTCGCCGGCATCCGCGTCGCGGCGCTCGAGATTCTCATCGACACGCCGTACGTGAAGGATCTGATCAAGAAGGGCGAGATCGACACGATCAAGGAAGCGATGGAGCGCAGCACGCAGGAAGGCGGCCAGACCTTCGACCAGGCGCTGTTCGAACTCTACGGCGAGGGACGCATCGACTTCGAGGAGGCGCTCGCCAACGCCGACAGCGCCAACAATCTGCGTATCCAGATGAAGAACCTCGACCTGCGGCACTCCGATCGCAAGTCGATCGAGGACACCGGCGGCAAGCTGCGCATCCAGGGCGTCTCGAACGAGCACCTGTATCGCCGCAGCAGCTGACTGGAGGGCGCGGCGGTAGCCGCGCCCTCCAGTCAGGACACCGCCCCCGTCAGCCAGGCGAGATACGCCGCGGCCCCCTGCTGCACTGGCAGCGCCAGCACCTCCGGCGTCGCGTAGGGGTGCAGGGCCAGCACGCGCGCCTCGAGCGCGGCGTACCCGGCGCGCGTCGTCTTGATGACCAGGAGATGCTCGTCGTCGCGGTGCACCTCGTCCTGCCAGCGGTAGAACGAGGTGATCGGCCCGACGAGGTTGACGCAGGCCGCCAGAGACTCGCCGACCAACGCCGCGG
>JANNRA010000004.1:0-10699 GCA_031401035.1 bacterium | reverse complement strand
CGCCGCGAGAAGTGTCACTTTCGCCCCAACGTCCCCTTGCCCGCAGCCACGGGCACTGCCGCGGCTTTCCACTCGCCCCGCCCTGCGCTAGCTGGCGGACATGCGTATCGAGCTCGGGCGACGGCGCTTCCTGCAACTCGGCGGGCTGTTGCTGCTCAGCCGCCTGCGCACACTACCGGCTCTCGCAGCGGCGGGGCTGCGCGTCCTCGCGCCCGGCGACGCGGCGATCCTCGCCGCCATCGGCGCGCGCATGACGCGCACCGGCGATCCCGCCATGCCGGCGTTCGCCGACACCGACGCGCTGCGCACCATCGACACCGCGCTGCGGGCGCTGCCGCCCGACGTGCCGGAGCAGTTGTCGTGGGCGCTGTGGCTGTTCGAGTGGGGGCCACCGCTGTTCGTCGGGCAGCCGTCGCGCTTCACGCGCCTGACGCCGGCATGGCAGGACGCCTATCTTGCCGGCTGGGCCGCGAGCCGCTTCCACACCCGCCGCATCGCCTTCCAGGCGGTGAAGAACCTCACCATGCTCGGCTACTACGCGCAGGACGCCACCTGGCCGGGTATCCACTACGGCGGCCCGTGGGCGCCGCGGCCGCGGCGGGTGCCGGCGTGAGCGTGCGCGGCGCCGACATCACCGGCGACCTGACGCTCAGCGCCGAGGTCTGCGTCATCGGCAGCGGCGCCGGTGGCGCCGTCGTCGCCAAGGAGCTGGCCGAGACCGGCCGCGACGTCATCGTGCTCGAGCAGGGCGGCCACTACACGAAGGAGGACTTCACCCAGCGCGAGGACGAGATGATGCCGCTGCTCTACGAGGACATGGGGCAGCGGGCGACCGTCGACCAGTCCATCCTCGTCCTGCAGGGCCGCAACGTCGGCGGCTCGACGGTGCACAACCTCTGCTACTGCTTCCGCACGCCGGAGCCGATCCTCGAGTTATGGCGCGAGAAGTACGGCGTGCGCGAGATGAGCGGCGCCGACCTGCGGCCGTCGTTCGAGCGCGTCGAGCAGATGCTGAAGGTCAAGCCGATCCGCCCCGACGAGGTCAACGCGCTCAACGACAAGGTCCGCGCCGGCTGCGAGCGGCTCGGCTACAGCGGCTTCGTCGCCAACCACAACCGCGAGCATTGCACCCAGTCCGGCTTCTGCCTGCTCGGCTGCCCGTTCGACGCCAAGCAGAGCATGCTCATCACCTACGTGCCGGCCGCCGAGCGCGCCGGCGCGCGCCTGTACGCCGATTGCGCGGTGCGGCGCCTGGTCGCCGAGGCCGGGCGCGTGCGGCGCGTCGAGGGCGAGGTGGTCGACGCCAACGGCCGGCCGCGGCGCCGCTTCCGCGTCGACGCCCAGGTGGTCGTCCTCTGCGCCGGCGCCATCAACTCGCCAGCCCTGCTGCAGGCGAGCGGACTGAACGGCAACGGCCGCGTCGGCCGCGACCTGCACCTGCATCCGAGCGTGCTGCTGTCGGGCGTCTACGATGAGGACATCTACGGCTATCGCGGCATTCCGCAGAGCTACTACGTCGACGAGTTCATCGACCTCGAGCGCGACCCCGAGAGCGGCTACGTGCTCATGCCGGTGTACGGCTTCCCGGTCATGACGGCGACGCAGCTGCCTGGCTTCGGGCCGGCGCACTTCGCGATGATGCGCAACTACCACCGCATGGTCGGCCTGCTGGTGCTCATGCACGACCAGTCGAGCGGCCAGGTCAACGCCGATCGCCACGGCCGCCCGCAGATCAGCTACATTCTCGATCCGCGCGAACAGCGCCTGATGGCCGAGGGCATGCGCCACTGTGCCGAGATCCTCTTCGCCAGCGGCGCCACGCAGGTTCTGGCCCCCTACGCCGACCCGTTGCTGCTCGAACGCGGCGACTCGCTCGACCCCTTCGCCGCGCGCGGCGTCCGCCAGGGCGAGATCCCGCTCGCCTCGACCCATCCGCAGAGCACGTGTGCCATGGGTGAGGACCGCCGCCGCGCCGTCGTCGACTCCTACGGCCGTTCGCACGAGGTGCCGAACCTGTTCGTCTGCGACATGAGCGTCTTCCCCACCTCGCTCGGCGCCCCGCCGCAGATCTCCACCGCCGCCCTCGCCGACCGCACCGCGCACTGGGTCGCCGCCAACTGGTCGCGCGTCGCCGCCGGGGCTTGATTCGCCGGCCGTCGATGGGTAGAGGCCCAACGGCGGGGGAGGTGGTGATGGAGGTGGGCAGGATGCCGCGGCGCGACGACCGCGAGCCCGACGTGACGCAGTACTGCTACAACTGCGGCGAGCGCGGCGAATGGCAGAAGTGCAAGCTTCTCTGCCGCAACCCGCGCTGCTGCGTGCACATCGTGCTGGCGTGCGTGGATTGATGATGACGCTGGGCGTTTGGCCACAACGCTACGTGGCGCCGCTGAGGCGAATTTCGCCTCGCGGCGCAGTCCTTTGTGGTGGACGCGAATTGTTCCCCTATAGTCCCGCCTGCTGAGGAGCGATCTGCGATGAAAAAACCTGTGTTGAGCGCCCTGCGATCGATCCAGTCATGCATAATTCTGCTGACTCTGCTGATGGTCAGCTCCCCGCGAGCCGAGGCGGCGGATATCAATATCGACCTGTTCACCGCTGGGCCCGACACCCTCACCCTGACCATGGTGGGGTCGACCAACAACACCATGACCGGCCTGGCCAACGTGATCGGCAGTGCGCGCCGGATCGACCTCGAGATGACCGCTGAAGGCCCTGGGGCGCCGGAGGTGAAGGCCGTGGTGCTGACCGGTCCGCAGTTGCTCAACTACACCTCGGGCATCGATGACGATGGGCGCGTCGCATTGACCTACAACGCCAACGGTGCCGGGCTGAACGCCGATCTCACGGCCGGCATGCTGGTCGCCATCCGCATCCGTCTCTTTGTCGATGCGGCGGCGGTGGCCGGCGGCATGCCGCTGGCGGTGACGCTGACGGATGGATCCGCCAATACCTTTACGGTCACCCAGATGCTGACCATGTCAGGCTTCCAGTTCGTGCAGTTCACCTTGAGCAGCTTCACCGGGGTGAATCTGACGGATGTCGATTCGATCGTCATCGACGCCGACCCGATGGCGAGCGGTGACCTTGCCTTTTCGCTCTTCTCCGTCGTCGAGGACCTTGCCACGCCTACCCCCACCGCGACGCGTACCGGCACCGCGACGCGCACCGCCACTGCGACGAGCACCCGGACGTCGACCGGCACCGCGACCAACACCGCCACTGCTACCGTGACGCCGACCGCGACCGCGACCGGGACGGCAACCGGTACGGCCACGAACACCGGCACTGCGACGGCGACGCGCACCGGGACCGCGACCGCGACGGCGAGCGGCACTGGGACCGCTACCGCGACCCAGACCCAGACCGCAACGGCCACCCACACTGGCACGGCGACGGCGACCCAGACCGGCACCGGGACAGCGACGGCGACGGCGACCGGGACGGCGACGGTGACCAGCACCGGGACGGCGACGCAGACGCCGACGCAGACCTGCACCCCGACCCGGGCGCCGATCGGCGCAGACTGCGCCGATCCGGGGCAGTGCATCTCCGGCTTCTGCGTCGACGGCGTCTGCTGCGGCAGCATCTGCAACGGACCCGGCGAGTACTGCGACACGCCCAACCAGCCGGGTATCTGTGTCGACCGATCGGCCCCGGCTCCGGCGATGGGCGCGGGCGCGCTCGGTCTCGCCGGCCTGCTGCTCGGCGGCATCGCCGCGCTGGCCCTGCGCCGGCGCCGGTAGCCTTGGAGGGCGCCCCCCCGTGGGCGCCTGTTGCGTGGGGTTCCAGGCCTCCACCCAACAGGCGCCCCCCGGGGGGGCGCCCTCCAGTGGATCTGCGAGCGTGGCTACGCCGGCGTGAACTTCGGCAGCGTGATCTCGGGGCTGAGGTCCTCGAACACCACCAGCACCGGCATGCCGATGCGGATCGCGTCGGGGGCGACGCCCACGAGGTTGGAGAGCAGGCGCGGCCCCTCGGCGAGTTGCACCAGCACCACGGCGTACGGCACGTGGGCGGCAAAGCCGGGGTGGTAGACTTGGTGCATGACGTTGAAGCTGTACACCTCGCCGCGGCCGCAGACCGCCACCCACTCGGCGTCCGTGCCGAGACAGGCGGAACACAGGGCGCGGGCCGGGAAGCGCAGCACGCCGCAGGCGCGGCAGCGTTGGACGCGCAGTTCGCGTTGGCGGGCGCCGTCGTAGAAGGGGCGCATCTCCGGCGTCACGACGGGGATCGGTCGCGCGTCGGACATCAGGCCTCGCTCCCCAGCACCAGCGTCGCGTGCGTCGAGAGGATGCCGCCGTTGCCGCTCACCAGGGCGACGCGTGCGTCCGGTACCTGACGCGCACCGCCGTCGCCGCGCAGTTGGATCACCGCTTCGCTGATCGGTGTCATACCCCACATATAGAACGACGAGAGCTGGCCGCCGCCGGTGTTGAGCGGCAGGGCGCCGCCGGGGGCGATACGGCCGTCGGCGACAAACGGTCCGCCCTCGCCCTTGGCGCAGAAACCGTAGTCCTCGAGTGTCACCAGGACGGTGAAGGTGTAGCAGTCATACAGCTGCACGACGTCGATGTCGGCCAACGTGATGCCGGCCATGGCGAAGGCGCTCGCCTTGGCGAGCGGCGCGCCGGAGGTGAGCGTCTCGACGGGATCCCCGCCGGGGTGGCCCTGGCCCATGCCGAGCACATAGACGGGCAACCGGCGCAGATCGCGGGCGCGCTCGGCGCTGGTGATGATGACGGCCAGGCCGCCGTTCGAGACCAGGCAGCAGTCGAACAGGCGGAACGGCTCGACCACCCAGCGCGAGCGCCGATACTCCTCGAGTGTCAGCGGCGTATCGTGAAACTGCGCCGCCGGATTGCCGGCGGCCCAGGCGCGTTCGGCGACGGCGACGGCGCCGAGCTGATCGTGGGTCGTGCCGAACAGGTGCATGTGGCGCTGCGCGACCATGGCGTACATGGCGTTGACGCCGTACTGTCCATAGGCCGCGTCGAGGCCGCGCCCGAATCCGTAGGCGCCGGCCGAGCCGCCGCCGCCGGCCTCGCCCTGCGGCCGCGGCGGCTTCAGGGGCGCGTCGGAGAAGACGCAGGCGACGGCGTTGCACTGACCGGACGCGACCGCCTGGGCGGCGATCTGGATCATCGCTCCGGCCGTCGCGCCGCCGCAGTTCATGCTCGATGAAAGGCGCAGATCGCGCAGGCCCATCGCCTGTTGGAGCTGGAACGACCCCATGCCGAGGTCGCCCCAGGACAGGCCGGGATTGAGCAGCAGGCCGTCGAGATCGGCGCGCGTCAGCCCGGCGTCCGCCAGCGCCAGCTGAATCGCGGCGGCGGCGAAGCCGAGCGGCGTTCGATCGTACACTTTGCCCATCGGCGTCATGCCGAGGCCGGCGATGGCGGTGCGTCCGCGTAGCGACATGCGCCGGCCCTAGCGCGCGCGACCGGTCAGGTCGAGTGGTCGGTGTTCGAGCGGTGGTCGCGCGGTCACGTCGAGACCAGGTGCAGCACCAATCCGTACGCTGCCGCAACGGCGAAGAACGCGACGATCTGCGCGTACGGCAGTTGCCAGGCGACCGCGACGGTGCCGGCCAGGCCGGCAACGCCGGCCGCAAACGCCAGCGGCGCCATCAGGCTGTGCATCGAGCCGCCGACCATGGCGATCAGCAAGGCGCCCCAGAAGGCGCTGATGCCGGCGAGCAGGCCGGCGCACCAGTCGCGTGCGGCGGCGAGCGCCGCGCCGAGCGGCACGCCGATCAACACCAGTGTGGCGAGGGCGCGCAGCCAGGTCGGCGGGCGCGGGCCGAGGCGCCCGTAGCGGGCGCTGATGTCGGTGTTGGCGCCGACTCCGGCGGGCTTGCGGTCGGCGCCGTAGCTGAGCACGTCGGCCCACTCCGGGCCGGTTGGCTCGTAGACGTAGGGGGTGCCCCACGGGTCGTTCGGCACCCACGGCATGAACTCCGGGGCGAGCTTGGCGAGGCCGTCGCGGAGAGCGGGGATGCGGTGGTGACGGCCGCGGTGGCGGTCGAGCGCGGCGGCAAGATCGCGGGCGCCGGTGACGGCGAGTCCGTAGGTGCCGTCGCCGTCGAGCCCCGCGTAGAGGGCGGTGACGATGCGCGCCAGGGCGAGCACCAGCAGCGGGCTTGCAGCGAGGCCGAGCCCAACGCCGGCCCAGAAGGAAAGTGGCCGACGCGGCGGCACAGGCGGCTGGATGGCTCAGCGCTTCAGGATGCGGAAGGCGTGGCGCAGGCGCGCGACCTGATCCTGCACCGAGCGCAGGCGCTGCGCTTCAACCAGGAGGTGGAACAGCTCGGTGTCAGTCGCTTCCGCCTCGGCGCCGGGACTGGCGGCCACGGCGTCGAGCAGGTCGTTGATGAGGCGCGGGATCTCGCGTTGCGGAACGACCAGATCGCCGCGGCCGAGACTGCCACTCCAATTGGCGCCGTAGGGGCGCAGCACGTCGAGGATTCGTTCCGTTTCGGCACGCTCACGCATCTCGTCTCAGAAGGCTAGCACGCGCCCCTGGGGGCCGAAACGGCGCCCGCGGCGGTGCGTTGCCCACCTCGGCGGCGGTTGCTACTGCACGGGCGATGCCGGCTCAACGTTGCAACTTGTTCGCCGGCGCCGCCGCGCCCATCGGTGCCGGGCCCGCGGCCCCCATGGGAGCCGGGCCCGCGGCCCCCCATGGGGCGGGGCCTGCGGCGCCCCACGGGGCGGGGCCGGCCGCGCCCCACGGCGCCGGGCCGGCGGCGCTTATTGGCGCCCGGCCCGCCGGGGCGACGACCTGGCGTTGTGGCATGAAGCAATTGTGCACGGCCTGCAGTGGGGCGCCGAGGACACTGGCGATCTGGTCGTGCGACAGCCCCTGCGACTGCAGGCGCCGCGCTTCCGCGCAGCCCTGCGCCGAAGCAGCCGGCGTCCTCGCCAGGAGCGCCAGCGCAGCGGCGCCGATCAGCGCGACGCGCAGCGTGCGATACGATCGAGTCATGCGGGGCCCCTCTCGGTTGCGAACTGGAATTACTTATAGGGGGCGCGCCGAGATGCGGCAATTGGGTTTAGCGGCGTGACGAGCGTCATGCGTAAGCCGGCGCCGCTGCGCCCCGGCGACCTGATCGGCGTCGTCGCGCCCGGCGCCGCGGTCGAGCCCGCTGCCGTCGACGCCGGCGTGCGGGTACTCGAGCAGGCCGGCTACCGGGTGCGCGTCGGTGTCGCGGTCGGCCGGCAGAGCGGATATCTGGCGGGTACCGACGCCGAGCGCCTGGCGGATCTGGAGACGATGTTCGCCGACCCCGCGGTACGCGCCGTCATTGCCGCGCGCGGCGGCTACGGCAGCGGGCGGCTGCTGCCGCGCCTCGACCTGGAGCTGGTCCGGCGCCACCCGAAGATCGTCGTCGGATACAGCGATCTCACCTTCCTCCTCACCCACCTGGTGCAGCAGGCGGGGCTGGTCGCCTTTCACGGCCCGATGCTCACCGACTTCCCCACCAACCCCAACGGCGCGGCGGCGCTGCTGCGGCTGCTCGGCGGCGACCGGTCGAGCTGGAACGTCAAGGCGCGGGAGATCGTGCAGCCGGGAACCGGCGAGGGCGTCATCGTCGGCGGCTGCCTGTCGATCGTCGTCGCCGGTCTCGGCACGCCGTATGCGCTCGAGACGCGCGGCCGCCTGTTGTTCCTCGAGGACGTCAACGAGAAGCCGTTCCGCATCGACCGTATGCTCACCCAGCTGCGCCAGGCGGGCAAGCTCGATGAGCTCGCCGGCGTGATGTTCGGCGACATGACCGGCTGCGGTCACGCTGGCGACGTCGTGACCGTCCGCGACGTCATCGGCGAGGCGTTCGCGACGGCGCGCTATCCGGTCGTTTTCGGGCTTCCCACCGGTCACGGGGGCGGCATCGTCACGCTGCCGCTCGGCGTGCGCGCGCGGCTGGCCGGCGAACGCCTCAGCCTGCTCGAAGCACCGTTGGCGGAATGAGCGCCGTCAACTTCACGCGTGTCGAGCAGGGGCTCGACGCCGCCGTCAGTCGCGGCGTCTTTCCCGGCGCCGTGCTGCTGGTGCGCGACGCGGCGCGGGTCTTCTACCTGCGCGCCGTCGGCAGCCGGCAGCTCGAGCCGGAGCAGGCGCCGATGGGCGAGGACACCATCTTCGACCTCGCCTCGCTGACCAAGCCCCTGGCGACGACGACCGCGATCATGCTGCTGGTGCGCGACGGCAAGCTGCGTCTCGACGACCGCGTGGCGCGCTTCTTCCACAACTTCGGCGTGCACGGCAAGGCGCCGGTGACCATCCGCCATCTGCTCGCGCACACCTCCGGGCTCGCCGCGTGGCGGCCCTTCTACAAAGAGATCCTGCAGTTCGAGAAGCGCGGCGAACGCGTCAACTTCCTCGGTAGCGACGGCGCTAAGGAGTACGTCTTCCGCGAGATCTGCCGCGAGAAGCCGGAGGCGCTGGCGGGCACGAAGGCGGTGTACAGCGACCTCGGCTTCATGTTGCTCGGGGCGCTGGTCGAGATGGTCGGCGGCACGACGCTCGACCGCTTCTGTCACGAGCGCATCTTCGGGCCGCTCGGCCTGCGCGCCACCGCCTTCGTCGATCTCGGCATGGTGCGCGCGCGCCGCATCGAGCCGGTCGCCGCCCTCATCGCCGCGACCGAGCGCTGCCCGTGGCGCAAGCGCGTCCTGGTTGGCGCGGTGCACGACGACAACGCCTACGCCATGGGTGGCGTCGCCGGTCACGCCGGCCTGTTCGCCTCGGCGCGCGACGTCGACGCGCTGCTGGTGCGGCTGCGGGCGTGTTGGGCGGGCGAGGACGCGTTCCTGCCGGCGGCGCTGTTGCGCGAGTTCTGGACGCGCGACGCGACGCCGGGCTCGACCTGGGCGTTGGGGTGGGACACGCCGTCGCCGACCCACTCGTCGTCCGGCACGCGCTTCTCGCCCGAGACCGTCGGGCACCTCGGCTACACTGGCACCTCGGTGTGGATGGACCTGGCGCGCGACCGCCACGTCGTGCTGCTCAGCAACCGCGTCCATCCGAGCCGCGACAATCAGCTCATCAAGGAGTTCCGGCCGCAGCTGCACGATCTCGTCAACGAGGCGCTGGACGGGTAGGGGAGGGGCATGACGACCACCGAAGCGGAGCGGCCGCGCATCGCGCTCGAGGAGGTGCGGCACGTGCACCTGGTGGCCGTCGGCGGCGTCGCCATGGCGGCGCTGGCCGGCATGCTGCAACAGCGCGGCCTGCGCGTCACCGGCTCCGACGAAGCCGTCTACCCGCCGATGAGCACGCTGCTAGGGCGCCTCGGCATCGCCGTGCTCGAGGGCTATCGGCCGCAGAATCTGCTGCCGCGCCCGGATCTGGTGATCATCGGCAACAAGGTCTCGCGCGACAACGCCGAGGTGCAGGCGGTGCTCGCCGCCGGCCTGCCGTACCTCTCGCTGCCGGAGGCGCTCGCTGCGCTGTTCATCGCCGGCCGGCAGTCGCTGGTGGTCGCCGGCACGCACGGCAAGACCACCTCGACGGCGATGCTCGCCTGGGTCTTGGAGTGCGCGGGCTGCGACCCGAGCCTGATGGTCGGCGGCGAGAGCCTCGACTTCCGTGGCAACTTCAAGCTGGGCGCCGGGCCGCACTTCGTCGTCGAGGGCGACGAGTACGACAGTGCTTTCTTCGACAAGGGCCCGAAGTTTCTCCACTACCGCCCCGATGCGCTGATCCTCACCGCGGTCGAATTCGACCACGCCGACATCTACCGCGACCTCGACGCGGTGAAGGCCGCCTTTCGGCGCCTCGTCGCGCTGCTGCCCTCCGGCGCGCCCCTGCTCGTCGCGAGTGCCTACCCGCATGCCGTCGAGATCGCCCGTGCGGCGCCCCAGGCGCGCCTGCAGACGTTCGGCGACGCGCCCGACGCTACCTGGCGGCTCACCGACCTGTGCGATCGCGATGGGTGGCTGGCCTTCGGCGTCGCCCGCAACGACCGCCGCGAGGGCACCGTGCGCCTGCGCGTGCCCGGGGCGATGAACGCGCTCAACGGGCTCGGGGTCTACGCCCTGGCGCGTGAACTCGGCCTGACGCACGAGGTCATCGCCGACGGCCTGGCGCGTTTCTCCGGCGTGGCGCGCCGGCAGGAGGTGGTCGGCGAGTTCGCTGGCGCCGTCGTGATCGACGACTTCGCCCATCACCCGACGGCGGTGGCGGGGACGCTGGCGGCGCTGCGCGCGCGCTATCCCGGGCGGCGACTGTGGGGCGTCTTCGAGCCGCGCTCGAACACCAGTCGGCGGCGCATCTTCCAGGGCGAGTACGTCGCCGCGTTGGCAACGGCGGATCGGGTCATCGTCGGTGGCGTGTTCCAGAAGCCGACCGATGCCGTCGCCGCCAGCGAGCTCTTCTCGCCCGAGCAATTGGTCGAGGATCTCGGCGCACGCGGCGTTGCCGCGCGCGCGATTGCCGACAGTCACGCCATCGCCGCGGCGATCGCCGGCGAGGCGGCGCCGGGCGATGTCGTCGTGATCATGTCCAATGGCGCCTTCGGCGGCCTGCGTGCCCTGCTGACCGCCGCACTCATGGGGCGGCGCGAGTGAGCCGGCGGATGGCACCGGCGCCGGGGTTGCGCTAGGGCTCGACAGTCATGAATGTCGCCATCGACCGTGCGGTGATCGACACGGTGCAGTCGCGTCGCTTCGACGCCGCCGCACCGGAGGACATC
>JANNRA010000003.1:0-3515 GCA_031401035.1 bacterium | reverse complement strand
GCCGCTTCCTTCTTGTCGCAGGCGGCCAGCAGGGTGGCCGTGAGAAAGATCGTCCCCTGGGTCAGGCGCCACGCGCCGCATCGGTTCCGCACCCGGCGTTCAGTACTGGATGGGGGAACGATGTCAACGCAGCGCAGCGCGTCCGCGACAGCTGGACACTCCCCCGCCGCCGCCTCTACCCTCCTCCCATGCGCCGCCGCGCCTTCCTCCGCGACGCCGCCGCCGCGACCGCCCTCGCCCCGCTCGCCTGGTCCTGCGGCGACGACGGCACCGACGCCGCCGCGCCGGTCGACGAGAGCGCCATCGCCCACATCCTTCCCACCGCCGCGCACGACCGCCTCTACCTGAAGCTCTCCCTACACGCGCCGCCCGACTTCGCACCCGAGTTGCACGTCGACGGCCGCCGCATCGCCGCCATCGCCACCGCCAGCAGCGGCCGCTTCTGGGCCTTCGACGCGCAGGGCCTGCGCCCCGGCCGGCCGCAGACGCTCGAGTTGCGCGCCGGCCGCCGCGCCCTGAGCGAGCCCTGGACTCTCGCCACCCTCCCCGCGCCCGACGCGCGCCCGCGCCGCGTCCGCATCCTCACCTACGCCTGTGCCGGTGGTCACGAGGCCTTCGGCATCTACGTCCCCCTCGCCGTGCGCCGCCGCCTGCTGCAACGCGCCCTCAGCTTCGCGCCCGACGTCGTCGTCGCCAACGGCGACCACGTCTACTGGGATCTGCGCGCCAGCATCTCGGCCGTCATCCTCGGCCAGTCCCCGACGGCGCGCCGCATCGCCGGCGTCTTCGATCGCACCCAGCCGGTGCTCGGCACCGACAACGAGGGTGTTTTGACACGCGCGGTCGGCCCGCAGATCGGCGAACTCTACGGCACGCTGCTGCGCGGTACGCCGACGTTCTTCCTGCGCGACGACCACGACTATTTCGAGGACGACCAGGTGACGCCGGCGCTGACCACCTTCCCGCCCGACCCGTTCATGCGCGACCTGGCGCGCACGACGCAGTGGCTCTACTACCCCGAGTTCCTGCCCGCACCGGGCCGCCCGCTCGACCTGCCGGGCGCGTCCGCGCCCGACCGCCCCGCCGGCGTCGGCGAATCGTTCGGCACGCTGCGCTGGGGCCGCCTGCTCGAAGCGCTGCTGTACGACTGCAAGGGCTTCCTGCAGGCCGATGGCGACGGCGCCGGCCTGGTGCCGGCCGCCGTCGAGACCTGGCTGCAGGCGCGCATGGCCGGCCGCGACGCGGCGCAGGTGCTGCACCTGCCCTCCAACCCGCCCGGCTACACCGCCGGCAAGTACGCCGAGTGGTATCCCGACGTCCTCGGGCCCGACGGCGTGCTGACCACCGCCGTGCCGAAGCCCGGCTGGAGCGCGGCCTGGCTGGCACAGCACGACCGTCTGCTCGCCTCGGCGTCGGCGATGCCGCGCCCGGCGCTGTTCGTCAGCGGCGACATCCACGGCCAGGCGGCCGGCCGCATCGTCGCCAGCGGCGCGCTCGACCTGCGCGACAACCCGGTCGTCATCGTCGTCAGCGGCACCATCGGCACCGGTTCGGGCTGGCCGTCGGCGGCGCGCGGCACGCTGGCGATGGCGCCGGCGCATCTGGGGCTCGAAGAGATCACGCCGGTGCAGGAGGTGAACGGCTTCCACCTGCTCGACGTCGAGTCGGAGGTGGTGCGCATCCACCACTTCCGCTGGCGGCGCGGCATCGATCCGGTCGAGGCAATCGACGCGCTGCAGCCGTATCACGTCAGCGAACACGCGCGCTGAGCGCAAGGCCCTGCAACGCGACGCACGCACGTTCTCCCTGGCGCCCCCCGTGGGCGCCTGTTGCAGGGGGCGACGGCGACGCCATCCAACAGGCGCCCACGGCGGGGCGCCCTCCAGGGGAGGGTCACGCAGCCGCGCCGAGCAGCTTCGCCAGGCGGTGCAGCAGCCAGGCGTGGCGCTCGCAATCGCTCTGCGCCGTCAGCAGGGACAGATCGCCGGCGCAGGCCTGCCGCACCTCGGCGAGCAGTGGGCTTTTCGCCGCGCTGCTCTCGCGCAGGCGCGCCACCCGCTCCGGCGCACCGGTGTCGAGGGCCTCGTTGGCCAGCGCGAGCAGCGCATCCGCCGCGTCGCGCAGCCGCGTCCCCGCTCGCGCCGCGCCCGCCGGCAGGCCGGCGAGCGAGTCCGCCAGTTCCAGCGCCGCCTCCTGCGCGTACCGCGCGAACGAGAGCGCGTCGCGCAGTTGCCGCAGACGCGCCGCCTGCTCGGCGCCGAGCGGCTGCTGTGCCAGCCGATCGATGAAGGCGTCGACCTGCCGGGTCAATGCCTCGAAGTGCTCGACGCGCGCCGCATGCTCGACCGGCAACGGCGCCCCCGGGCGCACCAACTCGAGCAGGCGGCGCAGGTGCGCGAACACCCGCGCCACCTCGCGCGCCAGCAGTCCCAACGCCGTGCCGGGATCGGCGAGCGCCGCCGCGTGCACGTACTTCACCTGCCCTTCGCGTTCACCGGGCTCGGGCGGCCAGCGCCGCGCCAGCCCGGCGCCGCACCAGCCCAGCGCCGGTGTCAGCGTCAGCGCCGGCAGCAGGTTGGAGAGCAGGAAGACCAGCGCCAGTTGCGCCGGCAGCTCCGGCGTCGCCGCGCCTACCAGCGCCGCCACCAGCGGCACGCCGGCGCCGAACTCGAGGCCGTACAGCGCCACCATCAGCGCCCCGCTCCACAGGCAGAAGAGGTCCTCGAGGCGCACCAGTTGCAGCGCCGTACCGCGCAGGTCGGCTGCCAGCACGGCGCGCAGGGCGATGGCGCCGAGGTTGGTACCGTAGATGAGCAGCATCGCCTGCGGCAGCGCGAAGCTGCCGGCGGCGGCGAGGGTGATGATGAGCAGGGTCGCGCCGGTGTTCGACTGCAGCAGCGCGGCGATGACGATGCCGGCCAGGAAGGCGAGCGGCGGCGCCGTCTCGGTGACCGCCAGGACGGCCTGGAACGGCGCGCTGGCGCGCAGCGGCGCGACGCCGGCGCTCATCGTCTGCAGGCCGTAGAGGATCAGGGTCAGGCCGAGGGCGATCCAGGCGACGGTGCGCCAGCGCGGGCGCTTGAGGATACCGACCGCGATGCCGGCGAGGCCGACGGCGAGGGTGACGAGCGGGTGGATGTTCAGCGTCACCAGGAAAGCGAGCACCGTCAGGCCGACGTTGCTCCAGACGATCACCGGCCGCGCCGCGACGACGTCGACCAGGCCGCTGCCGACCATGCTGACCATGACGAAGGTCACCGCGGTGGCGCTCTGCATCATGGCGCCGAACAGGGTGCCGAGCAGCGACGCGGTCCACGTTCCGCGCCGCGTGCGGGCGCCGAGTGGCGGCAGGCTGGCGCTGCTCAGCCGGCGCAGGTTGTCGCCGACCAGCTGCATGCCGAGGAAGAACAGGCCGAGACCGAGGATGAGGGTGCCGACGGGCTGCATACGGGTGGCAGTGGTGTAGTGCGGCGGCGGCGACGGAGCCAATGCAATCGCGCTGCGCTGCGGGCGAG
>JANNRA010000002.1:0-35172 GCA_031401035.1 bacterium | reverse complement strand
CAGGGAAATTTCATTCTGGTCAAACAATGCAGCTTTATTTGCTGAAAATATATTTCGTATTACGGAGAAAATATTATTGATACCAGGTATTCGCTACGAGTCCAGCCGGGACCGCGGGCGTCTCGCCCGCAGCGCAGCGCCTGTCACTTGCGACAGCGTGGCCGGTCGTTCAGGTAGTTCCGCGGCCAACTCTGTCCCCGTCCGCCGGACGCGGCGTCGCGCCGGTCAGCGGGTGGTGCGCGGGTCGAGCTGGTCGCGCAGGGCGTCGCCGATCAGGTTGACCGCCAGGATCAGGCCGAACAGCGCCGCGGCGGCGGCAGCCAGCGTCCACCAGATGATCGGATCGCGCGCCAGCTCGTCGCGCGCCTGGTCGATCATCTGCCCCCAGCTGCCGTCGACGCCGAGGCCGAGCCAGGAGAGGATGGACTCGGACAGTACCAGGCGGGAGAACAACAGCACGAAGGTGATGACCACCAGGTGCGTCAGGTTGGGCAGGATGTGGCGGCGCAGGATGCGCCAGTCGCTGGCCCCGAGCGCGCGGGCGGCGGCGACATAGTCGAGCTCGCGCAGCTTCAGCGTCTCGCCGCGGATGATGCGTGCGAAGCCGACCCAACTGGTGATGCCGAGCGCGACGCAGACCTGCAGCGTGCCGCGCCCGAGGACCATCACCAGCGCGATGAGCAGCAGCAGGGTCGGGATCGACGACAGGGTGCTGATGAGGAAGAAGACGGCGTCGTCGACGCGGCGGCCGAAGTAGCCGGCGCCCATGCCGGCGGCGAGGGCGAGGGGAATGACGATGAGGCTGGCGACGCCGCCGATGAGCAAGGCCACGCGCACGCCCTTGAGGGCCTGCAGCAGGACGTCGCGGCCGAGGATATCGGTGCCGAGCAGGTGCCGGGCGGGGAAGCGCAGCGCGCCGCCGTCGTAGAACTCCACCGCGGCGAGCGGCGCGGAGTAGCTGCGCTCGCGGAAGTCGGGCGGGAAGAGGCGGTCGATGACGCTGCGCGGTTCCTGCAGCGCCACCAGGTCAGTGGACGCGGCACCACGCGCCCCGCCGATCCAAGTGATCGAATCGAGCCCGCCGACGAGCAGGTAGAGGGCGACTGCCGCCATCGCCAGCGGGCGGCGGGTCCACAGCGCCGCCAGCACCGCGCGCCCGCGCCAGGCGGCGACGCCGCAGAGCGCCGCCAGGGCGGCGACGGCGGCGTTGGAGAGGTGATGGGATTCGATCATGATGTGTGTGTGGCGCGCTGCGTACCGCGCCTCATTCCAACCGCACGCGCGGATCGGCCAGCGCGTACGCCAGATCCGTCGCCACCTGCCCGGCGATGAACAGCAGCGCGCCGAGGAACACCATCACCCGCAGGGTCGCGAAGTCGTTGCCGTTGATGGCGTCGACGGTCATCGTCCCCAACCCCGGGATGCCGAAGAACGACTCCAGCAGGATCGAGCCGGTGAACAGGAAGGGGATCTCGATGACGACGTTGGTCAGAATCGGGATCAGCGCGTTGCGCAGCACGTGGCGGCGCATCACCTGCGCCGGGCTGCAGCCCTTGGCGTAGGCGGTGCGCACGTAGTCGCGGTTGCGCTCCTCGAGGAAGACGGTGCGGTAGTAGCGCACTTCCTGGCCGAGGTGGGCGAGGACGCCGATCAGCACCGGCATGGCGAGGAAGCGCAGCAGCACCTCCGGCGCCGGGTCGAAGCCGGAGATCGGAAACCAGCGCAGCATCTTGCCGAGCAGGTACTGGCCGCCGACGATCCACAGCAGGATCGGCACGCTCATCAGGACGACGCAGGCGACCTGCGTCGTGCGGTCGAGGGCCGAGTCGCGCCGGTAGGCGACGAGCAGCGCCAGGGCGACCGCGCAGAACAGGCCGAGGACGAACAGCGGCACGGTGAGCGTCAGGCTCGGCCAGACGCCGCCCCGCAGGCGCTCGACGATCGGCGTATCGTCGGCGTCGCTGCGCCCGAAGTCGAAGGTGAGCATGCGGCGCAAATGCTCGGCCAGCATCGTGTCGAACGGCGCGGCGGGGTTCCACAGGCGCGGCTTGTCGTAGCCGTGGTTGGTCTTCCACTGC
Organism: bacterium; assembly: GCA_031401035.1. Lineage (GTDB taxonomy): Bacteria > Desulfobacterota > Binatia > HRBIN30 > CADEER01 > JANNRA01. Next base: position 33,094 of record JANNRA010000002.1, on the reverse strand, counting down.
GCGATCGCCTCGGGCATCGCCTTCTCACCGAGCGCCTTGCGGGCGACGTCGTCGGGCGTGGCGACGAGGAAGAAGAGCGCGAACAGCAGCAGCAGGACGCCGACGACGGTGACGGCGCCGAAGGCGAGGCGGCGCAGGAGGTAGGCGAGCATCGGCGTCAGCGCAGGGGGAAGGGGCGGTTCCAGGCGCGCCGGCGTTCGGCGCGCCGGGCGGGGTCGAGATCCCAGTACTTCATCGTCGGCAGGGACATCGAGGTGGGCACGACGTTGGCGAGCCAGCCGTGGTGCAGGGCGTAATCCTCGGGGTGGAAGAGCTCGATCCACGGCCGCTCGAGTTCGAGGATGGCGCGCATGGCGTCGATCACGCGGGTGCGTTCCGGGCCGTTCTCGAGGGCGCGCATCTGTTCGAACAGCGCGTCGTAGCGCGGGTCGGCGAAGTTGGCGGTGTTCGGACCGCCGCTCTGGCCGCGGCCCATCGGACCGTAGAGGAGGAAGAGGAAGTTCTCGGGGTCTGGGTAGTCGCCGATCCAGCCCCACTGAAAGAGTTGATAGGCGCCGCGCCGCACCTTGTCCTGGAACTGATTGTAGTCAGTGGCGGCGATCTCGACGTCGAGGCCGAGGCGCTTCCAGGTCTCGACGAGGAACTGGAACTGCAGCAGGGCGCGCGCGGCGGTGTTGTTGACGTCGAAGCTGATGCGCAGCGCCCGCCCGGTGGCGGGGTCGATGCCGCCCGCGTAGCCCGCCTCGGCCAGGCGTGCGGCGGCGCGCGTCAGGTCGGGTTGCCGCCAGGGGTTCCGGTAGGCGGGGTCGTAGCCGAAGATGCCGGGCGGCAGCGGCGACTGGGCCGGGATGCCGCGCCCGTTGTTGAACAGGCGCAGGAACTCCGTCGCGTCCACGGCCAGGCTCATCGCCTGGCGCAGAGCGCGGCCGCGTTCGCCGGCGGCGGCGCCGAGGACCGGGTCGTCCATGTTGAAGCCGACGTAGTAGACCCCGGCCATAACCGCCTTCTCCAGGCGCAGGCCGCGCGCCGCGGCCTCGCCGGTGAGGGCGCCGCCCTGCACCACCTGGTCGAAGCTCTCGCGGATGATCGGCGACGTATCGTAGTAGCCCTGCATGAACTTGATGAAGGCCGGCACCGCCTCGGGCTCGCGGCGCATCTCGATGCGCTCGAGGAACGGCAGCGGCTGCCCGGCCGCGGCGCGCAGCGTGCCGTCGGGGTCGTCGCGCGCGCCGGGGTCGGGGAAGACGGCGCCCGGGGCGCGCCACTCGGGGTGGCGGACCCCGTACCAGTTGGGGTTGCGGGTCAGCACGATGCGCGCCTGGCGATCGTAGCGAGCCAGCGCGAAGGGGCCGGCGCCGACCGGGTGGTCGGCGAGGCGATCGCGGCCGTCGCGGCCGTCGTAGGTCGCCACCGCCTCCCACGGCACCGGCGCGGTGAAGGGCATGGCGAACCAGAAGAGGATCTGCGGGTAGGGGGCGTCGAGTTCGATCTCGAGCGTACGCGCGTCGAGGACGCGGACACCGGCGATGCCGCCGGCGCGGGCGTACTGCTCGTGCGCCGGCAGGGCGGCGACGGCGGCATCGGCGCGCGCCGCGGCGAGGCGGGTGGAGAACTCGCGCAGACCGGTGACGCGCGCGAAGGTGTCGATGACCGGACTGCCCACCTGCGGGTCGGCGATGCGCGCCAGCGCGAAGGCGACGTCGGCTGCCTCGACGGCGCGCGTCGTGCGGCCGGCGCCGCCGCGCGCGAAGCAGGCGTCGTCCTGGTACAGCGCGCCGTCGCGCAGGTGGAAGCGATAGGTCACGTGGCCGTCGGCGCGCGGCTCGGGGCGCGGCAGCGCCTCGGCGAGGGCGGGGATGAGGCGGTAGGGACGGTCGAGGTAGTGGTACTCGAGCAGGGTGTCGAAGACGGCGCCGGTGACGACGTGATCGACGGTCGAGTAGGCGACCTGCGGGTCGAGCGTCTTCGGCGCCACCGGATAGGACAGATAGAGGACCTTGGCCGCCGCGTCGGCGTTCGGGTACGGATTGTTCGTGCAGGCGCCGAGCGACGCCGCCAGCACGGCCGCCACGGCGCCGACGCGCGCGGCAGCCCGCGCGGCAGCAGGGACAAGGGGGCGCGTGGCGCGCGGCCGACCGATCATCTAGGGAGGCCGCTATGGCGCACCGCCGCAACCGGTACAAGTGCATGCCACGGCGACGTGGCGCTCGTTGGCGGCGCGGGGGCGGTGGCCGGTGAAGATCGTCGCCAACCGGCTGACGCACCATCTGCTCGAGTGGGGCAGCGGCGCGCGCGTCGTCGTGCTGCTGCACGGCTTCCTCGAACACGCGCACGTCTGGAGCCTGGTCGCGCCGCGCCTCGCCGCCGGCGGCTGGCACGTCTACGCCCTCGACTGGCGCGGCCACGGCGAGAGCGACTGGGTGGGTGCCGGCGGCTACTACCACTTCGCCGACTACGTCGCCGATCTCGCCGCCGTCGTGCGCGCCCTCGGCACGCGCGTCGCGCTGGTGGCGCACTCGATGGGCGGCAACGCGGCGCTGCTCTATGCCGGCAGCGCGCCGCAACAGGTCACGAGCCTGGTCGCCATCGAGGGCCTCGGCCCCGGCGATGCCGACCCGGCCGACACGCCGGCGCGCTACGCGCAGTGGTGCGCCGGTCTGGAACTGGTCGCGGCGCGGCCGCGACCGACGTTCACCCTGGCCGCCGCCGCGACGCGCCTGCGCGCGCGCTACCCGCGTATGGGGGCGGAGGCCCTCGCCCTGCTCGCCGCGCACGGCACCCGCGTCGTCGCCGGCGATCAGCGCGCGTGGGTCTTCGACCCGCTGCACCAGACGCGCTCGCCGCAGCCCTTCTACGTCGCCCAGGCGCGCCCCTTCTGGCAGCGCATCGCCTGTCCGGTGCTCTACGTCGAGGGCGACGAGAGCCCGTTGCGCTACGCGGAGCCCGACCTGCTCGAGCGACTGGCGACCCTGCGCGCCGCGCGCGTCGTCATCCGCGGCAGCGCCCACCACCCGCACCTCGAGCAACCTGAGCAGCTCGCTGACGCCCTGCTGCGTTTCCTGTGATGCCGGTCCGCGGCGCCGACGCGAACATCGGGCTCAGCAGCCAATGCGGGGTGAGCTTGCCCCGGCGGCCCTGGCCGGCGGGTGCAGTGACCCGGGGGCGGCGGTGGGTCTGCTCCGTCGGTCCAGTGGCCGCGCCCGGCTCCTGATCGTCTGCAGCGCCCCCGCATGGGACCGCCACCGCCGCGTCGGTCCGAGCGCGACGCCGGTCATCAACGACGGTGTCGGACGTCATGACCGGTTAATACAATACCTGGACAATCATCACACTAGTATCCGTGTGTTTCCGTAGGCGTAACCGCGCCGTCACACCCGGAGTGTATATTGATTTCAAGGCTGGTGCCTTGGGGCGAGCAAACAACGCAATGGTTCTCGCATTCTATATACTGGCAATGGCTGTGGTCGCTGCCCTCGGTTCGCGGCTCTATCAACGATTGCAGCTCTCGCGTGCCAAGCATCCGTCTCTGCGCGGCCATGCCAGGTGGTCGCGTCGGATGGCGCGACTCGTCAAGTTCTTCGAATACGATGAGGAGGCGTTCTTCGTCAGCGATGCGGCGCCCGAGTCGGTCGCGAGCAGCCGCCGCGTAGCCCTCGAAGGGCTTCGCCGGCAGGCTCGCGAGAGTTCCCCGGCCAGCGTGCGCATGAGCGAGGTGCTCCAGGAAGACATCTCCGACGCAGGCTTCACCGCGGCGTATCGCGTGCCGTTTCCCTATCGCAATCAGGTTCCACGCGAGTTGCGATGCGGCTCGATCGTCGACCAGACGCGCGGCGTGCAGGTCAGGGATATCGACGGCAACTGGCGCTATGACCTGTCCGGATCCTACGGGGTCAACCTGTTCGGTCATGAGTTCTACAAGGACTGCATTGCGAAGGGGAGCGCGAAGGTCGACCGCTTGGGGCCTGTGCTCGGGCCGTATCATCCGCTCATCGTCCAGAACGTCGCGACGCTGAAGTCGCTGTCCGGTCTGGACGAGGTGTCCTTTCACATGTCGGGGACCGAGGCCGTCATGCAGGCCGTACGCCTGGCGCGGTACCACGCGCGCCGCACCCATCTGGTGCGGTTCTGCGGCGCCTATCACGGCTGGTGGGACGGCGTGCAGCCTGGGGTCGGCAACCAGCGCAAGGTCGACGATGTGTACACGCTGGCGGATCTCAGCGACCGTTCCCTGCGTGTGTTGGAGACGCGCAGTGACATCGCGTGCGTCCTGATTAATCCACTGCAGGCGCTCCACCCGAATGCGGACAGTCCGGGCGACGGAACGCTGATCGCAAGCGATCGCACCGCCGCGTTCGACCGCGCGCGCTACACCGCATGGCTCGAGGGGATCCGGGACGTATGCACCCGCAGGGGCATCGTCCTGATCTTCGATGAGGTGTTCACCGGCTTTCGTCTCGCCTGCCGGGGAGCCCAGGAATACTTCGGCATCCAGGCGGACATGGTGACCTATGGCAAGACGTTGGGCGGTGGGCTGCCCGTCGGCGTGCTGTGTGGTCGCCGTGCGCTGATGAAGCGCTACCGGGACGATGCGCCTGCCGACATTTCCTTCGCCCGCGGGACCTTCAATTCCCATCCCTATGTGCTCGGGGCGATGCATGAGTTCCTCGAGCGCCTGCAAACGCCGGAGCTGCAGCAGCGATACGCGGACCTCGACACGGTGTGGAACGCGCGCGTCGCCGCCCTCAATCAGCGCCTCACGGAGGCCGACCTCCCGGTCCGCGTGGCCAACCTGCAAACGGTCCTGACGGTGCTGTACGAGACGCCGAGCCGGTACAATTGGATGTTGCAGTTCTACCTGCGAGCCGAAGGGCTCGAACTGGGTTGGATCGGCACCGGCCGTTTCATCATGAGCCTCGACTACTCGGATGACGACTTCCGCGAGGTGACCGCGAGATTCGTGCGCGCCGCCGGGCGCATGCAGCAGGACCAGTGGTGGTGGCGTTCCCCGGGCCTGACGAACCGGGCCATCAAGGGGATGATGACGCGAGACATGCTCATGGCCCGCTTCCCGTGGCTGCGCAGATTGCGGTCACCAGCACCGGCCGGTGGGACTCGGCATGTCGAGGAGGTTGGGTAGCATGGTGCGCACCGACGATGACGCGGGAACAGGACAATTCCGTCGAGCTCTCAGAGACGAATTCCGCCGCTTCCTGCAGCGCGAGTCCTCCCGGTTCCCCCTCGATCAGTGTCTGCGGGTGGATCTCCATTGTCACGACCGCAACAGCGACATCCCCGACGAGCTCTGGGGCCGGATCCTGCGATTGCCCGAGACCTGGCTCGAGACGGACCGACTCCTCGAGGTGCTGAAGCGGCACGGCTCCGACGTCGTGACCATCACCAACCACAACAATGCCCGCTCGTGTTGGGATCTGCAGGAGGCCGGGCACGACGTCCTGACCGGGGGCGAGTTCACCTGCCACTACGCGGAGTACGATCTCTTCTTCCACGTGCTCGCCTACGGCTTCGACCGGCGCCAGGAAGAGGTCCTCAACGCCAAGCGCCGCGACGTCTTCGCGTTCCTGCGCTACGCCAACGAGCAGCAGGTGCCCGTCGTCCTGCCGCACCCACTGTACTTCTACACGGCCGTCGATCGGATCGACTTCGAGTTGTTCGAGAGGTTCGCCGTCCTGTTCCAACGGTTCGAGGTGCTGAACGGCCAGCGCGATCTCTGGCAGAGCGTCCTGACGCTCAACTGGGTGCAGAGTCTGACGGCGGAGAGGATCGATCACTACGCCCGCAAGCACGACCTCGATCCCTACGAGTTCGGGGTCGATCCGGCGCTGCCGAAGGTGCTCACCGGCGGCTCAGATGATCACTTCGGGGTCTTCGCGGGCACCTGCGGGTCACGCCTGTACGTGCCCAACCTGCGCGAGCGACTGCGCACGGAGAAGCCGTCGGCCCTGGCGCTGGAGGCCCTGCGCGCCGGCCGGGTCGCTGCCTACGGCAATGTCGCCGAGAACCAGAAGCTCGCCATCTCGCTCCTCGACTACTTCTCGCAGGTCGCCACCAAGATCGAAGATCCCGGACTGTTGCGGATCGCCCTCCATCGCGGCGAAACCTACGACAAGCTGGCGTGCTTCGCGATCGGCAATCTCCTGCTCGAGGTGCGCAAGCACAAACACACCCCAAAGTTCTTCAACCTCATCCACGATGCCCTGCAGGGCAAGCGACCGAGCCGCCTCCTGCGCTGGCAGGTCTCGAAGGACTATCGCTTCTGCCTCGATCACCTCGACCGCATCGCCGCGAGTACGCACGCGTCGCCGGAAGAGTATGTCGAAGCGGTGCACCGCGCCGTGTCGCAGCTCTTCACCGAGCTGAGTTCGCTGATCGTCAAGCGGCTGCAGCACTCCGTGGCCGCGAGTGAGTCGAAGCAGCTCGAGAAGCTCACGACGGAAGAACTCATTCGAAAGTTCGAGGTCCCGAGCCAGCTCACCGCGCTCTTCCTGGGCGACGCCAGCCGACGCTCGGACATGAGCGACTTCGACGTCAAGCAACTGCTCGACAACCTCTCGTTCCCCGTGTTCATGAATCTCATCCTCGCCGGCGCGACGGTTGCGAGCACCCGCGTCCTCTATGCGAATCGCAGCTTCCTCAACGACTTCGCGCAACGCCTCGGCACGGGGCACCACGACAAGCGGGCGCTGTATCTGACCGACACCCTGCGCGACAGAAATGGCGTCTCGAGTTCGCTCTCCGGCAAGCTGACGGAGATTCAACGGCTCGATCTGCCGGTCGACTTCCTCATCTGCGACGCGCAGGGCGTCGACGAGCCGCATCTGCGGGTCGTGCGGCCACTGATGACTTTCTCCGTCACCGAGTACGGCGAGCAGGAATTCCGGGTTCCGGACCCGCTCGAAGTCGCCGACATCTTCTATCGCGGTGGATACGATCGAATCGTCTGTTCGACCGAAGGGCCGATGGTGTTCGTCGCCCTCCTCCTGAAGTTCATGTTCAACGTCCCGAGCTTTTTCTTCATGCACACGGATTGGATCGACTTCGCCAAGCACATGACCGATCTCGATCACCATGAGCGCGACCGCATTCGCCGCATGCTGCGCGCCCTGTACAAGCGCTTCGACGGGGTGTTCGTCCTTAACAGCGATCATCGCGAGTGGCTGACCGGACGCGAGATGCAATTGGATGCGGATCGGGTCCACTTGACGGCTCACCACGCACAGCCCCGCCATCCGAGCGCGCGGCCAATCGACAAGACGGAGTTGTTTCCGGATGCGACGGCCGATACGCCGATCCTCCTCACCGCCTGCCGCCTCAGTCGCGAGAAGGGCATCTTCGAACTGCCGGAGATCCTGGCGCGGGCGCGAGAGTCGCTGCCCGATCTGCGCATCGTGATCGCCGGGACCGGGCCGGCCGAAGCCGAGTTGAAGGCGGCGCTGCCAGACGCGCGGTTCGTGGGTTGGGTCGACAAGCAGCGCCTCGCGGCGCTCTACCTCGGCCTGGACCTCTTCGTCTTCCCCTCGCGATTCGACACCTTCGGCAACGTGATCCTCGAGGCGCTGGTGCATGGCATGCCGGCGGTCGCGTACAACTGCAAGGGGCCCAAGGACATCATCGAGGACGGACGCAGCGGCTACCTCGTCGACAGCATCGAAGAGATGAGCGGGCGGATCGTCTCGCACCTGCGCGGCGGCGGGCAGCAGGGCATGCGGCGACAGGCCATGGCGCGCGCGGCCGCCTTCCAGGCCGAGCCGATCATGCGTCAGTTCATGTACGATCTGGGTCTTGGCGAGGCGCTCGACGATCCGCACGCGCCGTCCATCGCGGAGCTCGAAGACGGGTTCGGATTCCTCACCACGCCCGCCCAGGAGCGGTCCGTTGCCTGAGGTCGTCGCGCAGAAGCTGCTCCGCTCGTGGACACAGTCCGAGCAGCTGAACTTTCTGCTGACGAATCGGATCCCGCGTCGCCTGCTCACGCGCCTCGTCGGCTGGTACAGCGCCATCGAGAGTCCGGCCCTGACGCGTTGGTCGATCGCGCTGTGGAGACTCTTTGCGGCCGATCTCGATTTCGAGGAATGCCGAACACGGGAGTTCAAGAGCCTGCGGGACTGCTTTATCCGGGAACTGAAACCGGGTGCGCGCCCCATCGATGCGCGGCGCCACATCGCGGTGAGCCCGTGCGACGCCATCGTCGGAGCGTGTGGCAGGGTGGAGGGGACGCGGGTCTTTCAGGCCAAGGGGTTCCCCTATGAGATGGCCGATCTCATTCCGGATCCTACCCTGCGATCGAAGTATCGCGACGGGACGTACGTCACGTTGCGGCTCAGATCGAGCATGTATCACCGCTTCCACGCGCCGGTGGACTGTCGCGTCGAGGAGATCACCTACATTTCGGGCGACACGTGGAACGTGAACCCGGTCGCCCTGCAGAGGATCGAAAAGCTCTTCTGCAAGAACGAGCGTGCGGTGGTCGAGCTGAAATTGGAACAGCTCGGCAACGGCGCTGCCCCTGCCGCAGGGCGTGCCCGGAGCATCATGCTCGTCCCGGTGGCGGCGATCTTGGTGGCCAGCATGAAGTTCCATTGCCTGCCGGACCCACTGGATCTGCGCTACCGGGGTCCGGATCGGCTGCCCTGTCGCGCGACGTACCGCCGCGGCGACGAGATGGGCTACTTCCAGAACGGGTCGACGATCCTCGTCTTCGCCACCGCCAACTACTGGCTGGCCGACGGGGTGACGACGGGCGCGCGCCTGGCGATGGGGCAAGCGCTTCTGGTGGATGAGACATGAAGCGCGAATCACTGCCGAACACCCGAGAACGGGAGGAGGATGCCATGGGGTTTGTCGAGGAGCTGCGTCAGCAGCGTTGGGACGATCACCGATTCTATCATCACAATCGCGTCAATCAGACGCTGCACCTGCTGAGTGCCATGTGTTTCGTGGCCAGCTACGCGCTGCTGTTCATCCATCCCGCCGCCGCGGTGTTCGTCGGGTGGCTGTTGGCGATGGTCTTGCGCCAGACAGGCCACTTCTTCTTCGAGCCGCAGACCTACGACGAGGTCAACCAGGCGACGCATGCGTACAAGGAGAGCGTGAAGGTCGGCTACAATCTGAAGCGCAAGGTCGTGTTGCTGGCGGTGTGGATCGTCGCGCCCCTCGCGCTCTACGTCGAGCCGACCCTCTTCGGCCTTCTGCGCGCGCCGAGCCAGTCGTGGGGGTTCTTCGACAATCTGGCGCTCCTCTGGCTCGTGATCGGCCTGGCTGGGATCGCGTTTCGTACCGTCCAGCTGTTTGTACTCAAGGGGGTACAGTCGGGATTGGTGTGGTGCACCAAGATCCTCACGGACCCCTTCCACGACATCAAGATCTATCACAAGGCGCCCTATCACCTGCTGCGGGGCGAAATGTACGACGACATGTCGGACTGGTACGACGGCTCCATGCGGTTCGATCGGGTCTGAGGGGACATGACGGCCCCGCCGGTGGTGGGCCGATCGGGACCGACCGGCGGCGCACGAAGCGGTTCATCGATCGTCGCGTGTCGAGCGCCCCGCACGGCGCCGACGACGACCGCCGGGTGCGGATATGCGGGGCTGTGTCGGCCGAGCGGGAGGTGAAGCGCCATGCCGGCAGTGGTGATCGTCCTGACAGCCGCCGTCCTGCTCGCCATCGAACGGGCCGCCTATGTCTGGATCTGGCGGCGCCCCGAGCAATTCCGCTCGCTGTGCGCGCGCTTTGGTCGCGGGATCAATCCGGTTGACGGGCTGGGGCATCTGTTTCGCGTCTTCAAGGTGATCCAGATCGGTGTCTTCGTCTGGTGGTGTCTGTGGTGGGGCGGTGGACAGCTCCGATGGCCGGGGCTCAACGCGTTCCCGGTTGCGGTCGGCCTGGGGATGATGGGCGCCGGTCAGCTGTTGAACTTCGCCGTGTTCCAGCGTCTCGGGCGCGTCGGAGTCTTCTACGGCGTTCGCTTCGGCCACGAGGTGCCCTGGTGTACCTCGTTTCCCTTCTCGGTGATGCGCCACCCGCAGTACGTCGGCGCCCTGCTCTCGATCTGGGGCTTCTTCTTGGTGACGCGATACCCGGCCCCCGACTGGCTGATCCTGCCGTTGCTGGAGAGCATCTATTATGGGCTTGGCGCCCGTTTCGAGATCGACGGGGGTGCTGGCTGTGGGAATGCTGTCGCGAGGTCACATGGGCCGGCTCAGAGCGGCGCCATCGTCTCGGCTGTTCTGGCGCGTGTGGCGAAGCGTCGCGATCATCGCCGCCGTCCCCGTCGCTTCGACGTGTGCGGTCGCGTCCGCGACCGAGTTGCCGAGTGAGTTGCGGCGCCCGCCATGCGTCGCCTGCCGGCTGTCGGCGGAAGCCGCGCGGTCGCGCTTCTCCGCCGACGATTGGACGCGCCTCGCGAACGGCGAGGTGGTCATCGTCGACCGCCAGCCCACGGTGGCGGACGGTGGCGGCGACGGGTCGGTCAGCGACAGCGAAGCCGCCGTGGTCGTGCCGCGGCCGCCAGCCGAGGTGTGGGCCGTTCTCGCCGACTTCGAGGCGAGACCCGACTTCCTGCCCAACATCAGCGAGTCGCGCATTGAACGAGTCGAGGACGCTCGCGTGTGGATCGAGCAGCATGTCAGCGTCCTCTGGATGGAGGTCCGCTACACCCTCATCATGACGCTGGACCCGGTGCACGGCCTGATGACGTCGGTGCTCGATCGTTCCTCCCCGCACGACATCCAAGAAAGCCGCGGTAGCTGGGACATATTCCCGTACGGCGCCGCCTCGGCGTTGCTTGTCTCCCGCAGCCGCGTCGAAACCCGTATGCCGGTGCCGAGCATCATCGAGAGCCAGCTCCTCAAGAACTCGTTGCCGGAGATCATGCGCAGCCTGCGCAGGGAGGTGGAGCGCCGCGCCCAGTCCGGCGCCTCTGATTGATAGCGCGTCCGCCCGACGCGGTGGCCACCACTGGTCATGCGTTGCGTCACCGCGCACGGCGCTGGTAAGCCCCTGCGCTATGGATTTCACCATCTCTCCCGACGACCGCCTCTTGCAGCAGTCCGTGCGCGACTTCGTCGAGACCCGCGCCAACGGTGTCTGGCAGGAGATCGAGAAGACCGACACGCTACCGCAGTCGCTGCTCGACGGCGCCCGCGACCTCGGCCTCCTCGGCCTCGCCATCCCGCAGGAGTACGGCGGGCTCGGCCTGTCGGTGGTGCAGAAGACCCTCTGCCACGAGATGCTCGGCCGCGGCCCATGGGGGCTGGCGAGCTTCATCAGCGTGCACACCGGCATCGGCTGTGTCGGCCTGGTGCGCTTCGGCAGCGAGGCGCAGAAGCAGCGCTACCTGCCGAAGATGGCGACCGGCGAATGGATCGGCTCCTTTGCGCTTACCGAGGCGGAGTCGGGTTCCGACGCCGCCGGCCTGGCCACCAGGGCCGAGCGTCAGGGCGACGCCTACGTCCTCAACGGCCGCAAGATCTTCATCACCAACGCGCCGCGCGCGCACCACTTCGTCACCTTCGCGCGCGCCGCCGCCGGCATCTCGGCCTTCATCGTCGATGCCGACACGCCCGGCGTCTCGATCGGCCAGGTGTTCGATACCACCGGCCATCGCGGCTCGTCGATCTCCGAGGTCGTCTTCGAGGACGCCCGCATCCCCGCCGAGGCGCTGCTCGGCGAGGAGGGCAAGGGCATGGACTACGCCAAGCGCTGCCTCTCCGAGGGGCGCACGACGCTCAGCGCGCGCTGCGTCGGCGCGGCGCAGAAGGCGATGGAGCTGGCGCTCGCCTATGCCGAGCAGCGCAAGACCTTCGGCAAGCCGCTGGTCGAGCACCAGTCGATCGCCTTCCGCCTGGCGCAGATGAGCGCCCGCACCGAGGCGGCGCGGCTGATCGTCTACCGCTCGGCGTGGCTGCTCGACCAGGGCGGCCAGTCGATCCGCGAGTCGTCGACCGCCAAGTACCTCGCCGCCGAGGGCGCCTGGCAGACCGTCGACGACGCCATGCAGATCTTCGGCGGCTACGGCTACATCAAGGGCGAGTACATGATCGACCGCCTGTGGCGCGACCTGCGCGTCGCCCGCGTCTACGACGGCTCGAGCGAGGTGCAGCAGATCGTCATCGCCGGCCGCCTGCGCAAAGGCGACGTCGAAACGGCCTGGAGCTGATCGCGACGCCCGCGCCTCCTGCGCATCCGCAGGACGCCGCTCGCCGCGGCAGCAGCCCGTCGAACTCCCGGCTCGATTGCGATGGGGTTGCGTCCGTGACTGCCGCGAAACGACCCTACCGCTTCACGACCCACGAACAGGCGGCGCTCGACGAGGGCCGCCACTGGCGACAGTGTTCGGCGGAAGAACGCGTCTCGGCCGTCGAGGTGCTGCGGCGAGCCTGTCCGGGGATCTATGATCAGGTTCCCGCCCGAATGGAGCGAGTGTCTCGGCTTGCTGTGCGCCCATCGGGTGCGCTTGCTCGTCGTCGGCGCGCACGCCCTGGCGGCCAGCGGTAGACCCAGGGCGACGCAGGACATCGATCTGTGGGTGGAGCCGAGCGAGGAGAACGCGCGCCGCGCCTCAAGTGGTCAACTGGCGCAGGATGGTTGCCGTGTCGAAGTAGACCCGCTCGCCGACCAGGTCCTCGCCGTTGAAGAGGAAGAACGCCGTCATCTGGCAGCGGAACTCCCTGCCGGTGGGTTCCATGCCCAGCAGCGGGCCGCGGTGCGTGCCGAGCAGCCAGAACTCGGCGATGACGGCCTCGTCGGCGTGGTGCAGGGCGATGAGCTCGTTGCGCTGATCGGGGAAGGCGGCGCGCGAGTCGCGGAAGTACTGGCGCACGGCCGCCTCGCCGTCGTGGATCTGGCCGGTGGCGATGATCTCGTAGCGCGGGTGGCGAAAGGTGGCGACGGTGGTGTCGAAGTCGTGCACGTTCTCCGACTCCATGTGGCGGCGGACGATGGCTTCGCGCTGGGCGCGCAGGGCTTCCATGCCTGCGTCCTGCGCCGCGGATGGCACCGGCGTCAAGCCCGGCCGCGACGAGATCCGCCCACCCTTTGATTCACGGCGTCAGGCGCAGGCCGGTAACGGCGTGCGCGGCGGCGAGGAGCAGTGCGGCGCCGCCGAACCACGGGTGCCAATCGCGCGCGCCGTCGTGGCCGCGTTCGATGGCGCGGGCGGTGAGGGCGCTGCCGGTGAGCAGCACGGCGAGCAGCGTGGCGCTGCGGAAGTGCAGCGAGGCGGCGAGCAGCAGATCGTCGCGCGTCAGCAGTACCGAGGCGGCGCCGGCGAGCCAGCTCAGCAGGACCAGGATGTAGGTGGCGCGGGCGCAGCGCACATGGCGCGCCGCCAGGGCCGGGCGGTCGCGGCGGGCGCGCCGCAGCTGCAGGCCGAGGGAGCCGGAGTACACCAGCAGGATGAGGACGAGGAAGCCGATGATCGGATGGAGGTAGGCGAGCACGGCGCGAGACTCACGATTTGGCGCGCAAAAACTTGTCCGCCGCCGTCAGGCCGGACCAGACGGCGCCCTCGATGGTCGAGCCGGTGAGCCAGTCGCCGGCGTAGAGCAGGCGCGTGCGCGGCCGCTTCAGGAATGCGTGCATGCGCCGGTAATGGCCGGGGGCGGTGACGACGGTGCCCTCGGCGCGTGGGTAGAGACGGATCCAGTCGGGATCGGCGAGGCGGCCGAAGACCTCCTCGGCGTCGGCACGCAGCGCCGTGGCGATGCGGCTGGGGTCGCGATCGAGCAGTTCGGCGCTGCGCCAGCCCATGGCGTGGATGGCGAGCAGTTCCTTGCCCTCCGGCACCGAGGTCGGGCTCAGCGCCGACCAGGTACGCACGCGGGCGATTGGATGCCGGCCCGGCCCGGCGGGCGTGACGAGCGGATACTGCACGGTGAGCGGCCGTTCGTAGCCGAAGTAGAGGACGATGCTCGGCATGGTGCGCACGGCGGCGACATCGGCGCGGTCCTCTTTCGCCAGCGGGCCCTCCAGGGCCGCGATCGCCGACGCCGGCGCGGCGAGGATGCAGGCGTCGGCTTCCAGCACGCCGCCGGCGTGGCGCACCTCGACGGAGCGGTCGCGGACATCGATGCCGCCGACGTGGCAGCCGGTGCGCACCTCGACGCCGCGCGCCAGCGCTTCGCACAGCGCCCCCATGCCGTCGGGCACGACGAGCAGCTGCCAGCTGCGCGCGTGCCGCAGCAACGCCTTGCCCAGCGCCGCGGAGAGCTCCTCGGCGCCGATGTAGAAGAACGGCTCGACGCCGCTGCGCAGCAGATACTCGTAGGCGGTGTCGCCCATGGCGCGCCGGCCCCACTGTTCGATGCTCTCGCCGCGGTCGAGCCAGGCCAGGCGCGCCGGCCGCGCCATGTGCGTGCGCCCGCGCAGCGCCGCACGCGCCAGCGCCGCCGCGGTGCGCACCTTGCTCGCCATCGTGATGAGGGGGAACTGCAGGATGCGGCGCGGCGAGCTCAGGTTGAGCTCCAACTTGCCGAAGGGCGTCGCCATGACGCCCAGCTGCGGCGTCGGCACCGCGGTGGCGATGCCGAGTTCGGCCAGGAGCTTCAACGTTTCGTCGTAGAAGGTCGTCAGAAAGCCCGCGCCGGTGTTGACGACGAACTCCCCGACGCGTTCCGAGCGCGTGCGCCCGCCGATCGCCGCCGCCGCCTCGAGGACGGTGACGTTCACTCCGTTCGCCGCCAGCCGATTCGCCGCCGCCAACCCCGCCGGCCCGGCGCCGACTACCACACAGGATCTGGTCATCGCCGCCGCCACGTGGCGTCTGCGCATTCCTCGACACGCCCGCCGGCGACGAGGCGCGCCAGGTGCTGCCGGATGGTGCGCGTCTCCGCCGCGTCGACGAAGTCGAGCGCGGCGTGCGGCGGATAGAGGAAGCGGTGTGCCACCAGCTCGGCCAGCGTGCGCGGCGCCTCGAGGAAGGCGAGCAGGGCGGCCTCGCGCTCGCCGATGCGGGCCGTGAAGCGGTCGAGCTTGGCCTCGAACGTCGGTCGATCCTCGATCACGCCGGCGTGGTGGAACGACACCCAGACGCGCGCCTCGATGGCGCGCACGCGCGCCAGGGAGCGTTCGAAGTCGGCGAGATCGGACCAGGCGTCGCCGTAGTAGGGGCCGAAGCCGGTGAGGTCGATGTCGCCGAGAAACAGCACCCCCTCCGGTTCGGCGAGTAGGGCGCAGTGGCCGCGCGTGTGTCCGGGCAGATGGATGGCGCGCAGGCGGACGCCGCCGAGGTCGAAGACGGCGCCATCCACGTAGGGCTCGGCATCGGGCCGCGGCGTGTAGTGGAACTGCGTCTCCACCCAGCCGCGCAGGCGTTCGAGCAGGGCGGCGTCCTCGTAGCCGTATATCGCCAGCAGGCCGTCGATGTGGTGCAGGCCCGGCAGGTCGGCGGCGTGCGCGGTGACGCGGGCGCGCGGGAAGGCGCCGAGGCCGGCGACATGGTCCTCGTGGACATGGCTCTGCACGACGAGGTCGACGGCGCCGAGCTCGGCGGCGCGCCGGCGCGTGCTCAGGGACGCGTCGACGACGGCGGTCGCGTCGCGGCCGCGTAGCCACAGCGAGTTGCCGTCCGGGTACTTGCCGGTCTTTTCGCCGACCAGAACGGTGACGCGGCCGAAGGTGCGATCAGTGGCGAGCATGGGTGGGGTCCGGGGCGACTCCTGTGACTGCCACCGGCGCGGGCGCGGGTCAAATTACGCGCTGACAGCGCCGCCCCAGCGCGCTATAGTCCGGTGCCGAGGAGAGCCTTCCCATGCGTGCCACACTCGTCGCCCTGCTGCTCACCGCCCTGACCCTTGCCGCCGCGCCGCCGGTGCCGGCGCAGATGGATCCGGCGTCGCCGCGCGAACGCCGCCCCGGTTCGGCGTTGCTGGCGGCGGCGAGCAACATCGTCTACGCCCCGGTGCGACTGGGCCTGACCGTGTGCAACGCCTGGTTCGGCGGTTTCGTCGGCTTCATCAACCTCGACGACCAGCGCGGTGCGCGCGACACCATGTACATCACCAATGGTCCCGGCTTTCTGCAGCCGCGCATGCTCGCCGGGGAAAAGCCGGTGCAGTTCGGGCAGACCGAGTTCCGCCCCAACATCACCGGGCGCTGACCGCAGGCGCGGATCTGCCGCGCCGCATCGGGCATCCCTGGGGGGCGCGGCGACCGGCGCCGCCTGCTAGTACCCCCTCATGTCCGCCACCGCCGATTTCGCCATCATCGGCGCCGGCGTCATCGGCTGCGCCATCGCGCGCGCCCTGGCGCTCGGCGGCGCCGGACGCATCGTCGTCCTCGACCGTGGGCAGGTCGGCGGTGAGGCCTCCGGCTCCGCCGCCGGAGTGCTCGCCGTCGCCAGCAGCCGGGCCCGCGGCGGCGCCCTCGCCGATCTCAAGCGCCTGTCCGCCGCCTTACATCCCGAACTCGCCGCGGCGCTGCGCGAGGAGACCGGCGTCGACGTCGAGTATGCCCGCAGTGGCCTGCTCGACCTCGCCTTCACCAGCCGCGAGGTCGAGCGACTCGACGGCTTGGCGCGGCGGCGGCGCGAACAGGGCTGGCGGGTCGAGCTGCTCGACGGCGCCGGCGTGCGCGCCCATCATCCGGAGATCAACCCGGCGGTGCGCCGCGGCGCGCTGTTTGCCGACGATGCGACGGTGCACGCGCCGCGTCTGGTTGCGGCGCTGCATGCGGCGGCGGTGGCGCGCGGCGTCGTCTTTCGTCTCGACGCGCCGGTGCGGCGCATCGAGACGGGCGCCGGGCGCATCGTGGCGCTCGAGGTCGACGGCGAGCGGCTGACGCCCGGGCAGGTGGTCATTGCCGCCGGCGCCTGGGCCGGCGAGGTGGGGCGCCTGCTGCGCCGCCGCATTGCGGTGCGCGCCGACCGCGGCGAGATGCTCGCCGTGCGGCCGCGGCAGCGCCTGCCGCTGCCGCTGTCGTGGGGCGACGGCTACCTCGTGCCGCGCGCCGACGGCGAGGTGCTGATCGGCAGCACCAGCGACCGGCGTGCGCGCGACAAGCACGTCACCGCCCTCAACGCCGCGCGCCTCCTCGAGCGCGCCGTGCGCATGGTGCCCTCGCTGGCCGACGCGCCGGTGACGCGCGTCTGGTCCGGCCTGCGGCCGCTGTCCATGCTCGCCCGCCCGATCATCGGTGCGCTGCCCGGCCTCGCCAACGTCACCCTCGCCGTCGGGCACCACCGCTGCGGCGTCCTGCTGGCGCCGATCACGGCGCAGCTGGTCGCCGAGCGGCTGCTGCAGGGCGGCACCAGTCTGCCGCTGCGGCCGTTCTCCTACCGCGATTGAGTCGCGGCCGGGGCCGCCGCGATCGCGGATGGCTGGATGATTCCGCGCCGCCGCGCTAAGCCCGCCGCATGGCGATTCCAGTCCACAGCGAGCCCTTCGTCTTCGAGCGCGCCGGCGACACGCTGCGCGGCCATCTCGCCCGCCCCGAGGCGGCCGACCGCGTCCCCGGGCTGGTGCTCATTCCCGACGTCTTCGGCCTCTCGCCCCACTACCGCGACGTCGCCGCCCGCTTCGCGGCGGAGGGCTTCGCTACTCTGGTCATCGACCTCTACAGCCGCGACGGCGTGCCGGATCTGCCCGACATGGCGGCGGTGTTCGCCTGCATCGCGGCGCTACCCGATACGCGCGTCCTCGCCGACATCGATGCCGCCGTGCGCGCGCTCGCCGCGCATCCCGCCGTGCGCGGCGACGCCGTCGGCATCACCGGCTACTGCCTGGGCGGCCAGTACGCCCTGATGGCAGGATGCACGGACGCGGCGGTGCACGCCTGCGTCAGTTGGTACGGCATGCTGCGTCACGCCGAGACCAACGCGCGCAAGCCAGCCAGTCCGCTCGACCTGGCGCCGCGGCTGCACTGTCCCTACCTCGGCCTCTTCGGTGCCGAGGACGCGCTGATCCCCGCTGCCGACGTCACGGCCCTGCGCGCCATCCTCACCGATGCCGGCAAGACCTTCGACATCCAGACGTACGCCGGCGCCGGCCATGCCTTCTACAACGACACCCGCCCGGACGCCTTCCGCCCGGCCGCCGCCGCCGACGCCTTCCAGCGCACCGTCGCCTTTCTGCGACAACACCTCGCGTGAAAGGACCGCTCCGTCGCCGCCTGCCTTGCGGCTCCCGGGGCCGCATGGTACGAGCCAGGGTCTCGCGAAACCCCTACGCGCCCATAGCTCAGCTGGATAGAGCGTCTGACTACGGATCAGAAGGTCGGCGGTTCGAATCCGTCTGGGCGCGCTGACGAAAGCCTCGGGGATTCCCCGGGGCTTTCGCATTTTTGGCCCCTTGCGTGCCGACGGTCCGGCCGGGCTTGACAGCCACCGGCGCCGAAGTGGGGACTTATTCACAGTCTGGGCGCTCGCCGACGAAGAACGCTTGCGCCGCGGCAACGACGGTAAGCTGTCACGCGGCGAGCGCCTGCCCGGGGTCGGACCGCGACGGCTCTACGTGCTGCGTGCCAGGGTCCTCGGCGAGGGCAGCGACGATGACTGACGTGCGCTGCGTTCTACGGCTGCGGCACGCCGAGCGCCCGGCAGATGCGGCGCACGAGCCCCTCTTTGATCTCGCGATGGCGCGGCAGGGTGGACTGCAGCCCGCTGCCCGTGTGGCGATAGACGGTGTGCTCTCCACCTTCTCGGACGAACGCGCAGCCCTGCGCTTCGAGGTGGCGGATCAGGTCAACGCGCTTCACGCGCCGAGGTGCAGCGGCTCGCGGATAACCGACCGTCCGTCAATCTCGCGTTCGGCGGCTTCCCGGTTCGTTTCCAGCAGCAGGGCGACGGCGTCGAGGAGGTTGGCGCGCGCCTCTTCAAGCGTCTCGCCCTGGGTGTTCGCGCCGGGCAACTCTTCCACGTACGCGATGAACCCGCCCTCTTCGGCGGGTTCGAATACGGCCGTCAACGTCATCGCTGAGAAGTCTAGCAAGGCGGCGGGTTACGCGGCAACATGCAATGTGACGCGGCGGCTGAGTCCGCGAGAAAGCGTGTACGCGTGACCTCTTTGCGCGGTTCGCCTCGAATCCTGGGGCAACACGGGTATCCGGGGTAAGGCTTCCTCGAAGTAACCCGGATTCTCGGCACTTGTGCGACGCGGCGGGCGTTACCCTTGGCATGCGGGGCGAGGGTAACGCGGGTAACACGACGACTGGTGACGGTGCCCACCCCGAGCCCACACCAGCGGCGGCCGGACGCGGCAACACGCCTGTTACCCTGGTACTGATGCGGCCGGTGCTATGGGTAACAATGGCCGGCGCGGAAAATGCCAAGCAGGACAATGACTTTCCGCAGGCGTTACCCCCGTTACCCGCCGATAGCGACGCTTCCGACGGCGCAGCGCACGCGCATGCACTACTCGGAGATACGTTCGCGCGCATCGCCGGCTGGTGGGTCGAGGGCGCTGCTGTCCGGCGACCTCGGCGCGCTGGGGGGGCGCTCGCCGTCTCCGAGCAGGCCTCGCTCTCGAGGGTCGCCGCGTGCGGATCGAGCGGATACGGCGGCGCGACGAAACGGGCGATCTCGGGCGGCGTCTCCAGGTCGGGACCGCGCAAGTGCCTCGTGCCACTCGGCGACTCGAGGAGCGCACCCCTTCGCGCCGGGCTGATCGGCGCCGGCGCGGGCGACGTGGGGATCGGTACGGCCTCCCGTCGGGGGAGGACGTGCGCGCCGGCTGCCAGGAGTGCGGGCAGCAGGAGGACGGCTGTTCGGCCCATGCGCGGCTGAGTCTTGGTCCCTGGTGTTCCTCGCGAGGGCTTGCGGCGGCTCGGTCAAATCGCCAGCTCATATGGCGTGCCGACGGGGCATGCCGTGCTGAGCATCCGTTACGTCGACGATCGGCGGCGACGTCTGCGGACCGCGAGCCCTGCGCAGAGTGCCGCGCCGAGCAACGGCCACGCGCCGGCGGCGCGGCGTTCGCCGATCGCGCAGCCGTCGTCGTCGGATGACGACGCCGCCGCCTGCGGCGCCACGCAGCGCCCGGCGATGTGGCCACCGGTCGAGTTCAACACGGTGCGCTCCGCGCCGATCGTGTACGTGTTGGTCCAGAAGAGGATGTCATCCGCCGCGCGCAACGCCACGGGCACCGGCACCTCGTTCTGAATGACGCCGAGCCGCCGCGGCATCCCGCCACTGAGAATCCAGTATGCGGTCGAGTCCTCGGAGGTCCGGTACAGTACATCGTCAGCACGCGACGTATCGACGACGTATTCCAACTCGCCCGGCGCGAGGACCCCGGCGGGCAGGCGATCGGTCCACTCGCCGGTGTCGAGATCCAGAAGCCGCATCGTTGGATCCGCCTGAGAGTATTCCAGCGCCAGCAAGAGACGGTTGCCGGCCACCGTGAAGCCGGCGACGCGAGCACCTCGGGAGTCGTCGCGGAACGGCACGCTGGTCGCTCCGTCCGACGTCACCGCGACGACGGCGGTCATAGCGAAATCCGCCGACACCAAGGCGACGACGGTTCCGTTGTCGGCGATCTCGGCGGCGTCGATCGCGTACACGTCGAGCGCGCCGCCCGCGGTCGCGTCCAGCACGCGCGGCGGACCGCCGGGATGCACGCGCACCAGCAGGCGGCGCTCGCCGGAGTCGACGATGGCGGCCAGGGTGCCGACCGGGTTGACGGAGACGGACGAGATGAAGTCGATGCGCTGCCCGTCTCCGAGCGGCGTGCCGACGGCGAGCAGCGGCGTCGTCCGCCGGCCGTCGCTGCGGGTGACGCGGTCAGGCCCGGCAACGACCATCGCCGCGTTGTCGAAGGTGCAGGACTCGCCGTCCGGGGCGTCGCGCCGCATGAGATGAGGACCGAGGTCGTCAATGCACAGCCACGAACCGGTGTCGCCGTCAGCGGCGACATAGGCGCCGACGCGACCATCGTCCGCCTGGCACCAGAGCAGTATCCCGCCCGCCAGCGGCCGCACCCCGTCCGCGGTCGTGGTTCGCGGCGTGACGAGCAGCACGGACCGGCCGTCCGACCAACGCGCGAGCCCGGAGGGCACCCGCAGCGCGACCTGTCCGCGTTCGTTCAGGCCCAGCGGCTGGTATCCCCCCCCGCCGACGACGCGTGCCGCGCCGTTCGCCGGGTAGGAGAGGACGAGACTGCCGCCGCCGTCGCCTCGGTAGCCGGCGAACACGACATCGCCGCGCGTATTCAGCGCCCCGCTGGTCACCGCGGACAACCGACCGTCCGGCCCGTCGGCGCTGGTCGGGCGCACCGTCACCCATCGCCCGCGCTCGCTGCGATAGATGGTACACGCGCGCTGCCCCGGCGTTGTCGCGAGGGCGCACGCTTGCACCAGCACCTCACCATTCGGGCTCGCGGCCATGACGGAGCTCAATGCCTGGCCGTCCGGCCCCGATTCGGCCGATGTCAGGAAGGGCTCGACGCCCTCCGCATCGCCGCGATACACGCCGGTGACCGACTCGTCCGGACTCGCCCGAAACAAAACGATGCCGCCGGCGAGTGTCGCCAGCGGCTCGATGTAGGTGGCCGTGAGCGTGCGCGACGGGTCGAGCAGCGGGCTGTTCCCGGCCACGATCCGAGCGCCGGCGCGGCTCAGCGATAAGAGATAGACGCGAGAGTCATCGCCGCCGGCCGGCGGCGTCAAGATCGCCTCGACGGCGGCGCTGCCGTCGTTCGCCACGCCGCCGATCCGACAGATCCCCGCGATCGTCCAGCCCTCGACCGTGCGATCGCCTGCCGCCAGCAGCCGATGCGCCTCGCCGTCGGCGATCGCGTAGAGCGCCGAGAAGCAGGTGCGGGTGGTCGGGTCCGGGTCGCCAGGCACGAGGACGTGCCTGCCGTCGGCGCTCACCCGCGCTTCTCGCATCGCCAGCGCAGGGCTGTCGCCGTCAGCCGTCCGCCAGATGAAGCGCAGCTGCTCGCCGTCCGCCCAGGCCAGACCGCGGGTCCGGTCGGTGAGCGAGAGGTCGAGCAGCACTGCACCGTCGTCCGCGATGCCGCGCACCGACGCCCCAAACTCTCCGATCCGACCGAGACCGGGGACGGCGTCACCGGTGGCGAGCAGCTCGCGCCCCGGAGGCAGCTCCGCTCGCGCGGTCAATCCGCTGACCAGCAATGTGACACCGACTGCCGCACGACCAAGGTGAACGATCAGTCCGCGTTGCGAAGCCATTGCCCTCTCTTTACTCGCGTCGGATTTCTGCATCACTCATCGCACACCGGGGCGCAAGCAAGTAGCCGGGATGAGCTCAGGAAGGGGGCAACTCGCGCTCGACAGATCGCGGCAGGCCTTTGCCGCGCTGGCGCGTCGCGGCGAGAAGGGTTTCGCGGTGATCGCGCAGGACCTGGGGGAGGACGGTCTGTTCGGGCTGGCGGTGTAAGTAGGTCTGCCGGCCGCGGCAGAGCACGCGATCGTGGGCACCCGCACCACCGGGCCGCCGCGTCGTCGAGTCCATCGCCAATGCGCCGCGTCGTATCGGAGGAGTCCATTCCATCCGTGCGGCATCAGGGGCTCGGGTGCGTCTGGTGCCCGAACTGCGGAGCGTGGCGCCGCCGGGCCGGCGCGAGACCTGTGCTACCGTCCCGGTATGGTTTCCCCGCGCGAACCGATCCCGGGCACGGCGCTGACGCTGGCCGCACGGCTGAAGGAGCTCTTCCCCGAGGCGTCCGGCGTCAGCCGCAAGGATTGGCTGGCGCGCGGGCGCGTGTCGCTCAACGGGCGGGTGGTCCGCGACGGCCGCACCGCCGTCGCCAGCGGGGATCGCGTCGCTCTGGGCGGCGCCACCGTCGCCCGCGTCGTGCTGGCGCCGCCGTTGCGGCTGGTGTTCGAGGACCAGCACATTCTGGTCATCGACAAGCCCGCCGATCTCCTGACCATCGCCACCGACTCGGAACGCGAACGCACCGCCTTCCGCTTGGTGTGGAGCTACCTCGCCCAGGCACGGCCGCCGGTGCGGCCGCTCATCGTGCACCGGCTCGATCGCCAGACCTCGGGCCTGCTCGTCCTCGCCAAGTCGGGGGACGCAAAACGTCACCTGCAGGCACAGTTCAAGGCGCGCTCGGTGACGCGCCACTACCACGCCGTGGTCGAGGGCACGGTGACGGCCGAGGCCGGGACGCTCGAGGATTCGATTCTGCAGACCGCCTCCCTACGCGTGCGCCCGGCCGATCGCGGCGAAGCCGGCGCCCGATTGGCCATCACGCGCTACCGCGTGCGCGAGCGCCGCGCCGCGGCGACCGCGCTCGACCTCGAACTCGGCACCGGCCGGCGCCATCAGATCCGCGTCCAGCTGGCCGCGGCGGGTCACCCGGTGGTCGGCGATCACGCCTACGGCGCCGCCACCGACCCACTCAAGCGGCTCTGTCTGCACGCGACGATGCTGGGCTTCATCCATCCCGGCAGCGGCAGCCCGGTGCACTTCGACAGCCCGCGCCCGGCGGGGTTCGCGCGCGTCGGCCGCCGCGTCGAGCCGCTCGCCCGAGCCTGAGCCGTAGGTCTGCTCGGAGGGTCGCGGACGCGGGCGTCGATGCCCACGCCAGCCCCGCCCGGCGCTCTCAGAAGAGCGTCTCGTCGCCGTTGATCGCCTCCCAGTCGCACGACGGACAGTCAATCTCCTCGGCCGCGCACGCGCGGCAGTGCAGCCGCCCGTCGGCGTGGCCGCGCGGGCAGGGGACTGGGATGCGCGGGGCGCCGCAGATGGGGCAGGGCGGGCGGCCGTGGCGCGAGGGGAAGGGGAGGATGCGAGCCGGCATGGCAACAGCATAGCGGGCGGCGGCGCGGCTGGAAGCGGCTGAGCGCATGCGATACAGGCGCCGAATGCGAACGACGCCGGATGGGCATCTGCGGAGCGCGATGCTGGCGTTGCTGGCCGCGCTGGTCGGCATGACGGCGGCGTGCGGCGTGCCGGTGCGCGTCAGTCGCGCCAGCCCCGAGGCCGTGCATCGGCAGCTCACCCGCAACGCGCTGAGCGCCGGCGAGGCGAGCGACGCGACCCGCAACGTCCTGCATCAGCGCGGCCTCTACGACACCTTCGCGGACGATCCCGCCGGCGCGCTGGCGCAACTGCACCGCGTCGCGGTCGGCGAATCGGGCACCGCCGGCGACATCTTCGCGCTCGCCGAGCTCTCGTTCCTTTATGCCGAGGACGACGGCGGCCAACGGTACTACCTCGCCTCGGCCGTCTACGCCTTCGCGTTCCTCTTCCCCAACGGCGCCGACACGCCGCCGCGCCGTCTGGACCCGCGCGTCCGCCTCGCCAGCGACCTGTACAATCGTGCCGTGACCATGGCTCTGGTCGACGCGGAGGGCGAGTACGTCGAGCCGCGCGGCGGCACCTTCCGGTTGCCGTTCGGCGCCCTCGACGTCGCCTTCGACACCAACGAACTCAGCTGGGCAGATCGGCAGCTCGTCGACTTCGTTCCGACCGCGGAGCTGCAGGTCGACGGCCTGCGCCAGCGCTATCGGGTCCCCGGCATCGGCGCGCCGCTGGCCGCCAGCACCGTGCAATCGGCCGCCGCCTCGGGCGTACCCGACCTGGTCGGCCCGAAGGCGCGTATCCCCGTCACCGCCCTGCTGCGCATGACCGACGCGCGCCAGCAGTTGGCCGACGGCCGCATCGCCGGGCAGCTCGAGCTCTACCCGTTACACAGCCGCAACTCGGTGCAGATCGACGGGCGCGCCGTGCCGCTGGAAGTCGAATCGACCTCGGCGCTGGCGTACTCGCTCGCCGGCAGCGACATGTGGGCGGCCGAGCTGCCGGGATTCTTCATCGGCGATCTGCTCGCCAAGGAACCGAACCGGCTGATCGCCCTCGAGCCGTACCAGCGCGGCCGGTTTCCGGTCGTCTTCGTGCACGGGACGGCGTCGAGCCCGGCGCGCTGGGCGCAGATGATCAACGACCTCGCCAACGACGCGCGCCTGCGCGATTGTTTCCAGTTCTGGATGTACTTCTACGACACCGGTAATCCGGTGACCTACTCGGCGCGCGGTCTGCGCGAATCGCTGACCGGCACGGTGGCCGGCCTCGATCCCGAGGGCACGGACGCGGCGCTGCGCAGCATGGTGGTGATCGGGCACAGCCAGGGCGGCCTGCTCACCAAGATGACCGCCATCGACACCGGCACGGGACTCTACGACGCCCAGTTTCGCCAGCCGCTCGGCGAACTCAACATTAGTGACGCATCGCGCCAGCTCATCCAGGACACGATGTTCGTCACCCCGCTGCCCTTCGTCAGCCGCGTCGTGTTCATCTCCACGCCGCATCGCGGCAGCTACCTGGCGGGCAACTTCCTCGCCCAATGGGTGGCGGGCTTCGTCAGCCTGCCGCAGGACCTGTTGCAGAGCTCCGCCGAGTTGCTCAGCGGCAACCCGGACGCGCTCATGTTCTCGTCGGTGAACGACGCCCAGGGCAGCATTCGCGACATGACGCCGGGCAACAGTTTCGTCCAGGCGTTGGCCGCCATGCCCGTCGCGCCGGGCGTGCGCGCGCACTCGATCATTCCGGTCAGCGGCGATCCGCCGGCGCCGGGGCAGAGCGACGGCGTCGTCAAGTACGAGAGCGCCCACATCGAGCCGATCGACTCCGAGCTGATCATCTACAATGCCGGGCACTCGGCGCAGGAACTGGCGCCGGCGGCCGAGGAGGTGCGTCGCATCCTCCTGCTGCATCGCGCCGCGGCGGCGGCGCAAGGGGTCAGCTGCGGCGAGCCCTCCACCGACGGGGAGCAGGCCCAGCCGCAGTGAGCGCGCCGGTTCAGCGGGCGGCGGCAGGGGGAGCGTCAGGGCGCATCGACGTCCGGTACACCGTCTGACCGGTGCCGTTGATGACGACGATAGAGAGCCGGCCGCTGGCGAGGATCTCCAGCATGCCGAAGTTGAACCAGCCGACCGCCTCGTCAAACGAGGTGACGGCGTCGGCGGTCTTCGGTCCCCAGAAGAACGTGCGCTCGGGCTGGAAGGTGGGGTCGAGCTGCCGCTGCGGGAACAGACCGGCGTTGAGCGGCCCGGTGACAACCTCCTGCACCACCCACTCGGGGTGCTCGGGCAGGGGGCGATGGCGGAAGCCGGTGGCGAAGTGGACGTCGGTGGTGAGCCACAGCGGTGGGCGCACGCCGCGCGCCTGCAGGGCGCGGAAGAGGGCGACGATCTCGCCCTCGAAGCCGCCGGCGGAGTCGCCCGAGGCGACGCCGTCGCGGGCCGTCGCGGCGCCGGTGGGGATGGCCAGCGGGACGCTGGCGATCAGCACTTTCCAGGTCGCGTCCGACGCCGCCATCGACTCGATCAGCCAGGCGACCTGCGCGGCGCCGAGCAGTGGCTTCGGCGCCGCCGCGTCGTCGGGCGCGGCGTTGTCAGCGCGATACTGGCGCAGATCGAGGAAGAACAGCTCGAGGTGCCTGCCCCAGCGCTGGCTGCGGTAGAGTTGGGTCGGCGCATCGGCCGGCGGGCGCAACGGCTGGTAGTCGAGGAAGGCGGCACGCGCCGCCGCCAGGCGCGGGTCGCTGGGGCCGACGTCGTTGCCAATCTCGTGGTCGTCCCATACCGGCGCCATCGGCGTCGTGGCGAGCAGCGCCTGGTGAGCGGCGTCGGCGCGGTTGTAGCGCCAGTGTGCCCAGTACTCGCTCGTCGTGCGCGCCGGCGGCGGCCCGGCGACCTGGGCGTTGCCGTAGCGGCCGACGGCGCCGCAGGTGTCGTCGCCGTAGATCATGTCGCCGAGGGCGATGAACAGGTCGGGCCGGCGCGCGGCGATGATGGCGAAGATGGGATAGCCGTGCGCCGCGTCGCGGCAGACGTTCTGGCCGCCGAGATCGCCGCTGAAGGCGATCCGCAGCGCCCGCGACGCGTCGCGCGCGGGGGTGGTTCGGAACTGGCCGGCGCGGGCGCCGCGCGCCCCGTCGTCGGCGTCGCTGCCATCGCCGCACCAGGCGCGATAGCCGTACGACGTGTCCGGCTGCAGCCCGTCCAACGCCAGGCGGGCGGTGAAGTCACGCTCGGGATCGACTACCTCGGCGACGCTGCGCTCGCTGTCGGTGAGACGCACGTGCAGGGTCGCGGCGCGATCGCAGCGCCCCCAGACGACGGCGGTGCTGTCGGTGACCTCTCCCACCGCGGTGCCGTGCGTGAGCAGCGGCGGTGCCGCGGCTGTGCCGGCGGGGCGCGGCGTCGCGCAGCCGGTGAGCAGGAGAAGCAACAGCAGCGCCAGACGCGACGACATAGCGAACACACTCCGCGGCAGCGTCATCGCGCCGGTTCCAGTCTGAGCTCCAAGGGCGCGGCGCGGTCAGAGGTTGCGTCGGCGCTCTCCAGGCAGCCGGCCAGCGCCGCCGGGCGCGTGCACGGCCGCAGCCGGGCGCGGCGGTAGAGGACGATCTGATCGGTCGCGTTCATTTCCAGCGCCGCCCAGCCGGTGCCGAGCGCGGCGGCGAGGCGGGCGCGCTCGGCGCCGGTGATGCCGCTGACGGTCAACGCGTCGTAGGCGGCGTCGATGCGCGCGGCGTCGAGGGCGCCGTCGATCCGGGTCACGGCGCCGACGCGGACCGGCGGCGGCAGCAGCGCCGCGGGGCGGACGGGGAGCGGGGTGGGGGCGGCGAGCGGCGTGGCGGGAGCCGCAATGGGTGCCAGCACGGTGCGCGTCGGCGCTGGCGCGTCGTCGTCGGCCGCTGCCACCTGTGTCGATTCGCAGCGGGCGATGATGTCGTCTTCGCCGGCGCTGGCCGGATCGCGCACCCAGCCCTGCCAGCGACGGTCCCAGCGCGGATTGGTATCGTCACCGTGGGCGCGCGCGCCGAGATAGTACTGGCGGTTGCCGACGACCTCGAAGGTGAGGACGCAGACCCCGTCGCCGGCTTCGGCCGGCAGGGTCTTCATTCCCAGTGAGCGAGCCGGGCGTTCGAATACCAGGGTGAGGCGGTGCAGACCCGGCGCAACTTCGAAGTGCCCGACGTCGAAGGCGCCGCCGCGCCGGGGCTGTCCGTTGATCGCGCGCACGATGGTGCTGCCGACGTTGATGATCGCGACGTCCCGCGCGGCGCGCGGCGCGCCCTCATACATCTGCGACAGCTGCGACGAGCAACCAGCGGCACTGAGGTAGGCGAGTCCGGCGAGGGACAGTAAGCGGGTGAAGTGGAGGGTGCGCACGGGTCGGGACATTTATCGGGGTGGCCCGATGCATCACAAGCGCCCCCCAGCCGCAGGCGGCGAATAGCGGGGCGGCGGGCGCGGCTGCGCCCGCCCATTTCACAGGCCCTTGCAGGTGGCGCCGTCGAGGGCGCCGTTGCGCAACTTCGGCTTGCAGAACGGCTTGCCGCCGCTGGCGGCGATCGGGTTGCCGGTGAAGAGCGCCTCGGCGCACTGGCCGGCGCGCGCCTGTGGGCTGGCGACGCCCGGCGCCGGCTGCGCCGCCAGGGCGATCGACACCAGGATGCGCGACAGTGGCTGCACCGGCGGGCGCAGCAGGCTGGCGTTCTTCGCCTTCACCTTGAACTGCAGCGCCTGCTTGCTGCCGAGGCGGCCGTCCTTGATCTGGACCGACGCGAAGGCGCGCGCCGAGCCGGGCGTGCAGGCCGGCGGCAGCGCGCCGGAGCGGTTGCGGTACTTCCAGATCTGCGCCAGGCCGCCGCCGCTGCTGATCCAGCCGTCGCCGGCAACGCAGCCGGCGCCGCCCGGCAGGCTGACGTCGATCAGCGTCCCGGCCGCGTCGGCGGCAAAGACGTGCAGGCCGTGCAGCGCCGGGTTGATCGTCGGTGCGTTCGCCGCCGGGTTGAAGCGGCCCTTGAGGAGCAGCCCCTGGCTGCCCCGCGGGCTGAGCACGCGCGTGGCGGTGAGGCCGAAGGTGCGCGGGAACTGATCGGGCGGCGTCGTCGGCGGGCGGCTCCAGGCGAGCGTCACGCACTCGTCCCGATCATCGCGCTTCTGGTCGTCGTCGACGTCGCTGCAGGTGTCATCGATGGCATGGATACAGCCGGCGCCGAAGGGGGAGCAGCCATCGAAGGTGCAGACCTCGCCGTCATCGCAGTCGGCCGGCCCGCCGCCGCCGCAGACGCCGCCGCTGCAGGCCTCGCCGGTGGTGCAGGTGTCGCCGTCGTCGCAGCTGCCGGCGGTCGGGAAGCCGATGCAGCCGAGGGAGGGGAAACAGGCGTCGGTGGTGCGGAGGTTGCCGTCGTTGCAGGCAACCGTGCCGCCGCCGCCGCAGACGCCGGCGGTGCAGAACTCACCGCTGGCGCAGGCATCGAAGTCGGTGCAGGCGCCGCTGCGCGCGAGGTGCGAGCAGGCGACGAAGTTGTCGCAGGTGTCGACGGTGCAGTCGTTGCCGTCGCCGCACTCGGCGCTGGTCTCGCAGATACGGCAGGGCGGCAGGAGCAGGTCGAGCACCAGCGTCGCGGCGGGGCTGAAGACGGCGCCACTGAGGAGGGGCGGGTTGGCGCGTTGGCCGTACTCGAGGCGGGTGACGCCACCGGACGCGAAGGAGCCGTGCACGCTGAGGCGGTCGTTGGCGCGCAGTAGGATGGCGCCGCCGGCGCCGAGGGCGCGTGTCACGGCGCTCGCTGCCACGTCGACCTTGCAGCCGCTCAGGCTGATGTCGCCGCCGCTGTCGGGAATGGCGGCGCCGCCGCTGGCGTCGATCGTCCCCGTCAGGGTCAGGGTGCCGGCGGCGCTGAGGTCGACCAGGGTCGCGCCCGGGCTGATCGGCGAGCGGCCGATGGCGTTGATGGTGCCGGCGAGGGTGATGTCGCCGAGTGAGCTGAAGGCGAGGTCGCCGCCGCCGCTGTCGCCGCCGTCGAGTTGGACGACGCCGCTCGTCGTCAGGTCGATCAGCGTCCGCGCGGTGACGCCGAGGTCGCCGCCCTCGCCCTCGGTGCCGGTGCCGCTCATCAGGAGTTCGCCGCTGATCAGGGCGCGGCCGGCATCGACCAGCAGGAAGCCGCCGGAGCAGTCGCGGCCGCGGCCGCGGATGTCGATCGGGCCGACCAGGGTGGCGGCGGCGCCGGCGAAGATGTCCACGTCGCCGCCGTCGCCGCAGTTCTCGCCGTCATTGGCGCCGCGCGCGAACAGCGACTGGATGGTCACCGAGCCGGCGGCATCGAAGGCGGCGATGCCGGCTCGCCGAACTCGCTGCTGCCCGACAGGTCGAGATTGGTGACGCGCAGGTCACCGCCGCTGACCGCGTCGACGAAGCCGCCGCCGCCCTGGCCGCCGGTCGCGTCGATGACGCCCGTGAGATCGAGGTCGTCGGCGGCAAACGCGTCGATGGTGCCGCCGCCGCCCTGCGTCCCGCCGGGCATGCTGATCCGGCTGCTCAGGGCGATGTCGTTCGCCGCGTGCAGCGTCAAGGTGCCGCCCGAGGCGAGCAGGCCGTCGGCGCTCAGATTGATGCGGCCGCTGCCGGTGATCGAGCCGACGGCGGTGCGCAGGGTCAGGCTGCCGGCGTCCGCACCGGTGAGGCGGACGTCGCCGCTGCCGGTGGTGCCGGTCAGTTGGATGGCGTTGACCGCTTCGATCACCACCGTCCCGCCGGGACCGCCGACCGCCGTGCCCTTGATGACGCCGTTGCCGACGATGCGAAAAGTGCCGCAGCGGATGGTCAGGGAGCCGAGCGTCCCGCCGGCCTGCGGCAACATGGTGAGCTGCTTCTGCAACACCACCGTGCGGCTGCCGAAATCGAGCACCAGGTTGGCGTCGGCGGCCAGGTCACTGGCGATGGTGCACGGGTCGCCGGTGCAGAAGTCGTTCGGGGTGTTGAGCGCCGAGGCCGCGGTAGCGGCCCCGAGCAGCGCGGCGGTAGCCATCAGCATCGCGCCGCGCACACCTCGCGTTGGACTGACCATCGCTCACGCCCTCCCGCCGCCCGGATCGCCCCGCCGCGCCGCGGCCCCCGCCGCTCGGCACGACGGGCCTGGAGTACCAAGGCGCGACGGCATGATTCAGTGCGAATCGCTGCCATAATTCGCGTTACTGGCCAGCGCTGTTCCGGGGGGGGGGGCCGCCCTCTGGGGCAGCAGAGGACGGCCGTTCGCTCCGGGGGGTACGCCCGTGCGGGCGCCGGATGTGACAGCGGCACCCTATCGAAACGCCCCTCGATATCTAGCTGGGAGTTTCCCGTATACGGCTAGGGAATTCCCCTAGTCGCCATTATCGCTGCTCGCCGTCATTCGGCGGCCTGATGCGCAACTCGATGCCGGCCAGGCGCTCCATGACTTCGACGATGTCGGTGAAGTCGCGCTCGCCGAGGCCGGCGCCGACGGCGGCGACGAAGGCCTGCGCGACTTGCGCCGCGGCCGGCGTCGGGACGCCGTACTCGCGCGCCACGTCGAGCAACAGGCCGGCGTCCTTGGCGGCCAGTGCGAGGGCGAACTGGGTCGGTCGGCCGCGCTGGTTGATGCCCTCGACCATGCGCTCGGTGAAGATGTTGCCGGCGCCGCCGGTGCGGATGACCTCGACCATGGTGCGCACGTCGATGCCGGCCTTGGCGGCGACGGCGAGGCCTTCGAGCGACAGCCAGGTGGCGGAGAACGCCATCAGGCTGTTGACCAGCTTGGCGACGTTGCCGAGGCCGAGTCCGCCGACGTGAAACGTGGCGCGGCCGAGCGCCTCGAGCAGCGGCCGCACGCGTGCCACCGGCGCCGCCTCGCCGCCGACCATGAACACCAGCATGCGCGCCTGCGCCCCGGGCGCGCCGCCGGTGAGCGGTGCCTCGACCAGGTGGCGACCGGCGGCGGCGCAGCGCGCGCCGACGGCCCGAATCAGGGCGGGGGCGTTGGTGGAGAGGTCGACGAGCACCGTGTCGGGCGGCGCCTGGGCGAGCCAGGCCTCTGCCACCGTTTCGAAGATGCGGGGCGTCGGCAGTGAGGTGAAGGTCACCGCGCTACGCGCCGCCACCGCCGCCGCGTCCGCCGCCGCCGTCGCGCCCGTCGCGACCAGCGCGGCGAGGCGCGCCGGATCGCTGTCGTACACCGCGACGGCGTGGCCGTCGGCGAGCAGGTTCGCCGCCACCGCGCCGCCGATGTTGCCGAGTCCGATCACCCCGACTGCCGTCATCGCGTCCTCCGTGCGCGGCAGCGTCTAGCCTGCCGCGCCCCGTCGCGCCAACCGCCGCGCCGAGGCGTGTCGCCGAGGCGCCAGCGCCCTGCGATCTGCCCCGCCACCTGCCTGCCGGCACGGCGCAGCACCTGAAAGCGCTCGAAACATGCCACACTCTGTGTTTCCATGTCGTGCTGAAACATGTCCCGTTACGCCATCCTCCACGCTGCCGAGTTGCACCTCGACGCGCCGTTCGCCGGCGTCGGACGCACACCTGCGGCCGTCGCCGCGGCGCTGCGCGACGCGTCGCTCGGCGCCTGGGGCGCCCTCGTCGATGCGGCGCTGGCGCACCGCGTCGAGGCCGTCCTGCTCGCCGGCGGCTGGTGCGGCGGCCTCGAACACGGCGTGCGGGCGCAGGCGCGGCTGCGCGACGGTGTCGCCCGCTTGGCCGCCCACGGTGTCCGCGTCGTCCTCGCCGCCGGCGCCGACGATCCCGGCGAGCGCTTGGCGGTTGCCGACGGGTGGCCGGACGGTGTCGTGGTGGTTGCCGGCGGTGGCGCCGCGACGGTGGTGCTCGAGCGCGACGGCGCCCGCCTGGTGACGATCCACGCCGCCGGCATCGGCGCCGACGAGCGTGCCGAGGACGCCCTGCGCCGCCTGGCCGCGGCGCCGGGGCCGGGGCCGCATATCGGCCTGCTGGCGGCGGCCCCGGTCGGCGCCAGTGGCAGCCCCGGGCTGTCCCTCGAGGCGCTGCGGTCGCTGCCCTACGACTACTGGGCGCTGGGCGGCGCGGCGACCTTCAGCGTGCATCGCGCCGGCGATCCGTGGGTGGTCACCCCGGGTACGCCGCAGGCGCGCCGGCTCGCCGCCGCTGGAGACGGCGTGCACGGCGCCGTGCTGCTCGAGTTCGCGGGCGGCGCCGTGGCCCGCGTCGGGCTCGAACCGCTCGACCGCGTCCGCGGCGTCCTGGTGCGCGTCGACGACGCGCCCGACGTCGCCGCCGCCCGCCGCCACCTGGCTGCGGCGGCCGAAGCGTTGCGCGGGGCCGACGCCGGGCGCGTCCTGATTCTCGAGGCCGCGGTCGGCGGGCGCCGCGGCGCCGCCGCGG
>JANNRA010000001.1:0-23449 GCA_031401035.1 bacterium | reverse complement strand
TTGGTTGTTCGGTTTTGTGTTGGTGGGGGGGGGGGGGGGGGCGCGGGGGGGGGGGGGGGTTTGGGGGGGGGGGGGCCCCCCCCAAACCCACCGGCGCCGGGGGGGCCGCCCCCCTCCAGGGATCAGCGCGGCGCGATCGGTTCCTCGAGGTACACGTTCCCCTCCGTCCCTGGGCGGAAGTCCTCGACGCCCTCGAGGATCCGCACCTTGGCGCGGTACACCTGACCGACGCGGTCCTCCCGCGTCTCGATCTTCTCGGGCGTGAAGTTGGCGGCGTCGGCGATGAAGCTGATCTCGCCCGGCACGCGCCGGCCGGGGGCGCTGTCGAGCTCGATGCTGACGCGCTGGCCGACGCGGACGCGCGCCAGGTCGGCGACCGGCAGGTAGATCTGCACGTACTGGTCGGCGAGATCGAGCAGCGCCAGCAGCGGCGTGCCGGGCTGTGCCAGCTCGCCCGGCCAGAGGAAGCGCGTCTGCACCCGCGTCGCCACCTCCGGCGCCGTGACGACGTACTTGGCATGCTGGACGCGCAGCGCGTCGAGCTCGCGCTCGCCGAGGGCGCGCTGCTGGCGCAGGACCTCGAGCTGCTGGCGGGCGATCTCGACCAGGCCCTGCTCCGCCTCCGCCCGCCCGAGCATGTCGCGGGCCCGGTCGCGCAGGCTGACCGCCTGGTCGCGCGCCGCCTGCACCTCGTCGAGCAACTGGCGCGTGCTGGCGCCGCCGCCGATCAGCTCGCGCTCGCGCGCCAGCGTCGACTCCGCCAGGCTCACCGCCGAGGAAGCCTGCCGCACCTCGGCCTGGCGGGCGCCGAGATCCTGCTTCCAGGTCGCCGCCGCCGTCGTCACCTGCTGCTCCTGGCGGCGGATCTCGGCGTCGAGCACGCGCAGCGCCTGCTCGCGCGACGCCAGGGCGGCGGCGCTGTCGCGATCGTCGAGCCGCACCAGCTCGGCGCCGGCCGGCACGCTGTCTCCCTCGCCGAAGGCGACCGACAGCACGCGCCCGGCGACCTCGCTGCGCATGACGCGTTCCTCGCCCTCGACGACGCCGGTGTACCAGGTCGGCCCCGCTTCGCGGCGCCAGTAGACGAAGGCGGCGACGGCGCCGGCGGCGAGAATGGCGGCGGCGAGCAGCACGCGGCGTGGCATCGATCAGTTCCTCCCGGCGGCGAGCAGCCCGTCGAGCGGCTCGCCCATCAGCTGCTGCAGCTCGGCGCGGCGCGTCTGCGCCTCGTACAGCGCCGTCGCCATGACGGCGCGTTGCAGGGTGAGCAGGCGCTGCGCCTCGAGCACGTCGCGGCTCTGCGCCCGCCCGGCGCCGAACTGCTGCTGGCGGATGCGCAGGTTCTCTTCCGCCTGCCCGACCGCCGCCGTCGCCGTGTCGTACGCGGCCAGGCGTTCGTCGACGGCGCGCTGCGTCGCGCGCAGCGCCTGCTCGAGTGCCCGCAGCTCGGCCTCCAGCTGGATACGGTTCTCGTCGGAGGCGAGGCGCGCCGCGCCGATGCGCGCCTCGCGCTGCGTGTCGGTGCCGAGGTCCCAGCGCATGCCGACGAATCCGGCGCCGATCTCGTTCGGCGTGAACAGATCGGAACTCGAGTAGTCCACCGCCCCGCCGGCCTCGAAGCGCGGAAAACGGCTGCGCTCCAGCGCGCTCAGCTCCGCCTCGAGCTGGCGCTGGCGCTCGAAGAGCACCGTCAGGACCGGATTGGCCTGTTGGGCGCGCCCCAGCGTCTCCTCGACCGGTGGCAGCTGCGGCCGCTGGCGTACATCGACGACGGTCGTCGGCGCATCCACCGCGACGCCGATGGCTTCGTTGAACGCCCAGCGAAAGCGATCGACGGCGACATCCTCCTGCAGGCGGCGCTGCTCGGCGTTGCGCAGCACCACCTGCACCTCGAGGACCTCGTTCTTGGTCACCCGCCCGGCACGGAACAGATCGTCGGCGTCGGCGAGCTGGCGGCGGTAGAGCGACAGGGTCTCGTCGGTGACTTCGCGCAGGCGCTCGGCTGCCAGGCGGTCGAAGTAGGCGCGCGTCACCAGCACGTCCTGCTGCAGCTGCGTCGCCCAGCGCCGCGCCGCTTCGCCGCGGTAGCCCGCCTGCGCCGCGGCGAGCGTCTGGCGCAGCTCGCCGGTGAGGTCGAGCGGTAGGGTGACGCGGGCGTTGACCGTACCGGCGTCGCTGTCGCTCAGCACCACGTCGAACGGCGGCGTGCCCGGCGGCAGCAGGCCGGGCGGCAGGTCGACGGTGGTGCTGCGCACGTCGCTGTACCACGTGTACGCGGCCTCGGCGCGCGTCGTCGGCAACAACAGACCGCGCGCCTCGAGCGCGCGCTGGCGGGCAATACCGAGCCGCAGCGCCGCCGCCTGCACGGCGCGGTTGCCGTCGCGCGCCGCCGCCAACGCGCCGGCCAGATCGTAGGTCGTCGCTGCCGTCGCCAGCACCGGCTGCGCCAGCGGGTCGACCACGCCGGCGGCCGGCGCCAACGCCGCCACGGCCTGGCGCCGCGCCGACGGCGTCAGGCCGCCGTCGCCCTCCGGGCGCCAGATCTCGCGTACGGCGCTGCACCCGGCCAGCGAGACCGCCGCCACCAGCAGCGGCACCCCGAACGCTTCCGCACCCGTCCGTCGCGTTCTCATCGCGCCGCCCTTTTGAGCCGCGCCGTCTTTTTCGGCCGCACCGTGACCGCGCTCGCCAGGGCGCGCAGGCCGCCGAGCGAGAAGGTGGCGATATGGTCGGCGAGCTGCGCCAGGCCGGCGCGATCGAGGCGTTGCGCGGCGAACAGGTAGGGCAGCGCCGGCAGTTGCGCCCGGATCGACATCACCTGCCCGACGATGCTCATGACGCCGCGCTCGACCGCGGCGCCCGACAACGTCGGCTCGAGCAGCGCCACCAGCGCGGCGGTTTCGCGCTTCATCGGCTCGATGAAGCGCTGGACGATGTGCGGCAGCGCGGCGCTCGGATCACCCAACTCGCGCAGCATCAACGTCCCGTGCAGGCCCGGCGGCGGCCCGAGCAGCATCTCCATCATCACGGCGATGCGGGCGCGCAGCAGCGCCTCGAGGTCGCGGCGCCGCGTCGGCTTGCCCGCCGTCAGGCGCGCGCCGCGCTGTTCGAGGACGCGGTTGACGTCGTCGAACTGCACCCGCAGCACCTCGAGGTAGAGGTCCTCCTTGGAGCCGAAGTGGTAATGCGCCGAGGCCAGGTTGACCCCCGCCCGCTCGGCGATGTCGCGCGCCGTCGTGCCGTGGAAGCCGTGCGCGGCGAACAGGGCCGCCGCGGCGTCGAGCACGCGGGCGCGGGTGTCGGCGGGGGAGAGCTTTGCGGCGGCCGGCATTGTGAACAGATGTTTGAAACATCCGTTCACTGGAGTCAACCGGAAGGGGGGAGTGCGTTCCCCAGCCGGGACCGCGGACGTCTCGCCCGCAGCGCCGCGCGCCGCACGACCTGGCCGGCCGTCAGCGGCGGGGGCGGCGGGGCGGGCGGACGCCCAGGCGCGCGATATCGGCGCGATCCTTCAACCGCCCGCTGGCCCGCTTGTTGTCGATGAAGTCCTGACGCGAGAGGACACGCACCGGGACATCGTCCAGCCGCGCTGGCGTGGCGCGCGCGAAGGCCGGTGCGAAGGCCACGCCGCTGATCTGGGTCAGGATGTCGATGCGCAGCGGCGCGACGCCAATCTGGAAGACGGTCCCCGGCGTGTGCAGGTCGGCGATCGCGAGTTCCGTCAGCGGCGCGCCGAAGCTGCGCAGGGCGGCGTAGGCCCGGCGTGCGTTGGCACGCGTCGGGTCGATCCACACGTCAAGGTCGCCCGTGGCCCGCGGTCGCCCGAGCAGCGCCAGCGCGTAGGCGCCGACGATGAGGAACCTGACCTCGCGGTCGACGAACGCGCGCAACAAGTCGCGAAAGTCGTCGGGTAGGGCGGTCGTCTTTCCAGCCACGCAATGTCCACTGCTGGACGCTGAGCTGGAAGGCAAGGCGCATGCGCTCGGCCGCCGGCACGGCATCCCACCAGGCATCGTCGGCGCGCTCGAGGTCGGCGGCCTCCGGTGTGCCGGGACGGATGACGCGGGCGGTGGCGGTCCGGCGCCGCTCAGCGGCGCGCGGCTGGGATCGGGCCATGCCCGAAGTTCCTAGCACATTCGCTCGGGACCGGCGCGCCCGATCAATGTCGGCGCCGCGCGGCGGCGCAATCCGTGCGGATGCGGGCGAGCCGCCTGCGCTCGGGGAACGGGGCCCGACCCGTCAGGCTGGGGCCGACGGCGGGAAGCGGATGTATTCCTCGATCAGCTGCAGCGCCAGGTCGGTCGGCGCCGGGCGATCGCCCTCGAGGCGGCCGCGCGCGCGCAGGTCGGCCACCAGGGTGTCGAGGATGGCGTCGAGCTGCAGATCCGCCGTGTGGCCGCGCCAGGCGTCGCGTTCGGCGGCGTCGGCGAAGCAGTAGGCCTTCCACGACACCGAGAAGCGCAGCTCGTCCCAGTCGTAGCGGGCGACGACCGCGGCGCCGTCGCGCAGGCTCCAGCGGGCGTCGCCGTCGAAGACCAGCTGCATGCCGGGGCGCAGCCGCGCCAGCTCGCCGGCGCAGAAGACGCGGTCGACGCCGTGGAAGACGGAATCGGTGTCGAGCACGATGGCGCTGTTGCGCGTCGCCGGCAGCGCCACCGGCGCGCCGTCGGCGCCCTGCGGATAGAAGGCGAACTCGCCGCCGCGGCAGGCGCTGAACCAGGCGACGCCGGTGACGATCGGCAGGCGCCAGGCGTCGAAGAGGTGGGAGTGATGCATCACCACCATCAGCCACTGCGGGAAGCGCTTGCGGTTGGCGCCGCAAAACTCCGGCACGTCGGTGTGGACGGCCAGTTCCTGCCCCGGCACCAGGATGTTGGCATAGACGATCGCCGGCTCGACCAGCGGCCGCCCGTGCACGGCCCGCGCCGCCTCGACAAAGCCCGCGAAGTGCAGGAACGGTTCGATGCCGGCGATCTTCGCGGTCTGGCCGTAGGCATATTCCTCGCGGAAGTAGTTGGTCCGCGCCGCCAGCGTCTGCAGCGGCTCCTGGCGGCCGAAGCGCCCGCCGCTCTTGACGAAGTTCAGCACCGCGTCGTGCCGCTGTGCCAGCCCCTCGCCGATCTCCGCCGGCGACGCCTCCTGCGAGTACATGCCGTAGCGCCCGAAGCGCTCGCACAGGCGCACCATCGCGTCGGCCTCGGCCGGCGAAAACAGCGGCTCGAACAGCTGGTAGTGATGCGCGGCCATGACTCACTCCCGGCGCGTCTTCAGTCCAACGCCCGCAGCACCGGATCGCGCCCGGTGCTGCCGTGGCTGATGCCGGCGGCGGCGTACATGGCGCCGCCCATGCCGAGCTTCTCGGCGGCATTCGAGCCGACGGCGGTCAGGCCGCCGTCGGCGATGAGGGCCTGGCCGGTGACGAAGTGCGCGTCGTCGCTGGCGAGGAAGAGCGCGACGGAGGCGATATGCTCCGGCCGCCCCGCCTCCGGCCAGGGCTGCATTCCGGCGGCGATCGGCTCCATGGCGGCCTCGTCGCCGCGGTGCACCAGCGGCGTCAGGATCAGACCCGGGCAGATGGCGTTGACGCGGATGCGCCGCGGCGCCAGCTCGACGGCGACGGCGCGGGTGAGGTTGATCACCGCCGCCTTGGCGGCCGAGTAGGCCTGCGGGCCGTCGCCGCCGGAGAGACCGGCGATCGAGGCGGTGTTGATGAAGCAGCCGCCGCGCCCCTGCGCCTGCAGGACGCGGGCGCCGTGCTTCATGCCGAGAAAGACGGCGCGTACCAGGACGCTGAACGTGTAGTCCCATTCGTCGGCGTCGACGTGCGCGATCGGCCCGAAGGCGCCGGCGATGCCGGCGTTGTTGAAGACGCAGTCGAGGCGGCCGAAGGCCTGCGGCGCGGCGTTGACCGCGGCGGCGATGTCCGCCTCCTGCGTCACGTCGCAGCGCACGAAGCGGATGCGCGCGCCGGCGCCCGCCCGCTGGGCCAGGGCGACGGTCTCCTCACCGCTCTCGGCGTTGAGGTCGGCGACGACCACTGCCGCGCCCTCGGCGAGGAAGCGCAATGCCGTGGCGCGGCCGATGCCGTTGCCGCCGCCGGTGATGACCGCCACCTGTCCCTCGAGTCGTCCGCCCATGTCGCTGCCTCCCGGCGCGGACGGTTGTCATTCGCGGCGCCGCCGCGCAAGAAGGAGGGCCGTGCCCTACGAACTGTTCATCGGCCTGCGTTATCTGCGCGCCAAGCGGCGCGAGGCGTTCATCTCGCTGATCACCATCATCTCGACGCTGGGGATCGCCATCGGGGTGACGGCGCTCGACATCACGCTGGCGGTGATGACCGGCTTCGAGCGCGACCTGCGGGCCCGCATCCTGGCCTTCAACCCGCACGTCTCGGTGTGGAGCCAGCTCGGCACGATGACCGATCCCGACGCCGTCGTGGCGGCGGCGCGCGCCCTGCCCGAGGTCGCCAGCGCCGAGCCCTTCGTCTACGGACAGCTCATGTTGTCGACGCCGGAGCAGTTCGCCGGCGTCCTGGTGCGCGGCATCCCGCCGAGCGCGGCGGCCAACCCCGATCTGGTCAGCCGGCTGCGGGTCGGGCGCGTCGACGACCTCGGCCGCCGCGTCGCCGTGCCGGTGCGCGGCGGCCAGGGCGGCGCGACGGCGCAACTGCCCGGCATCATCCTCGGCGGCGAGCTGGCGAAGAAGCTCAAGGTGCAGGTCGGCGAGTCGGTGCAGGTGGCCGCCGCGCCGAGCGCCGGCGGCGGCGTGCCGCGCCTGCGCAGCTTCGCGGTGGTGGGCGAGTTCGAGTCCGGCATGCCGGAGTACGACGCCGGCCTCGCCTACGTGGCGCTCGGCGATGCGCAGCGGCTCTATGATCTCGACGGCGCCGTCACCGGCGTCGAACTCAAGCTGCGCGATCTCTACGCCGCCGACCGCGTCGCCCGGCAGCTCGGCGAGACCCTCGGCCTCGGCTTCCGGGTGCGCGACTGGATGCAGGCCAACCAGAATCTCTTCGCCGCCCTGCAGCTGCAGAAGACCGTCTACGCGATCGTCCTGCTGTTCATCGTCCTGGTGGCCGCCTTCACGGTGCTGGCGACGCTGATCATGGTGGTGATGGAGAAGCGCAAGGACATCGCCATTCTCAAGTCGATGGGCGCCACCGCGCGCAGCATCGGCCGCATCTTCATCCTCAAGGGCATGATCATCGGCGTCGTCGGCACCGGGCTCGGCACGCTCGGCGGCTGGCTCGGCTGCTGGCTGCTGCAGAACTACGAGTTCGTCGAGCTGCCGAAGGACGTCTTCTTCGTCAACACCGTGCCGGTGGCGGTGTATCCGCCCTACTTCGTCGCGGTGGTCGTCGCGACACTGGTCATCTGCCTGCTGGCGACGCTCTACCCGGCCCGCCAGGCGGCCGCCCTCGCCCCGGTCGACGTGATCCGCTACGAGTGACCGCCGCGGGCGCGGCGCAACAGGCGCCCGGCGGCGCTCACCCAGCCGATCAGCGCGTCGCCGACGCCCGGCACCAGCGCGCCGAGTTCCTCCAGCAGCGCCGCGCCGGGCGGCACGGCCACCTCGCGCAGGCGGAAGCGCACGGCCAAGGCGATCGCGACGGCCACCCACTCGGCCGGCATGTTGAGCTCCGCCGGCCAGTCGGCGATGTCGACGGCGTTGTCGCCATCGTGCACCATCGGCGTCTCGACGACGCCCGGCAGCACCAGGCCGACGTGCAGGACGGCCGGATCATGTTCGGTGCGCAACGCCTCGCTGAGGCCGACGAGGGCGAACTTGCTGGCGCAGTACCCGCCCAACGGCGTCAGGCCGCGCCGCCCGGCGAGCGAGGCGACGTTGACGATCGAGCCACCCGGATGACGCAGCAGCGTCGGCAACGCCGCCTGGGTCATGAACAGCGGGCCGTAGAGGTTGACGCGCAGCATGGCGTCGAGCGCCGCTTCCTTCAGATTCGCGACCGGCCCCGGTTTGAGGACGCCGGCGTTGTTGACCAGCACATCGATGCGCCGCCAGGCGCGCCGCACGCTGGCCACCGCGGCGCGCGCCGCGCGCGCGTCGCCGACGTCGGCCGGCGCCACCAGCGCCCGCCCGCCGGCCGCCCGCACCTCCTCCGCCACCGCCTCGAGCAGCTTGCGCCGCCGCGCCACCAGCGCGACGCAAGCACCCAGCTTACCGAACAACAGAGCGGTCTCGCGGCCGATGCCGCTCGAGGCGCCGGTGACGATCACCACCTTGTCGTCCACCCTGCCCAGCAGCGGGCGCAGCGCGTCAACCAACATGGCGTCACATGTTGAGGCTGGCGACCTGCATCAGGAAGCCCATGTCGCCCTCGACCTTGATCTTGCCCTGCATGAACAGCATTTGGCCGTTCTGCGAACCGTCCTGCATGCTGAGGTAGTCGACCATCGCCATGCGCAGGACGGTGCGCGGTGCCGGTGCGCCGTTGAACGTCATCTCAATCTTGAACGGGTCGGCCTCCGGGCGCGCCAGTTCGAGGGCCATGGTGCCCTTGAGCGCCTTCGCCTTGCCGCTGTTGTCCGGCCGGCCGGGGCGGTTGGCAGGCAGAATCAGCCCGAGCGAGGCGCCGTTGCGGCCGAGCACCGCATCGCGCCAGTGGTCGACCGCGAGCGCGACGGCGAGGTTGGCCTCGCCGACCCCGGGCGTGACGGTCATCGCGCCGTCGCGGATGGCGGCGTGCCAGGCGCCGCCGCCCTCGCCGCTGAGGGTGAACTGGATGCCGAACTCCTGCGGCGCCGCGGCCGCGCTCTGCGCCTGGAAGCCGAGCGGCAGGAGCTGCTCGAAGAACTGGGCCGGGGTGACGTCGTCGGGAAGCGGGGCTTGCTCAGCCATGGACGGGGATCCTCCTGAATGTAGTGGGATCTTCGTGCCACGGCGCGCCGGCGACGGGCAATGCCGATGCGCCAAGCGGCCGAGATCGGGGCCTGACCGGCTCGCCAGGGCGGCGCCCCGCGCGGCGAACGAGGGGGCTGCACGACGGCCGCCGGATCGGCTACGACTCAGGTATGACGCAGCGCAGCAAGCCGCCGTTGCCGACGCGGCTCCGCATCGTTTCGGCCAACCTGTGGAACGGCGTCGCCGACGCGCGCGGCTTCGCCGACCTGGTGGCACGGCTCGACGCCGATATTGTGGCCGTTCAGGAGCTCGCCCCGGCGCAGGCCGAGGCCCTGGCGCAGGTACTGCCGCACGGGGTGCTCGAGCCGCATGTGCACTACCTGGGCATGGGTATCGCCAGCCGCCTGCCCGTGTCGGTGCGGCGCCTGGCGCTGCCCTGCCGCGACGCGCGCGTCGCCGAGGTGACGCTGGCCGGGGCGCACGGGCCAGTGGCCGTCGAACTGGTCAACGTGCACGTCCAGGCGCCGCACTCGCTGCCGAGCTGGCGCACGGTGGCGCGGCGGCGCGGCCAGTGGCGCGGCCTCGAGCGACATCTGAACGCCAATCCGCAGCGGTCGCGCGTCGTCGTCGGCGACTTCAACGCCACCCCCCTGTGGCCGTTCTACCGCCGCATGGCGCGCCACCTGCGCGACGCCGCGGTCGTCGCCGCGGCGCACCGCGGCGGCCGCGCCCTGCCGACCTGGGGCCCGTGGTCCGGCGCCCGACGCCTGCTGCGCATCGACCACGCCTTCGTGCACCGCGTCGACGTGCTCGACTTTCAGGTCCACGACGTGCCCGGCGGCGATCACAGCGCCATCGTCGTCGACATCGCCTGTCTCGCCTAGCCGCCCGTTGAAAAGCCCTGCGCCGCTCCTTCAGCCACCAACGAGCCCTCTGACCTCCTCTCCCGCATGACTCGCGGGAGAGGATTGAGGTGAGGGTTCCGCTCCCTGAGCGGCCTTGCGCGGCAAGCCCGAGCGGGCCCATGGGCCCGCTGGCGGAACCCTCACCCTCCCCCTCTCCCGCGAGCAATGCGGGAGAGGGAATATTGGCCCGATGCGAGATCGAGGGCTTTTCAACGAGCTGCTAGTACTAGCAGCTCGCCGGGGAGCGGCACGCGCCGTTGCGCGCTTCCAAGCACTGTGGAACTAGGGGTCCCCTGTCCCGCCGCGAGAGGGGATCTGACCGCGAACAGCACGGGGGAGCCGCATGAGACTGCAGGGAAAAGTGTCCATCATCACCGGCGCGGGACAGGGAATCGGCGAAGCCTATGCGCAGCGCTTCGCCCGCGAGGGCGCCACGGTGGTGGTCGCCGACATCAACGTCGAGAAGGGGCAGGCGGTGGCGGCGGCGATCGGCCACGGCGCCGTCTTCGAACCGCTCGACGTGTCGAGCGAAGAGGACACGCTGCGCCATGCCAAGGTCGTGCACGACCGCTTCGGCCGCATCGACGTGCTGATCAACAATGCGGCGATCTTCTACGGCATCGACAATTTCAACTCGAGCTTCGCCTACCTGAAGAAGATCTTCGACGTGAACTACTTCGG
This sequence comes from bacterium, assembly GCA_031401035.1. Taxonomy (GTDB): domain Bacteria; phylum Desulfobacterota; class Binatia; order HRBIN30; family CADEER01; genus JANNRA01. Next base: position 13,001 of record JANNRA010000001.1, on the reverse strand, counting down.
CACCTGGCTCATGTGCCGGGCGGTGTGGCCGTACATGGAGCAGCAGGGCAGCGGCTCGATCATCAACCAGTCGTCGAGCGCCGCCTGGATGCATCCGACCATGCCGATGCCCGACGGGCTGGCGTCGTTCCACTACAGCGTCACCAAGGCGGCGATCAACGCCATGACCCACTTCATGGCCGGCGCCGTCGGCGTCTCCGGCGTGCGCGTCAACGCCATCGCCCCGGGCCCGACGCTGACCGACGCGACCAAGCAGAGCGTGCCGCCCGAGATCATGGAGATGATCGTCAACATGATGATGGCGATCAAGAAACCGCTCGAGCCGGAGGACCTGGCCGGCACGGCGGTCTGGCTCGCCTCCGACGACTCGAAGATGGTCACCGGTCAGGTGATCCCGGTCGACGGCGGCATGATCATGCTCGGCTAGCGGCGCTGGCGGTACGCCGGGAGCCGGCCGGGGCGCGACGATCCTCCTCCGCCTGCTGGCTGACGATCCCCCGGCGCTGAAATCTTCTCCAGGCGTTCCCCCTCGGCATCGCGCTAGCAATGCTGGCAGACTCGGATTCGGAGGGGGGGTTCATGCGAACGACCATTCTCGCGGTAGCCTGCGCGCTGATGGCGGCGCACGCCGCAGCGGCGCTGTCGACCGATGAACTGAAGTGCGCGGACGCCATCGCCAAGTCGGCGCGCGGATACTTCAAGTCGCACGTCCAGACGGTGGCGGGATGCGAGGACGACCGCGCCGACGGCAGCGTCGCGCCGACCGTCGAGTGCCGGCCGCAGCGCTGCGGCGGCGGCGACAACGCCGGACTGGCCTGCGGCGCCGCCGACGACTGCCCGGGCGGCAGTTGCCTCGCCACCCCGATGCTCGACGCCAAGGTCGCCGACAAGCTGCAGTCCGCGGCCGCCAAGGTGGAGAAGAAGATCGGCGCCAAGTGCAGTGATCCGATTCCCAGCGCCGTCGTTCTCGGCCTGCCGTGCGGCACCACCGCCGCCCTGGCGGTGGCCGACGTCGCGGCCTGCATCGTCGACGAGGCACACGGCGTCAACGCCGCGCGCCTGCTGACGACGGTGTACGACGCCACCGGCGTGCTGGCCAATGCGACGACGCGCACCTGCCAGGAGACGCTCGCCAAGGAGAGCCGCGGCTACGCCAGCAAGCGCCTCAACCGCAAGCGTAACTGCGCCAAGAAGCTCGCTGCCGGCAAGCTCGCCGGGCCCTGCCCGGATGACAAGACGCGCGCCGCGCTCGACAAGGACCTGAGCAAGTTCCGCGACAAGGTGCTGGCCGTCTGCTCGCCAGCCGAGGTGACCGACGCCGCCAAGGACTTCGGCTTCCCCTGCGAGCGCGACGGCGCCACGACCTTCGCCAACCTGACGTTCGACCGCTTCGACGCCGGGCTGACCGACGACATCAAGGCCTTCCGCTGCATCGCCGCCGCCGCCGCCGCCAGCGCCGATGCCGGCGCGGACATGGTCTTCCCGATGCCCGAGGCGACGCCGTTCTCCTACGGCGTCGCCGCAGGCGACGCCACCGACACCGCCTTGATCGCCTGGACGCGCACCGATGGTCCCGGCCTCGTGACGCTCGAGGTGGCCACCGACGCGGACTTCGCCGCCATCGTCGACACGCAGGCCGGTCTCGTGCCGAGCGTGGTGGGCGACAACACGGTGAAAACAGACGTCACCGGCCTGACTGCCGCCACCCAGTATTTCTATCGCTTCACCCAGGCCCCGAACGTGAGCCGTGTCGGCCGCATTCGCACCGCCCCGGCGGTCGCCGCAACCGACCCGGTACGCTTCGTCTCGACCGGCGACGCCAACGCCTACTTCAAGCCCTACACGGTGCTCGATTCGATCCTCGGCGACGCCCCCGACCTGTTCCTCTACGTCGGTGATGTCATCTACGGCGACGATCCGCGCAGCGGCAGCGGCGTCGCGACGGTGCGGGCCGACTACCACACCAAGTACAAGGAGAACCGCGACGACGCCTCGATGCGCAACGTGCTGGCGAACACCGGCACGGTGTCGATCTGGGACGACCACGAAGTGACGAACGACTTCTACGGCACCGACCCCAGCCCGGCGCTGCAGGCGCAGATGGCGGCCGGCAACGCCGCCTTCCGCGACTACCTGCCGATGCGCGACAACGGCGGCGATCCCATGCAGCTGTACCGTGACTTTCAGTGGGGCCAGGCGGCGGAGTTCTTCCTCATCGACGACCGCCAGTACCGCAGGAGTATATCACGGAACCGGCCTGCCTCAGCGCCGGCAAGCCGGTGACGCTGCCCGCCGGCGCCTGCGTGACCGAACTCAACAACCCGGCCCGCACCTACCTCGGCGCAACGCAGAAGGCCTGGCTGAAGAACGGGCTGCTCACCTCGACCGCGACGTTCAAGTTCATCATGAACGGCCCGCTCATCTCGAGCCTGCTCTTCCTGCCCTACGACCGCTGGGAGGGCTACGCCGCCGAGCGGCAGGAGATGATCGACTTCATCAAGCTGAACGACATCAAGAACGTGATCTTCCTGTCGACCGACATCCACGCGCTGATCGTCAACGACCAGGTCGGCTCGGCGACGCCGCCGATCATCCGCGAGTTCGTCGCCGGTGCCATCGGCATGGACCCGATCTATCGCGAGCTGCCGGCGGCGGTCGCCGGCCTGGTGCCGAGCCTGCCGGCGCTCTTCACCACCATCTCGTACTTCGATACCGACCGCTTCAACTACGGCCTGATCGACGCCAGCACGACGCAGGCGACAGTGACCTACCGCGACGCGACCGGCGCCGCGCTGAAGACGTTCACGGTCCTCGCCGCACCGTGAGGTGAGGAGGGGACGGGGGGGCCCCCCGCCCCCTCCCGCATGTACCGGATCAACTCGGTGCGCGCGTCTTCACCGCGCCGCGCTGCCGCCGCACATGATCCTCCAGCTGCCGGCGCGCCGCGTCGAAGGCGTCGCGCACGGCGACGTAGACGTCCTCGTGCGAGTGCTTGGCGTCCGGATGGCGGTTGGCCACCACATGCGCCCCCGGGACGGTCAGATCGACATGGACCTGGAATACGCCCCCGTGCAGTTGGTGATGATGCGGCGCCTGCACCACCACGTGGCAGTCGGTAATGCGGTCTTCGAAACGCTCCAGCTGCGCGGCGCGAGCGCGAATGCGTTCTTCAATGGCCGCGGATGGTTCCATATCGCGGAAGGTGATTTGCAGCGGCACTGACATGACCCGACTCCTCCTTCACCCCGCCGCGCCCCGCGCGCCAAGCGCTCGGCGCGACAGTGCTCAGCTCTTGATCGCGGCCTGAAAACGCTTGCCAACCGCGGCGGCGGTGCGCCGCGCGTCGGCAATCATCGTATCGCCGCCACGCTTGAGGTCACGCCAGGACTCCCCAGCGGCGACCGACAAGCGCTTCAACAGCTGCCCAACCTCGCGCTGCTTTCCCTGCAACTCCTTGAGCTGCGTGCGCCCCTCGCTGCGCAACGCGCGGATGCGACGGCGCGCGTCGGTCTCGATGGTGCGCTCGGCGCGCATCAACCCGGCGCGCAGATCGGCGATCGATTTGTCCAGATGTCCCGCGCCGCGACGCATCTCCGTCACCGCCGCACGGACCTCGCGCGGCATCGGCACGCGTCCAACCGGCTTGGCAACCCGTCGGGTTCTGGACGTGGTTCGCTTCGTGGCTTTCTTGGTGGCCATGGATTCCTCCTCTGCCACAGTCTGTTCCAATTTCCCGGCCAGCCACGCTGGCGTAACTGCGTCAGGCGCGATGCGCTCCTGCGTCGGCCGCGTTTCGCACGCGTGGGAAACGGCATTCGCAGCGACGAACCGGGGACGCCGGCGCCCGCGCGTCGACGTTACAGGCCGAACGGGTAGGTGTCGGGCACGCCACCGCCGGACGCGGCGCGCTCCAGCGGCGTCACCGCGCTGGTGTCGTCGAACCAGATGTACTCGTCGAACTGCTGCGGTAGCACGGCCTGGAAGTAGTGGCTGGCGCGCTCCGACTCCGGCCGATAGATGACGCCGATCGCGCGCTCCAGGCGGGCCGGGCCGAGTTCCTCGCGCAGCGCCGGGTGGCGCGGTTGCCGCAGCGCCAGCAGAAACGCCTCGACGCCGGTGGCGTGGCACAGCCACTCGTAGCTGTCCGGGTGTGCCGGGCGCACATGCATCGTCTGCAGCGGACCGCCCCACTCGCTCGCCGCCGCCACCGTACCGCGGTCGGTGCCGAATCCGACGAGGTAGGCGTCGGCGCCGAACGCGGCGCGCGCCAGTTGGCCGACGTTGAGTTCGCCGCGCGCCCCCATCTCGGTCGCCGTGGCGTCGCCGACATGCGAATTGTGCTCCCACACCACCGCTCTGGCATCGGCGCCGCGGAAGGCGAGCAAGACCTGCAGAGTCTCGAACATGTGGCGGTCGCGCAGGTTCCACGACTGACGCGAGCCGTAATACATGGCGCGGTAGTACTGCTCGGCCGAGGCGACCAGGCGGGCGTTCTGCAGGGCGTCGAGATAGCGTTCGCCATCGTGCCGTTGGTAGGCGAGGCGCCGGTCGAGCAGGTCGCGCAAGATGGCGACGACCTGTGCCTCGCAGGCGCGATAGCCGGCCGACACCACCGCGCGGCCGTACGCGGCCGGATCGCCCTGCCAGGGGCTCAGGCTGCCGTAGCGCGATCGCGCCAGCCGCGCCGCGTCCGGGTCCACGTCGTCGAGGTAGCGCAGCACGGCATCGATCGAGGTGTAGAGGCTGTACAGATCGAGCCCATGGAAGCCGACACGGCGTTCGGGGGCCGCGACGCCGGCATTGTGGGCACGCAGCCACTGGACGAATTGCTCGACCTCGCGGTTGCGCCACATCCAGGTGGGAAAGCGCGTGAACGCCGCCCACGGCGCCGGCGGCCCGCTGACGTGCCGCACGTACTGGTCGACGCGCGCCGCGTCCGGCCAGTCGGCCTCGACGGCGACGATGGTGAAGCCGCGGCGCAGGACCAACTCGCGTGTGATGCGCGCGCGCATGCGGTAGAACTCCGCCGTCCCGTGCGTCGCCTCGCCGAGGCAGACGACGCGCGCGTCGCCGATGCGCTCGAGCAGCGCATCGAGATCGCCGCCGTCGATGCTGGCCAACGGTTCGGCTGCCTCGCGCACCAGCCGTACCACGCTGTCGGGACGGCTGGCCTGCGGCCTGCCGAGCGCCGGCGGCGGCGCGCCCGCCGCGGCATCCCACCCCTGCGCGCCGATCAGGGGCACGAAGCGCACGCCGCCGAGGTCCTCGCGGGCGTAGCCGTCGGCGGTGCGGCGCATGCGCACCAGCTCCTGTGTGCGCTGCGTGGCGCCGATCGGGATCACCAGGCGGCCGCCGACGCTGAGCTGCGCCAGCAGCGCCTCGGGGACCCGTGGACCGCCGGCCGCGACGACGATGGCGTCGTACGGCGCGTGCGCCGGCCAGCCGAGCGTGCCGTCGCCGTGCAGGACGTGCACGCTGCCGTAGCCCATCTCCGACAGGCGCCCCGCCGCCAACTCGGCCAGCTCGGCGTGACGCTCGATCGTGTAGACCTCGGCGGCAATGCGGCTCAGCACCGCCGCGGCGTAGCCGGAGCCCGTCCCGACCTCGAGCACGCGCTCGTGCGGCGCCAACTCGAGCGCCTCCGCCATCAGCGCCACGACGTAGGGCTGCGAGATGGTCTGCCCCGCCTCGATGGGCAGGGGCGCATCCTGGTACGCGAACTCCGCCAGCTCGGCCGACAGGAACGCCTCGCGCGGCACGCTGCGCATGGCCGCCAACACCGCCGCGTCGCGGATCCCGCGTGACGCCACGTGCCGTTCGACCATGCGGTCGCGGTCCGCGGCGGTGCTCGACGTCATGACGGCGCGCCGGCGGCCTAGTGGCGCGACGGCGCCTCGCGCGCCTGCGCGCAGTCGCGGCACAGCGTGGCGGTCGGCACCGCCTGCAGCCGCGCCGTCGGAATCGCCTCGCCACACCCGTCGCAGACGCCGAACCGCCCGTGGCGCATACGCTCCAGCGCCGCGTCGATGGCGGCGACCTCGCTGCGATCGTGCTCGTCGAGGCGTTCGAGCACGCCGGCCAGGGCGCGCTCCTGGCCCCGTTCCAACCGTTCCGACTCGGCGTTGCGCTGCAGCCCGGCGAGATCCTCCTCGAGCCGCGTGACTTGGCTGAGCAGGTGCTGCCGGCGCTCGAGCATCGACTCCTCGAGCGCGGCGAGATGCGGCTTGGGAGACACGGAACGAGTCATCACATCACCTTCCTGCGCGGCGTCCCCAGGCCGGTCGCCCGGCCCGTGCTCCGCCGCTACTTGGCCTGGATCGATTCGAGATAGGCCGTGATCTGCATCAACTTGGTGCGCGTCCGGGTTTCCTTATCGAGCGCCGGACCTTCTTCTTTGCTGAGAATCTCACCCCAGACGGGCATGTCGGGATCGCCATGCGCACGCAGAGTACCGCGGCCGTCGATTGTCGCGGTCACTGCGGCGGACGGAAACGTCCCACCGGCGCGCTTCGCTAATTGGGTCAGGTCGGCGGGCTTCGGGGTCATGAGCCCCGAAACGACTCCCTCGCCGTTGGCGCTCTCGCCGTGGCAGGCGCTGCAGTAGCGCAGGTAGAGTTGCCGCCCCGCGGCGTCCGGGCTGGCATCGGCCACCCGCGCGGGCGGCGACAGCAGCAGCGCGACCACGACAACCGCCGACCGAACTACGGGATTCACTCTGACCATCGACCCTCCGCACAATCGATCCGACGAGATCAACACGCCGACGAGATCAACACGCAATATGCCGGCCAGACGACGCCGGCGTAGCGCATGGCCTCACCGTACCGCGCTGTCGCAGTTGCGCGAAGCGCCGCACCCATAGTCTCGCACGATTCGGAATGCCACCGCCCGGCGCGGCGATGCGGGGCGGGCATCAGCCCGCAGCTGCGACGCTCAGAGCGAGTTGTGGGAAGAGGCTCAGGAGGCCGGTGTAGGCCATCTCGACGGCGATCGCCGCGACGATCAGTCCCGAGACGCGCGTCGAGACGTCGATGCCGGTGTCGCCCAGCGCGCGGCGCAGGGGATCTGCGGCGCGCAGCGCCAACCAGGTGGCGACCCCGACCATCGCGACGATGCCGCTGAGGATGAGGTAGTCGACCGGCGTGCAGCCGCTGCCGTACGGCCCCTTGGTGGCGTAGACGATCACGCCGCTGATCACCCCCGGCCCGGCGAGTAGGGGAATGGCAAGCGGCACAATGGCAAAACTCTCGCCCGCCGCGTCGGCATCGGCGGCGGCGGGCGCCCCGCCCTGGGTGCCGAAGACCATGCGCATGCCGATCAGGAAGATGAGCACGCCGCCGGAGACCATGAAGGCACCAATGCTGATCCCCAGCCCGGCCAAGATGAGGCGCCCGAGGTAGAGCGCAACAAGCATGATGACGGTGACGCTGATCGCGGCGGTGCGGGCCGCCGCCAGGCGGGCGGCCGCGTCGAGGCCGCGGCTGCGCGCCATGTAGATGGGGATCCCTTCGAGCGGATTGACCAGCACGAAGAGGGCGACGCCGATCTTCACGAACGGGATGATGTCGGACTCGAGCATCGGCGGTTCTCCCCTGGCGATCGCGACGGAGCCTCTACTCGGCGCCACCGCCTGGCGCGGCGGCACTAGCCAGTTCGAGCAGTTCGCGCAGGTGCAGGATGCGGCGCGGCGCCGTGATCGCGGCGCCGAAGCCGATGAACGACACCCCGGCGGCGAGCGCCGCCTGATGGTCGGTTTCGGAATCGCCGACGTAGACCGCCTCCGTCGGCGGCAGGCGGAAGTGGGTCAGACAGTGCAGCAGCATGTCGGGGTGCGGCTTGGGGCGCGGCACGTCCTGCGCGCCGACGGCCAGCGACAGCCAGCGGTCGAGCCCGAACTCGCGCACGACGCCCTGCGCGGTGCCGCCGCGGTTGGTCGCCATCGCCAGCGTATGGTGGGCATGCAACTGCTGCAGCACGCGCTCGAGATCGGGCATCGGTCGCATCAGCCGATAGTACGGGCCGTAGTCGATCTCGCGGCCGACCCGGATCGCCTCCTCGCGCAGCGCCGCGTCGCTGCCGAACATCGCTTCGTAGAGTTGACGCGACGACAGGAAGTGCGCCCGCAACGCCCACGCCTCGTCCATCGGCTGGCGTCCGAGGCGTTCGAGCACGGCATTGTAGTAGGCGATGTTGGCGCCGGCGGAGTCGAACAGGACGCCGTCGCAGTCGAAAATGATCAGCTTCACCATGCGCGTGTCTCACCCCGGAGGCACGGAGGCCCGGCCTCTCGTGGGCGCATGCTCACGGCCTCCGCGTCTCCGTGGTGAAGATCAGAAAGTAGTGAAAGGGCAGCATGTCGGGCTGCCCCGCAAGCGTGAATCCGGCGGACTGCATTTCGGCGATGACCTGCTCGGGGGGCAGCTTGTGATCCGGTTCCGGGCCCTCGGGGAGCTTACCGGGTTTCCAATCGACGATGGCGACGCGTCCGCCGCTGCGCAGGGCACGGGTCAGCAGCGGCAGGTAGGCGCGGCGGTTGTCGAGATGATGGTAGGTGTCGACGATCAGGATCATGTCGACGCTGACGGGCGGCAGGCGCGGCGTGTCGCGCGAGGCGAGGATAGGCGTCAGATTCGCCAGCCCCTCGCGCTCGGCCCGCACCAGCAGGTGGGCGATCAGGTTCGGTTCGGTTTCGATCGCCAGCACGGCGCCACCGGGCCCGACGGCGGTGGACAGGTAGCGGCTGAAGTAACCGGTGCCGGCACCGAGGTCGGCGACGCGCGCGCCGTCGGCGAGCTGCAGCACCGCGACCAACTCGCGCGGCTTCTGCCAGGCATCGCGCCGCGGGTCGTCGAAGACCTTGCTCCAATAGGCGACGTCGTCGAAGCGGCGCAGTGACGTGGCGTGATCATGCGGGGTGGGCTCGACGGCCGGCGCGGCGACGGCGAGCAGCAGCGCCGCCAGCAGCACCGCGACCCCCCGCCGCATGCCGGCGGCGGCTGTCACGGCGCGCGCTCGGGAGCGGCTCACCCCGCGCGGCTCCCGGCGCGCGCCGGCGCCAGGCCGTGCTGCTGCATGCGCCAGACCAGCAGGTCGATGCGGTCCTGGCCGAAGAAGGGCTCGCCGTCGAAAACCATGGTCGGCACGCCCCAGTGGCCGGCGGCCTCGAGGTCGCGTTGGTTCTCGGCGATGATCGCGTCGTAGTGGGCGGGATCGGCGGCGACCGCCGCATCCATCGTCGCCAGGTCGAGGCCGGCGCGCGCGGCGGCCGCGCCGAGATGCGTGCCCTCGTGCCAGTTCTCGATCTCACCGCCCCAGATGATCTGCGACACCTCGTCGATGAAGGCGAGGCCGCGACCGCGCGCGACGGCATCGACGCCGAGGCGCGTCAGGCGGTAGATGTACGGCTGCTCCGCGGCCACCTCGCGGGTGGCGAAGTCCTGCACGATCGGATCCGGGCGCGGCCAGCCATACGGCAGTCCCTGCTGCTGGGCGATGCGCATGGTGTCGCGCAGCAGGTAGGGCGGCCACAGCGGGTTCACCTGCTTGAAGAAGCCGGGGATGCGCACGGCGATCGGCAGCACCAGACGGACGCGCGCCTCGACGTCGTACATCCGCGTCAGCCCGACGAGGCGCTTCGTCGCCAGGTACGAGTACGGACTGCGAAAGGACCAGAAGACGTCGAAGTGCATGGTTCAGCCCCCCGTCAGTTCCTGCAGCAGTTCGCGCACCGTGCCCTCGTCGCGGGCGTCCTCGGCGGGCGGCGGAAAGGCGATGCGCGCGATGCCGGCGAAGCGCGTGCGCAGCCGTGGCACGATCTCGTCGTAGCGGCCGACGGTGGCGAAGGCGTGCACGACGTCGTCCGGAATCGACGCCGCCATCGCGTCCCATTCCCCGCGCCGCGACATGGCGTTCAGGCGCGCCCCCAGGTCGCCCCAGCCGTGCGCGTCGAGCACGCCGACGTAGGCCGGCGTCGAGCCGTAGAAGGACACCTGACGGCGAATCCCCTCGAGCGCCTTGGCCACCGCCGCGTCGTCGCGACCGGTGGCAATGAAGCCGCCGCCCGAGAGCTCGACGGCGGCGGCGCTGCGGCCGGCGCGGGCGGCACCGGCGGCGATGTTCGGCAGGATGGTCTGTTCGAGATAGGCGCGGGTGCAGAAGTTGTGCAGACGCACGCCGTCGCACAGCTCGCCGGCCAGGCGGCACATGGCAGGATTGACCGCCGAGATGGCGACCGGGATGCGCGGATGTTCGATCGGCCCGGCGTTGAAGAACGGCGCGCTGTAGGTGAAGCGGTAGTGTTCGCCGACGAAGGCCGGTTTGCCGCCCGTCTGCCAGTAGTCCCAGATCGCCCGCAGCGTCTGAATGTACTCGCGCATGCGCGGCACCGGCGCGGTCCACTTGACCGAGAAGCGCTCCTCGTTGTGCTTGCGCACCTGGCTGCCGAGGCCGAGGGAAAAGCGCCCCTTCGAAAAACGCTGCAGGTCCCAGCTCAGCTGCGCGACGATCATCGGCGCGCGCGGAAAGGCGATGGCGACCGAGGTGGCGAGCTGCAGCCGCGTCGTGTGCTCGGCGGCCATGAGCAGCGGCAGGAAGGCGTCGCGATTGACCTCCGGCGAGATCACTGCGGTGTAGCCGAGCGCTTCGAGACGACGCGCCGCGGCCGGCACCCGCCACAGATCCTCGCCGGACACGCCGGCCTCGACGATGAATTGCTGCGTCGCCATGCGCGGACCCTAGCCGAGGCCGCGCCGCGGCGACAAGCCGGTCCGGCGGGCAGAAAGCTGCGGCTCGTATCATCATGTCCTGGCGGATAGGCTACAGAGATCGTTCTCCGCATGCGCCTGCCCCGCCCGCTCTCAGTTGCCTTGTTCGCCGTCGCGCTGCTCACCGTCGCGGCGGGCGCGCAAGAAGACACCGCCACGCCGGTCGATACCGCGACGGCGACCGCCACCGCCGCGAGCACGGCGACCCGGACCGCGACCGCAACCAGCAGTGCCAGCGCGACGGCGGCCGGCACGGCGACGCGCACGCCGACGGTGACCCGCACCGGCACACGCACGCCGACGGCGCCGCCGCCGCCGACGGCGACCCCCACCCTGACGGTCACCCGCACGGCCTCCGCCACCCGCACCGCGAGCGGCACGGCGACCGCGAGCGCCACCGCCACCCGCACCGAGACCCCGGCGCCGACCCGTACCGAGACGCCGACGCGCAGCGCCACCCCGGCCGACACGGCGACCCGCACCGCCACCCGCAGCGGCACGCCGACGACCACCCGCACCGCCACCGCCAGCCGCACCGCGACGCCGCGCGACACCGCGACCCCGGTCGACACCGTCACCCGCACCGCCACCGCGACGCGCACCGCCAGCGGCACGCGGACGCGGACCGGCACGCCGACCGCCACGGCATCGACGTCGCCGACGCGCACCCCGGCAGCGGCGTTCCTCAGCGTCGATCTGTTCGCCGACCGCCGTGGCGACAACAACGACGGTACCTTCACCACGATCGTCACCGCCCTGGTGTCGGATGCATCCGGCAACCCGATCGGCGACGGCGTCATCGTCACCTTCTCGCTGGCCGCGCCACAACCCGGCATCACCGTCACCCAGACCGGCGCCATCAACGCAGCGCCCGACTGCGACGTCACCAGCTACGTGCTCGAAACTGGTCGCCCGGTCAGCCCGCAGCCCGGCTCCGCCCTCGCCTGCCTGCGCTACGTGCAGAGCCGCGAGGGCGAGAGTATCGTCGTCGTCGCCCAGGTCTCCACCGTCTTCGGCCCCGTCACGGCACAGCGCGCGATCCGCCTGCCGCGCAGCCCGACACCGACGCCGACCCTCTCTCCGACGCCCGCCGCCACCGCCACGGCCACCGAGACGCGCACGCCGATGGCCACCGGCACGGCGACCGCCACCGGCACGGTGACGCAGACCGGCACGACCACGGATACACCGAGCGAGACGCCGACGCCCAGCGCGACCGGCACGGTGACCGAGACCCCGACGGCGACCGAGACCGCGACGCACACCGCCAGCGCGACCGCGACGCCGAGCGGCACGCCGACCGAGACGCCGGTGGTGCCGATCCGCGTCGCCGCGATCGGCGGCGCGGTGCGACCGGGCGGCACGGCCGACATCCGCTTCGAGTTCGCCGACGGCCGCGGGCTGGTCTACGGCCTGTCGTTCGACCTGCTCCTCGATGTGCCGGTGTTCGACATCTTCCAGATCGCCAACCGCTGCCGCACCGTGCCCGGTCTGGCGACGCACCAGCTGTCGGTGACCCTCGCCTTCGACCCCTTCGTCCCGGTCGGCAAACGCCGCTTCCGCTTCGTGCTGTTCGACGCCCTCGGTCAGATCGACCGCCTCGCCGAGGGCGCGGTCGTGCAGTGCGCCCTGCCGGTCGCCCTGACGGCGCCGCTCGGGCCGACGACGCTGCAGGTCGATCGCGTCCTCGCCGGCGACGTCGACGGCAACCTCCTCACCGGCACCCTGGCGGTGAACGGCACGTTGCTGGTCGATCCGGAGGCGCCAGTGCCGACGCCGACCGGCACCGCCACCGCGACGCCGACGGCAACCGCCACGCCGACCGCCACCAACACGCCGACGCGGACGCCCACCCACACCGCCACCGCCACGCGCACCTCGACGGCGACGGCGACCGCGACGGCGAGCGCGAGCGCGACACCGACCGCCAGCGACACCCCGCAGCCGACCGCCACCGAGACGCGCACCGAAACGCCGCTGCCGAGTCCGACCGCGACGCCGATTCCCTGCCCTGGCGACTGCAACGGCGACGGCGTCGTGGCCATCAACGAGCTGGTCACCGCGGTCAACGTCAGCACCGGCGTTCTGCCGGTGTCCGCCTGCCGCGCCGCCGACCGCGACGGCAACGGTCGCGTGACGATCGACGAGCTGATCGCGGCCGTCAACGCCGCCAGCGGCGGCTGCTAAGTAGAAGGGGGACGTTGGGGCGAAACGGGCACTTCCGCCGCGGAAGTGTCC